>NZ_CP061291.1:1200000-1886000 GCF_018687455.1 Polynucleobacter sp. TSB-Sco08W16
TTCTCACCCCGCGGGCTATCTTGTACGACTACCGGCTGTGAATGGTGGCGATTACCCAAGCGAGTCACTCGCCAACGATATAAATCTGCATACGGCCGATTCGGAATGTTGACGTTCAGTAAAGTTGCGGTGCCATCGCCATTCGAATGCGAAAGCGCTGAAACCAACATTTGCGCAACAACATCGTGGGCAGCTTTAGCTGCATCTTCAATCCGATTCCAACCACGATCAATTTGAGAGAACGCAATTCCAGGCACTCCAAACATCACACCTTCAACCGCGGCAGCAACAGTGCCAGAGTAAAGCGTATCCTCACCCATGTTTTCACCTTGATTGATGCCAGAGATCACAAGGTCAGGCTTTTCATCTAAAAAACCAGTCATCGCAACGTGAACACAGTCTGTGGGCGTACCGTTAATAAAGAAGAAGCCATCACGCTCACCACCAGCGACACGATGAATCGACAGTGGCCTTGAAAGCGTTAATGAATTGGATGCGCCGCTATGGTTTTGCTCTGGTGCAATTACCGTAATACGCCCCAAAGGACGCACTGCATTAACTAAGGCCAATAAGCCTGGGGCCAAGTAACCATCATCATTTGATACTAGGATATGCGGTTGCTTTGACATTACTAAACTAGTCCTGGTTTACGTACGCCACGCGCTCTCATGGCAGCGTAGATCACTGGTAATACCAGCAAGGTCAGAATTGTTGTAGTCACCATGCCACCCACAATTACCAAGGCCAATGGACGCTGCGCCTCAGATCCAATGGAGTGAGATAAGGCTGCGGGTAAGAGACCTAAACCAGCTAACATCGCTGTCATCAATACAGGGCGAACACGTAATGCAGCGCCGTCGACCATCGCGTCTTTCATCGCACCATGCTCTTCAGCTACCGTCTTATTGATATAGGAAATCAGAATCACACCATCTTGAATCGCAATACCAAAGAGGGATAAGAAACCAAATAGAGCAGAGATACTTAAGGTCTCACCACCAAGATGCAAGGCAATAATGCCGCCAATCGCTGCAAACGGAACATTAATCAAAACAATGACAGCATCTCGGAAGTTACCCAAAGCAGTCACGAGCAACAAGAAAATCGCCACCAGAGTTAATGGGATGATGACCATCAACTTTTGCTGAGCGGCTTTCATTTGATTGAACTGCCCATCCCATGAAATACTGTAATTGGTTGGCAATGCAACATTCTTTTCAACCAAGTACTTAGCGTCCTCTACAGCGCTACCTAAGTCACGACCGCGCACGCTAAAGATGACGGCAATATAACGTTTTCCGGCTTCCCTATAGATGAAGAAAGGCCCATCTGTCAGCTGAACATTGGCGACCATTGCTAAAGGAACTTTTTGGCCGTTTGGAGTGTCTACTAATAAGTTTGAAACATCCGGGATATCATTGCGACTTGCCTCGTTCAGGCGCACTGCGATTCCGAAAGTCTTTTCATCTTCTAAGAAGTTGGAAACAGGTGCGCCACCGATGGAATTGGCAACTACCGTTTGAATATCGCTGACATTGATGCCATAACGCGCCGCTTTTTCACGATCAATCTGGATATTTAAAGTCGGCTGCCCTAATTCTTTGAGCGTGTTCTCATCCTCGATACCATGCACTTTTTTCAGTTGAGTTACAACCTCGTGCGCTTTTTGGGCAAGGACTTCTAGGTCTGATCCAAAAATCTTTACCGAGTTCTCACCCTTCACACCAGATAGCGCTTCATTAACGTTATCTTGAATGTACTGAGAAAAACTGTAATTAATGCCGGGAATTTTATCGAGCTCGGTCTGTAGATGCTTCAGTAAAATTGGCTTGCTGCTACCTTTTGGCATCTCTTCTGGAGCTTTTAGGTATAGGCCATATTCTTGATTGAAGACGCCAGTTGAATCAGTGCCATCATCAGGACGTCCAATCTGCACAGCCACTTTCTCAAGCTCAGGCTGCTTTAAAAAAGTCTCACGCAGTTGATTAGCAACCTGAATGGAATAGTCCAGATCTACTGTATTCGGCAAGGTCACACGCAGCCAAATATTGTTTTCTTCAAGGGTTGGCAGGAAGGCCGTGCCTAACCTTGTTGCACTCAATAAGGTAACGCCCAAAATGAAGATAGAAATCGTAATTACGTGACGTGGGTGATTCATCCACTTACGAAGCAGGGGGCGGTATCGATCTAAGATCCAAGTGATAAATTTAGGTGGTGCATGGTGAAAGTTTTCGCCAAAAACATAAGACATTGATGCTGGCAGGAAGGTCAAGCTCAAGATAATCGAGGCGATCAGTGCAAAACCCATCGTAAACGCCATGGGCTTGAAGATGATGCCTTCAACGCCACCCATCAAAAATAATGGTGAATAAGCTACGATGATGATGCTAGTTGAATAGACCATGGCACGTTGTACTTCGCTTGTCGCCAAAATAATGCTTTGGTTAACGCGCTTACCACCCTCTTCCATATGACGCATCACGTTTTCAGTAATGATCACGGCAGCATCCACAATCACACCAAAGTCAATGGCCCCCAATGAAATTAAGTTCGCTGGCACATTAAACAGATACATCATGATGAATGAGAAACACAGTGCCAGCGGAATCACTGCAGCAACCACAGCTGCTGCGCGCAGATTACCCAAGAACACATAAAGCAATACCAATACCATAGTGATACCGAAGAACATGGTGTGCTTTACAGTACCAACCGTAATATCCAACAAGACCTGGCGGTCATAGAAAGGCTTTACCTGAATACCAGGTGGCAGGATATGGTCATTGATATTAGTAATTTTTTCACGTACCCGCGCCAATACTTCAGAGGCATTTTCACCGCGGCGCAAATAAACAACTCCCTCAACTGAGTCTGGGTTGCTATCAAACTGAAATAGACCTAAGCGAGGAGCATTACCAATCACCACATTGGCAACATCCCCAATACGAACGGGGACTCCCTTGTTGACGGCAATGATGACTTGCTTGATATCTTCAATATTTTTCAGCAATCCAACACCACGCACCACAAATTGTTGCTCACCACTAGGTAGCAAGCCACCACCGGTGTTGTCGTTCGCTTTGGATAAAGCATCAACCAATTGAGGCACGGTAATGCCTTTAGACTGCAGACTCTCTGGGCTAACAATCACCTGATACTGGCGAACCTTGCCTCCAAAAGAAGATACGTCTGCAATTCCAGGGGTCTGTTTGAGCTCTTTATAGATTTCATAGTTTTGCAAAGTCTTCAGGCGCGTTGGTGAGGCGTAATCTGAAGTTACTTGATAGCGCAAGATCTCACCTGTCGCATCAGAATCTGGGCTAACGCTAGAACTGACGCCTGGAGGGAACGTGACATTACCCAAATTGGTAATGAAGATCTGGCGCACCTTAAATGGATCTGCATTGTCATTAAACTTCAGCGTAACAACCGACAATCCAAAGAGGGATACCGAACGAAACGCCTTCACTCCGGGAATACCGGCTAAGGCATTTTCAACAGGAATGGTGACTTGTTGCTCAACTTCAGTAGTACTTCTACCAGGCCATTGTGAGATCGCCTGAATCGTCAGCGGCGCCACTCCGGGATATGGTTGTATGGGAAGCTGCTTTAGACTGAATGCTCCCAGCACAAGCAATACAGCTGCGGTAATGAGAATAATGACGCGCTTGTCTAAAACTCCCCGAATGAAGGAGGTAACGAAACTCAATTATTCCTCCTGCTTTGCAAAGCGGTCGTTTAACAAGACTGCGCCATCAGTTAATACATGCATCCCTGGTTCTAAACCCTCTGTGACGGCAAAACGTTTGCCATCGAGGTCGTAGCCTTTGACAGCAAATCTGCGGAAGGTATCTTTGCCCGTTTTAATGATGATGTAGCGCATCTCGCGAACGCGCACAATTGCGGATTGAGGAACCACTGCTGCCTGCGCTTCACCTGTCTTTAGGCGGGCACTTACAAACATGTCGGGGCGGAGTAAGCCCTCTGCATTTTCTACATCACAACGAATTAACAATGCGTGTGTATCCGGATCAATCGTTGGCGCTATGTAATTCGCAGTGGCGACAAACTCTTTATCAGGATAAGACTCGGAGCGCAAAGTCATGATTTGCCCTTTTTGAATCCTACGAATATCTTGTTCGTAAACATTACCCAAAAACCATAACTCTTTAGGATTAGCTAAGGTTGCTAAGACGTCGCCGGCATTCACAATAGCACCGGGGTCAACTGCACGTTTAACTACGACACCTTGCAAGGGTGAACGCATGATCAGGTTGTATTGAGTTTTGCCACTTTTCTCGAGCGACTTAATATCGCCATCGCTTGCTCCTAAATTACGCATACGATTTGCAGCAGCTTGCTGAGTAATTTGAGCATCTCCCAACAAATCACTCATAGTCTTGCTTGATTCCAATACCTTCGCAGTCTTTGAAGAGAGCAAATACTCTTGCTGTGCCGAGAGAAACTCAGGGCTATAGAGCTCAATAATCGGGGAGCCTACTTCAACAGGAGCGCCATCAAATGCGTAGATCCGCTCTACCCTCCCTGGCGCCCGCGCGGAGAGAACTTTGGATTTTTCAGCATTAAAAGCCAGGCGGCCAGGCACTTTTAATTCAACTGGGACAGACTCAAGAACAGCATCCTGGAAGATATAAATATTGGGATTCAGATCCACACCAGGCAACTTTAATTCCATCGCACCAGTATTTTCAATAGATAAAGTTTTGATGGTTTTATCAAACTTTACAGGGCGATTCACATTCACGAATAAACCGATGACAATGCCGAACATCAAAAGGGAGCTGCAGATCACCACAAAACGAATTCGAACGCGTGTTTCCACCGGAAGATTCCAGTAAGAGCTATGGATCTTGTTGGTATTGGCTGCAACACGAGCATCCAATTTCGTTTTTAGCTTGTGGAACTCTCCCAGAATAGGCTTACACAAATCCTTGAGACGTTGATATAGCTGAATGAGTTTGTCCTTCAAAACCACTCCTTAAAAAGGTTCTTTGCCTGCAGATACCAGCAATACCGCTTGGGCCTGCATCAGGTTTGCTTCTGATAAGGCTAACTGCACCTCTAAATTACGTAACTGCGTCTGCGCCGTTAACAAATCATTAAAACCTTGGCCATTATTGGAGTACTGAACCAAGCCTACTTTATAAGCAGCATCTGCCTGTGGAACTTGTCGCTCTTTCAGAAACTGGGTTTGCATCTTGGCTTGCTCGTAGGCAGCATATGCTGAATTAACCGCCAATACAATCTGCTGTCGATTGGAAATATTCCCCGCTTCGGCAGAAGCTTGGTTACGCTGCGCCTGCTCTACTCCGTACTTCTCTTTGGTAAAGAAATACAGAGGAATGATGAGATCCAATTCAAATTGGTAATACAGCGCGCCATTGTTTGCAGAAAATGGTCCACGTGGTGTGTAAGAAGAACCAATCACCTGAAAATCCGGTAAGTAAGCTTTCTTAGCAAGATCCACCCCTTTACGCGCTGCCTCTAATTGCAATGAAGAACTCTTGAGCGCTGGGTGACTACTCTCTGCATAGTCCTCTAGCTCAACCAAGGTTGGCACACCGGTCATGGCACGACGAACATCTCCGCGAAGGACTAACCTCTCACGCGAATGGCGGCCAACCAAAGTATTGATGTTGTTAAGCGCTACTTGGAGCTGGCGATCGACGTTAAATTGATCTGCCTCTGCCGCACTTTGAGCTACTTGTGCATTAAGGTATTCCACATAAGCTGCAGCGTTATTTGCATAGCGCGCCTTAGCCACATTCTTGATCATCTCTAAACGAATGACAGACTCTTTCAGTACTTGTAATTGCTTTTGTGCTGCGAGAGCGTTGTAGTAGAGGCTTGAGAGTTGCGCGCCCAGTTGCAGATAAGTTGCCTCAGACTGCGCTAGCAGCGCCTCGGCATTGGTATCGGCAATATTGGCTGCCAAGCTTCTCTTTCCAGGGAACTGAAATGGTTGAGCTATCGAGATCGCATTGTTATTACTGACATTCGGATTGCTACCTGCAGTACCAAGGGCCAATGGTGAACCCACTGGCATACCTGACCACACGAGCCCTACTTGCGGATTAGCAGGCGCATTGATTTGGGGCACCGTTGCTTTAGCAGCTAGATAAGATTCACGCAATGATGCAAGCTGCGGATTGTTAATCTTCATCTCGCTCCAAAGCTGACGCAGATCCATTTCGGCAGGACCGGATGGCGCACTCTTAGCATAAATCTTTGGAGTATTGGCTTTAGTTACCGGAGCAAATAGTTCATTTGCTTTGGTAGGTTTTTCTTGGCTACTTAATTGAGCACCAATTGAGGGTGGCGCACTTAAATTCGCATCACCGGTTTGTACTGTTACTGAAGCTGGTGGAGTTGAGTCAGACTGGGCAAAGACGGCAACAGAAAATGAAGAAGCGAAGAGCGCAAAAGCGATTCTTTTGACTGTAAATACTGCGCTAATTTTGCGTGTGCCGAGAATGAACAAAAGCGGCTGCCTCTAAATCAATAAAAATGCTGTTTTTATAGCCCCTGACGCAGATTTTGATCACGCACTCACCTGATACAGGGGGTTTTATGGATTATAGGGTACAAAAGGCAAAAGTCTAATTATTGACAATTGCTATCTCATTGATTCTAAAGATAATAATTAAGCCCGTTGCTTGCTAGAGTCCTAAAACTCGGCATGCACCCTAAAAGAGGCAATATTCACAGGGCCACGAGCGCCGTTATAGGCGGGATTATTGATGTGCTGAAAGTTCACGCCTAGAAGGACGTTCTTAACCAACATGGCGTTGTAATACACCTCTCCGATACGCTCTGGGCGATAGGTAATGGTTTGATTTGGGCCTACATAAGGGCTAGGCGTGTCACCAATAAAGTAAGAAATGCCGCCATTTTGCAGGTAGTTCTTACGATAGCTCGATAGTCCGTTTTGCATCATCGAGATACCAATGGTGTCACTCGGTCTGGTCCAACCAGCACCATTCAAACTCATACCAACTGATACTGAGTTATCTGCCTCAGTAAATGACATGGTCTCAGTATGGCCATCGGATGTAAATGCGCGGCCATAGATACCCAAGTCTTTAGTCAATGCTTGCTCGCCATTGATACCAATACCGGTTTTGTATTGATAATTTGTACGGACATTATTAATAGCTTGTGTACCTTGCGCATTATTAGCAATCACGTAGTTCGTTGCATCCTGAAAACGCGCCAAGATCATCCGATTTCGATAGGCCAATACGCTCACCTTGCCTGGCAAATCGGCAATATTGTGTTGACGCTCGACTTCGACCTGATCACCGTAGGTGTTAAAGATTTGCCAATTTAAGTCTTTGCCATTTGGTGTTTTAGGAGCCAACATACGCGAGGCCCGCATCACCCAGTTATCTAGGTACCACTCGCCCGCTAAGCCCCAGCTGTAGCCGCGTGCGTCTGCTGCATAGTCATAAGCAAGGTAAGTCATATTGCCCCAGTTCATAAACTGAATACGAGGGTCTTTAGCGTACTTGCTGTCATCAAAGATATCGAGTGTAGAAAACTGTCCGCCAGTCAGCACCACTCGATTACTACTGACAGTTTGTGTAATTTGATTGGCGTCGTTTTCAAGCACGACTTTGTCGCCCTCTTGATTGATCGTCTGACGCACAAATGCACGTGCCGAATAAAAATGTGCTTGTGCACCGGAAGCTTTCGTTGCTTCACCATTGGTAAAGCCACCTAAACCAACTAAACCAGAAAATGGAACTCCTGATACCACTTCAGGGTTGAAATACACATCCGTGTTTGGAGCCAAGCGTGCGCCAAAAAATAATGTGCCAGACCAGGTATAGCTCATCGACTTTTGTTGAGACAAACTATTTTGTCCTGAATAGCTTGAGGTGAAATTGTTGTAACGCTGATTGATGTAAGTAGTTTGGCCATGCACGTTCACGGGCAAACCAAATATCTCACCCTCTGTTGGCAACCAAGGGATATCACCAGCGAAGCTTGCAATTTGGTCAGCGCCTGACCCTGCTCTTTGGGCCATAGCCGGCAAGCTGAGCATTAGTAGGGCTAAAAAGAGAAGGCGAACAATATTCGACATCGGACTGAAAAAATTACGAATGTTAAACAATATGTCATTTATATGACATATTCGTGTCTACCCCAATGTAAAGCTTGTTTGAGGTTTAACGGCGATCCATTAAAGCGCGCGCGAGGGTTCCAGCATCGACGTATTCAAGCTCACCCCCTACTGGGATGCCCCTGGCAATACGAGTGACCTTAATGCCTTTGGCTTTGAGAACTTCGCCAATGTAATGCGCAGTAGCTTCGCCTTCACTAGTAAAGTTAGTGGCAAGCACTACTTCCCGAATAGATACACCAGTGTCGGGACTCTCAATGCGAGTCAGTAAGCGATCAAAATGAATTTCGTTCGGACCCATGCCATCCAGCGGTGAGATGCGGCCCATCAGCACAAAGTAATTGCCTTTGAAGCTGAGGGTTTGCTCAACCATCACTTGGTCAGCAGGCGTTTCCACAATACACAGCAGCGAAGGATCACGACGCTCATCGGAGCAAGTGCTGCAGATTTGGGTTTCTGAGAAGGTATTGCAACGTGCGCAGTGCCCGACAGTCTCTACTGCTTCCCCCAATGATTGAGCCAATACTGATGCCCCATTACGATCATGTTGCAATAAGTAGAAGGCCATGCGCTGAGCAGACTTAGGTCCTACTCCCGGCAATACCCGCAATGCCTCGATCAATCGACCAAGTGCATCTTGAGGGGCTTCTATGCGTGCCATCTAGAGACTATCAATTCAGTATTGAAAATCAATTAGAAAGGTAGCTTGAAGCCAGGAGGCATTGGCATACCAGCGGTAGCACCAGACATCATTTGCGCACTTGCTGCTTCTACTTGTTTAAATGCTTCTGTGTAAGCAGTCACGATTAAGTCTTCGAGCATTTCGCGATCATCCATCGCACCTGCATCTATTTGTACGCGCTTGAGTTCGTATTTGCCTGAGACGGTGACTTTCACTAAGCCGCCAGCCGCTTGGCCAGTAACCTCGAGCGCAGCCAATTGCTCCTGCGCTACTTTCATCTTCTCTTGCATCTGCTGAGCCTGTTTCATGAGGCCAGCAAGTCCACCTTTCATCATTGCTTTATTTCCTTTGGAACTTATCTATATAGAGTGAAATTAAATTCGTTGCTGTATTTTTTAAATATGTATTTAAAGCTTTATTCATCAGAGCGGTTTGACTGAGCCGCCAACCACTTTGGCGCCAAACTCTTTTTCTAATTGCTGAATAAAGGGGTCGGCAGCAATCATTTGCTCAGCATTCATTTTCTTTTCTTGATGAATAGCTGCATCAACTTTGGCAACAGTTTTGCCCTCTACTTCGCCCTTTTCAATCAAGACCTTCACAGTTTTCCCAAAGTGAGCAGTCAGTGCATCAGCTAAGCGCCCGACGGATGCTTCGGAAGCGAGTTGTGGCATGGGCGTAACAACAGTGGCTTTAACTCCCGCTGCTGAATCTACCCAATCTTGTAATTCTGTCTGAAATGCCAACTGCTGCACCAGACCACGTACTGGTAATTGACGCATCAAGCTGTGCCAATCAGGGCGGTCTGCTGGATTACCAAGCGCAGCAACTGAGGCTACTGGAGGTGGAATTGTGGCTGTAGCTGCAGGCGCTGCTTTAGCTACAGGCGTAGGTGCAGCAGCTCTAGCGGCCGGGGCTGGAGCAGGAGCTGCAGATGAAGGTCGAGCGCTATTGACTGGTGGTGCTGGAGCTGAACTCCCTCCGCCATTGCCAGGACGAAATGCCAACATGCGCAGAAGTGTCATCGCAAAACCGGTTTGCTCATCTGGTGCAAGCGATAAGTCAGGGCGACTAGTAATCGTGATTTGGTAGAAGAGCTGGGCTTCTTCTTTTGTTAGTTGAGTGGCCAAGCGACGAATTTCAGGGGCTTCAGGCCAATCCTCTAGTACGGATTCTGGAACAACTTGTGCTGCTGCAATCTTTTGCAACAGGCTAGACAAGTCTTGCAATGCTAATGAGAAAGACATGCTGCGCTCACCCATTTCATTGGCAACTGCCAAGAGGCTTGCACCATCTTTAGCAATTAAGCAATCCAGAATACGTATGAGATAAGCATCATCTAATGTACCGAGCATGCCGCGTACTGATTCTTCTGTAACTTTTCCTGCGGCGTATGCAATGGCTTGATCAGTAAGCGATAAAGCATCGCGCATAGATCCTTGAGCTGCTTTAGCTAAGACACGCAAGGCATTGACCTCATATTCCACCTTTTCAGCAGCGAGTACTTTTTCCAAGTGCTCAACAATGAGCGGTACTGGCATTTGCTTGAGATTGAACTGCAAGCAGCGAGACAAGATGGTTACTGGAATCTTTTGGGGATCTGTTGTTGCAAGAATGAATTTCACATGCTCTGGTGGCTCTTCCAGAGTTTTGAGCATGGCATTAAAGGCATGATTGGTGAGCATGTGCACCTCGTCAATCATGTAAACCTTGTAACGAGCATTGCTTGGCGCATATGCTGCTTTTTCTAGGAGAGCGGCAATATCGTCCACACCACGATTACTTGCAGCATCCATCTCAATATAGTCAACAAAACGACCTGCATCAATTTCCATGCAAGCTGGGCATTTTCCGCAAGGCTCGGAAGTCATCTTGCCCGAACCATCAGATCCGGTGCAATTGAGTGCTTTTGCCATAATGCGGGCAATGGTGGTCTTACCTACCCCACGAGTACCCGTAAAGAGCCATGCATGGTGTAGACGGCCCTGATCCAAGGCATGGGTTAAGGCCTTAACCACATGGTCTTGTCCTACTAACTCAGAGAATGTTTTGGGGCGCCACGAACGGGCTAATGCCAATGCTGTCATGTCTTACATTCTAACAAGCTAAAATGGAATTGGATGGGCCTCCCCGCATGGTGGGTTGGATAACCTGGTCAGGTCGGGAACGAAGCAGCCAAACCCAATTTCTGCCAGTGCCGGGGGTTTGGCTCATCCACCCTGCCCCCTGGAATTCAGAAGATCTTCAGAACCCTGAAAATTCCCCAAATTATCCAAATAATTCCTAAAACCAAGACAGTTCGTGCATCTAACTGGATCTTAAATAGCTGCAACCGTCTGTGAGAACACTCAATAGAAACTCGCAAAGCTGATCTCCTTATATAGAGAGATTCAGCGTAGCGTTTTTTTGGGCAATGAATAGAGGCAAAGAATGATTAAGGCGTAGGAAGCTCTTTACTCATCCTTCATGTTGGCACTCTTCACAATTGGCTGCAGACGCCTTCTTTCATCATTGAGGAACTTGATGAAGTCTGCTTGTGACCCTGGTGCTGGCTCAATACCTTGCGGGATGAGTCTAGATTTAAGTACATTAGTATCTAAGGCCGCCTGAATGGCTGCATTCATCTTTTGAATCACTTCTGGAGGTGTGCCTTTAGGTGCAAAGAGGCCTGCCCAGTGACCAATGAAAATGTTTGGGTAACCCAGCTCTTTAGTCGTTGGTACATTTGGTAAGCGAGTAATGCGTTTATTCCATGTAGATGCCAGCGGTCTTAGTTTGCCGCCTTCAATTTGCGGGAGCACCACTACGCTAGCCTCTGATGTGGCATCTACTTGTTTGGATACGACTGCAAATACACCCTCTGACCCGGACTTGTAAGGAATGATTTCATAATTGCCACCGCCCGCGTACATCTTGAGCATTTCAGCGACGAAGTGTGGGGTGCTACCTGAACCTGCCGTTGCGAATGTTACGCCTGGTTTATTTTTGGCTTTGGCTAACAGCTCTTTAAAGTTCTGAATTGGTGAATCAGCGTTGACCACAATAATTGAAGGACTGACTGCCATCATGCCAACAGGCACTAAGTCATCTACCTTATAAGGCATATTGCTACGAAGCATCGGGATAGTCACTACACCGCCAGCAGCAGAGACATAAAAGGTATAGCCGTCAGGTGCACTTTTAGCAACATAGTCTGCCCCTAGCACCGAACCAGCACCCGGCTTATTCTCCACAATCACCGGCTGCCCTAATTGCTTACTTACCCCTTCTGCTACGGCACGCGCCACTAAATCATTGGCGCCACCAGGACCAAAGCCTACTACAAACTTAATCGGATGATTGGGCCAAGGATCTGCAGCAAATGCTGAGCCGTTGGATATGATGTAAATAAGGGATATGAGTGAGGCAATGATTTTGAAGGGCTTCATGTTTTAGATTCTCTATGGGGTTATTGACTATCTTAATACTGAATAGCTTTGAACGGCCCAAAAAAGAATAAGGGAATAAGGAATCCGTGATTTCCTTATTCCCCCTACTTTTACCATCTGCTGCGTTTTGCTGCTACTGCTAATCTTTACTGATATCGACGATTAAAGATCTGCTTTGTTTCGCTGTCATGACGCTTCGTGTTTTTCAACACAGCGCAATAAGACAAAATCATGATGACTGCCAATGAGATACCGTTGAAGTTATTTAGTAAGTCCATTTGCTTCTCCTTTATGCGTTGTTACGTGTTATTTGTTAATGAATTCTTATCTCGCCACCGGTAACTCATCCCACTGCGTGGTGTAGTTCGGTGACTTGTTGTTGGATCGCATTTGCCATTCTTGTTTGGTGCCATTGATTCCTGCCGCTGCCGATCGAATCACGGCGTTACCAAAGCGTGTATTGATCTGATCAACAGCCTTCATTAAGCTAGCTGACTTACCTTTGCTTTCCATATCCTCAAACAGGGATTGCTGCACGGTAGGCTTATCGCTAATGAGATTCAGAATGACACCAGCTTTCTTATAACGAAAGTTAGGCTGATAAATTTGCTTAAGACCTGCTAAAGCAGCATTAGTTAATGTCAGCGTGTTATCGCTTGCATCTGCCAGCGGGATGGTGACGCTTTGATGATGCTGTGGCTCATTTACCTTAAAAGGGTTTGTCTGAATAAACACGGTAAGCGCGCCTGTTACGCCGCTTTGAGCCCTTAACTTCTCTGCCGCTCTCGCAACATGGGTGGCTACCGACTCAGCCAGCTCTACATGACTAGTTACAAGCTTGCCAAAGCTACGTGAGGCAATGATTTGCTGTTTGGCTGGCGCTACTTCTTCTAGTTGCAGACAAGATACGCCGCGCAACTCATAGCAGAGGCGCTCCATCACCACACCAAACTGTTGGCGCATCGCTTGTGGTGAGGCCTGCAACAGATCAAATACGCTATGAATATGTTGGGCTTTGAGTTTTTTAGCTAACTGCCTACCAATACCCCACACCTCAGCGACCTCGGTCTCGCTCATCCATTGGTAGAGCTCTTCCTTGTCCATGGCATTGACGTCACATACACCAGCAAACTGTTTGTGCTTTTTGGCCAAGTGATTAGCCAGCTTAGCCAAGGTCTTGCTAGCACCAATACCAACACATACCGGCAGGCCAGTGGTATCTTTCACTTGCTGCTTGATCTTCTGCCCCAACTCAATCGTGTCTTGATGTTGCTTTAAGACCGTCTCGATTTGCAAGAAACTCTCATCAATACTGTAGACCTCTAAATTAGGTGTAAAGCCACGTAATACCTGGACTACGCGGTTACTCATATCGCCATAGAGTGTGTAGTTAGACGAGTAAGCTTGAATGCCATGCTTTCTGGCAAGTGCTTGCATCTGAAACCAGGGTGTACCCATCTTCACACCAAGCGCCTTAACTTCTGCGCTACGCGCTACTGCGCAACCATCGTTATTTGATAGCACCACCATAGGCACCTCTTCTAGCTTGGGCTGAAATACCCGTTCACAAGAAACGTAGAAGTTGTTTACATCGACTAAAGCGAATAGTGCATTCGTTGAGCTTGATGGGTTTTGTGACTGCATACTCATTGCTTGCCACCTTTGTTATATCTTGTGCTGGCATTGCTGTACTTGCGCACAACTCCAACGACTACTCCCCAGATTTGCAACTCACTACCCTCATTAAAAGTGATAGGTTGATAGTTCGGATTCTCTGGTTGCAGTTCGATGCGACCACGTAATTGATAGAGGCGCTTAATCGTGTACTCGCCGTCTACTACTGCCACCACGATGTCTTTATGTTTTGGCTTGAGGGCTTTATCTACAACCACCTTATCGCCATCGCAAATCCCCGCACCCAACATCGAGTCCCCCTTCACAGTGAACATGAAGGTCGCTGGCTTGTTTTGAACGAGGTAATGGTTTAGATCCAGGCCGTCTTCAGCGTAATCTGCCGCCGGACTTGGGAATCCAGCAGAAATTCGGTGGCTCAGCAGTTTGAGCTCATAGGCGGCAAAATGGCCTGCCAAGGCTTGTGGTGCCTGACTTAGGGTTACTTTTTGCTCGTTCATTTGCTGGTTCATAGTCATTAATATACTGTATGTTTATACAGTATATGTAAAAACCGCAAAAATGAGCCTGATTTTGTTGTTTTTGGGCTTATTGCTCAAATTTTGGGCAATAAAAAACCACCTCTACGGTGGCTTTTTATTCGGCATCTGCTCTTTTTAACTGGCGATTTAGCAAAAAGCAAAGGCCAAGATTGCAGGGTCATCCAGAAACGCGTTAGACATGTAAACGCTTGCCCGGAAAAGCCAGGGGTTCACTACCTCAACGATTTCTGAAAGATATTGCATGGGAGCATTGTAATGGCTACTTAACCACCCAAGTAATCCGACTTACCAATCTCTACTCCATTGTGGCGCAGGATGTTGTATGCCGTAGTCACATGAAAGTAGAAATTAGGGATGATCCAAGTTAATAGGTATTGCTCACCTACAAATTCAAAGTGCCATTCTTTGATGGAGAACTTAATCTCCTTAGCTTCAGTTCCATCCACTTGTGCAGGCTGAATAGTATTGGCAAAAGCAATCGTTTTAGCAATGCGCTCTTGCAACTCTGCAAAAGTAGATTCCTGATCATCAAACTTCGGTGGTTCTACGCCAGCCAAACGTGCCATCCCATTCTTCACTTGATCGCAGGCAATTTGGACTTGCTTTGAGAGCGGAAACATATCAGGGGAAAGGCGATCACCTACCAATACTGCACCATCCACATTCTTAGCTTTAGCGAACTCTTCGCCTTTCTTAAGGATATTAGAAAGATTGGTCAGCATCTTAGTGAGCTGCGGGATTGATGCTTGATACATTGACATTGCCATAGTGATTCTTACTTTCTGTAGATGTTACTGTTTGTAATGCTGTATTTAGTGACTAGTTAAATCCATTAGACGTCGTCCATAAAGCCGCCGCCACCGCCACTGTCATCCCAAGAACTGGCGCCGCCATCGTCCCAAGAGCTTGTATCGTTCACACCAAAGTTGCTTGCATCTGGAACTTGGCCGCCCACTTGGTTGAAATCGTTATTGACGCCAGGGTTCATGTGATTACCGCCGCCCATAAGGTGGCTTGCCAATGCCTCACCTGCAACCATGCCGGCACCTAATGCTGCGCCAGTTGCCAAGCTCCCCATCAAGCCGCCGCCCATGCCTGAGGCTGGCGCGCCTGGATAACCTGAAGGATAGCCACCAGGAGCTCCTGGATATGGTCCATTAGCAGTTGGTGCGTTATAGACTTGTACCGGCTGCGGGCGCTTTCTCATAAAGAAGACGATGCCTGCGATCAAGATTGCAATCAGAATCCAAAAGATGGGGCTAGTAAAGATAGAGCCTGCGCCTGTATTCGTTTGTGCTGGCACAGTACCAGCACGTAATTGTGTTTGCAATCTCTGAACTGAATCCGGCTGAGCAAATGGCAAACCTGGTGCTAGGTTTTCTGCTTGAGTAAACGCATTTCTCGCGGCATCTAATTTGCCTTCTTTTAAGTAGAGCTCAGATGCGATGTAATGTGCTTTGCCGCTATTGGGATGATTTTTCAAGACCTCTTGCATCATGGCATCGGCTTTAGCTAACTGCCCTGCTTCAATTGCTTGATAAACCTCAGGCAAGGTAGGTTCTGCAAAAGCAAGGTTGCTTGTCAGCAATAGCGCACTTGCAAATACGCCAATAAACAACTTGAGTAAATTACGCATTTTCATCATGACTCCTAGTGAGATGTTTTGCTGCGATTTTTATTATCGCTAGTTTCGGTATTTTTGCCATTCCCTAGGTATATGGGGGCTTTTAGAGGAAATTCAAGGGTTTGGCTAGATAACTTCCTGGAGCCTGCCTTCTGAGGAGATCAGGTAAGCCTTATTGGGCTTATCTTTGCGGATGCGGGACAGTTCGGCTTGATAGTTTTTGAGTTGCGCACGATATTTTTCATACTTCTCGCTACCCACTTCTGGAATGGTGAGCTTGTAATCAATGATGGCAATGTGATCGCCCAACTCTACTAAACGATCTATACGGAAGCTCTTGCCTTTTTCACTGGCAACATCCAATTCATTCCAGGCGGCAATCCATTCACCTGAAGTCAGATAGGGTTTGAGCTCTGCTGACTCCAAAACTGTCTTCGTGCGCTCAAGTAATTTCTGGGCATGCGTCTGATCTATTCCAAGCCAATTCATGAGCTCTTGTTCGCTAGGTATGAGAGCTTTTGTTTGATTGCTAGAGTCTGGGATTAAGAACTCTAGCAGCTTATGAAAGTGGGTACCCTCTTCCAAAATCTCTGGATCAGGCTCTTCTCTTGCCTGCTCTAATGATTTTGAAGCAAGCTCTTTAGCCAACTCGCCACTAACGATTTTGGCTAAATGGTCTTGATGGTCACCTACTGCTCTATCCCACTCAAGCTGGAAGTGATCCATCTTAAATGCCATGGGGCCGAGCTCATCTTTGACCTCTTCTGTATTCGGCACAAGGTCCCCAAGCTTAAGCGCCTCTAGATCAAGTACCTTGATGCCGGCGGTCAATGCTTTGCCATACCAAGATTTTTCCTTAATGCCGTTATTGGAGTTAGATGCAACGCCGCTAATCCATAGTCCATGCTTGGCTCTTGTCATTGCCACATACAGTAAGTTCCAATTCTCATTTAGGCTAACTTCGCCCTCCTTCTTAAACACCAAGCTTCGATCGCCCGTTAATGTTTTAGAGGTATATAGGGAAAGATGGCTTGGGCTAGTTTTCTCTGGCGACCAATCTAAGAGTACGCCTCGATGTGGCGCTCGCCACTCCGTATTATTGGCATCTAACATGATGACAAATGGCGCCTCCAATCCTTTGGCACCATGAATCGTCATCAAACGAACGCGGCGATGTTGATCTTCCTCAGACGTCTCACCATCAATCTCAACATCCCCAATGTCATCGTTAGCATCAGACTCGGCTTCTGCCTCTACATCTCCCTCATCTGGCGTTTCATCATCATCACCACGACGCATCGCATTCATCTCATCAATAAACCGACTCAAACTTGGGTAACGACCGCCATCCTGATTTAAGGCAAGCTCTAAGAAAGCATCTAAATTAGCCAATACTTGGGCACGTGCCAGGTTTTGGGCAGTAGTTGCGTAACGAACCCGCAAATTACTCTCGTGATAAATCAAATCCAATAAATCATGTACTGGCAATACCTCACCTAAGCCACGCCAGTGCTCTAAATACCGCGCAGCCTTTTGAATCTCTGCACTGTGATTAGTTTGCAAAGCATCCCACCAAGTTGAGCAACCATTACCAATGCTCTTAGCAAGCTCTTGCATTTGCGCTTCAGTAAAACCAAAAATGGGGCTACGCAGCACTTGAGCCAAAGGCAAATCATGTCTTGGAGAGACCAGTACTGTAAGCAATGCAATCAGGTCGTCAATCTCTAATGTATTTAATAGTCCACCTAAACGTGAGCTGTCATAAGCAAGTCCTGTTTCGCGTAAGGCTTTTTCATACTGAGGCAGGTATTGGCGTCGCTTTACCAATAAGATGAAATCACTACCTCTTGCTGGCCGCCAAATATCTTTTCCGTCTTTCTTATCCATCACTTGGCGCGTGGCCATGATGTGATGAATCAATCGACTAATGGCTTTACCCTCTTCATAGCGCTGCTGAACACCTGTAGTTTGACCAGCATCTTCAATCGGCCCTTCCAAGGCTGAACCAGAGCGCTCTGCAATCACTGGCTCTTCACGAGGAATTAAGGGTAATAGATAGGCTTCGCCTTTGGCTGCAAACTCTTGCCCTGGCAGGCCAGCAAGGGTGGGCTTCCAAGCTGTTGACTGTTTTGTGAATCGATAGCTCTCCGGCAAAGATCCAGATAGAAAAATCTGATTAACTGCATCATTAATTTCAGGGGCATTGCGGCGAGTCTTATTCTGATACAAAGCTGCTGCCCCAAGTTTTTCTTCTAAAAAATCTCGGGCGCTATCAAACAATCTTGGGTCAGCACGGCGGAAGCGATAAATAGACTGCTTCGGATCACCCACAATGAAGACGCTTGGCATTGAACCATCATCACCATAGCCGGCTAACCAAGAGCGCAAGATTTGCCATTGCAATGGATTGGTATCTTGAAACTCATCAATCAGAATATGTTTGTAACGAGCATCTAAGCGCGCCTGCAAATAGGCTGCATTGTCAGAGCTTGCCATGAGCTGGCTAACGCCAATCTCCAAATCATCGAAGTCACGCACGCGCATGGCTTCTTTAGTCTTTTCCATATGGGCTAACATCGCCTGACTCATTGCAAACCAAGCATCATTTAATTGATGAATCAAATGCTCGCTCTGCCATGCAAAAAGGGCCTCATATGCCTGCACCCAGCCATTACGAATGGCAGTAATTTCAGCAGGATCCTGACCAATCTTATTGAGGTATCTCAACATTGGAGCTGAAGTCTTTTGAATATCAGCTAAGGGGCTACGTTTTTGAGTCAGGAAATAACTTTGCCATTGATCGGCGATCTCCATTACAGATCCACCAGCTGCATGATGCTTCATCACCTCTTCTATATAAGGTGCATTTCCTATTTGAGTTGGTGTACCGTTGCTAAAGCATTTGTAGAGCATTTCAAGATTAGCTTTAGTTTGCGGCTGTTGCCAATACTCCTCCAGAGGATTATCTTTCCCCAAATGTGGAAGAATTTTATCTAGACACTGAATCGGTGTAAGGCCCTGCGTATTGCATGCGTCTTGGAAAAATGTCCATGCGCCTCTTTGCTTGAAGAGGCTGTAATTTCCCATTAGAAATTTCTGTGTTTCTACTGCACCAAACTCCTCCAATAGAACGTCATAGTGCTTTTGAAGACCTTTAGGTAAATCTCCCCACCAATCTGCCATGCATTCTTCTTGCAAGCGCTTGGCGTCTTCTCGCAAGCTAAGGCCAGGCTGGACTTCAGCCGATACAGGAGCAGCGCCCAAGAGTCGGCCAAACCAACCATGGAAGGTGTCAATCACAATGGCTTGTGGGCTTGCTAATACCTTTAAGTAGAGGCCTCTAGCTTGCGGTAGCAAAGCATTGACTTCAATTTCCTTAAGTCCTCTTTCAACCAAATGCTTAGTTAAAGCTGCATCATCGCTAACGGAAAACTCTTCCAATAATTTATACAAGCGGTCACGCATCTCTTGAGCAGCTTTGCGAGTAAAAGTCAGCGCTAAGATTTCTTGAGGTTTAGCCCCTGCTAACAATAGGCGAACCATGCGGGCTACCAGAAGCCAGGTCTTACCACTGCCTGCACAAGCAGAAACAATCACTGATCTTGCAGGATCACAGGCGATGGCGTTATCGAACTCTTCGTTCACCACATCCCCTTTCTGCAAATGCCTCGTGCCTCGCAGTACTGACAAACACTATCTGGCGCAAATGCCTGCATTGGCTTGCGTGCCCACAATGCATTTAAGTCTTGAACGATCTGCTCAGAAAATTGCTCCATCAGTTCCGGCATATTCTCGATTGGATGAGCGCGAATATTCTTTTCTTCGCCCTTATTCAATTCAGCTTTCAGAGTTACCCACTCTGCCTGCTGTACTGTGCGCCCAGGCAAATGTGCCGCAATGGAATTCTCATTAGCACCGCGGGCATAAATTAACAATTGCGGATCATCCAAAACGTTTTCAGCACGATTGGTGATCTTCTTTATATTCTGATTTTTATAGTCCATGACTGCAGCTACTGACTTATCAGATACGTGTATATCAAATCGATCAGCACGTCCGGCAATCCGAATTTCTCTTTCCACACCATCAGGATCAGTCAGCATTAAGTTAAAGCCTACTGTTAACTCAGCGTCGTGATAGCGCCAGCCAGTATTCTCCCGTTTTAACTGCCAATCTACAAAGCTTGGGATCTGTTTTTGCCAGTCTCGTAAGGTGCCCAATACTCTGGCATCACCTGCTATGAGTCTTTCAAACTCTTTTTCGGAATAATGCATTAATTGATCAATCATCCACTGACGTCTAGCATCATCACCAGCATGAATGACGGAATGGGGTTTCTTCTCTTCTGTTTTGAGAGCTTGAAAAAAGTTTTTCAACAACGCATGCAAAGTCTGACCAGCCAAAGAAGCATCAAAGCCCTCTTCAAACTCTTTCGCCTTGCGCAAACCCAATAAACTACTGACGTAGTAGCGATAAGGGCAATCGCGCAAAGCCTTGTAGGCGCTTGGTGAAACAGTCGTTGGGATTGCTAGATCCTGATCGGGCGTACTCACCGCCATTCGAATGGGTTGTGATTGGCCTTCATAAGGCTTGAGCTTTGGCTCTAACACTTCTAGCGGGGTTTTCTTAAGCGCTACTTGCAAACGTTGTATCCAAGCTGATGGCCTCAAAGGTTCACCACTTTTACTTTTGCTTTGCCAAAGTAAATCTACGTTTTTGCATGAAACAAGCAGCTGGGAAAGATCTCTAGCTTGTTGTACATATTGCGCAGCAATCGTGGAGGACTTGAGATAACGGTTTAGTGCATCTGAAAAGAATAGTGGTGGCTCTGAAAAAGCAGGTAATTGCTGCTCATCACATCCCACTACCACCACAGCATCAAATTCACGCACTCGTGTTGAGCTCAAGGGCAAAATACTTAATGTTGCCTGAGCCTCTTTACCAGCCTCTTCGTAAGAGGCCTCTTCAATTACGGTTTTCAAGAGGCTTAGCCATTCTGGCAAACGCATCTTCAATTCTTGATATGGGCCATTACTTAAATCAAAGCGCTGGAGAACTTCGAGCAATTGCTTGCCAGCAGCATCTTTCTCTAATCGCTGGAACATACCCGTCTCTTGGAGACTGTCTTGTAGCTGACTATAGGCATCCGCGCATTCTAGGAGAGTTTGTTGCCATTGGAAGTGCAGCCTTTTGACAAACTGGATTAGCTCTATCAATTGCTCATTCGGTGAGCCGCCATGACTTACTGCATAACCATTGGCGCGCTCTATCGCTGCCATAAATGTTTCCCAGCCGGACTTTGCTTGGCTAGCGACCAAAATATCTTCTAGTTTCGCAAGCAAGCCAACGCAAACTTCAGGCGTCTTTTGAAGGCTGTGAGCAAGATCGAAGTAAGGGTTCTGTAAAAACTCGAGCAAGATGCTGGCACTTGGCCCTTCTTTAGGCGCACGAATCAGCTCTAACAAACTATCAAATGCTGCAGCAGCTCGAGTGGTTGATAACTTCCAACCCGTTTCATCTCGAATACGCAGGGAACCGCCAAGGCGACTTAAGAGCGCACGAGCGCGGCGAGCCGCTAAGCGATCTTGCGCTACTAAAGCAATATTTTTCTTGTCAGCAATCAAATGAGATTCGATTGATTTGGTTGCAGCCCATGCCAACTCTTCAAAACGGTTTGCTGCAAGCAAGCGCCAACCATCATGAACGCTGGTTTGGATATTGGCCTCTATTTGATGTTCTTCTGCCTCGTTAACTGAAGCAATATCGTCTTCCGCGTCCAGACCGCCAAGGGCTTCTGCCCATAAGGCAACTGTAGTCCAATCTAAATTGACATGAAACACTGGTGCCCATTGGGCATAGTCGGCTAAATACCGATCAATTAACTCTTGATCAATTGGCTTTGGATCGGCAGTCTGCACCCAGATAAATGGACGAACTGCTGTCGTGTCTTTACTTGGATTGTCTTTTGCCATTTGTAAATGAGTGGACATGGCTAGATGTTTACGAATGACTGGGTCGCCTACATTGGTCAGGTAGCGCCAAAACGCCAAAAGAACTGCAGACTCTTCATCCACGACATTTTTAGATAAACCTACATATGCTTTTGCGACTGCTTGATCTAAAACGTACTCTACTTTTTTAAGCCAGACTTCAGTATCCAGTGAATGGCTATTTAGTAAGTCATTGAGTTCGCCTTGCAACTGCGGCACAACTAATTCAGACAATGCATCGCATGCATCAATGACTGCTTGCGCTAAACCCCAAGCCCCCGCTTCACTCTCCGCTTTAAACCAAGCTTGCAATTTTTTGTGTTTACGCAAATTCACAAACACCGCTAACCATCTCTCTAAATCCGTTTGTTTCTTGGGAAACTTCCATGAGCCTGGTGCCGCTTCTAACCAATCGGCAAAGCTGATCACTTGCGGCAAGAAGGCAATCTTCGGATCAAGATCTGGGGGACGATATTTTTCGAGTGCTGCCCTGATGCCAATTAGAGGACCTGCAGTGCTAAGCACCACTAAGGGGCGCTGTTTGGTTTGCATTGCACAATTCCAAATACCCATTGCTAACTGCTCTAGCGCACTTGCATCAGGCGTGATCGCCCATGATTGCACTTGCTTTTGATCAGAAATGGTTGGAAATGGCTGCGGCATGACTTGAGTAATTTATCTATTTTGAGCAGAATGTTTCGCTTATTGCTAATATAAGCGCTGTAACGCAATAACTAAATAAGCCTAAATAAGGAATTTTCATGAGTGCCGGCATTAAATATGTAACTGACGCCTCTTTCGAACAAGACGTCCTCAAGTCCGATAAACCTGTACTGCTCGACTTCTGGGCTGAGTGGTGCGGTCCTTGCAAAATGATTGGTCCAATCCTGGAAGAGCTTTCCGGTGAGTATGGCGACAAGTTGCAAATCGCAAAAATGAACGTTGATGAGAACCAAGGCGTACCTGCCCAGTTCAATATCCGTGGCATTCCGACTTTGATCCTATTCAAAAATGGCACTGTGGCTGCTCAAAAAGTAGGCGCTTTGGCCAAATCCCAGTTGACTGCATTTATTGATAGTCATCTGTAAATAGTCTCAGACCGCAGGTTCACCAGTTGAGCCTGTGGTTTTTACCTGTTTCTAGTGCTTGTCAGACCCGTTTTTTAGTGTACTATTGCATTTAACAGTAGTTCAGCGCTTTCTCTAGAGTGCTCCTTTCCAGCAATTTACCTCCCCTTCTTTTAGCAAATTCCAAAAATTCTGTTTTTCCATATCTGCGTGATCTAAATCGGCGCAGCGATACCCCAAAACACAATCCCCTTATTCATTTTTATCTTTATCAACACCCGAGAACCACATGCAATTAACTGAACTCAAAGTCCTCCACGTATCCGCTCTGCTTGAAATGGCAGCTAGCTTGGAGATTGAAAACACCCAACGGATGCGCAAACAAGAACTGATGTTTGCCATTCTGAAGAAGCGTGCGAAAGCGGGTGAAACTGTTTTCGGTGACGGCACTTTGGAAGTCTTGCCTGACGGCTTTGGTTTCTTGCGCTCTCCTGAGGCCTCTTATATGGCTTCACCAGATGATATTTATATCTCCCCTGCGCAGATTCGTCGCTTTAACTTACATACTGGTGACAGCGTGGAAGGTGAAGTGCGTACCCCTAAAGATGGTGAGCGTTACTTTGCATTAGTAAAGGTAGACAAGATCAATGGTTTGGCTCCTGAGGCCCTCAAGAACCGCATCATGTTTGAGAACTTAACGCCTTTGCACCCAAACCGCGTGATCAGCCTCGAACGCGATATCAAAGCCGAAGAGAATTTGACTGGCCGCATCATCGACATGATCTCCCCTATTGGTTACGGCCAACGCGGCTTGATCGTGGCATCACCTAAGTCTGGTAAGACAGTGATGATGCAGCACATTGCACACGCGATTGCAGCCAACAATCCTGAAGCTATTCTCATTGTGTTACTCGTTGATGAGCGCCCTGAAGAAGTGACTGAGATGCAACGTTCCGTGCGCGGTGAAGTTGTGGCCTCGACTTTTGATGAGCCTGCTGTACGTCACGTGCAAGTTGCCGAGATGGTAATTGAAAAAGCAAAACGCTTGGTAGAGATGGGTAAAGATGTCATCATCTTGCTTGACTCGATTACCCGTTTGGCACGCGCCTACAACACGGTTGTTCCTTCATCAGGCAAAGTGCTTTCTGGTGGTGTGGATGCCAATGCATTGCAACGCCCAAAACGCTTCTTTGGTGCAGCTCGTAATATTGAAGAAGGTGGCTCATTAACCATCATCGCTACTGCCCTGATTGAAACTGGTAGCCGTATGGATGACCTCATTTATGAAGAGTTCAAAGGTACCGGCAACATGGAAGTTCACCTTGAGCGTCGTTTGGCTGAGCGTCGTGTTTACCCATCGATTAACCTCAATAAGTCTGGCACCCGTCGTGAAGAGCTCTTGGTTAAAGCAGAGAATCTCCAGAAGATCTGGGTATTGCGTAAATTGCTGGCCGATATGGACGATATCGAGGCGATGAACTTCATCGTAGACAAGCTTAAATCGACCAAAAACAACGGCGAATTCTTCGACCTAATGCGTCGCGGAGGCTAATTTAGAGGTCTAGAGGGCTGTTTTAGCCCTTTTTAGACCCTAAAGATGCGCTTTGTTGTTGATTTCATGGCATAATTTCGCCTTTGTTGCACCAATTATTGCTTTTAACTTGGGTAAGTATTTAGGTTGTTTTAACTTAAACGGCTACCCGCTCATAGGACTCAAAATGAAACCTGGCATTCACCCCGAATATCGTGAAATCGTCTTTGTAGACGTTTCCAATAACTTCAGCTTCAAGACTCGCTCCACAATGTCTACTAAAGAGACAATCAAGTGGGAAGATGGCAATGAGTATCCATTAGCCAAGATCGAGACTTCATCTGAATCACACCCTTTCTACACTGGTACCCAGAAAATCATGGATACCGCTGGTCGTGTTGAGAAATTCCGTCAGAAATTCGGTACCAAAGCAGTTGCTAAGGCTTCCGGAGATGGCGCTGCTAAAACAGCTGAGAAAAAAGCTGCTGCAGCAGAAGCTAAAGCTGCTGAAAAGCCAGCTAAGAAGAAGGCTTAATACACCTTATATTCGCAGGGTATGGAAATGCCCTTCTCTGCGAGATAATCAAGGCAGCGTTTGCTGCCTTTTTTATTGTTTGTTTTACTTAACTTAAGTTCATGGTCAAACTCACCGCCGCCGCTACTAAATCAATTCCGCGCATTATTATTTTTGCGCTGACATTGGTTTATGGTTTTGCCGGTTTGTTCTTTCGCGACCCTTGGAAGAATGAGGATGCGATTGGCTTTGGCGGCATGTGGAGCTTATTCCGTGGTAGTTCCATTGATTGGCTCGTTCCCCACTTAGCTGGTCGCGATATTTCCTTAGGTACTCCACTCCCTTATTGGATGGGCGCCACTCTGATTAAGTTATTTGGCGGCTTCATTGGCGCTGCCAATGCTGCACGTTTGTATTCTGCAATTTGCTTCTTTGCAGCAGCCCTAGCGATTTGGTACACCACTTATTTATTAGGTCGTCGTCGTGAAGTGCAACCAATGGCATTGGCTGTTGGTGGCCAGCCAGATATGAAGAGCTATGGTATGACCCTGGCTGATGGCGCACTTCTCATCTTCTTAGCTTGCGTCGGTCTTGCACAGCGCGCTCATGAAACTACGCCTATGATGGCGCAACTCATGGGCATCAGCATCGTGCTCTACGGCACAGTGCGCGGCTTAGACAAGCCGTGGCAAGGTGGTTTGTGGACCGGCCTTGGTATTGCGATTGTGGCACTCTCTAGCAACCTGACTTTAAGCCTCATCATTGTTACCTCCACCATCATCGCCGTCATTGCAAGTAACGCAAAACTCCGTTTTCGCTGGACCTTAGCGAGCACTGTTTTAGGTTTAATCGGTTTTGCAGTATGGCCAGCGCTTTGGTATCTCGCCGATCTGCCGATTGGATGGCGTCATATCGCTGAAGAAGGTTGGCGCAATATGCCGGAGATGCGCTCCGCCCCTTCAATTGAGTCCTTGGGATTCTTGAGTGTGAACTTTTGGGCCTATGCCTGGCCAGTGTGGCCCTTAGCAATCATTTCCTTAGCTCACTGGGGTCGCGCTAAATCTGCTGGCGCTTGGAGAGCCCCTCATCTTTGCATTCCACTCAGTCTATTTATTGGTAGCTTAATTTATGTGCTGTTTCGCTTTGAGGCAAATGAGCATGACCTGATGATCCTCATTCCAAGTCTCTCGATTATTGCCGCCTTTAGCTTGCCGATCCTCAAGCGCAGCGTCATTAGTTTTATTGATTGGTTTGCCATGTTTAGCTTTACGCTCATTGCGCTGGCTATTTGGATTATCTGGTTGGCCAAAGTGACTGGTTATCCAGAAACTACCGCAGCCAATATTGCTCGACTACTCCCTGGCTTTGAAGGTCAATTTAATTGGCTTGCTTTTATCGTAGCGCTAGCGATTACGGGTGTCTGGCTCTCCGTTGTTCGCTGGAGAACTTCACGCGCCCCTAAGGAAATCTGGCGTTGCTTAATTATTTCCGCTTCAGGTACAACTTTAATGTGGGTATTGCTGATGACCTTGTGGCTGCCAACAATTAACTACGCCAAAACATATCGCATTGTTTCTGCACGCCTCTCGCAAGTGGTTCCTCCTGGCGGCGGGTGCATCAACACAAGCAATATCGGTCCTGCACAGCTAGCATCATTTGATTACTTCACTAAGTTGACTTTGCGTGATGATCCTAGTTGCCCTTGGATGCTGACGCATAACCAATCAGAAGCACAAGCTTACGCACAACTGAATAATAAAAAGCTGCATCTCTTATGGGAAGATCGTCGTGCTGCTGACCGAGATGAGCGCTTACGACTTTACGAAGTAACTTCGGAATAAAGGCGTGTTGCACTTTAAGCTATCGCGCCTGCGCGAAGATATCCCCGCTTTACTGAAGCTTGCTGGCCCTTTACTGATTGGTCAATTAGCCGTTATTACTTTCGGTGTTTTAGATACCGCAATGACTGCGCGCTATTCTGCCGAGGATCTAGCGGCACTAGCAATGGCTTCCGCCATCTTTATTAGCATCTATGTGGGTCTAACTGGTGTGGTCTCTGCACTTGCCCCAATCGCCGGCCAACTCTTTGGTGCTAAACGCTATAGCGAAATCGGAGAAGAGGTGCGCCAAGCGACTTGGCTCGCTTTAGGTCTGACTGTACTTGGGTGTTTTATTTTGCTCAATGCAGATCATTTATTGGCGATCTCACATATGAGTCCAGATATTGAGGGTAAGGCTCGCCTCTATCTCAATATCTTGGCACTGGGTTTGCCCGCCAGCATGGGTATGCGCGTCTTAATGGCCTTACATAACGCGGTCTCTCGCCCTGCCGTGATCACCATAGTGCAATTAATTGGCTTAGGGCTCAAACTGCCTTTAAATCTACTCTTTATCTATGGTGGTTTTGGCATCGAAGGTATGGGCGGTCCTGGCTGCGCAGTTGCCACCGTGATCATTAACTGGTCCTGGCTGCTAATGACACTCAGCTTTGTCTTATTTGATCGCTTTTACCGCTCTTTCAATATTTTTGAGCGTTTTAGCTTGCCCGATTGGCATCGCATTTGGACTTTGCTCAAGCTAGGCGCTCCTATTGGCTTTAGCTATTTGATTGAAGTGACCTCGTTCACCTTTATGTCATTATTTATTGCACGCTTAGGCACTACTGCCCTAGCGGGTCATCAGATTGTGGCAAATATGGGCACTGTGATTTATATGGTGCCACTATCTCTGTCTATTGCAACCATGACTTTGGTTTCGCAATCGATTGGTGCCAATAAACCAGAACGTGCTGAAGAGATTGGCTGGTCATCCGTCTTCTTTACAACTACTTTGTGCATCACGATTGGTATTGCTGTCTGGGTGTTCCGTCTGCAGTTGTTGGATTTATATGATCCACCAGCAGCAGTGAAGGTATTTTCAGTGCCACTCTTTTTGTTCATTGCTTTTTATCAAGTCTTTGATGCACTACAAGTGACTGCCGCATTTATTCTGCGCGCTTATCGCATTGCGTTTTGGCCAATGCTGATTTACGCAGGATCACTCTGGGGTGTAGGCCTTGGTGGTGGCTATCTGATGGGCTTTAATGTATTGGGTAATACGCCAACATTTTTGCAAGGTGCAAATGGCTTTTGGGCTGGCAATAGCATTAGCCTAGGATTGGCTGCTTGCCTGCTTCTCTACCTCTTTAGAAAAACGGCGGAACGTTATGAAAAAACGCATCCGCCGCTTGAGACTTAGAGAGCTGATTCTGTCTTAGCGATAGCTTGGGCCTGGAACAGGTGTCGCATAGCTAGGAACCTGATTACCCTTGGAGTACATGCACTGTTGATAGGCGATGTTGTATTGGTTCTGCGCTTGATTTTCTTTTCCGGATGCATTCATAGCCCCAATTGCAGCGCCACCCAATAAACCGACTCCAGCACCTGTACCAACACCGGTATGACTGCCGCCGCCAATCACTGCGCCAGCAGCCGCGCCCAGAGCAGCAGCCACAGCAGCACTAGTAACACCCTCTTTTAGCGCTGCATTACTAGTGTCTTTCACTGCATTGGCAGCGAACTCACGACATACCTGATCTTCTTTTTGGAACACCTCAAATGGTTTTCCATCGCGCGGCATGATAGCCACTGTCGGACCGGTTGGTGCAGATACGCAAGCAGTTAATGATGCAAGAACGGATGCAGTCAATACTGCAGTGCGAGCAAATCGTTTCATATCTAATCCTTTATTACCCTGAATAATTATTCTGAACTTCTGGAAGTTTAGTGCTGCGGGCCTCTAGGCTGTGCATTACTTGTGGGTGGCGTTGCAGGCTGCGCTTGCCATCCAGAAGGGCACTCTTGTGCATAAGGGAAATATTTTCCACTAGCTTGGCAGTAATACCAAACTGCAGGCTGAGGCTGAGCTGCCAAGACCATCGGTTGTGGAGGGGGCATATAAACAACTGGAGGTGCATATGCTACTGGTGGAGCATAGTAACCAGCATAAGGACCGTAATAAGCCCCGCCGTATGCCCAATTACCACGCCATCCTGGGCCCCAACCATGACCCCAACCTCCACCATAAGGCCCATAGGCCGCTGGACGCCAACCACCACCGTAGCCACCCCCCACCGAAACATTCCAGCCCACATTACCCGCTTGGGCAATCACCGGTGAGGTGGCTAATAAAGCCACTAAGGCAACACCTAAGATGCTGAATTTATTGATTTGTTTCATGATCGACCCCCATATATTTGGTCTTTTACTACCTTCAATTTCTATTCTAGTTTTTTCTAGTATTACTATCAATAACGCCTCAAATACAACTAGGCTGACAAGAAAATGACTTATTTATTAAAGCTATTAGTGGCCTGCCTATTGCTCTAATTTTGCGCCTGACTGCAATACCACCCTACTCCACTTTGCAGATTCTTGCGCGATTAGCTTGGAGAGTTCTTTGGGGCTTCCTGGGTTGGGCTCCAAGCCTCCAGCCAGGAGTCGAGCTTTAACGTCTGGGTTATTTAAAGTGCGGCGCGTTAATTGATTCAAGCGCTTCTGAATTGAGGGTGGCAAATTAGCTGGTGCCATTAATGAAAACCAAGAAATTGCCTCAAATCCTGGCAGACCTTGCTCAGCAAATGTTGGAATCTCAGGTGCGGCATGCGAACGCTTTAAAGTAGTTACCCCTAAAGCTTGTACTTCACCGGCTTTAATTAAGGGCAAGGAAGAAGATAGGTTATCAAAGAGCATGGAGATGCGACCACTTACTAAATCGGGTAGTGATTGAGCGCGCCCTTTATAAGGAATATGCCGAATTTGTATACCAGCCATCTCTTTAAATAATTCACCTGACATGTGCAATGAAGTGCCTACGCCAGAAGAGCCAAAAGTCAGTTGATTCGGTTTAGCTTTGGCAAGTTGAATGAGCTCATGCAAACTATTCACGCCGAGTTGTTTATTGACAATCAGCACATTGGGAGTGCTTGCCAGAAAACTAATGGGTGTGAAATCGTTGATAGGATCAAAAGATATCTTTTCATAGAGGGCACCATTGATCGCATGAATGCCAACCGTACCGATGAGGAGCGTATAGCCATCTGGTTCACTCTTAGCAACGATATCTGCGCCAATGTTGCCACCATAACCTGGACGGTTTTCTACAAGTACAGGGACGCCTAAACTTTGTTGCCAGCTTTCAGCAAGCACGCGAGCCAAAATATCGGGCGCACCACCCGGGGTAAAACTCACGATGATCCGAATTGCTTGCTTTGGCCAGCTGTTATTGGCACTGCTCTTTGTGAGAGCCTGGGCTTGGGCTGTTAGCATCGTGACGCTGAGGAACAATACTAGAAGTAGGCGCTTAGCCATCCGCGAAACCCGCATCATCCAAAATCCCAACAGAGTATTGGGCGGACTACCTTAAAAACCAAATCGGGAACGCAACCACAGCCATCCATCATATTTGACTGGATCATCGGCACAGGGACCAATACCGCATTCGAGCAAGGTGGATACCAGATTACCCAATACGATCAGAATAAAAATAATGATTAAGGCATTCGCAAACCACGAACGTGAACGCACTTCGCGATTAGGCAGCATCAATAAGATTGCAATGCCGCCCAATAAGCCCAGATAACCTACAAAGGCCCAGGTATAAAAATGCAACTCTAGGAACGTTTTTCCAAATCCTGGATCGCCCGGCAGAATATGCAAGAACACTTGACGTAGTGAAACCATCATCCCTACTAAGCCACCCATGATGCCCCAACCATAATGCGCCGAGTGCGCACCACAGCGAATGTTCAAAACTAAGGCCGATCCAATAATGACAAAACCGACTCTTTGCATTAAACAAAGTGGGCAAGGCAACTCACCAAAATAGAGTTGATCCATAAACGCATATGACAAAGTACCAATGACGGCCAATAAGGCGAACTGATTGCCAAGCGCCGCTAAAGTAGGAAAGGAATGTTTGCTCACAATGAATTACAGACTGATGTTGAGGTGATCTGTCGCGTGAAAGCGGAACCAAACCATCAATATGACAACCGTGATGGCCAAGACAGTGAGACCTGCAAGACGTTTCTCAAACCAGACCAAGACTAGTCCGATAAAAGCCGTCAGAAAAGGTAGGAACATGTACATAAATGAATTCTAGCGCAGGACTCCCGGGGATGGGTAAACCAGTAAATTCAGGGCTTAGAAAGTGGTCTTATGTTTAGAATGCCAAGAATGACTAGAAACTCCACCCCGCCCTGCTTAGACCTCCTTTTTGATGGGCCGATTGCAAGGCTTACCTTTAATAATCCTGCTGCCCGTAACGCCATGACATGGCCGATGTATGAAGAACTCAAAGTCATCTGTGATTCACTAGCTAGCAATCATGACATTCGTGTAGTGATATTGAGGGGTGCTGGCGATAAAGCATTTGTATCAGGGAGTGATATCGAGCAGTTTGTGGCAATGAAAAAAGATGAGGCCTATGAAGTGGCTGTCGACCACATCTTTAGTTCATTACAACTATTACCTATGCCTACGATTGCGTTGATCGAAGGCTTGGCGGTGGGTAGTGGCCTTCTGATTGCGACAGCTTGTGATTTTCGCATCTCTACACCTGAAGCACGCTTTGGCATTCCAGTTGCACGCACCTTAGGAAACTGTTTATCACCAAGCAATCTAGCTTGGATTGGTGCGCACCTAGGCATTCCGATGGTGAAAAAAATGTTGCTGACAAGTGAACTCATCAAAGCACCAGAGTTACTCGCAACAGGCTATCTTTATGAAACAGTGGATGCTCAGAACATCACCAGTGCCGCAGATGCTCTAGCCCATAAGCTAGCAGCTCTTGCACCGATTACTCAAAAAGCAAGCAAGTTAACCATCGCGCGTTTGTTGCAGAACAATCTGCCTGACTGCAGTGATCTCATGCGTGAGACCTATAACAGTCAGGACTTTAAGGAAGGCGTGAATGCCTTCTTGGAAGGGCGCCCACCGAAGTGGTTGGGCAAGTAAGATTTAAGTGGTATTAAATAATTTTAGTTTTCAGATTTTTCAATCCAGCAACACTGCCCTCCAATACATCCCCTTTTTTCACAGGGCCTACGCCTGCAGGAGTGCCTGAGAAAATTAAATCGCCTGGCTCTAAAGTAAATAGCGTTGAGAGGTAAGCAATAGTGTCTGGCACATTCCAGATCAACTGATTGAGATCGCCCTCTTGACGCACTTCCCCATTGACTAAAAGCTTTACGGAGCCCTTTGCTGGGTGACCACACTGACTGACAGGGGTAATCTCACCGCAGGGAGCAGATTGATCAAACGCTTTACCGGTATCCCAAGGGCGCCCCATCTTTTTAGCCTCACCCTGCAAGTCACGGCGAGTCATATCCAAGCCAACGCCATAGCCATAGACATGGTCTAAGGCCTGATCAGCAGCAATATTAGCGCCACCTTTGCCAATGGCGACAACCATTTCGATTTCGTGGTGGACATCATTTGATAAAGCGGGATAAGCCATGTCTTTGCCATCAGTAACAATAGAGTTTGCAGGCTTCATAAAAAAGAATGGTGGCTCACGATCAGGATCATGCCCCATCTCACGCGCATGGTCAGCATAATTGCGACCTACACAATAAATGCGATTGACTGCAAAGCGGCGACTATCGCCAGTCACTGGCAAAGAGATTTGAACTGGGGCATCGATAACAAAAGCTGAACTCATGACTTACCTTTCAATGGATTTTGGTGTTGCTATATTTCTGTTTTTAGAAGTATGACGCAATTTGAGTAGCAAGATACTGAGAGCCAAAGCAAAAGTCAGGGCGTTGGCCAATATCAAGGGCCATTTCTCAATAATGAGGCCATAGACTAACCACAAACCTACACCTACAGTAAACAAGGCATACATCCCCAAGGAGACTCCAGAGAGATCTTTGGTGCGCCAAGACTGGATCGCCTGAGGCAAAAAGGCGACTGTAGTGAGAAAAGCGGCGCAATAACCAATGATCTCTATTTGATGGGGTTCAAGACTCATCATTTGATTGTAATTAGGGAAACTCGGAAGTCATTGATCTAGCGCAGGAAGGTATTTTCTGTACATAATGGATGCTTGCAGTTCAACTTAAAGCTAAAAATACAAAATGAGACAACAATATAAGCAGTGGATTGGCACAATCATATGCGCCGCCTTGATCGCTAGCCCCGTGTTTGCCCAAGGCGAGGCAGCCCTCAAAAATTATCCGGATAAGCCAATTCGCCTGGTGATTCCCTATCCTCCTGGCGGTGCAACTGATGTGATTGGCCGCATCATGGCGCAAGAGCTCTCTAAGACCCTGAACCAACAGGTAATACCGGATAACCGAGCTGGAGATAGCGGCAATATTGGCGCTGATATGGTGGCTAAGTCACCTGCTGATGGCTATACCTTGTTAATGGGCGCACTGACTTCCCATTCGATTAACGCCATTCTTGATAAAGACCGAATTAAGTACAGCCTTGAGAAAGATTTCACACCAGTGGCAGTTGTGGGTGTTGTCCCCTTAGTTTTTGTTGTAAATCCTTCTGTCCCTGTAAAGAATATGAAAGAGTTCATTGCTTACGCCAAAGCCAATCCAGGAAAACTGACCTTTGCATCCTCTGGTGCTGGCGCTCCTCAGCGCTTGGCAATGGAAATGTTCCGCTATCAACTAGGTCTCGACTTATTGCATGTGCCTTACAAAGGTAGCGGTCCCGCCATGACAGATTTAGTTGGTGGACAGGTTCTAACAATGTCAGAAACCGTGCCAGCGGCTTTGCAATTTATTCAAGCTGGTCAATTAAGAGCTCTCGCTGTCACCACCTCAAAACGCATCAGCCAATTGCCCGATGTACCCACGATCACCGAGGCTACAGGCTTACCTAACTTTGATGTAGTAAGCATGTTTGGTATTGAGGCGCCAGCAGGAACACCTAAGGCTATCGTTAATAAATTGAGTAGCGATATCAGATCTATTTTGCAGCGTCCTGACGTTCAAGAGCGCATGTTAGCTGCTGGGGTCTATGTGAACTATCTTTCTCCAGCAGAATCGAGCAAGCGCATCACTCGCGAATTGAATATGTGGAACAAAGTCATTAAGGATGCCAATATCAAGGCTGACTAAGTACAACGCTTTGCTTTAAATAACAATGGGGCCTCAATGAGGCCCCATTTTTTAACACTACTGATATCTACTCTAAATTACTCAGCTTCAATCTTGGCTTGCTGCGCTACCTGCTCCCACTTCTTTTTCTCAGCAGCAATAAATATTTTGGTATTGGCTGGTGTATCGCCGACTGCCCAACCACCCAAATCTTTCCAACGCTGTTTAATCTCAGGAGTTTCCAGCGCCTTCTTCACAGCAACATAGAGCTTATCGATGATTGGTTTTGGTGTTCCTGCTGGAACAAACAAACCAAACCATGCAGTTACATCAAAATTAGGATAGCCCGATTGAATCATAGTTGGTACATCAGGCAACTCTGCAACACGGTTCTTACTAGTAACCGCCAAAGCGCGTAATTTTCCAGACTTGATGTACTGCATTGAGCTTGGTAAGTTATCCACCATCATGCTGGTCTGACCGGCCAATAGATCGGCCAAGGCTGGGCCAGCCCCTTTATATGGGACATGAATAATATCGATTCCTGCTTGTGTCTTGAACAACTCGCCAGACATATGAATAGACTGACCGCGCCCAGAAGATGCAAATGAATACTTGCCTGGATTAGCTTTAGCCAAAGCCACCAGCTCTGCAACCGTCTTGGCCGGTACTTCTGGGTTGACAACCAAGACGTTAGGATTTGCAATCACAATCGTGACCGGCTCCATATCTTCCATCTTGTAGGGAAGATTCTTGTAAAGACTGTAGTTAATTGCATTGGGACCAATATTGCCCATTGCCATGGTGTACCCATCAGCAGGTGCCGAGAGCAATGCTTGAATACCAATGATGCCAGCACCTCCAGCCTTATTTTCAACAATGACTGTTTGTTTGAGCTCTTTACCCAAGACTTCTGAGAGTGCACGCGCAGAAATGTCGGTAGTTCCTCCTGGCGCAGCAGTCACAATAATCCTGACTGGTTTATTGGGAAAAGGCTCAGCAGCATTGACTAAAGAAGTGAGGGATAAAAATGCTGCAACTGCAGCAAAAATACCTAAGCATCTACCGTGCGAAAAGGGGATCCGTGTCATTTTGTCTCCGTTAACTATTTTATTTATCTGAGTAATATAAACTCTTCTCACGAATATTAAATAATTGTTTAAATCCATGCAAAATTCTGCATTGCTTCAATTCTGTTACTACCTAGAGAGCACCTCTCTCAATGCGGCGATACAGGATCATTTTTGGATCGTTCCTACCATGCAAAGCCTTCATATTCTGGCCATTGCATCAGTTCTAGTGGGGGTACTCCTAATTAATCTGAGGATTCTTGGTGTTCATGGGCAAAGCGACCCGATTGCAACAGTCATCGCTCGTTACCAAGCGTTAATTTGGTTCGCCTTACCAGTTCTGCTCATTACTGGTTGCATCATGATTGTGGGTGAGCCCGCAAGATCATTAACTAACCCAGCCTTTCAGCTGAAAATGTTGATGTTAGTGATAGTAATACTCATCACCCTACACTTTCAAAGAAAGTGGCGCAACAACCATTCTTATGCTCAAGCAGATTTAGGCAACCGATTGTTATCCATCGTTTCTCTGACATTGTGGATTGGCATAGTTGCCGCAGGCCGTTGGATTGCATACGCATAACTCATAAGCACAAAAAAGATGAACGACATTCTGATTTTAATTTATGGCAACCCGATTGCCGAAACCATTCGTGAAAACGAATTTTTATTCCCTTGGGTTGAGTCCCTACATGTGCTCGCAGTAACCTTAGTGATTGGCTCTATCGCCCTAGTAGATTTGCGTTTGATTGGTATTCGCGCCCTGAATCGCCCAATCAGCAATATCAGCAAAGAACTGCTGCCTATTACTTGGATGGCTTTTTTGATCGCCGCCATCACCGGGGCCATTCTATTTACTTCGAATGCTCTGAGCTACAGCCAGAACTTTCATTTTCTAGGAAAAATGATTTTGCTGGGCTTGGCTGGTGTAAATATGATGTGCTTTCAATTCATCATTGGCAAAAATATCGATAGCTGGAATCACTATCAACAGCTACCCACTTCTGCCCGCCTATCTGGAGCCATCTCACTAGCACTGTGGGTGAGCATTATTTTCTTTGGACGATGGATTGGTTTTACGCTTGAACCAGTATTAGCAGTTTCATAATAAAGAGAGGGAGACAATGAAAAGAAAAATGCTCGGCCTATTATTAACAGCAGGGCTTGGGTTAGCTCTAGCTAATGCAAGTTATGCACAGTCGACTAAGCCAGTGATCAATCCACCACCCACCGCTAAGGACTGGAATAATTTAGCCAAACTTCCTGATTGGAGTGGTGTTTGGAATCCAAAGATCACCGATCAAGATATGCAGGCTAAAACCAATATGCCCCCTTGGACTCCTGCGGCCAATGAACTCATCCAATATCAGCTGGCTGAAGAAAAAGCCGGTAGACCCCCTCCCTTATTCGTCAACTGTTTACCTGAATCCATGCCCGCATGGATGTTGGTTACTCACAATGCCATGGAAGTCTTATTTACCCCAGGTAGAGTGACCCTCCTAGGGGAATCAGACGGCAATCGGTTGCGCCGCATCTACACCGATGGTCGCCCTCACCCAGAAGATCCAGATCCCACTTTCCATGGTCACTCCATTGGTAAATGGGAAGGCGATACGCTGGTAGTTGATACCGTCGGCGTTGTACCCCAGGCTTATATTGCGATCAGCGAAGCTGCTGGTGTTCCTAATAACGGCGATATGCACATCATCGAACGCATCCATTTAGTGGGCAAAGATGAATTGCATGATGACCTTGAAATCATTGCGCCCAACGTATTAACCAAGCCCTGGAAAACAACTCGTATTTACTTCCGTCAACGCGCACGTAAGTACGATATTGTCGAAGGCGTTTGCTTAGAAGGCTCTTTTGCCCCAGGCAAAGATAAACGTGGCAATGATATTTTCGTTCCTGTCGAATACGATGTGGGCGGCAATCGCATTCCACCCCAATAATTTATATAGCCATCATTCTTAGGAGATAAGATCTTGAAACTCACAACATTAACGAGACTAGCGGCATTTGTCATCGCGCTATCAGCGTCAGCACTAGCCCTAGCGCACCATGCCACCACCATGTTTGACCGAGATAAAGTCATCACTATTACTGGGGTAGTCAAAGAAGTGCAATGGACTAACCCACACGTTGGTATCTTTGTCACGGGCACCCTCAAAGATGGCGATACTCCAGCGCTTTGGATTATGGAAGTATCTAGCCCTGGAAACCTGACTCGTGCGGGTGGTTGGACTAGAAACTCCATCAAAGCAGGAGATAAGGTATCGGTTGACTTCTACCCACTTCGCAATGGCAATAAGGGTGGTTACTTGAAGAAAGTTACCTTAACCGACACTGGCAAGTTCTATACCGCCGATATTCGCGCACAAGAAAGCGCTAACTTAGAAGACCGCGAGCAGAAATAATCTGCTGCAAATTAGGGAAGCGGGATTGAAAAAATAGCTTTGAGCGTTAACGAGTCAGTGCTATTTGAAAACCCCTTCCCTACTCCCGCCTGAAATGAAATAGGCTTTCCATCGTAGTACATCATCAAGAATCCCAGCTGTTGGGTGTTTTGATAATTGATCGGTTGTCCTAGCTGATTGAGATTGGTGTAGTACTCCACCCCTAAAGCCAAGTCCGGAATGACCTCTCGCGATAAGCGAGTTGCCGTCGAGTAGTACGGCGATTGATGCACGTATGGTTGCGATAGCGGCATATCGACGATGGGGTTAAATGAGAACAACCATTCATCAAAATGTTTGCCGAAAATAAAACGCATTTCTGCGTTATATCGAGACTCATCAAACTGTGGCTGCACATTAGAAAGCTCTAAATTGGCGCCAGCAAAGAAATCGTCACCCTTCTCCTCGCGATACGGCAACCATTTCATACGCACTTTCGTGGCTGCATACTGAAATTTGTTGTCGTAATTGACGTAAGAGATATATAAGCCAGCCTCTAAATCATGGCCAAGACCATAAGCCAATTCTGGCGTGACGCGCACGCCATTATTATTCATCACCTCGCCTGGGTAAGAGGGTGTCTGGATGCCGCGAGGCGTGCTATTAATATGAAGTTCTAGACTTGATTCACCCTTAGCATTAATCTCATCGTCATACACCTGTATCTCATCTTGTAGCACCGCCATTGCCGCAGTGGGCAACAGCATTAAGCTTGCCAAAATGATTGTTGGGGCGAGGAGTAGCTTTAGAAGCCGCTGTATCAGCGGCCTCAGCGCAATTGACTGCATCTTCATGATGCATGAGTTTAACAACTATTGCGGTTTTTTGACGCGCTCACTCCAGAGCTGCCACGGACGTCCAATTGTCTTTTCAATGGTCTCTTGTGAAATTACCGCTTCGCCAGGTGTCAGGTATTGAACCTGCCCCATTTTCATCGCCTCACTCTGAATGCTGGCGTTTTGGATTGCATAGACCGCTCTAAAGACTGCTTTTTTAATCGAGTCAGCTCCAGCAGCATATCCATGACCACGCATCAAGACAAAATACTGTAGGCCCATGGTTTGAGACAAGGCATTACCCAGCTCAATATTGCTAATAAACATATCCGTATCAGGATTAGGTTTGGCAAAATTACGAATCTCAAAAATGGGGGCACCCTCACCCAAGAATGAGCTCATGTGATACACAGGCTTAAGCGTAGTGCCCGTTAAACCAAAAGGGAGTATTGGGGCCGCATGCCCATGAATCACTGAATTAATATCAGGGCGATTTTTTAGAATGCCACTATGAATAAAGCGCTCGCCATAGGCAACTCGAGTATCGCCATTGAGTGCCTTGCCGTTCATATCAAATTCCATAATGTCTTCTACCTGCACCACCGATGGAGCAACACTACGAGCCAAAAAGAAAGTATTGGGATTGGCTGGATTGCGAACGCTAATGTGACCATAACCATCGACTGCGTTTTGGTCATACAAAATATGATTTGCAATTACTAGTTCTTCAACCGCTGCTTTGATCTTGGGGTCTTGCTCCATTTGCTCTTGAACGGATGCAGCATACGCATTGGCTATGCCCAGCAATAGTAATGAGATCAGAATTCTTTTCATCATTCAACCTTTCCAATTTTTCTCACGACCTCACCCATTTGCGCCGACTCTTTATCCCAGTAGACTTTAAATTCTGGGGCATCCATATACTGAATGGGGCTACCCGCACCATTAATCACTGAGCGCACGCGTTCATCGTTTGCAGCTTGCTTAGAGGCTTCACGTAACTTGGTCACAATGTAATCAGGTGTGGCGCTAGGCACAAATAATCCTGCCCATTGTGAGAACTCGACCTTCACACCCATCTCTTTAAAGCTAGGCACATCTGGCATGCTTGCCAATCTGCCATCACCCCAGTGCGCTAATGCCCTGACCTTGCCTGCCTTGATCTGCTGAACAATCGAAGATGGTCCAGTCGCTATCGCATCTACCTGTCCACCTAGCAGACCCACAATCGCTGGACCGGCTCCAGTGTAGGGAATATGAACCATATAGAACTTTTCAGAAGACTTGAGCATCTCCATGGGCACATGCATCGTTCCATAGTTTCCAGAAGAGCCAAAGTTGTACTTACCAGGATTGGCGCGCATTGCCGTCACGAATGATTTGTAATCTTTCCATGGGCTATCGGCGCGCACTACCAATACAGTTGGATCCGCCGTAAAACGAGCAATTGGTTTCAGTTGATTTAACTGAAAGGATTGTTCACGCCCTACTACTTTATCTGCTTCAGGAATAATAGAAATAGAACAGAGCGCCATCAAAATGGTGTAGCCATCTGGCTTTGCTCTTGCAACCGCAGCCATACCGATACCGCCACCTGCACCTGCTTTGTTCTCAACAATCACGGGTTGCCCCAAAATTCGGGAGAGCGCCTCAGCTACCGGTCGACCAACAGCATCAGCTACTCCGCCCGGCGGAAAGGGCACCACCATTGTGATTGCCTTGGTAGGCCATGGCTCCGGGGTCTGGGCAAAAGCAGAGATTGCTAAGAAACCGCTTGCGATGCAGCCCAGCGCATAGCTGAGTATGAATTTTTGTCTCATTTTTGTCTCGAAAATGTAATTTCGTTATTATTTATATTCTTTATCCTACTACAAGAATTATCACAATAAACAGGGGTTGTTGTAGTCATAACCCCAACGGAGATAGCAATCATGAAATACGCAGCGTTTTCTTTAGCAAAAGAGCCGTCGAAGACTCTTGTCGGGATAGTGTCAGCCGATGGGCAGACTGTGCAGGAACTCGATTTGGGCGTGGATGTGAGTGAAGATGGCATTGTTGCCATTCTCAAATCGGATCTAGTAGGTAAATTACCTAAGCCAGTTGCGACTCACGCATTGAGCGATATTCGTCTGCTCGCCCCCGTTCCAAGACCTCGCAGAAATATATTCTGTGTTGGCAAAAATTACCACGAGCATGCAAAAGAGTTTTCTAATAGCGGCTTTGATGGTAGCGCTAAGCCTGGCGAAGACATTCCAAGCCACGCAATCTTCTTTACTAAGCCGCCAGAGTCCGTGACTGGCCCCAATACCAACGTCATTATTCCTACTGCCGTCTCTACCTGCATTGACTATGAAGCGGAATTAACGATTGTGGTCGGTAAAGGCGGCAAGGGCATCAGCGAAGCAGATGCCATGAAGCACGTTTGGGGCTACACCGCCATCAATGATGTGACTGCACGTGATTGGCAGCAACGTCACAAGCAATGGTTCTTAGGCAAGAGCTTTGACACGTTCTGCCCTATGGGTCCTTGGGTAGTGACAGCCGATGAGGTTGATGCTGAGGATATCTCTGTGAAGTGCTGGGTCAATGGTGAACTACGTCAAAACTCCAATACAAAAGATTTGATCTTTGATATTCCAAACATGATTGCAACAGTTTCTGCAGGTATCACGCTCTACCCTGGAGATCTCATTGCTACCGGCACACCCGTGGGTGTCGGTATCGGCTTCAAGCCACCAAAGTATTTAGTCAATGGTGATGTTGTGGTTGTTGAGATGGGTGGCATTGGCAAACTTGAAAATACGTTTGTTGCTGTCTAAGCTAATCAATTTAGATGAAAAAGAAAGCCACCCTAGGGTGGCTTTTTCATTACACAGAGCGTATGCACTACTCATTAGCAAATCTACACTAAGACTCCTTGTAGAACATTAACCTAGACCGAAGAAGATCGCTATTCGGTAGGTAATGAATGAAGCAATATAAGCTAATCCGAACAAGTAACTCAGCATAATGATTGGAATCTTCCAGCCACCCGTCTCACGTTTGACAGCAGCAATTGTCGAGAGGCATTGGGGTGCAAAGACAAACCAGGCTAGGAGTGAAAGCGCTGTTGCTAATGACCAGCCCGAGGAGATAAGTGGAATCAGAGCCTCAGCTGCATCTGCGCTCGAACTTGACAAGGCATATACGGTTGCCAGTGAGCTCACCACCACTTCGCGCGCTGCCATACCGGGTACCAAAGCAATACTAATCTCCCAGTTAAACCCGATGGGAGAAAATACGTGCGCTAATGCCTGCCCTATCATTCCGGCAAAGCTGTACTGAATCGGAGATAGCGTTGCTCCCTCGGGTGGCAGTGGAAAACTGGACAGAATCCACAGCCCAATAGTCATAATCAAAATGATCCCACCAACACGGCGTAAGAAAATTTCTGCACGTTGCCACAAGCTAATAGCAAGATTACCAATGCGTGGTGTGTGATAGCTAGGCAACTCCATCATGAGTGCGTTCATTCTGAATTGCTCACTTGTAAAGCGTTTCAAGATCCAAGCTACAGCCATAGCGCCAAAGATGCCAGCAAGATAGAGCGAGAACAATACCAAGCCCTGCAAATCAATCGTAGCCCACAGTTTTTTCTCTGGAATGAATGCAGAGATTAGTAAGGCATATACCGGTAAGCGCGCAGAACAGGTCATCATTGGTGCAATCAAGATGGTCACCAAGCGATCGCGCGCATTGGAGATACTTCTCGTTGCCATGATCCCTGGGATCGCACAGGCAAAGCTGGAAAGTAGTGGAATAAAAGAACGGCCCGATAGACCTACCGAACCCATTACCCTGTCCAATAAATAAGCAGCCCTTGGAAGATAGCCCGACTCTTCAAGCAGAAGAATGAAGAAGAACAGAATCAAAATTTGCGGAAGGAAAATCACTACCCCACCAAGGCCAGCCAAAATTCCGTTAATCAAGAGACTTCGCAACCAAGTGTCCGGCAATAGCGCGCCAATTTGTGCACCGAGGTATTCAACTGCGGTCTTAATTAGCTCCATTGGCAAGGTCGCCCAACTAAAGACCGCCTGAAATATACAGAAGAGCAAGGCCACCAAAATGATGGGGCCCAATACTGGATGCAACAGCACCGCGTCCAGGCGATCGCTGAAATGATCTGGAATGATTTGATCAAGGCCCAAGTTCTGCAAAATACGCTGAACCTGCACATTGTCAGATTCCGTATGGGCAATATGGGAAGCTACATTTTCGAGGGTGGCATCAGTAGTACCAGTTCGTAAAGCGTGGAGATTTTTCCAATCCAATTCTGATAAGAAATTCTTAATCTCATCTGCTCCATTAGATTGAATGCCAACACTCGTGATTACCGGTAAGCCCAACTCATGAGAGAGTGCCGCAGTATCAATCTGCAGCCCTTGACGCTTGGCAATATCAAGCATATTGAGCACCACCACACAGGGAAGTCCCAAGCGCTTAGCGGCGAGAACCAGGCGCAGATTGCGTCTCAGGTTCATGGCACTTAATACACAAAGTACTAAGTCAGGACGTTTCTCACCCTCCGCTCTACCTAGCAACACATTACAAGTAACGCGCTCATCCAAGGATCTTGGATAGAGACTGTAGGCGCCTGGCAAATCTAGAACGCGAATATTTTTTCCGGAGTCGAGAGTTAAGCGCCCTTCTTTTCGCTCTACGGTGACACCTGAATAATTTGCTACTTTTTGTCGGCTGCCGGTTAGCAAATTAAATAGGGCCGTCTTTCCGCAATTAGGATTACCCAATAGCGCGACTAGCGGCTCGCTAGGAAAAAAGTGGACTTTGGATTCAGGCATGTGTCACTGACTCAACTTCGATCATGCGTGCTTCTGATTGACGCAATGCAAAAGTGGAGGCTCCAACTCGAACTAGGTAGGGTCCTTTTTTAAGCAAGCCTTTACGGAGCAGCGTGACCTGCTCGCCTGGCAAGAAACCGATATCCTCCAGCTGCCCCTTAATTTGAGGCGCGCCCTTAGGGGCATTTACCGAACAGACACGGTAGGTGGCATCTAAATCAACCTGGTCCAAATGCATGGAGGATTGTCACTTTTATCAATTAATAAGAACGATTCTCATTATATACCTTATACTTGAGAATAGTTCTCATTTACAAAGTAGCTAAATCTAGTAAAAACATGTTCTCACATACAAAAAAACAGGTTTTGACCTATCGCAAAGGAATTTGCAGATTTGGCATTAATGTTGAATTAAGTATTCTCAAGACCCTGCTTTTGCCCCTATTTATGTTGGGGGTATGTTCCACTGCATATGCTGAATCCCCAGTGAGTGATACGCCGATCATCTTGGCTGTCGCCCCTGTAAGCGATACACCTTATGCAGATGGACCCCATGCTGATGGAGGCGACACCGAACAGTGGAGTATTCATGGGCAAACTACCTACATCAATCAATTTAAAAATAACTTCAACTCCCCCTACTACGGAGCCAAAAGTCTTTTAAATAAAACTGATGGTGATATCAGTAAGAGCTATACCTTCTCTGCAACTGCATTTTTAGGGGCTAGATTATGGGAAGGCGCTGAAGCTTATATCAACCCAGAAATGTTTGAAGGAACCCCCTTCTCCGGTCTGAGCGGCTTAGGCGGCTTTAGTAATGGTGAACTACAAAAAGGCACTGCCATTCCACCAATCTATTACATGGCTAGAATGTTTTTGCGCCAAACGTTTGGCCTAGGTGGTGGACAAGAACATATTGAAGGTGTTGCCAATCAATTGGCTGGCAACGTAGATAAACGTCGCCTAGTAGTGAGTTACGGAACTTTCTCAGCACTCGATTTCTTTGATGCCAATACTTATAGCCATGATCCCCGCACCCAGTTTTTAAACTGGTCCCTGATGGCCAGCGGTGCTTACGACTACGCTGCAAACTCACGCGGCTATACCTATGGTTTTGTGGGTGAGTACTACCATGATGAAGAATGGGTCATGCGTCTTGCGCGCTTGGCAATGCCTAAGACACCAAACTCATTAGCGCTAGATTACGACCTGACACAGCAATATGGCAACACTGCCGAGCTTACTCACCTACACACCATTAATGGGCAACCTGGCAAAGCAAGAGTCTTGGTCTTTCAGAATCGCGGAATTATGTCGACATACAACAATGCAATTGCTTTTGGAGAGCAAACAAATACAACGCCAGACATCCTTAATACAAGATATGGTTATCAAACCAAATGGGGTTACGCCTTAAATGGCGAACAAGCGCTCACCGAAAATATTGGCGCATTTGCAAGGTGGAGTTGGAATAATGGCCAAACTGAAACACAAGCATTTACTGACATCAGCAATTCTTTATCTGGCGGCTTATCTATCAAAGGAACAAGCTGGGGTAGACCTCAAGATACTGTCGGAATTGGTGCGGCATTAAATGGTATCTCCTCCCAACAAATTGCCTATCTTCAACAAGGTGGCGCGACTATGTTTATTGGTGATGGCAGGCTTAATTACAAGAAAGAACAAATATTTGAGACCTTTTATAGCTGGAATGTCTATAAAAGCCTGTCGCTCTCAGCAGATTACCAGCGCATAGCCAATCCTGCATATAACGCAGATCGTGGACCAGTCAATTTCTTTGGTTTACGAGCCCATATTGAGATGTAAGATACGCTTAACCCTTTTAAGAAATACCACCAAGGTCAAGCGCTATGTACCTACCAAAACACTTTGCAGTTGATGACCCAGCCCTACTGGCACAGCTCATCGCTGAATATCCATTAGCAACTATTGTTGGCAGCTTAGAGAAACAATTAGAAGTCAATCATCTGCCATTGATGCTCAGTAGCGATAGAAGCAAGCTCTATGGCCATATCGCCCGAACTAATCCATTAGCGAAAATTGCTGCCAGCGGCAATACAGCGATAACCGCGATCTTCAATGGTCCACAAGCTTATGTCACACCAGCTTGGTACCCTTCCAAAAAAGAAACTGGCAAAGTCGTGCCTACCTGGAATTATGCTGTCGTACATGCACAAGGCAACATCAAACTCATTGATGATCCGCAGTGGCTCAGAAATCATGTAGCCCAAATGACCAATATTCATGAACCTACATATCAATCAGACTGGAAGCTAGATGACGCTCCAGAAGAATATGTGGAGATGATGCTCAAAGCTATTATTGGAATTGAGATTGATGTTCAAAGTTTGCTTGGCAAGTTCAAGCTTAGCCAAAACCGCCCTGCAGAAGACTATGACGCTGTCGTAGCGAAGCTTGAACAATCGCCGCAAGAGATCTTGCAAGCCATGCGGGAATACATGCGTTAAGGCGTGCTGTAGCCGTACTTGCGTAATATGGATTTAGCCTGAGCGCCTTGCATAAATTGGTATAAATCGACTGCCTCCTGAGGGGCACCCTTGATTAAAACCATGCGCTGCTTGATGGGCTCATAGAGCTTGCTATCTATCAATAAGAAGCTGGTTTCTTTTGCGACCTCTGGTGACTTGGCCAAAGAAAAAGCAGTAAACCCAACATCGGCAGCACCAGTAACAACATAGGTTGTTGCGACACCAATGTTGTCTCCGTAGACTAACTTGTCTTTAGCAAGATCCCACCAGCCTTCTGCCTTGAGATATTCAACAGCTGCTTTGCCATAGGGCGCTAACTCAGGCTTGGCAATAACTACTTTATTAGCTTTAGCTATAACCTTAGCGATATCCGCTTTGTTATCCGCCAAGACAATTCCGGATGATGTTTTAACGATGAGGACTAACTTACCAGTTGCATACACCACACCTTCATCTATCGTCTTACCATGCTTATAAAGCTCAAGAGGAAAGTACTCATCAGCAGCTATGAAGAGATTAAATGGCGCACCATTCATAATCTGAGTGGCGAAGTTTCCGGAAGATCCATAAACTACCCTCATGCCCTGCTTGCCATTAGCCTTAAAAGCAATCGCAATTTCAGAGAAAGCATCTTTCATATTGGCAGCAACGGCAACTGTTGCGCTCTGAGCGAATACCAAGCTTGCGCTACAAAGCAATGATGTGAAAATAGCGGAAAGGCGCAATATCATATTGAATTAGATTGTAAGGGCACTTAGAGCCAGCCCTTAACTTGCCGATTAAGGCTTATTGCTTTATAGCCCGGCGTATTTGCAGAATAACTACGTATCTTTCGAATCAATTTAGACGATTCTGGCTGAGATACCATCTCCTTATGCATCGCAATGAAAAAGATTTCATCCTTCAAAGGAATGAAACCCAAGCCATTCTCCAGGGCAATATTTTTAACCCCCAGACCTACATCTGCCTTCCCAGCAAGAATTGCATTGGCAACTGCTGAATGAGTAAACTCCTCTTGTAAATAGCCATTGATCTCAAGAGGATCAAGGTTCTCCTCCAGCAATAAATTATCAAGCAGAAGTCTTGTACCAGAACCAATTTGACGATTAATAAAGTGGATCTTTCGATTAAGCAAATCCTCAATTGATCGAATGTTGAGAGGGTTCCCCTTTTTTACGATTAAGCCTTGTGTGCGCTTCATCACTGGATAGATTTGAATGCCGTTCTTAGATAGGCGCTGATGAATGACTTGGGAACTTTTCTGATCTGATACATGGTACCCAGCAAGATGTGCGTCGTTGTTGAGAAGTCTCTCCAAAGATTCTCCAGACCCAGCAGTTTTCAAATTGAAGCCCTTAACCTCTGTAACAGCTCTTTGAATAATCGAATCGCTACTTGAAAGAAAATTCCATCGCGTGTTTTCCGATTTTTGAATTTTATTAATCTCTTTTAATAAAGCGTCTTGATAGGAGCTTCCATATTTAAGGTGTCCCGCTTGCATCTCATCAATAAATTTACAAAGAAATATTCCGAATTCAGTTAACTTGGACCCATGTCCCTTGGTCCGAGTAATGAGTTGCATGCCTAGGGCCACCTCTACATCATTCAACTTACCCCAGGCACCCCTATAAGAAGTGCCAGATTTTTTACTGGCAAGCACTAAAGAACTACCGCTTTGAATATCTTTGAGGAGTTGCAAAAGCCAAATAAGGTCGACAGAGCTTTTACCCTGACTTTTAACAACTAAACTAGGTCGGACTTCAATTTGCATATGTAATTTTTTGCATATTCAATAAGTATTAATGTATGCGATGATATCGATTTAATCAACCTCTTGATAAGCTCCATGAGAAAAATTATTCATAAACTCATTTTCTGCGCATTTATTTCTGTAGCCATTAGCACCCCCTTAGCTTTTGCCCAAGAAAAAAGTATTGTGGTGTCCTCCACTACATCTACCGAACAATCTGGCTTGTTTGAATACATTCTCCCTATCTTTAAGATGAAAACTGGAATTACCGTCAAAGTAGTTGCAGTTGGCACAGGTCAAGCGCTGGACATTGGCCGCCGTGGTGATGCAGATGTGGTGTTTGTCCATGACAAACCTGCTGAGGAGATCTTTGTTCAAGAGGGCTACTCCACCAAACGCAATGAAGTGATGTATAACGACTTCGTCTTGGTAGGACCAAAGTCTGACGCAGCCAAAGTAGGCGGTGGCAAAGATATTCAAGTAGCACTGCAAAAGATTTCAGCAGCACAAACTCCTTTTGTATCCCGTGGCGATAAGAGCGGCACTCATGCAGCTGAATTACGCTATTGGAAAGGGGCTGGTATCACTGTTTCACCAAGCCAGACTTGGTACAAAGAGACAGGTTCAGGAATGGGTCCCGCCCTGAATACCGCTTCCGCCATGAATGCCTACATCCTGACTGATAGAGCTACTTGGCTTAGCTTTAAAAATCGTGGCGATCTTGCAATCTTGGTTCAAGGTGATCCGAAACTCTTTAATCAATATGGCGTGATGCTAGTAAATCCTGCCAAGTTCCCATCTGTGAAAAAAGCCGAAGGCCAAGCCTTTATTGATTGGCTGATTTCCAAGAATGGTCAGGATGTCATTGCCAGCTACCAAATTGGTGGCGAACAACTTTTCTTTCCTAATGCCAAGAGGTAATGCTTAGTAGAGACTGATCAATAAAAAAGCCCGCATCTGCGGGCTTTTTATTTACTGCCAGCATGTCTACTGGCGGAATGTTACTTACTTCTTCGGTGTTACGAAACCAATAGCAGTATCGTCAACAAACTCAACCATGACGTCATCACCAGCCTTGAATTTCTCAAGACCGAGAACAGCTTGATCAACCTTAACCTTTTGCTTCTCGCCGCTTGGCATTGTGAAAGTCACGATACGGGTTTTTTGATCGATTGTTGTAATCTTTACAGTTGCATAAATCGTATCTGTTGTCTCTTCGAATGGCTTAGCAGAACCCTTACCAGCGATCACTACAGAACGTACACCAGAAACACCCGGCTTAGCATCTTTACCAGCAGCAGTTAAGCCAATTGCAATCGCTTGTGCATGCTCAACCAAGAACACATCACCTTTTTTAACTTTATCCAAATCGTTTACTGATTTAGCAACGTTCATCTGCGCCAAATTACCATTAGCATCTTTCAACACAACAATGCGCTTTTTAACATCAACAGAATCAACCGTTGCGCTCAATACAGCAACATCAGCTGCCAATGGCAACATTTTTGCAGGCAATTGTGCGAAAACGGAAGATGCACATGCAATGCCTACCGCAACAAATAAACTAGCCAGTAAAGATTTCTTCAAGATAACTCCTAATTGAGTGAAGGATTTAGATGGGCCCCAACAGGAGCCTCTGATTCATTGTAAACATGGATTGAGCTTGTCTTGTGTGGTTTCAAACGATAACCCTTCACGCTACTCATATTTGGTAAATTAACCCTAGATAACCCACTCATAAACCTCTTAATCCATTGAATTCCCTAGAAATCTTCATCAAACCTTGGACTCAAGCCTCCCAAGAGGCTTTTCGCATTCGCAAAGCAGTATTTATTGACGAGCAAGGGGTACCTGAAGAAATGGAGCTAGACGAGTTTGATGCTGCGGCACACCATGTGCTCGCCCTCCTAGGAAGCCAGTGCGTAGGGACTGCCAGGCTAGTGGATTCGGGACTGCAGTCTTTCCAAATTGGCCGCATGGCGGTATTGGCTAGTTTCCGAGGGCAAGGCATTGGCTTGGAGATCTTAAAAGCCTTGATTGATCGAGCAAAGTCTCTAGGTTCGAGCACCCTTACCTTGCACGCCCAAGTATCTGCCATCCCCTTTTATGAAAAGCTAGGCTTTCTTGCTCAGGGGCCTATGTATGAAGAAGCAGGTATCCCCCATCGTAATATGATGCTCATATTGCCTAAATCAATTTAACTCTTTATGACCGCCCTTTCTACATCCAGCGCCTTACCCTTCATTTATGTTCATCGGGTTTGTTACTCCGATACAGATGCTGCTGGCTTCGTATATCACGGCCGTTATCTAGAAATTTTTGAGCGTAGCCGTGCAGAGTGGTTGGCGCAATACAACCTGAGCCCTACCAAGCTGATGAATGACCACAATATTGTGATGCCTGTGCGCGAACTGACGATGAACTTTTATAAGCCAGGTCGCCTTGATGACATTCTCTATATTGACCAAGTCATTGAACACCGTGGTCGCACACAGGTTTCAGTAAAACAAAATGCACAGAGAAAGCTGCCGGATAGCGAAGAATTGCAAGTCATTGCTAGCGCTACTTTGCATATTGTTTGTGTAGACACAACTACTCTGAAACCAAAGGCCTGGCCTGATTGGTTTTTCCCCAATCAGTAATGTGAGTACTGGAGTGCGATATGTCTGATGGAAAATTATTAACCTTCGTCAAAGAGCTGAGTTTGCTCTTGGAGCAAAAGCCGAATGAAGAAATTGTATTCACTAAAGGCAAAAAACTTTTAGAGAATCTGATTGCAGTTGATGATTGGTTGCCCGTTGAATTCACCAAACCACACCCACAGTATTACCAGCAATATTTACTCTATGCCGATCCCTTGGATCGCTTCTCCATTGTGAGCTTTGTGTGGGGTCCAGGTCAAAAAACACCTGTGCACAATCACACGGTTTGGGGTATGGTTGGTCAATTGCGTGGCGAAGAAAAAGGGACGCCTTACTATCGCCAAGAAGAAGGTGGCTTTAAAGCTGGCGAGACCAGCATCTCTCCTCCAGGCCATGTTGACACCGTTTCACCCAATACCCACGATATTCACATTGTCGAAAACAATCTTCAGGATCAAACATCCATCAGCATTCATGTATATGGAGGGAATATCGGGCGAATCCATCGCTCCGTATTTGACCCAATCACTGGTGCCGAGAAATCGTTTGTATCCGGTTATGCCAATACAGTCGTGCCCAACCTGTGGAATCCAGCCCAAATAGGTAAATGACTTAAAATAGGGCCTCTTACTGCAAACGCTCTAGCGTGGCAGCTCACCCCATTGACCGGGATAGTCGTTTAATTGAATACGGGTCAATACATTATTGGCCCCTATGTTATTTACAGATCTTGGTTTATCAGAACCCATTCTTCGCGCTATTGCTGAAGAAGGCTACACCAGCCCCACCCCCATTCAAGCAAAATCGATTCCTGCCGTTTTAAAAGGCGGGGATCTTTTAGCAGCAGCGCAAACTGGTACTGGCAAAACTGCTGGTTTTACCTTGCCAATTCTGCAGCGCCTGAGCACAACTCCCAAAGCTGGTGGCAAAAGAGTGTTGCGTGTATTGATTTTGACTCCTACTCGCGAATTGGCTGCTCAAGTTCAAGAGTCTGTTGTGACTTACGGCAAATACACTGGCTTAAAGTCAACCGTCATCTTTGGTGGCGTTGGTGCCAATCCACAGATCAAGGCAATTGCTGGTGGCCTAGATATTTTGGTTGCAACACCAGGTCGCTTGCTAGATTTAATGTCACAAAATTGTGTATCACTCAACGATATTGAAATTCTCGTATTGGATGAAGCCGATCGCATGTTGGATATGGGATTCTTACGCGATATTAAAAAGATTTTGGCGGCACTGCCTAAGAAACGTCAGAACCTTTTGTTCTCTGCAACCTTCTCTACGGAGATCAAGCAGCTGGCAGATGACTTATTAAACTCCCCTGAACTCATTGAAGTAGCCCGCAGCAATAGTACTAACGAAGCCATTGCGCAGCTCATTCACCCGGTAGATAGAACCAAGAAGCATCCTTTATTAGCGCACCTCATCAAGGCCAATGACTGGAAGCAAGTACTGGTCTTTACCCGTACTAAGCATGGTGCCAATAAGCTCGTGACGCAGTTAGAAAAAGATGGCATCACCAGTATGGCGATTCACGGCAATAAAAGCCAAAGCGCACGCACCAAAGCCTTAGCTGACTTCAAAGCAGGCAAACTCACCGCTTTAGTGGCAACCGATATCGCCGCACGAGGAATTGATATTGACCAACTGCCCCATGTAGTGAACTATGACCTACCAAATGTGTCTGAAGATTATGTTCACCGTATTGGTCGTACAGGTCGCGCCGGCTCGAATGGTGTTGCCGTCTCTTTAGTCTGCGTTGATGAACATCAAATGCTCAGAGATATCGAAAAACTCATTAAGCAAAAACTGCCACAAGAGGTCATTGCTGGATTTGAACCAGATCCCAATGCAGTTGCTCAGCCGATTCAATTGCGTAGTCAGCAACACCAGCAATCTAGAAAGCCCCGGCCTAGTGGAGCTAGCGGTGGTGGTGCTCCAGCCAAAAAAACACCCGCCAAGCGCAGTAGCCCACCCAAGAGAAGCTTTAATCGTTAATTGATTCGCTAAAATAAGCATTCTTGCTTTTATTACTATCCAAGAGATTTGATATGACTACGTCACGCCGCTCCGCTATGAAAACCATTGCTGGCGCTTTAGCGCTGCCAGCCTATAATCCTATCTCCGCTGTATTTGCACAGTCTGCACCCAACTGGACTACTTATGAGATCGTGACGGAGGTCAATTTAGAGTCGCCCAATGGTGTTGCGCAAAGTTGGATCCCATTGCCATTAGTTTTAGATACGAATTATTTCCGTACTTTGGCTATCCGACCAGAAGCAAGCGATCCGAAAGCGGTCAATCAGGTTTATGTAACACCAGATAAACAAGCTCGTATGCTTTGGACCAAATGGGATGCATCAGCAACAAGTCATAGCGTTAAAGTGTCGATCTTAGTTAGCACATGTAATCGCAACTTAGAGATTGCCTCTCCTAATCCGGCATTAAAACTCTCTAAAGAAGAACAACGCTTTTGGACTCGTGGCACTAAGTACCTGCCGATTGATGGCATTGTGAAAACGAAGTCTCAAGAAGCGCTCGCTAATGTTCCTGCTAACGCTACTGATATTGAAAAAGCAAAAGCAATTTACAACTGGGTGGTTGATAACACTCATCGTGATCCAAAAACACGTGGTTGCGGCCAAGGTGATGTAAAACTCATGCTCGAAACCAATAATCTAGGTGGTAAATGCGCGGATATCAATGCTGTATTTGTGGCATTGGCGCGTTCAGCGGGGATCCCTGCTCGCGATGTATACGGTATCCGCATTGCTGACTCTGTTCGTGGCTATAAGAGCCTTGGCAAATCTGGTGATATTACTAAAGCACAGCATTGCCGTGCCGAGTTCTATGCCTCTGGCTATGGCTGGTTTCCAGTAGATCCTGCTGATGTGCGCAAAGTAATCCTTGAGGAAACTGGGAGTCTTGCAGTAAACGATCCCAAGGTGCTCGCGATTCGGGATTACCTCTTTGGTAATTGGGAAATGAACTGGATGGCATACAACTATGATCATGACATTGCTCTACCTGGATCCAAGCTTGGGAGCAAAGGTGACATTCCTTTCTTAATGTACCCGCAAGCAGAAAATACTGAAGGTCGTTTTGATTCGCTAGACCCAGATAACTTTAAATACAAAATTACTAGCCGTCGCATTGGCTAATAGATTACGTAGATTGATCTTGATGAGCTTCACCAAGCCAGCTATAGACTTTCTTCTTGCGCTGGCTTTTTCTTTTCTCTTCTGTCTGAGTATGAATGTCCAAGCACAATGGCGTCCAGCTGCACAAGTAGGCCCAACCCAATCTCCCCCCTTAGTCCTAAACAACTTATCGGGCAAAGCGATTGATATTGTCAGCTATAGAGGCAAAGTAGTAGTTGTGAATTTCTGGGCTAGCTGGTGTGAGCCATGCCGCGAAGAGTTTGAAGAGTTAATGCAACTACAAGAAAACTATCGATCTAAAGGGCTGGTGGTTCTCGCTGTGAATTTAGCGGAAATGAAACCTCGGATCGCACAGTTCCTCAAGGGCAATGGACTACCTGAGAATGGCATTGAGATCTTGATGGATCGCAATAGCATCACTTACAAGTCTTGGAAAGCGCGCGGTATTCCAACTACCTTTCTCATTGGCAAAACGGGCAAGATTGAGGGAGTCTGGTTTGGAGCTATTGAAAATGTCGATAGCGATGAAGTTAAAGGTAAAGTAGAAGCACTTTTACGCCAATAATATGAATACACAAACCACCATTCCTGAGTTGACTGAACCGCGCCTCACCTCCCTATCTCATGGTGGCGGATGTGGATGCAAAATTGCTCCAAGCGTACTTTCTGAGATCTTGAAGGATGTTCCGCAGCTACCTTTCCCAAAAGAATTACTAATCGGTATTGAAACATCGGATGATGCCGCCGTATATCAAATCAACGAATCCCAAGCTATCGTAGCTACAACAGATTTCTTCATGCCGATCGTGGATGATCCGTTTGATTTTGGCAAGATCGCCGCAACCAATGCGATTAGCGATATTTATGCGATGGGCGGTACACCATTATTTGCACTCGCCCTAGTTGGCATGCCAATCAAAGTTCTATCCAATAAAACCATTGCACGCATTCTTGAGGGTGGTGCTGAAGCTTGTCGTAGTGCCGGTATTCCGATTGCTGGTGGTCATACGATTGATTCGGTTGAACCCATTTATGGTCTGGTAGCGATTGGCATTGTTGAGCCCAAGCGCGTGAAGAGCAATGCTAGCGCTAAGCCAGGTGATGTTCTGATTTTGGGTAAGCCATTAGGAGTGGGTGTGATGTCAGCTGCCCTGAAAAAAGATCTCCTGGGTCCAGACGGCTATCGAGAAATGATCTCCAACACCACAAAGCTCAATTCTGCAGGGCCTGAATTAGCAAAACTCACTGGCGTGCATGCATTAACTGATGTCACTGGCTTTGGCTTAGCTGGTCACACGCTTGAGTTAGCGCGAGGCTCAAACTGCACAGCGCATATTGACTGGAGCCAAGTCCCCCTACTCTCCAATGTGCAAGCATTAGCAGATGATGGCGTGATTACTGGCGCATCCGATCGCAACTGGTTGAGCTATGGAGATGAAGTGGGTATTCCAACAGACTTTACCTTGGCTCAACGCGCCCTATTGACTGATCCACAAACGAGTGGTGGCTTACTAGTTTCCTGTAGCCCAGATTGTGTGAAAGAAGTTCTGGATATCTTTAAACAACATCACTTCTTAGGCGCCAGAGTCATTGGTCAGATGAGCAAACGACACGGTAAGTCCTTGGTTGTTTCTTAACCAATCTCTACTTCAGATTAAATACGCTTGAGAAATCAAGCTGACCATAACCTGCTTTGCTATGTGCTTCGTAGAGTTGCTGCGCCAATTTACCTAGCGGAACACTAGCTTCTAAGGCCTCCGCATTTTCTGTCGCCAAGCCCATATCCTTGAGCATGAGATCTACACCGAAACCGCCTGCATAATCCTTAGATGAAGGCACGTTATCCATGACGCCAGGACAGGGGTTATATAGCTCCAAAGCCCAATTGCGCCCGGAACTCTTAGACATTATGTCCGAAAGAATTTTTGGGTCCATACCATTTGCAATACCCAGACGCAGTGCCTCACAGGTGCCCAGCATCTGAATACCCAAGAGCATATTGTTACAAACCTTCACAGTCTGGCCAGCACCATTAGCGCCCGCATGGAAAATATTCTTACCCATCTTTTCTAGGAGGGGACGAATCCGCTCTACGGCAGACTGCTGACCACCGACCATAAAGGTTAGCGTTCCGGCTTGAGCACCTGCAGTACCACCCGAGACAGGTGCATCGACCATCTCAAAGCCCTTAGCTTGTGCTGCACTGGCAACCGCTTGGGCCACCTTTGGTGAAATCGTTGAGCAATCGACCAGGATGGTCTGAGGATAGGTATTGGCCAATAGGCCAGAGTCACCTAAATATAAACCTTCAACGTGTCGTGATGCTGGCAGCATGCTGATTAATACATCCACATTCTTTGCAGCATCGTTTGCATTGGCGACGGTTTTTCCACCTTCCTTAGCAAAAGCATCTAATTGACTTTGAACTAAATCAAATCCCGTGACTTGGTAACCTGCTTTTAGCAAATTAATGGCCATTGGCAGGCCCATATTTCCTAAACCAATAAATCCGATGTTCATATTGCTCCTAATGAAGTTTTTCTAGGTGCTCTAGGATTTTCTAGATGCTAGATATCTAACGCCTTTGGGCCCGTAGGTCTCAGTATGCACTTGCTCATAGCCCAGCTGGAATACATCTCCCACTTCATATTGCTTAGCTGTGCCGTCAATAAGCAATTCAATGCTGCCCTCTACTACTAGCGCTTGCACTGCAAATGGATGCTGATGATCGCCTATGTGACCGTCAGGCACTTGACTCACTTCGACAGGCTCTGGATATCCTGCTGCTTTTAGCGTCTGCAGAAACTCATCTTTCTTCATCTTGTATTTCTTGAATAAAAAAAGCCTAGCGGGTAAGGCTAGGCTTTTAGATCAATTGGGTAAGAATTACTTCTTAGCTTCCATTGCTTCTTTTGTCGCGGTAATTTCTTTACGACGCTCTTTGCAAGCACCAGCAATTTCTTGCAATGCCTTACGAGCGCGAGCGGCAGATGCCTTAATACCTTTTTCAATAAACTTTTCGTTTTCGGCTTTGTATGCTTCAAAAGCAGCTAACAATGTATCGTGTTGTGACATCGTGTCTCCCAGTAATCAAATAAATATTCGTTTTAACAACGAAGTCAGTATATCCCTATAAAAACTATAAAAAATGCAGGTTTTGATCAGGGATAACTCTTAGAATCAGGCCTACGCAGGGGGAACAGAGATCCTGGTAATCAGGGCCGTCATCACCCGAAATACGATAAAAAACCCACTTTTAGGGCATTCTGAGCAATATATTGTCAAAACCCAGCTTAAAACCACCCTATTACGGCTTCAGGCCCTCTGAAAAAACTGTTTCTGGTGCAGTTGCAGCAAAATAGAGCCATCCAGAAACGGGGGTCAGACAAGCCCCCCTATCATTTACGTCTACTAAGTCCTTACATCACTCGCATGAGCTACCAAACTAAAAATTATTCTTTTGTACGCAATAAACTTTTAAATAAAGAAGAGATCGCCTTCTTAGATGTACGCGAAGAAGATCCGCATGCGCGCGAGCATCCGTTGTTTGCTGCAAACCTGCCACTCTCTCGGATTGAGATTGATGCCTATGCAAAGATGCCGAGAAAAGATGTTCCTATTGTTACTTTAGATGACGGGGAAGGTTATGCAGAATTAGCAGCTCAAAGATTAAGCGCTCTCGGTTTTAGTAATGTCTCTGTACTTGATGGGGGAGTGCAGGGCTGGAAGGCTGCTGGCGGTGAAGTATTTAAAGACGTCAATGTTCCAAGCAAATCGTTTGGTGAACTAGTTGAATCCAAGCGCCATACACCCTCCCTATCTGCTCAAGAAGTGAAACAACTCATCGACAACAAAGAAGATGTGGTGGTAGTTGATGTGCGCCGCTTTGATGAATACAACACGATGAGTATTCCAACGGGGATTAGCGTTCCAGGCGCAGAACTAGTCCTACGCTTGCCTGAGCTCGCCCCTAACCCGAAGACCAAGATCATTGTCAATTGCGCAGGACGAACACGCAGCATTATTGGCACGCAATCTTTAATCAATGCCGGCATTCCGAATGAGGTGAATGCATTGCGTAACGGAACCATTGGCTGGACCTTGGCCGGTCAAGAGCTCGACAAAGGCCAAAGTAGAAAGTTTAAGGAAGTTGGCGAGGAAACAACTGCTCAAGCTGCACAACGTGCTCGTAGCGTCGCTGATCGCGCTGGCGTAAAGCGTGCCACTCTTGCTGACATCGCCCAATGGAAATCACAAGCAGAGCGTACAACGTATTTCTTTGACACTCGCACGCCTGAAGAATATGAAGCGGGTCATCTTCCAGGATTTCGCTCTGTACCCGGCGGTCAACTTGTTCAAGAAACGGAAATGGTGGCACCAGTGCGCGGTGCGCGAGTGGTCTTAGTTGATCCCAGTGGTGGCAGTGTAAGAGCAAATATGCCCGCCTCTTGGTTGGCACAGATGGCCTGGGATGTTTATGTTTTAGATCACGTTCAGACTGCCGATCTGAGCGAAAAAGGTCTCTGGAAAGCGCCGCTACCCACCCTGCCCCAGCTTGAGACCGTAGATGCAGTTACCGTCTCTCATTGGCTCAAGACTGACAGCAATACGATTGCGATTGATTTCAGTACGCATGCGAATTATGTCAAGGGCCATATACCTGGAAGTTGGTACGCCTTACGCTCACAACTGACTGAAGCTATTGCAAAAATTCCGCAGGTAGATCGCTATGTATTAACTAGCACCCCTGCAGAACTAAGCGCTTTTGTTGCGCCAGAGTTTCAGGCACTCACTCAAGCCGAAGTAGTAGTGCTCGAAGGCGGAAATGCCGCCTGGGTTGCAGCTGAATTAGATCTAGAAAAAGGTCCGAGCCACCTGGCCTCCCCTCCACTAGATCGCTATAAGCGTCCATACGAAGGTACCAGCGTAGATCCTGCAGCGATGCAGGCCTACTTAGACTGGGAGTTTGGATTAGTTGAACAACTGGGCAAGGACGGAACCCATCACTTCTGGGTCCTCTAAGTCCTTGCAGCTGTATTAAGAACCGATGTTACGCAATCTTATTGCGCAGAATGCCGATACCAGTGATATTGGTTTCCATGATATCGCCGGGCTTCATAAACTCTTGAGGCGTTCTGCCTGCACCAACTCCAGATGGTGTACCAGTCGCAATAATGTCACCAGGTAACAGGGTTAGGCCGCGTGATAGCTCAGCAATAATGGCTGGGATCTTGAAATACATTTGCTTGTAACTCGCGTTTTGTTTTTCAACACCATTCACACGGCAAATAATGCGAGTGTCATCCAAATTCACGCCGCCTGCAGTAACAACCCATGGACCCATTGGGCCATGACCATCTAGGCTCTTGCCTTTAAACCATTGACCAGATTGACGTTTTTGCTGAATATCACGCGCCGTAGTGTCGTTGTAGGCAGAGTAACCAAAGACATAGTCCATGGCATTCTCTTCGGAAATATTCTTGCCCTTTTTACCAATCACTACTGCTAACTCAGCTTCCCAGTCAATCATGGTGGAGATGCCAGCATCATAAGGAATGTTATCAAATGGACCATTCATGGTTTGAGTGCCCTTGGTGAATAACACGGGAACTTTTGGATACTCTTTGACCGCAGTATCCGCACGATGCTTTAGACCCTCTTCAAAATGATCGAGGTAATTCCAGCCCACACAATAAATATTGGCTTGCGGCTTTGGAATGGGAGATAAGAGCACAATTTGATTTACGTTCTGGAGGTTTGAGCCGCGATTCTTGAAAATAGCGGCCAACTCCACTAGACCACGGTTACCAGAAGCAGCCAAGGAAATCATTGATGTTGGATCAAAGGATAGCTGCATTTTTTGGCGCACTGCCTCAGCCGGAATATCAACTACTAAGCCATCATTGCTTACCAAACCTAGTCTTGAGGTAGCGCCCATCTTTGGCAAGTAGTTGGCGATACGCAAGCCAGCCTTACCCGTCAATGGCTCAACTACGATTGGCGGTTGACCGTCAGTAGCAGCCATCACATTAGAAATAAACATGCCACTCATAGCAGCTGATGCACCTAACTTCAGCGCATCTCTCCGATTTGTATCCACAGCGTCTCCTTTGTTAATTTTTATGCAGCTTTATTAGCTTTAATACGTTGTTTATTAAACAATCTGACGTAAATATTAATACTAAAACTGCCTCTTGAGCCAATCTTGGGCAGAATATTTGAAACTTCGCTATGCTTTGGCCATGAATCATTTAAGAAGCCTATGTGTTATTCGCCTGCTAGCTTGTACGGCTATCTTGCTGGGGCTTGTTGCCTGCGAGCGCGAGACCTATAGCACTTGGAGCTGCAACACGCCTACCGAGACCAAGATCCCCATGATTCTCAGAAAAGCCCAAATGGAATTCAAAGGCAGCAAGCTAGACTTTTGCGGCAGCTTAGGCAATCTAAGCTATTTTGATCAGAAATGTACCGTTCAAACAGAGCAGTCAAATACTGTCTTTACATCTTCTTCTGGCTTGATGGTAAGCGGTGGCCAAGAGTACCAATGTACCGCCTTGTAAGCATTTCCAATGAATAAATTAAGTCCTAAAAAATTATTGCTAACTAAGTGGACTGCGGTGCAACCAATAGCCAAGCAAAAGCACTTCTTAGTCAGTAAAGTTATCCTTCCAGAGCCCCCAGAAGAAAAGATTGAGTTTGTTGAGATAGAAGCTGTCTACAGTAAGAAAACTACGCAGATTGCTTGGCGCGATCTGACGAACAGTGAGCTTTGGATTCAGGGCTGGAAATAAAAAACCGCCTCAATACTGCAGGCGGTTTGATTTATAAGAAAATAAAATTAGTCTTCTTTTTTCTTACCTGATGACGATTTTTTTACCAGCTCATCAATATTCTTTTCTGCCGTCTCTGCTACTTGGTTAACAATGCGGCGCCCTTCTTTGAACATATTCTGACCGGTTGTAGACATTTCATGAACTACTTTAGAAAGCTTGTCAGCATGTGCAGGCATTTTATTTTCTGCATCCTCTAACCAAGTTACCAAGGAGCTGCGCACTTTCTCAAGATGCTTCTCGGTTTCATCGGCAGCACCCTCGCCGAGCTCCTTAAGAACGGACTTAACTTTCTTTTGGTAGGCAGCTGCGCGCTTGGTAGCTTCTTTCGCAGCATCTTCCTGCAAACTCTTCAATTTGCTCAAATCATTTTTAGCCGCAGACTTGGCGCTGTCTAGAGCATTTTTCATGCCCCACTCAATCTCAGCCAAATGATGCTCACTTAATTTTTTCGCCGCCTCAAGCAAGGTATGCGAGTAATCAAATAGCTCTTTTGCTTTTTCACGTTGCCATTTTTGTAATTCTTGTGCATCCATCATTAAGCTCCTATTAATTAGGGGTTATTAAATCTCTTATATCAACTCTATACCGAAATTGGCTCACTGCCAATTACCCTGAATTTAAGGCATTAAAATGACAATATGATGGAAAAACAAAATATCTATGAGGCGATTGGGGGCATCGATAAGGTTGATGAGTTGGTCGATCGCTTCTACGATTTAATGGCGCTAGAGCCTCAATTTGGGGAGCTGCGCAGCATGCACCCCCAAGACCTCTCTAGCTCACGTGAAAAGCTCAAATTCTTCTTAACAGGCTGGATGGGTGGACCGGATATTTATTCCCCTAAGTATGGCCACCCCATGCTAAGGGCCAGGCACTTACCTTTTAAAATTGGACTTGCTGAGCGCAATCAATGGCTAGCTTGCATGTACCGCGCCCTTGAGGAGTGCGGTATTGAAGGCGATGTTGCAAAGCAGCTGGAAGAATCCTTTTTCAACACTGCCGACTGGATGAGAAATCAACCCAACTAAATTAGTGAAATAAAGAATGATCGAAAGCGCCCTTCAGTTATTAAGCGATCCAAATGCTTGGATTGCATTTTTTACCCTATCGGCTCTAGAAATTATTCTAGGCATCGATAACATTATCTTTATTAGCGTCATCGCCAATCGCCTACCCCTAGAAATCCGCGAGAAGGTGCGTCGTTTCGGCTTGATGTTTGCCTTAATTACCCGAATATTATTGCTCTTGAGTCTGTCATGGGTCATGAGCCTTACCAACCCACTCTTCTCATTACTTGAGCATTCTATAAGTGGCAGAGATCTTATTTTATTACTAGGTGGATTTTTCTTAATTTGGAAGGCATCTAAGGAAATCTACACCGAAGTAGAAATCGGCGATCACGAGAATGATGGTGAGAATATTGCCAGCCAAGAGACATCAAAGCCAATGCTCAGTTTATTTGTTGGCTCAGTTTTGCAAATAGGCTTACTCGATATTATCTTTTCCCTAGATAGTGTCATTACTGCTGTAGGGATGGTAGATCAAATTAGCATCATGATTGCAGCAGTGATTGCTTCTGTACTCATCATGCTGATCGCCGCCAAACCTATTGGAGACTTTGTTCACCAGCATCCCTCAATTAAAGTTCTCGCTCTGTCCTTCTTAACAGTCGTTGGCGTAGTACTCATCGCTGAAGGTATGGGGGTTCATATACCTAAGGGCTATGTTTATGTAGCAATGGCATTTTCACTAACTGTGGAGCTGTTAAATATTCGTTCGCGTGAAAAGAAAAGGCGGTCGAAGCTTGAGAAAAATTAACTGGGTTAAGCACACTTTAGAGTGCATGAGCACATGCAAAGCCGCTTGCCCAAGCCCATTGGAAGTTATGGCCACCTAAATGGCCGGTGACATCAACGCACTCTCCAATGAAATAGAGGCCCTGATGCTTGCGCGACATCATCGTCTGACCATCCATCTCTTTTGTATCCACGCCGCCTAACATTACCTCAGCCTTTTTCCAGCCTAGTGTTCCGGCGGGCTTCACAGACCAATTGGTAATCAACTCTTTGAGGGCTTGACGATCCTTTTTTGAAACTTCTGCCCACTTGCGTCCCATCAGGTTTTGTTGCTCGGCAAAGGCTTTTGCCAAGCGTTGTGGCAGTACAGAAGATAGAATGGTTTCAGTAAGCTTTAGGCGATTTTCTTCGTTATTGAAAAGTTCATCACAATTAAAGCCGCCAGGTCGCTCAATAGCACCAAGCCAATCAATATGAATAGGCTCTCCCTCGACCCAATAGCTGCTAGCCTGAAGTACACCGGGTCCCGATAAGCCCTTGTGAGTGAGCAATAAATCCTCAATGAAGCGACATGCGCCGTAGCGATGGCCCTTAGAGCCCGAAGCAATTCTGACGGGAACACTTAAACCCGCTAAGTCATTGAGATTGCCAAAGGTCTCAGCAGTAAATGAAAGCGGCACTAAAGCAGGTCTGGGTTCAATCACTTGGAGGCCAAACTGTTTAGCAATATCCAGTGAATATGCGCTTGCGCCAATCGCTGGCACGGGCAAGCCACCGGTAGCCATCACTACTGATTTAGTCTTCTCAATACCATCGCTGGCATGGATTATCCAGTGCGCACTCTCCTGAGCAATCGACTCTACTGCAACCGGATGACGAACAGTAACCTTACCTTTTGCGCATTCTGCAAATAACATCTCAATAATCTGTTTTGCAGAGTCATCACAGAACAATTGCCCTTGATGTTTCTCATGATAGTTAATGCCATAAGCTGTTACCAGCTTGATAAATTCTGCTGAGGGGTATCTCGCAAGAGCACTTTTTACGAAATGGGGATTGAGAGACAGAAAGTTTGCTGGGCTGCTATGTAAATTGGTAAAGTTACACCGCCCGCCACCACTAATCCGAATTTTTTCACCCAACACTGGCGCATGGTCGAGCACTAAGATCTTTTTCCCCAGCTGGCCAGCGACTCCAGCACAAAATAAACCTGCAGCTCCACCGCCAATTACGATGGCATCCCATATCTTTGTCATACCTAGCTGTGCATCACTCAAAGCGATCAATCATCTCGGAAGAGATATTGAGTTTTTTCATGTGCAGCTTGGTATATGCCTGACGGAAGCTCTTTGTCATTGAAATCATGACAGATGCTGTCCAAGCAAATGAGAACATCCCAGAAAAAGCAATAATGACTGCCAACATTTTCCAGCCATCTGGCAGTATGTCTTCCATAAAGCCCATCGCGGTATATGTACTACCACTAAAGAGAATGCTTTGGCCTAAAGCAGGCAGTAATTTAAAGGCATAGAGAGAAAATCCCCAGATGAGAATTTCAGCAATATGCGTTAGAAATAAACAGAACACACTTACGTAGAAGCACAGTGCAACGGCGGAATATTTTTTCTCAGCTAAATATAAATAGGTTTTGACTTCGTAGCGCTTAGCAATTTGCAGCAAAAGTACACCATGAAAGACCATCACTACCAATAGCATGACTCCACCCAAAAGGTAGCCAGGCAGATCTAAAGCAGTAGCGAAATTGGTTTGGGTTGGATTCATATATAAAAGGAAAAGTCTTATTGCTATTTTACTTTGATAGCTGGTCTAGCCCAGTTGATACCAATCCTGAATCACCTGCCAAGCCTCTTGTGCTGTCTCTGCAAAATGAATCGTTTGCATATCCTCTTGATCAATGACACCAAATTCAACCATTTGCTTAAAGTTCACCATTTCATTCCAGAAGTCCCTGCCAACCAAAATGACTGGGATACGAACTACCTTCTTAGTCTGCATCAAGGTTAAAACCTCAAACAACTCATCAAATGATCCAAATCCCCCTGGGTAGGCAACGATTGCTCTGGCACGCAACATAAAATGCATCTTGCGCAGGGCAAAGTAATGAAAGCGAAAACTTAAGCCAGGACTTATATAAGGGTTTGGATGCTGCTCTCGCGGCAAGCTGATATTAAATCCAATAGTTTGATCGCCCGCCTCAAAAGCGCCCCGATTAGCGGCCTCCATAATTCCAGGGCCACCACCAGTACAAATATGGAGCTTATTCGAATTCTTTTCCTGCGTTGCGTTGTATTGGGCTACCAAGGAGCCAAACTCCCTTGCGGACTCATAAAACTTACTATGCAATATTGCCTTAGTTGCCGCCTGCCGCTCCTCTGGAGTCTTCGCATTTTTTTCTAAGTCATGAGCACGCTCAGAACTTAGAAAACGTGTAGAACCAAAAACAGTAATTGTGTGTTCAATGCCATGCTCTTTCAGGAGGATCTCGGGCTTAAGCAACTCCAACTCAAACCGAATTCCAATGGTTTCCCTGCGAGATAGAAAGGCCTCATCATCAAAGGCAAACTTATAAGAGTCTTGAGAATCCTCCTCAGAGACTTGACTGTGATGAAGATTTAGAAACTCAGTAATAGTCTGAGCATTATTAGTGGGAAGCTTTGGACTCATATTGCAACCTTAAAACATCTGTGTCATACCATCTTACCCTTTATGCCTAAAAAGTCAGTATTTATACCTAGTACTAGGGCTATGGAGGATTTACCGAACACATAAGTAGAGTTAAGATTAGCGGAATTTCAACTAAACCGAAGGAAAAACACATGAGTAATCGTTCAATCATCATTATGGTGCTGGTATTAATTGGCGCCACTGCCTACTTACTCCTCAAGGGCGACGGCAACGTTGATATGAGCGGTGAAAAACATGGTGCTGAGGCTACTCATGTTGAAGAAGCGAAGAAGGATGCTCCTGCTGCTGCTCCAGTTGCGCCAGCAGCAGCCCCTGCAGCTGATGCTAAGAAGTAATTTTTCAATAGCAAATTAAACCGCGGTCCGCCGCGGTTTTTTTATACTCTCTCCATGAAGAACATTCTCTTCTACCCCTCCTTGTATCTTGCAGCACTCTGCACTTTCTGCATTTCTCAATCTTGCCTTAGTCAGACCACACGCACTATGAAAACTATTGACCCAGCCATGATCGCTTCATTTGCTCCAACAGGCACACTGCGTGTTGGTATTAATTTGGGTAACCCTATTTTGGCGAACGAAGATCCAGCTACTCAGCAACCACAAGGTGTCACCATTGATATCGCCCACGAAATCGGGAGGCGCACTGGATTGCCTATCGAGCTCATTCCATTTAAGACGGCAGGTAATACCGTTGATGCAGTCAAGAATGGGGATGTTGATTTAGTCTTTGTGGCGATCGATCCAGTCAGAGGTGCAGATATTAGCTACACCCCACCCTATATTCAGATTGAAGGGGCTTATATGGTGAAATCTAACTCCCCTATCAAGATGAATGAAGAGGTTGATGTAGCTGGCAATGAGATTGTTGTTGGCAAAGGTAGCGCCTACGACCTCTACCTCACGCGCGAGATTAAAAGCGCGACCATCTTAAGGGCTGCTAGCTCACAAGCAGTTGTTGATGATTTCATGTCTGGGAAAGGCAATGTAGCTGCTGGAGTAAAACAGCAATTAGAGAGTGATGCTAAGCGGTACCAAGGCTTGCGAATGCTGCCAGGTCGCTTTATGGTAATCAATCAAGCTATTGGAATTCCTAAAGCAAGACCTCAATACCAAAAGACCACGGTTTACCTAACTGAAGTTATCACCCAATTAAAGCAATCGGGTTTTATTGCGCAAGCCATGCAACGCCACCACATTGAAGGTGCGAAAGTTGCTGACTGACAATTATCTTATTTGTTAGCAGCTATAAATATGCAGGCGCTCGGGTATGATCACATTTTTCCAGCCAAGATCTTCCCGAATGCGCTCCGCAAATACGGAGGCTGCCTCTGGTTCACCATGAACCACAAATACTGTCTTAGGTGGCGATTCAAAGCCCCGCAACCAATCTAGTAGTCCAGCCTGATCCGCATGAGCAGATAAACCACCAATAGTATGAATTGAGGCCTTCACCGGCACATCCTCTCCAAACAAACGTACGGATTTAGCTCGATCTACTAGCCGTCTACCCAGACTTCCATAGGCCTGGAATCCAGTAATCACGATGGCATTTTGTTCTCTAGGTAAATTATTGGCCAAGTGATGCACTATTCGACCAGCATCACACATTCCACTTGCCGAAATGATGATGGCTCCCCCTTTGATCCTATTTAAAGATTTTGATTCTTCCACGTCTGCAATAAATCGCAAATCAACGGCATTTGGATTATTTTTATACCAACTAAAAGTGGCTTGAGATTGCTCGTCTAGTTGTGAAAAGAATTTTTCTGTTAAATGGGTTGCCGCCGTTGCCATGGGTGAATCTACCCAGATAGCCAGATGTGGTAACAACCCCCTTCTGACCAGATCAATCAGCAAAAATAGAATCTCTTGAGTGCGCCCCACTGCAAATGCCGGAATAATGACATTACCTTGGCTTGCCATGGTGGTGTTTATCACTTCTATTAACTCTGCCTCGGTCTCACTGAGAGTGCGGTGCAAGCGATCACCATAGGTGGATTCGACCACGACTAAGTCGGCATCGGTAATTAAATCTGGGTTAGGCATCAGCACTTTGCCTTTCATGCCAATATCCCCCGAAAAGACGCAGCGTTTTTTTGGGGTGCCATCTTCCTGTATATCCATCACTGCGATAGCTGAACCTAAAATATGTCCAGCATTACGAAATTCCAATTGAATACCCGGGGCAAGCTCCAGTACTTTTCCGTAATCCAAGGGCTCAAATTGCGCAAGAGTCATTTCCACCTCTACTCTTGAATACAGTGCGACCGGCATATCACCATGCCACTTTCCCTGTTTAGCTTTTCGTTCTGCGCGCTCAAGATCTGCAAATTGGAGATGCGCACTATCTGGCAACAGAATCTTTAATAACTCATAGGTAGCAGTAGTGCAATAAATGGGGCCCTTAAAGCCTTGCGCGCATAAGCGCGGTAACAAGCCACTATGGTCAATATGCGCATGTGTGAGCACCACAAAATCAAGATCATTTGGATTAATCGGTAAGGGCTCTAGATTTTTATTGCTTGCCTCACGACCACCTTGAAACATTCCATAATCCACCATGAAATGCCGGGGTCTGCCGGCCAGCATCACCTCAATGGAATGCCGTGAACCGGTTACCTCGCCTGCAGCACCAAGAAACTGAATCTTCATTCCTTCAGCATACACTCTCTTACAATGAGTTCAATCCCTATCGAATCAGAGCGATACTATTGAGATGACATCCGCGTCCACTAAGCCCGCCACACTTCAATCCCTTGAGTTAGCCAAACGGCTAAGACGCGAACCTGCTGAGCACAAAGGTGATGCAGGTAAATCTATTCTGATTGGTGGTGCACCGGGGATGGCTGGCGCCCTTCTGCTTGCAGGTAGTGCTTGTTTACATCTGGGTGCGGGATGGACTATTTTAGAGATGCTGGATCCTGCATCAGCACAAGCAGATCCCAATCAACCAGAGCTTATGATTCGCCTGGCTACAGAGGAAGTGAGCGACTATTTAAATCAAAATGAACCCGATATCCTTGCGATTGGTCCTGGACTTGGTAAGTCTGCCTTGGCAATGAAATGGCTTCGAGCTTGTCTGAACTATCCAAAAGTTCCAGTCATCATTGATGCTGACGCCCTGAATCTGATCGCTGACAACGCAGAATTATTGAGCGCCCTTCAATTACGTAACCAGCAATATCCAGATCAAACTGTGATTACCCCCCACCCCGGAGAGGCAGCAAGATTGTTGCGATCTTCTACCGCCGACGTGCAAGACAATCGCTTAGGATCACTTCAACAATTAATTGAACTTACACACTCAATCGTTGTCCTTAAGGGTCAATACACCTTAATAGGCTCTCCACTTCATTCCACTGTCCAATGCACAGCAGGCAATCCCGGTATGGGAACGGGCGGTATGGGTGATATCTTAACCGGCAGCATTGCTGCGATTGCAGCACAAGGCGTTCGTCATCATCTTGATCTTTGGGAATCGAGTTGCATCGCAGTTCAACTGCACGCCTCTGCGGCTGATAGCCTAGTTCAACAAGGGACTGGACCAATTGGACTAACCCCTTCTGAAACGATCCTTGAGATGAGAAGTCTGCTCAATAAACTGTTATAAATCTGTATGGAATCCCAGAGCACAGCACATCATCACCGACGTTACCTCTATGGTATTTTGATGGCCGGTATTGGCTCAATGCTGTTCTCTGGCAAAGCGGTTTTAGTGAAGCTGGCATTTGGATATGGCGCGAATGCAGAAACTCTACTAGCCTTGCGGATGCTAATAGCACTCCCTTTGTTTTGGTCCGTATATTGGTGGGAATCACGCAGAAAGCCGATGAGCCCGATCACTTGGCTTGATCGCGGAAAATTATTCTTTCTGGGTTTCTTGGGATATTTCTTATCTAGCTATATTGATTTTCTAGGGCTGCAATATATTTCTGTCGGACTAGAGCGCATTGTTCTCTACCTCACCCCTACGATTGTTTTATTAATTTCTTATTTTGCGTTATCAAAATCGATTTCGCGAATGCAATGGTATGCCCTTGTCGTGGGGTATCTCGGGGTGTTCGTTGTATTTATTCAAGATGCAAGCTCCACTGGTATTCATGCATGGCTTGGCATGGTATTGGTATTTGGTAGCGCCTGTAGTTATGCCTTATATATGATTGGCTCCGGTGAGATGGTCAAACGTATTGGTAGCGTACGTTTAGTGGTTTATGCCAGCTCAGCATCTGCAGTACTGAGTATTTTGCAATCTTCTTTTTACAATCCGAGCGCTATATTCGAACAGGTCACACAAGTCTATTGGCTCAGCCTTCTAAATGCGAGCTTATGTACTGTTATTCCAATGCTGCTCATCATGATTGCCATCAATCGCATAGGCTCGCCGCTTGTTGCGCAAGCGGGAATCCTAGGGCCCGTTTCCACCATTTTTCTAGGCTACTTTATTTTGTCTGAACCCATTACCTGGACCCAGATTGGCGGCATGACACTGGTCATTGCTGCAATGTGGCTATTGGTACGTAACGACAGTCCAAGAAAAAAGTCATCAGACTCTAAAAAATCTGATGACTTTGATAATGCTGAGCCCCTGAATTAAGCGGCTCCAATACTGGTTTTGAAATTACTGAGCAGCTGCGTCTGCAGCGGCTTTAGCTTTTTTCTTTGCTTTCTTCTTGGCTTTTTTCTCAGCTTTCTTTTCTTTCTTAGCCTGCTTCTTAGCTTTCTTCTCGGCAGCTTTATCGGCTGGCGTTGCTGCAGGAGCGGGAGCCGCAGTTGGGGTTGCCATTGGAGCGGCTGCAGGCGCAGGAGCTGGATCAGCAGCCATGACTGACATTGGCGCTAAGCCAATAGCAGCAGAAACAAGAGAGGCCAAGCTAAAGCGAACGATACGAGAAATCATGCAATTCTCCAAGAGGGTTTGTAGATGATTTAATAATAACCAAAAAACTGTCATAAATGCTTCATTTTTTGATATTAGCCATCCAGACCGACAACACCCCAAAAGAAAAGGCCATCATCAGATGGCCTTTTTCTAAGGGAGGCAAGTATTACGCAGGCTGAGCTTCTGCCTCAGTAATCTTTTCTAATGCGGCAGATAAGTGGCCAAGAGTACGGTCTACATGAGCCAGCTTCTCCAATCCAAACAAGCCAATGCGGAATGTACGGAAATCAGGTCTCTCATCACACTGCAAAGGTACACCTGCAGCTGTTTGCAAACCCAATGCAATGAACTTCTTGCCGGATTGAATATCTGGATCCTTGGTGTAGCTTACTACTACGCCAGGAGCCTGATAGCCTTTTGCGGAAACAGAATGGTAGCCCTGTGAAACCAATAGATCGCGTACCTTAGTGCCCAGCTCAACTTGTTTGGCCTTCAAGGCTGCAAAACCAAGTGATTGAGTTTCTTTCATCACGTTACGCAAAATCTTTAATGCATCAGTAGGCATAGTCGTGTGATACACATGACCACCTTTTTCATAAGCCTCCATGATTTGCAACCACTTCTTCAAATCCATAGAGAAGCTGCTACTTTGAGTGGCATCAATACGCTCACGAGCTCTATCTCCAAGAGCAATCAAAGCACAACAAGGGGAACTACTCCAGCCTTTTTGTGGGGCCGTGATCAACACATCCACATTACACGCCTTCATATCAACCCACATAGCGCCAGAGGCAATGCAATCCAATACAAACAAACCGTTCACTGAGCGAACTGCTTCTCCAACAGCCTTGAGGTAATCGTCAGGCAAGATGATGCCGGCAGAAGTTTCTACGTGAGGAGCAAATACCACCGCTGGCTTTTCTTTCTTGATGAAAGCCACTACCTCTTCAATTGGCGCAGGAGCAAATACACCTTGAGCGGAATTTTCTAGTTGACGACCTTTGATGACCGTCACATCACTAGTGATATTTGCCAGATCAAAAATTTGAGTCCAGCGATAGCTAAACCAGCCATTACGCAACACCAAACATTTTTCATTGTTCGCAAATTGACGGGCAACAGCTTCCATACCGAAAGTACCGCTACCAGGAACGATGACAGCAGAGCTTGCGTTATAGGCGTCTTTAAGAACGCTAGAAATGTCGACCATCACGCGCTTGAACTCTTCAGACATGTGGTTCAAGGAGCGGTCGGTATAAACAACCGAGAACTCTAATAATCCATCTGGATCAACATTGGGAAGTAAGCCTGGCATAGTAATTTCCTAGGGATTTCAGTGATTAGCCCTAAATGATACTGATTTAAGGGTTTATTGCACTGCAACCTTATTTTCTTTGATCAATTTGGCCCATTTTGACTGATCTAGGCGTAAAAAAGCCGCAAATTCCTCGGCACTACCGCTAGCAGGGTCACTTCCCCGCTCCAACATAGCCTTACGAATTTTGTCCTGACCCAAGACGAACATCACCGTTTGATTGATTTTTTGCAGTACAGGTTTAGGAGTATTCGCTGGGGCAAATAAACCAAACCAGCCTACTGCGCTGTAACCCGGCAAACCCGCCTCTGCAACAGTCGGAATATTTGGCAGCGCTTCTGAGCGCTTCGCACCGGTTTGAGCCAAGGCCAATAATTTTCCAGATTCAATTTGCGGCATCACGGTTTGCGCAGGAGCAAACATCAAATCAATATGACCCGCCAGTAAATCAGTTAAGGCCTGACCAGTTCCTTTATAGGGAACATGAAGCAATGTCACGCCAGCCATCGAAGAGAATAATTCTCCAGCCAAATGAGATGCCGAACCAGGACCAGATGAGCCATATCGGACGCTTCCTGGGTTTGCTTTGGCATAGGCAATCAATGCTTTGATTGAGTTGATATTCAAACTAGGGTTAACAGTGACCACATAAGGAGAGGCAGACACTAAGGCAACCGGAGAAAACTGCGCAATATTTTTTTCCGTGACTGCAGCAGTCGAACCCATTAATAAGGTATATCCATCCGCAGGCGATTGAGCCACTTGCTCTGCGCCGATGAGGCCACTTGCACCCGGACGATTTTCGACAATGATGGATTGCTTCCAGACCTCGCTCATTGTTGGAACTATCAAGCGAATGAGGGTATCTGCCCCACCCCCCGGTGGAAAGGGCACAATTACTTTAATCGACTTACTAGGATAGCTATCAGCCGCCCCCGCCAGAGACGGGACCAAAGCTAGACAGGAAAATAAAGCGACGACCCAACATAAAGTCCGCTTCATCATATTTACTCGACGATGGTAGTGCGCAAAGTTGAAATACCATCGATTGCGCATTCAACCACATCACCGGGCTTGAGGTACAGATCCTCTGCATTCTCTTTACCCACCGCTACACCACCAGGAGCACCGGTTGAAAACATATCTCCCGCTTCAATAGGAATAAAGCGAGAGAAATGCTCCAAGATATCGGAGATCTTCCAGATTTGATCTACCGTATTAACACGCATGCGCTCTTGACCATTTACAGAGCACGTCATCCACAGATCATAGACATCCGGAATCTCATCGATCGTGACAATCTCAGGCCCTAAGGGACCAAAGCCTGGAATATTCTTGCCAGTCCAAAAACGAGAGCCCGAGGCAACCTCGCGTAATTGCAGATCACGACAAGTTAAATCGTTCAAGATGGTAACGCCAGCAACATAATCCATCGCCTCCGCCTTTTTTGCACCCAAGGCTCTTTTACCAATCACAAATACCAACTCAGGCTCGTAATCGAGACGAGTAATTCCTTGTGGGCGCACCACCTTTGCTTCATGGCCAGACAAGCAGGAGTTAAGCTTGATAAATGAAGTGGGCTCTTGCGGAATCTCTTTAATCAAGTTGGTACGCTTGAGCTCTTCCAAATGGGTGCGGTAGTTTTTACCAACACAGAGAAATTTCTCAGCATCGGTAATCGGCGGCAAATAGGTAATCGTTTTTGGACTGATGAATAGTGCTGAGTAGTCAACAGAAGCAGCAACCCAAGACTTTGCTTGCTCCATAACTTTGCTGCCAGCCCGTAAGAAGGATTTCATATCACCTGGGAAATCTTGAATACCTAGCTTGCTTGCTACATCAGCGAAAGGCAAAATTTGATCGCCCGCAGGATTAGGTAAGCGTGCACCGATTTCAGCATGAGTAGAGCCGGCACGAGTAAAGGTAATGAGTCTCATATTGTTTTCTTTTTTCTACTGTTTTTGAATTACGAACCAATCAATTAATCGGCACCAAATTGCAAATGGTTCTTCTGGCGCTTTTCAATCGAATTCTTTAATAAGGCTGCTACTCGATAAAAACCATGGGCAAATTTGCCGTAAGGCATAGTTAAGAAGAAACCCATGACAAAGCCTAAGTGAACAGCAAGTAAAGCCACCATCGCCGACGTATCTCGATAAGCCAGCAAAAGCAAGCCTGAGATGCTGATCATGAATAAAAGCACTATGAAAGCTCTATCCATTGATTTTTGGCTTGCGTCTCCATGCTCAGAATTTCTGTGTAGATTGAGGTACAACAAACCTGCAGGCCCAATCAATAATCCAATGCCGCCCAGCGTACCCAGGATGACTGGCAAACTATTGAGTGCATATGGTGCATGCAAGCCCAGGAAGTAGTGATAGATTGTTGCCACACTAGTAGCTGCGAAGCACAACATAAAGCCATAAAAAGTGAAATGGTGAAAACGCTTTCTCCAAAGAGAAAAAGCATCGTCTTCGTTATTGCAACCATCGCCATGGCCACCCCCAAGATACTTTAAGGTCAGCGCATCGTGCGTTGCCTCTGCTGCAGCGCTAGCAGAAATCACTCCAGCAGAAATTCCTCTCCAAAAATGGATAAGACCAATCGCAATGGCAAGGATTGAAAAACCAAAGACTGCACCAAACATCAGAGCAAGCGTGTTGTGTGAGAAGACCGCATAAAAATTACCATCCAGCGGTCCAGAAGAAAGTGAGCCATTAAGCAATGCACTTAATAAGAGGAAGAACGCAATCGATAACGATACGGCCACCGACACTACCACTCCATTACTCTTATAAAGAGCGCCAAATGACTTCGGCCAGGCATACGTCATATAAGTATCTTTGCGAACCTGAGCCATCACACGCGGAATATTGACTCCGAATTCGTGCGGAGGAGCATATTGGCAAGCGTGAAGGCAGGCACCACAGTTATGACAGAGGTTAGCTAGGTAATTTACAACGCTTGGAGTAAATTCAATGCGACGAGTCATCGCCGGAAACACGGCGCAAAATCCTTCGCAATACCGGCATGCATTGCAAATCTGCAACATGCGATCTGCCTCAGACTCTGGCGTGCCTATTGCTAACTCATTTGCTTCTTTAACCAGAGCGTTAAGCTGTTGCATGCTCAGCTCCTTGAGATTGATTCAATATTTGTGCGGCTTTAGCAGCCTGCGTTCCTGCAATTCTGCCAAAGGCTGTGCCAATTGCCATACCAATGCCAGCGGCATATCCTTTGCCCAATACATTACCTGCCATCATCTCTCCAGCAACGAATAAGTTAGCACTTGATACGCCGTTAAAATGTACCGCTGCAGTTTCATCGGTCTTCAAACCTAAGTAGGTAAATGTCACGCCAGGACGAACCGTATAACCATAAAAAGGTCCGGTATCAATCGGCAAGGCCCAATGGGTTTTAGCTGGCTCCAAACCTTCAGTATGGCAATCGTCCAAGATCGTGTGATCAAACGTCCCAACCCGACAGGCGGCGTTATAGGTCTTCACTGTTTCTTGTAAAGCTTTAGGATCTATACCCAGCTTAATGGCTAGCTCAGCTAATGTATCTGCCTTTTCACCAGGAAATACGGGTGGCATAAAACGGCCCAGTACTTTTGAATCAATAATGGAATAGCCAATCTGGCCTGGCTGCTGAGCAACCAACCTTCCCCAAAAAGCATAACGCTTAGGCCAAAAGTCTTCGCCTTCATCCGAAAAACGCTGTGCATTTTTATTAACCACGATTCCAAAAGAGACAGCATCAATGCGAGTACAAATACCACCGTCATACAAAGGTGCGCGTGCATCGACAGCAACCATATGAGCCTGCGTTGGATCGCTCACTGAGTCAGCTCCAAGCGAGATGAGTTGCTTAAGCAAAACACCCTTGTTATATCTCGTGCCTCGGATTAAGAAATTATCCGCAGGGGATTCGCCATATTGATTCGTGCCCCATGCCTCTTTGAGCCATTCACGATTGGACTCAAAGCCACCCGCTGCCAATACACACGTCTTTGCTTCAATCCGCTCATCACCAATATAGGCAGCGATAAATTTTCCATCCTGGATCTCTACAGAAGAAACAGGAGACTCATAACGAATACCCACGCCCAACTTTTCTGCGCTGCGATAGTAGGCATTCACCAATGCTTTACCACCACCCATGAAAAAAGCGTTAGTACGTGAGAGATTTAAAGTGCCTGATAAAGGCGCCTGAAAGCGAACACCATGATGGCGCATCCAATCTCGACATTGTGAAGATGCGCGGATAACCAATCTTGCCAAAAACTCATCAGTGATTCCGCTGGTGACCTTCAATACATCTTGCCAATACTCTTCTTCTGAGTATGCCTCGAGCATGACATCTTGAGGCTCATCATGCATCGCACGAATGTTTCGAGTATGAGATGAATTACCACCACGCCACTCTTTTGGAGCAGCCTCCAATAGCAGAACGCTAGCGCCAGCCTCCTTAGCCATTAAGGCAGCACATAAGGCGGCATTACCGCCGCCAATCACTAAGACATCCACCATGACTATGACTTCGCGTGAAAAGAAAACACTTTACTGTTTTTTCGGCTTTTTTACCTAGACGCAGGTCAAGAGCGGGCAGATCGACTTTGGCTGGATGAAACCCAGATTCCAGCAACAATCAAGGCAAACGCCACCCCATGGAATAACTGCGGGGGTTCGCCCAACATAGCTGCAGACAAGATGGCGGTAAACAAAGGAATAAAGTTTGCAAAAAAGGCGGCTACGGTAGGGCCGGCACCGCTCACTCCCATTCCCCAGCAACGATAAGCAATCAAAGAAGGACCTACCGCCACAAACAGAATAAGTGAGCCAGTCCACAGGTTGAGATCCAAATATGCATGCCCACTGGCAATCTCAAAGCCATCAAAAAATCCGGTCCACAAAAGACCTACCAAGACCTGGGCCATCAAAAAATCTGCCCATGGCCATTGACGTTCAGTGCTTGAGCCCGGGCGACTTAACATCCAGCTATAAATAGCCCATAGAACAGTGGCCAACATGATCAGTAAATCACCTATCACCATCTTCATCGAGAGTAAGGTAGCTAACTCGCCTCTCGTGAGAACAATCGCTACCCCTAGCAAGGAAACAATCGCACCAATCAACTGCAAGAGATTTGGTTTGGTTTGGTAGAACACAGCGCCAATAAAGAGCATCCAAATGGGCATACTTGCGCCAATTAAAGTCACGTTGATTGCTGTTGAAGTTTGCAATGCAAGATAGAGTAGAACGTTGTAGCTTCCAACCCCAAAAAGTCCCAGTAGTAAAAATCGCTTCTTGTTCTGCCACAAGGCACTATTAGGCTTAAAAACTCGCCAACCCAAAGGGAGTAAAAGTAGTGCAGCCAAACCCCAGCGAACTGCACTTAGGGTAATTGGGGAAACGCTTCCCACCAATAAGCGCCCAGCAATCGCATTTCCGGCCCATAAAGCAGTCGCAATCAATAAATAGGCTACGGTAGCAAGGTTTAATTTAGGCATTTAGTCAGGGAATGGATGGGCGGCCATTTGAGGGCCTCTACATTAGGGATACCCTAGCATTGTAGAAACAAATCCTCGGTGTTGCTAAGATAGAGCTTAATTAGAGAACTGCCGATCTAAAAGAGCAATAGAACAAGGACTAACTGTGCCCATCATCACCAATATCGAAGACTTACGAGTTTTACACCAAAAGCGCACCCCCAAGATGTTTTACGACTACGCGGATTCAGGCTCATGGACTGAGTCGACTTATCGCGCTAATGAATCCGATTTTCAGAAGATTAAATTACGTCAACGCGTAGCGGTTGATATGACCAATCGCACTACCAAAACTACGATGGTCGGTCAAGAGGTGGCAATGCCGGTTGCACTTGCCCCAACTGGTCTTACTGGTATGCAACACGCTGATGGTGAAATCTTGGCAGCTAAAGCGGCTGAAAAATTTGGTGTTCCCTTCTGCTTATCTACGATGAGTATCTGCTCTATCGAAGATGTTGCTGAACGCACCACCAAACCATTTTGGTTTCAGCTCTACGTTATGAAAGACCGCGGCTTTATTGAGCGACTCATTGAGCGCGCTAAAGCTGCTAAATGCTCTGCATTAGTTCTCACTCTAGATTTACAAATATTGGGGCAGCGTCATAAAGATTTGAAAAACGGTTTATCTGCACCGCCTAAATTGACTATCGCCAATATGATCAATATGGCAACCAAGCCGCGTTGGTGCCTTGGTATGGCAATGACTCCACGTAGAACCTTCCGCAATATCGTTGGGCATGCTACTGGTGTTGGCAATATGTCTTCCCTGTCCTCCTGGACGGCAGAGCAGTTTGACCCAGGCCTCAACTGGGGTGATGTGGAGTGGATTAAAAAACTGTGGGGTGGCAAGCTCATTATTAAAGGCATTCTGGATGAAGGTGATGCACGCCTAGCAGCGAATTCTGGAGCAGATGCGTTGATCGTCTCCAACCATGGCGGTCGTCAATTGGATGGTGCAATTTCAAGCATCAAGGCGTTACCAGGAATCGTAGATGCTGTCGGCAAAGATATTGAAGTATGGATGGATGGCGGCATTCGATCAGGTCAGGATGTATTAAAAGCCTGGGCCTTGGGTGCTCGTGGCACCATGATTGGTCGCCCCTTCCTGTATGGCTTGGGTGCCATGGGTGAAGCTGGCGTTACCAAGTGTTTAGAGCTTATTCATAATGAAATGGATATCACCATGGCATTTACAGGTCATCGCGATATTCAAAATGTAACCAAAGATATTCTTTATCCAGGAACCTTCTAAATTTCTTATCTTCTTAACCACCCAGCCCTTGTCTTTGGAATTTCATTCCTAGTCTTTGCTTTATCAGTATGGTTTGGTAACGCAGTACTAAGCCGCTACCGCACCAAAGATACTGAGACCTCAGAAGATCTTGGTGTCATCCAAACTGCAACGTTAACATTGCTAGCCCTGATTATTGGCTTTACCTTTTCCATGGCTATTGATCGCCATGACAATCGAGAAACCCTTGAAGAGGGCGAGGCTAATGCGATTAGCACTGAGTATCTTCGAGCTGATCTTCTACCAAGCAAAGCCTCTGCAAGAACCAAGGATCTTCTCAACCAGTACCTTGACCAGCGCATCCTTTTCTATTCAAGACAAAGCAAAGAGAAGATTGAAGAAATTCATCAAAAAACCGATGAACTACAAAACGCAATGTGGAACGAAATACTCCCATTCGCTAGATCTCAACCAGGGGCAACTACCGCTTTAATAGTCTCAGGAATGAATGATGTTTTGAATTCCCAAGGCTATGTGCAAGCGGCGTGGTGGAATCGCATCCCCTATCCCGCTTGGGCTTTGATGGCGGCGATTGCGGTATGCGCCAACCTATTGGTCGGCTTTGGTGCACGCAACTTTAAGCGGAATATTGGCTTGTTCATGATCTTCCCCTTTGTGGTCGCAGTCTCCTTTTTTCTGATTGCAGATATCGACAGCCCCAGAGGCGGGGTGATTCGCATTGAAGCGCGCAATCTCACGACGCTCAAACAAAATTTAACTCCTAAGATGAATCTCAACAATACATCCTCGACAAACCATTAAGTTTTACCAAATAGGCGGTAATCATGAAACGTGTTGTAGATGTGTTTAAGAACCGCGGACGTGAATTGGTTTGGACTTATGTCATTCACCTACAGAATGATGATGAATTTCATCCTGGGCAGCTTGATTTTGAAGTGGAGGCCCTCAGGCTTTCACAGCTTGATAAAAGAGGTCTTATCAGCGAACTCAGCGCAAAAGTTCGACTGACTAATTAAGACTCTGAATTAGCCCTATAGGGAGCATTGCCACTCAGATCTTTATCATGTGAATTGATCTTTATAAATTCACTGTATGTTGCGCAATCACTACCACCCTCTTTCTATCGTATTCCACTGGTTCATTTTTATTCTAGTTGTGCTCGCCCTTGGAGTCATAGAACTTAAAGGTCAGTTTCCTAAAGGTAGCGAACCCCGCGAGCTATGTAAAACTATCCACGGCCTTTTTGGGCAGCTCATTTTCTTCGCGATGGCTTTACGCCTACTTGCTCGCTGGATCTATGGAGTTCCAGAGCCCTTGAACCTTAATCGCGCTCTCAATATTTTCGCTAAAACAATGCACTGGGCACTGTACGTCCTGCTGCTAGCGTTGCCCATTATGGGATTTGTCTTTCTTCAGGCAGGTGGCAAAGAAGTTCATTTTTTCGGCTGGGTCTGGCCAGAGCTAATCACTCCGAATCTGGCTATTAAGAAGATCTTTAAGGAAGCGCACGAATGGCTTGGTAACGCCTTGTACTTCCTCATTGGCATTCATGCAGCCTCTGCCCTGTGGCATCACTACATTCTAAAAGATGCTACCCTGCGTCGCATGTTGAATAAAATCAAGACTTCAAACTAAATAGAGGAAATATCACCATGAAGCCGCTTTCTAAAAAAGCCAAGCTAGTAGTCAGTTGGACAGCTCTCATGACCGTTGTTGGTACTGCAGTTTTGCATCAATGGCAATTTTTTGCTCTGGGATGTCTCTCCATTGTTTTAATATTAATTGGCAATCACTACAACTTGCTAAACGATCCTACAGATAAAAAATAAGACCCCACTGCCGAAGCGGTGAGGTCTTTACTATTTATTAACTGCGGTTCTTTTAGAGAGTTGGGTAATCGGTGTACCCAAGCTCTTGACCACCATAAAAAGTAGTGCGGTTATATGGGTTAAGGGATGCGTTCTTTTGGAAGCGTTCAGCCAGATCTGGATTGGAGATATACAGACGACCATACGCTACCGCATCCGCTAGACCCTCTTCCAAAACCTTCTCACCCATCGTCTGGTCGTAACCACCTGCGGTAATAAATTGACCTTGGTAAGCCTTGCGGAACATTTCAGATGTAATCGGAGCATCTTCATACACTTGATCGCCCCCACCAGCGCTGGTGGAACGTGGCTCGATCATATGAACATAGGCCAACTTGTAGGTATTTAACTTATGGATTGCTGCAGTAAATAGGGCAACTGGGTCGCTATCTGCCATATCATTAAATGTCCCATAAGGTGAAAGACGTACGCCGACCCGATCACTTGGAAATACTTTACTTACCGACTCAATCACTTCGCCCAATAAGCGCAATCGATTTTCAATCGAACCACCATACTGATCAGTACGCTGGTTAGTTTTGTCTTGCAGGAACTGATCTAATAAGTAGCCGTTTGCAGAATGAATTTCAATACCATCAAAACCTGCAGCTTTTGCATTCATTGCCGCCATCTCAAACTCTTTGAGTAGACGCGCAATATCATCCAGGCTCATTGCTTTGGGTGTCTCATAGTCATGCAGCTTCCAGTCAGCACCATAGGTTTGACCAGAAGCAGCGATCGCAGAAGGGGCCTCAGGCAAACCTTGCTCTGGATGCAAGGAGGAATGGGAGATGCGACCCACATGCCATAACTGAGCAACGATAGCCCCGCCCTTGGCATGCACGGCATCAACGATTTCTTTCCAGGCAGCAGTTTGCGCAGCTGAATAAATACCAGGGGTGGCTGGATAACCCATACCCAGAGGTGAAATTTGAGTCGCCTCTGTAATGATCAGTCCAGCACTCGCGCGTTGTGCGTAATACGTCTTAGCTAATGGATTAGGTACATCGCCAGCAATGGCGCGCATTCTAGTAAGCGGCGCCATGACTAGGCGATTCTTTAGCTGAATTGAACCCAGTTGAACTGGACTGAACATGATTTCTTTACCGGACATTAAATACTTTCTTTGTGAATGGTGAAACAACTGGAGTGACTCTAACAAGTTTTGCCGTGTTTTGCTTGAAGCCTCAAGGGGGCAATCCGATTAACTGTAATCTCTATTGAGGCTAACTCCGAATCGCTCGCGAATGCATTCGGACAAGGCCGCAAATTCTGCGAGATGTGCAGTAGAGGATCTTGCTACCAAGGCAATCACTCTTTTGGGCGCTGGAGATGCCATTGCCTTAGCAACCAACTCAGAATGATTTAGAAGACTACTTTTCACGGCCATCTCAGGCAACAATGCAATGCCAAAACCGGATTCGACCATCTGCAGCAGGGTCAGCAAGCTCGTAGCCTCCATCCCCTCATCTTTGCGGATATCTGCTTTTTTGCATGCTTGCAAACTATGTTCGCGCAAGCAATGCCCCTCCTCCAGTAATAAAAGTCGCTCAGCCATTTTGGCAGGCAAAATCACTTCCTTACCCTTAAGTGCTGGATCACCCGCTCGAGCAACCAACCAAAACTCATCGTTGAATAATTCTTCAACAAGAAGGCCACTCACATCATATGGCAAAGCAATCAAGGCGAAATCCAATTTATGCTCTGCAATTCTTGATAATAGGTTTGCCGTTAAGTCTTCTCTCAGAGTAATTTTGAGATCGGGGAATCGCTTACGAACCTCGGGTAATACAGTCGGCAATAAAAATGGTGCAATCGTAGGAATAACTCCCAAACGAATTGTGGCTGTCATCGGCTTACCAGATGCCCCAGCATACTCAACCAAATCTTCGGATGCAGTCAAAATTGTTTTAGCGCGCTCAAGCACCTCTAGACCTGCAGGAGTAATCGAAACATTTTGTCGATCACGCTCCACTAGTTGGATGCCTAAGCCATCTTCTAATTCTTTTAAGCCGGCGCTGAGGGTAGATTGGCCAACAAAACAAGATTGGGCTGCACGGGTAAAGTTCAACTCCTTTGCCAGGGCTACCAAGTAACTGAGCTGCTTTAATGACGGTAAATAGGCCATAATGCCTCCTTATCGAATAATTGGATAAATAGTAGCATAATTATTCATTGGACTGATTATGAAATGAGGGCCACAATCCATTACATGGTTGAGCAAGCATTCAAGCAGGATCTGCAAGCCCAACAAACTTTTAAACATGAGTAAAGGAATCGAAAAATGGCACGTCCAGAAATCAAAACCATCCAAAACTTGGAATCCGCATTTGCAGGCGAATCCATGGCCCACATTAAATACCGCTATTTTGCAAAGTTAGCCCGCGCTGCTGGAGATGAAGAAACCGCAAAGATCTTTGAAGCGATCGCAGATCAGGAAGTGATGCACGCATTTGGTCACTTGGATTTACTTTACCCTGCCAACACCATTTCGCCAGCACGCGCCTTAGAAATTGCGATTGAAGGTGAAACCTATGAATACACTGAAATGTATCCATCGTTCCGAAAAGCTGCTGTGGAAGAAGGTAATGCTGCTGCCATTCAAGAAATCGACGAGCAAATTGCCGAGTCTAAAGAGCATGCCGAGCAGTTTCAGGCCATGTTGACTAAGGCGGCCAAGCGTTTTGCAGCCTTGGCCAATGTGGAAGAGCGTCACGCTAATCACTATAAGCAAGCCTTAGAGAAGGCAAAAGTGTTTGCAGATCAATAAGCCTTTGCAAGAAATAAAACCGAACTGAATTTAAACTTACATTAATCACTAAAGGAATTAACATGAAATCTTGGCAATGTATCGTGTGTGGCTTCATTTATGACGAAGCAAAAGGCTTACCTGAAGACGGTATTGCCCCTGGTACTCTTTGGGCTGATATCCCGGAAGACTGGGAATGTCCAGATTGTGGCGTAGCGAAATCTGACTTTGAAATGGTTCAGATCGGTTAAGCCAGTCGATACCAATTAACGTATTTAATGCATTACTAGGGAGCCCAGCTTTGGATCAAAACTTATCTCAATCTTCATCCGCTATTGTCATCATAGGTAGTGGATTAGCTGGGTACACCGTCATACGTGAAATTCGTAAACTGGATAAAGAAATTCCGATCACTTTAGTGACGAGAGAGCCTGGATACTTTTATTCCAAGCCGATGCTCTCCACTGCACTAGCCGGAAAGAAAGATGCAGCTCAATTGGTTTCCACGCCGGCAGATGGAATGGCTACTCAATTAGAAATTAATATCCTGGCTGAAACCGATGTCAGCTCTATCGAGCATGCTTCTAAGGAGATCAACACCAATAAAGGCGCAATTGCTTACGGCAAATTAGTTCTAGCATTAGGTGCGGATCAAATTCGCCTTCCCTTGCAAGGTAATGCGGTTAATGAAGTCTTGACCGTCAATGATCTTGAGGATTATGCAAAGTTTCGGACAGCTATTGCTGGCAAAAAGAAGGTGGCAATTCTTGGTGCGGGCTTGATTGGCTGCGAGTTTGCCAATGACCTCGTTCTGGGCGGCTTTGAGGTTGATGTAATTGACTTGGCGCCACAAGCTCTAGGCCGCTTAATCCCTGAGGCTGCTGCAAATGACTTGCAGGAAAAACTCAGTGCTGCGGGAGTGCGTTGGCACTTCAACACTACAGTACAGACCATTGATCGCAAGCAGAATGAGCTCGATATTACGTTAGCGAATGGTGCAAGCATTAGCAGCGATGTTGTTCTCTCTGCAGTAGGATTAAAACCGAGACTTGACCTTGCTAAAGCAGCAGGCATTGCCACTGGTGTTGGGATTCAAGTGAACCGTGAATTAGAAACAAGCGTACCTGATGTATTTGCACTCGGTGATTGCGCTGAAGTAGAGGGACTTGTTCTTCCCTACGTCATGCCCATCATGCAAGCAGCTAGAGCATTGGCAGTGACGCTCACCGGAAAACCCACTGCCTTAACTTATCCTGCGATGCCTGTAATGGTGAAAACACCTGTATTAGCAACCGTAGTTTCTCCGCCCGCTAAGGGTGCTGTTGGTCAATGGAAATCAACGCCAGTTGATGGTGGGCTAGAGGCACGTTTTGAATCCAATGATGGCAAGCTGTTGGGCTTTGTTTTAATGGGTACAGCAACAGCACAACGGAGCGCCCTGACAAAAGAGTTGCCGCCCGTCCTAGCTTAAAACCCCCTTAATATGTTCCCGGAAAACAAAAAGGCCCGCAAGTGCGGGCCTTTTCTTTAATGCCTGAGGTGTGATTAAGAAACGATCACGAACCAAGTAGTGTTGTGTGATTGAGCAACCATCAAGAACAACATTGGTATAGAAAGCAATGTGTTCAAACGGGATGTCAACATTGCAACGCGAGCAGATTTAGCTTTTACATCAGCTTCAACAGTCACGATACCAAGGGCACGTTTCTGGTTAGGCCAAATAATGAACCAAACGTTGAAAGCCATTACCAAAGCAATCCACATGCCTAGACCGATTGCACGGAATGGTGCTTGCAAGGTAAATGCTTGATGCGCATAGCCATTCAATGTCGCGACGATCAAACCTGTCAATACTGTGAACAATGCTGCATAACGGAACCAGAACAATGCTGCTGGAGCAATCACTTTACCGATAGCTGGTTTTTGTTCGTCAGGGATTTTTGGCATGGAAGGAATTTGCACAAAGTTGAAGTACCAAAGCAAACCAATCCACATCACACCAAACATCACGTGCAACCAACGGAATACGAATGGCAATTCAGCAGAGCTAAAGTTACCGCCCAAAGCGAGAATAATTAAAACGAGAAGCACAAAACCTGCAAAAACTGTGCGTCCCAATGAGGTCAAAATTGAAGCCATGTGAGGATCTCCTATATAAGAATGCGTTGTAACTATAAACGATTCCGCTAATTTTGTACGACTGGGCGAAATTCTATAATTCTTACTTAAAATAGTGACTTAGCCTGCTTTAGAGGGCAAAATTAGAAAAAACAATAAGCTAAAAGAGACAGTCTATGCCTACCTCGCTTTTCCTCAAGTCGCTCAATTGCGCCCTTATAGCAATCTTGGGATGCTCCTTTAGCGCCCAAGCTCAAGAATTCCCACCCAAGAAGACCATCACGATGGTGGTTGGTTTCTCAGCAGGAGGCTCAGCAGATAGTGCAGCGCGCATCATCGCCAAAAAGCTGAGTGAAGATTTAGGGCAAAACGTCATCGTTGATAACAAGCCTGGTGCCGGCGGCAATATTGCTCATGCCTACACCGCTACCGCACCTGCGGATGGATCCGTCATTCTGTTTGGCTCAATTGGTCCATTATCAATTGCCCCACATCTGATGAAGCTCCCTTACGATCCTCAGAAAGATTTAGCACCACTAACGATGGGAGTCACTTTCCCAAATGTCTTAGTGGTGATTCCAGAGTTAGGGGTCAAGAATTTCAAAGAATATATTGCTCTTGCTAAAAAGAACCCAGGCAAGATTACCTTTGCATCAACAGGTAGCGGCTCAGCATCCCATTTACAAGGCGAACTATTGAATGTACGTGCTGATATTGATACCGTACATGTCCCCTACAAAGGTGGCAGCCCCGCTATGGTGGACCTCCTAGGCGGCAGAGTTTCATCCTATTATTCCGCTCTAGCGACTGCCGATCCCTACATTAAAAACGGCAAACTCATCCCTATTGCAACAACAGGCTTAAAGCGCGCGCCCACATTGCCGAATGTCCCAACGATTGCAGAGTCTGGCTATCCTGGGTTTGATGCCAGCAATTGGTATGCATTTGTGGCGCCTGGGAAGACACCGGACATCATTTTGGAAAAGTGGAACAAAGCCTTGGTAGCAGTCTTGAAAGACAAAACTACAAATGCACAGTTAGCAGAACATGGCCTCACACCAAACCCTGGAAGTCGTGAAGATTTGGCAAAGTACATCGCCAGTCAATCGACTACTTGGGGAAAAATTATTGCAGATAGAAAAATAACTGCTGAATAAATGATTCAGCAGTTATTGTTTTTCCTGAATTACCATCCAAGTAATTACTTTTACTACTGAGCAGTCCAGCCACCATCCATATTCCAGGCGACACCACGAACCTCTGAGGCATCAGGGCCGCAAAGAAATACCGCTAACGCAGCCAATTGCTCAGGGGAGACAAACTCGCCTGAAGGTTGCTTCTCTGAAACCAAGGCACTCTTGGCGACCTCGTTAGAAACGCCATCACGCTCAGCGCGGGCATCCACCTGCTTTTGCACTAAGGGAGTTAGAACCCATCCAGGACAAATGGCGTTACAAGTAATTCCGGTACGTGCATTTTCAAGAGCGGTTACTTTAGTCAAGCCAACGATGCCATGCTTGGCAGCAACATAAGCTGCTTTTTGTGTAGAAGCCACTAAACCATGAACGGAAGCAATATTAATAATGCGACCCCAGTTACGTTTTTTCATCCCTGGGAGCGCATGATGCGTTGTATGGAATGCAGAACTTAAATTAATAGCAATGATGGCATCCCACTTATCAGTTGGGAAGTCTTCAATATTTGCTGTGTACTGAATGCCAGCGTTATTAATCAAGATATCCAATGAACCAAAACGTTTTTCGGTTTGCTCAATCAGATCTTTGATCTCAGCAGGTTTACTCATATCAGCGCCGTGGTAATCCACTTCCACACCACAAGCCTTAATCTTTGCCATTGCTTCATCTTTTTCACCAAAGCCATTAACCATGATGTTGGCGCCCTGCTTTGCCAAAGCAATTGCCATACCTAGACCAATACCGCTAGTGGATCCTGTAACTAGGGCTGTTTTACCTTTTAAAGAAGACATATCAGTGCTCTCAAGAATGAAGAAATAAAAATATAGGATACAACGAGTGGTTCTAAATCAGATGCAACCAATGGCCTAATTGGTGCCAAAAACTATCTGGCACCAGAGTCAATAACCAGGTTAGCGTGAGGTAACGGAAAAGCTTGCCAAAAAACATATAAATCAGACATGGTTGCCATGCGAGTCTCAACCATCCCGCCGCAAGACATAAGGGATCACCAAAACCTGGTAGCCATGAGAGCAGCAAAATCTTGGGGCCCCAGGCCTCCAGCCAATCCTTGAGACGAGAATCTTTTGGCTCGCCAACGGATTTCATACTTCTTCGGGCAATGAGGCCAAGCCACCAATCGAGCATGCCTCCAAGGGTGTTCCCAACAGTAGCCACCACAATTGCAACCCAATAGAGCTGCGGATTTAGCGAGATATACCCAAAAAGTATGGGCTCTGAACCAACCGGAAGGAGTGTTGCCGAAACAAAGGAGCTGATAAATACTGCTGGCAAACCCACTGAGGGCATACCAAACCATCCAAAAAAATGCTGTAAGGCTTGATCCATTAAATACTCACCCTTTTATCCATGACTTTCTGAGGGTTCTCTGAACCCTACTGAAGCTATTTTGCCCTGTTTTACCCAATCTCCAGGATTTTCAAATCTTGCTTAAACTAGTGCCTTAAGCGCAAAAATCAGCGTAAATCCTACTAAACGAGACATTCATGAATCACCCCATACCTAAGCCGGATCAATACCAAGATATGCGCGAAGCATTGCGTGACCTTTGCAATAGCTTTGATTCAGCTTATTGGCAAAAGATTGATCATGAGCGTAGCTATCCTGATGCCTTCGTAAAGGCGATGACTGAGGCAGGTTGGCTGGCTGCACTCATTCCTGAGGAGTATGGTGGCTCTGGATTGGGATTGGCAGAAGCCTCAGTAATCATGGAAGAAATTAATTTTTCTGGGGGCAACTCTGGTTCATGCCATGGACAGATGTACAACATGGGTACATTGCTTCGCCATGGCTCTGAAGCTCAAAAGAAAATGTATCTTCCAAAGATTGCTTCAGGTGAACTTCGCTTACAAAGCATGGCAGTCACTGAGCCAACTACAGGCACAGATACAACCAAACTCAAAACTACTGCCGTCAAAAAAGGTGGCAAGTATGTAGTGAATGGTCAAAAGGTTTGGATCTCTCGTATTCAGCATTCAGATTTGATGATTCTCTTAGCGCGTACAACCCCCATTAATGAAGTTCAACGCAAATCAGAAGGCATGTCGATCTTTATCGTTAATCTTGCCGATGCGATTGGCAACGGTATGGAAGTGAGACCTATTGCCAATATGGTGAATCATGAAACGAATGAAGTTTTCTTCGACAACCTAGAAATCCCAGCGGAAAATTTAATCGGCACGGAAGGTCAGGGTTTTAAATACATCCTAGATGGCCTCAACGCGGAGCGCGTCCTCATTGCCGCTGAATGTATTGGCGATGCTTACTGGTTTATTGATCGCGCTAGACGTTATGCCAATGATCGCGTAGTTTTTGATCGCCCGATTGGTAAAAATCAAGGTATTCAGTTCCCGATTGCAGATAGTTATATTGAAACTGAAGCGGCCAATCTCATGCGCTTTAAGGCTTGTGAATTATTTGATCAACAACTGCCCTGTGGCCCAGAAGCTAATATGGCCAAGTTCTTAGCTGCAAAAGCATCATGGGAGGCTGCTAATGTTTGCCTACAGACCCATGGTGGATTTGGTTTTGCCAATGAATATGATGTTGAGCGAAAGTTTAGAGAGACGCGTCTTTATCAAGTAGCTCCCATCTCTACCAACCTCATCTACTCCTACGTGGCTGAGCATATTCTTGGTCTACCAAGATCCTTCTAATTTTCCTGATAGATATTGAATATGAGTATTCGCCCGCTAGATGGCATTACCGTAGTTTCTCTTGAGCATGCTATTGCTGCCCCTTTTTGCACACGTCAACTAGCCGATCTGGGTGCTCGGGTTATCAAAGTTGAACGTCCAGGTAGCGGTGATTTTGCAAGAGCCTATGACAAGCAAGTCAAAGATCTTTCCTCGCATTTCGTTTGGGTCAATCGCTCCAAAGAAAGCTTGACGCTAGATTTAAAGCAGCCAGCAGCCCTTGCGGCCCTAAAAACACTTCTTAAAACAGCGGATGTGTTGGTACAAAATTTAGCACCTGGTGCTGCAGCACGCATGGGTCTGACTGCCGAATTACTTCATCAAGAAAATCCGCAATTGATCTTGTGCGATATCTCTGGATATGGCAACAATGGTCCCTATCGTGATAAAAAAGCCTATGATTTACTCATTCAGAGTGAGGCAGGATTTCTTTCGGTAACCGGAACACCAGAGACCCCTAGCAAGGCGGGAAACTCCATTGCTGATATTGCAGCAGGAATGTATGCGTATACCAATATCCTGGCGGCCCTATTGCAGCGGGGCAAAACAGGCAAGGGCTCAGTGATTGATGTTTCTATGCTTGAATCATTGGGCGAGTGGATGAGCTTTCCCTTGTATTACGCCTACGATGGTGCTGATGCGCCCTCTAGAAATGGCGCTTCTCATGCAACGATATATCCTTACGGCCCCTTCAAAGCAGGTGATGGCAAAACCGTCATGCTAGGTCTTCAAAACGAACGTGAGTGGGTACAGTTCTGCGAAATCGCTCTAGAAAATCCAGACCTTGCCAAAGATGAACGCTTTGATAAAAATTTCAAGCGCAATGAAAAACGCTCTGAACTACTTGAAATTATTAATGCCTGCTTTAGCAAGTTGACATCTGAGCAACTGATTGCAAGATTAGAGAAGGCGCAAATTGCAAACGCCCACCTTAATGATATGGCGGGGCTTTGGAAGCACGAGCAGCTGAAGGCCCGTAATCGCTGGACTGAAGTAGACACACCAAATGGCAGAATTCCGGCACTGCTACCACCGGGCTTGAATGATAGCTACGCTTATCGCATGGATCCTATTCCAGCAGTAGGTCAGCATACTGATTCCATTCTTCGGGAGCTTGGAATAACTGATGCAGAGATCATCAGTATGCGTTCGAGTGGTGCGGTCTAAAGTAGTGGCGAGGTGAGATGGGCAGCATTCTCTAAATAGTGGTGCCAACGGGGTCGTTTTTCCCAAACTTTCAAATCTACAAAATCAGATTGCGCCAAATAAGATTCAATCAATTTTTCTAGCTTAGCGCAAAAATCATCGTTGTAAATAATCAGGCTTATCTCAAAGTTCAGGCGCAGACTGCGTTGATCAAAATTAACTGAGCCAAATATAGCAATTCTCTTATCAATTAAGAGGCTCTTGGTGTGCAGCAAGCCTCCATGAAACTCGGCAATCCTCACTCCCGCATTCAATAGGTCGCTATAGAAGCTTCTACTGCTCCAGGCAACCAATTTGGAATCATTCAACTTCGGAACAATCAAGGTCACTTTTACACCGCGGGCAGCCGCCGCCATCAAGGCCTGGAGCAAGCCATCATCAGGACCAAAGTAAGGCGTAGTAATGGTTAACTCATCGCGCGCATCCATCATGGCTGACAACAGCACTTGATAAAGAATATCGTCTCGATACACCGGGCCAGATGAAAACTCTTGCGCTAAAACGCCGCCTTCATGTGGTGAGACTGGTGGCTCACGATCATTGAAGTGGGTAATCTTAGGATTATCAACACTCCAGTCAAAAGAAAAAGTGAGTTCAAACTGGGATGCAACAGGGCCTTCAATGCGAACCATGGCATCTACCCACTCACCTACCCCAGAGTCCTGCTTAAAGGTTCGCGGATCAACCAAGTTCATACTTCCAGTCCAAACAACAGCACCATCAATCACGAATATCTTTCGATGCAAGCGCAAATCAGCGCGCCTGAACTGGAAGCGACCTATCTGGATTGGTAGAGCTTCAGTTACTTGTATGCCTGCATTTCTGAAACGTGCAGGCCAAGAAGACTTAAACCAATCTTTACTTCCCAGCGAATCCAATAAAACGCGGCATGCTACACCACGCTGAGCCGCCGCTATCAAGGCCTCGCATACCCGATCCGCATCACCGCCTATAGCCCAGATATAAAACTCTAAGTGCAAACTTTTTTTAGCCTGGTTAATTTCATCAACAAAATTTTGTAAGATTTTTAATGAATCCGTATGCAATTCAATCTTATTTCCGGCAATTACAGGAGATCCATTCTTAGATTCTGCTAGGAGACTTAAGGCCCTTCCTTCAAGCGGCAACTTCTCTCTATCGCCAATAAATTGCTGCCTCATGAGCTTCGTAATACTCTCGTATTCACGGTTCATACGAATAATTTTTCGAGTCAAAGCCCTTCCAACCGGACGCTCGCCAATCAAAACATATAAACCAATCCCCAGCAGAGGAAATGTCATCACAATGAATATCCATGCAAAAGCTACGCCAACCGGCCTTCTTACAGAGATAATTACGAAAATAAAATACGTAACCAACAAGAAGTGAGCCAATAAGATCAATCTCAAATTGAGCTCAGAGTGTGTGTTGGTAAAAAAGCTTAATAAGTCATTCATAGCAACTCCAATTCAGCAGTAATACCTAGGTGATCTGATAATTTAAGCCATTCATACAAAATTTCAGCAGAATGGATTTTGATGCCTCGCACATAAATACGATCCATGGGCAGTAGAGGCTTAACGCTAGGAAATGTTCTCGCGGGTGCACCAGTTAATACCTCAAAAACCTCTTTAAAGCCCGCTTCTTGCATGGGGGCACTAACGCGATTGCGCCAATCATTAAAATCGCCAGCAACAATGGTCGGAGCGCCATTAGTCAATACATCAATATGATGAATGATCTCTTCCAATTGACGCTCTCTACCTCGCTCAAATAGTGCAAGATGCACACAGAAACAATGAATGGCCGGCCTGAGTTCATCGAGTTGAATCATGCTATGTAATAGCCCTCGCTTTTCAAAGCGATATGCAGAAATATCGTAATTCTGACCCTTGTGCAGAGGATGCTTAGAAAGAATGGCATTGCCATGATGGCCGTCTGGATACTCTACGTTTTTTCCGTAATGCCAGTCATGCCAAAAATCTTCAGAGAAAAAGTGAGTTAACTCGGTAAGGGGCCATGAGCTAAATCGTCTAGTCCTACCTCGATGTTCTTGCTGTAGCTCTTGGAGAAATAATAGATCGGGATGATGGCTTCTCATCCTTTGGCGCAATTGATGAATTGTGGAATAGCGATGCAAGGGCGACATTCCTTTATGCACATTCATGCTCATGACGGTGAAGCGCATACCCTTACCTATTGACATTAAGCCTGCCCCGCTGCACTCTGGCGTCGAATGCGCGCCATATAAATTTCGCTCTCTACCAATTCTTGGCACTGCATACATTTATTGCAGATTGAGGCTTGCTCCCTCAACTCATCAATAGAATTGATTGAATGACTATCCAAATACTCACGTAGGTCAAGATCAAGGACCTCGTTACAGAGGCAAACTACTTCAGCCATAGGTCAATAATTAAAGGGGTTGGTCTCATTAAGACCATTTTGCCATCGCCTTGATAGAATCGAATACATGTTGAACGCTTTTCAAGACGCCATCACCCTGCTTGCCCATTTAAATGGGGGTGTAATTGGGATCGTTCTTGTCTCACTCCAAGTCAGTCTGACGGCTTTGTTCTTTGGAACCCTTCTGGGATTGCCTATTGGAGCACTCCTAGCCACAGAGCAATTTAAGGGGAAAAAGACGATTATTGTGACCCTCAATACCTTAATGGGGGTGCCGACGGTGATTGTGGGTGTACTTATATACCTACTACTGTCTCGTACAGGCCCCCTAGGAGCTTGGGGCTGGCTATTTACCGTCAAGGGTATGATCCTTGCCCAAATCTTGCTTACCACCCCCTTAATTGCAGCCCTAAGCCGTCAGATTCTGGAAGACTCCTGGAAAATTCATAGGGATTCCTTTTTGAGTCTGCGTCTCCGTGCAATCTCTCGTTATAAATGGCTTATTTGGGACTGTCGCTTTTCCCTCACTATCGCCATACTTGCCGGTCTTGCCAGGGCTATTTCGGAGGTGGGCGCAGTAATGATTGTGGGTGGAAATATCGATCATTCCACCAGAACAATGACAACAGCCATTGCATTAGAAACCAGTAAGGGTGATTTACCCCTAGCACTTGCTCTCGGAATTGTTTTGCTGGCAATCGTGCTAATCGCTAACATCATCACTTTTGTCGTTCGGCAGATTGCGGAGTACCGCTATGGTTAACTCTACCAACAACGTACTAGAGCAATTTAGCAAGTTCATTGAACTCAAAAATATTACCGTTCAAAGTCATGGCAAAACAATCCTTAATATTCCCCATGCCATCATTCCAGCAGACCGCATTACGGCTTGCATAGGCCCCAATGGTGCTGGCAAGACCACCCTACTCAAACTTCTCAATGGCTTAATTGCACCAGACACAGGAAGCATCTCTTATTCTTTTACAGTAAAGACCGCCCTAGTCTTGCATCACACCCCCATGATCAAGGCATCAGCCAGAGCTAACCTGAGTTTAGTAAAAGATGTGGATACTTCAATTACAACCAGTGATATTGAGCGAGTGATTGAACGCGTTGGATTGCAGTCTCTTGCTGCAAGTCCAGCACATAAATTATCAGCCGGAGAAAGACAGAAACTCTGTTTTGGTAGAGCGCTTTTGCAAAAACCCAATTTAGTCTTGTTAGATGAGCCCACTGCAAACCTTGACCCCAATGCAACCGAGCAAGTTGAAAAAATGATTCGCGAGTTCAATCAAGAAGGGTCTGATGTTATTTTTTCGTCTCATCAACTGGCGCAAGTACAAAGACTTGCGGAATATGTTCTCTTTATTGACCAGGGCGAAATAAAAGAAAAAGGACCCGTAGGTCCCTTCTTTTCTAATCCACAAACAACTGCAGCAAAACGATACTTACAACAAGAGCTGCTAGTAGACTAATGCCGTCTTATTTAGCTGCGGGCGTCGCTGGAGCAGGAGCCGCAGCCGCTACTGGTGCCACAAAAGGTGGTGGCGCTACACATGCTGCTGGTGCTGGTGTACCAGCAACTTTAAATCGATCCGCTACGCGATTTTGCGCCTGGCAAAGTTGATAGGCAGAAACTTTATCGCCATAAGCTGTTTTAGCCTTAGCTAGATCTGCAGCTGCTTGGGCCTCAGGACTTAATGGTGGCAATGTTGCAAAAGCAGCTCCACAAGTAAGTCCGCACAATACAAAAGCAATGATTTTTTTCATGGCTTTATCCTTATTTATTAACTTTGTTGTACCAAATTTCATGGTGCTCTTTAGCCCATGTAGCATCAACGTAACCAGTTTTCATGCCGTCGATTGAGCCCTGCATACCAATGGTACCGATATAAATATGGCCCATTGCCATGGTGGTCATCAAAATAGCGGCAGTGCTATGAATGATGTTGGCAATCTGCATTGTGCCGCGCAGATATTCAATCTGCATAAATGGCACGATCATGTCGAGCACAAAACCGGATGCTGAAATCACCAAGCCCAAGAAAGTCATACCAAACCAAAACCAGAATTTTTCACCCATATTAAAAAAACCGGCTGGCACATGTTTACCACTGAACATGCCCCCAAAGGTCAGGAGCCACTCGAGATCACCCTTTTCAGGAATATTCTTTCCAACAAAGAGAATAAAGAAAATAACAATGCTCAGCGTGAATAATGGCCCAGAGAAATTGTGAATATTTTTACAGACAAATAGGAATGAACCGTAAGCCATTCCGCCCATTAAAGGCATTGCAAAATACTTACCGTACAAAATCATCAGGCCTGTAAATGCTAAGGCTATGAAGCTAAATGCCATGATCCAATGGACTGCGCGGTCAAATCCGCTAAAGCGTTTAATCATGACACCTGATAATGGCTCATGCAATTTGACAGAACCCTTAAGGGTGTAAACCGCAATGATGCCGAAGAAAGCAATTGCCAATAACCAACCACCATAAACAGTAATCACGCCATTGCGAATCACTCGCCATGCTTGACCGGATCGTTGAATCAGAACACCAGCTTGCTTGTCGGGAATGCTGACGTAATTTTGCGGATCCGCATTGGGCATGATGAAGATAGATGGATTGGCAGGCTGAGATTGAGCCTGAGTTCCATTAGCCAAACTGTTGGGATTGGCTGGCACTGATGCCGGAGGAATGTCTACTCCGCTAGGAGAAGGCAATGGAGCCATCGGTGCGCGCTCCGCATAACTGATCCCGCCTGCTAAAGTCAGCGATAGACCAGCAGACAGTATCAAAGTACGCAGAACCTTAGAAAATGATCGTTTCATACACATGTCCTTAAACGTTTTCGTTTTATTTATTGTTGTTTAGTTGATCACTTGATGCGACTGTATTCATTCTGACCCTGATTGCGCTTATTGATTGCCTCAGTCCAGCTGACTTGATTACCAGGGGTCCATCCTTTGGTCATAAAGCCATTATTAGCGCCCATATAAGGAGCAACATCGGGACGCTTAGCGGCCTTAGCTGCAATTTCTGGTGGCTCTGAACAAGCAGTCAATATAGTTGCAGCGGCAAAACATAAACCAAGAGTTCTGAAATAGGCTTTCATTATTTAGCTCCTGGAATTTTGTCAGCGGGTGTCGGCGTTGGCGTTGGGGTATCAGGACCACCATAAGCAGTTGTCCAACCAAAGGCCTTGGAGCCAGGGTAATGGCCGTTCTTCTCACGAGTAGCTACGCGGTTGTTAAAGATGCCGGCGATGATGTCGCTATCTCCACCAATCAAGGCCTTAGTTGAGCACATCTCAGCACAGATTGGTAACTTACCTTCTGCCAAGCGATTGCGACCATACTTCTCGAACTCGGCAACGCTACCGTTCTCCTCAGGACCACCGCTACAGAATGTACATTTGTCCATTTTGCTGCGTGAACCAAAAGCACCTTTACTCAAAAACTGTGGCGCACCAAATGGGCAAGCAAAGGAGCAGTATCCACAACCGATACAAATATCTTTGTCATGCAAAACAACACCTTCATCGGTGCGATAGAAGCAATCTACTGGGCATACAGCCATACAAGGTGCATCGGTACAGTGCATACAAGCGACTGATATTGATTTTTCCTGGCCGATGATGCCATCATTCACGGTAACAACACGGCGGCGATTTACACCCCAAGGTACTTCGTTTTCATTCTTACAGGCAGTGACACAACCGTTGCACTCAATGCAGCGTTCTGTGTCGCAAATAAATTTCATTCTTGCCATAGCGTTCTCCTGACTTTATTTTTTGACTTAGGCAAATTTTTCGATTTGGCACATGGTGGTCTTGGTCTCTTGCATCATCGTGACCATGTCATAACCATAAGTAGTTGCCGTATTGACCGCTTCACCTTGAACTACTGGTGCGGCGCCCTCTGGGTAATACTTACGGATGTTTTCACCTTGCCACCAACCAGCGAAGTGGAATGGCACAAAAGCGGTTCCTTGATCAACGCGCTCTGTTACCAACGCGCGCACTTTAATCTTGGCTCCAGTTGGTGACTTGACCCAAACATAATCCCAGTGAGCGATGCCACGATCAGCAGCTGCCTTGGGGTTGATCTCTACAAAGTTCTCTTGTTGTAGCTCAGCCAACCATGGGTTAGAACGAGTCTCATCACCACCACCCTCGTACTCAACCAAACGACCAGAGGTCAAGATGATCGGGAACTTCTCATAAAGCTTGTTATTCAAGTTTTGATCTTGAACAGTCTTATAGAGCGTTGGTAAGCGCCAGAAATTCTTCTTGTCAGCAATCGTTGGGTACTTACGCATCATTGGTGCGTTTGTACTGTAAAGCGCTTCACGGTGAATTGGAATTGGATCCGGGAAGTTCCAGACAATTGCACGTGCTTTAGCGTTACCAAATGGATGGCAACCGTTTTTCATAACTACACGTTGAATACCACCAGACAAGTCTGTCTTCCAGTTCTTGCCTTCAGCGAGCTTCTTCTCATCGTCGGTTAACTGATCCCACCAACCCAACTTCTTAACCAAGACGTGATCAAACTCTGGGTAACCAGTAGTGATCGCAGAACCTTTGGAATACGAACCATCGGCTGCAAGCAAGCTCACGCCTTCACGTTCAACACCAAAGTTGGCACGGAAATTACCACCACCTTCCATCACACTCTTACTGGTGTCATAGAGATTTGGTGAACCAGGGTGCTTGATTGCAGCTGTACCATAACAAGGCCAAGGCAATCCATAGTAGTCACCAGTGGTGTCATAACCAGTTACTGGATCAACACCGCCACGGGACTTCAAGGTCTTCGGATCGAATGTAGCAACCATTCTCATATGAGCCTTGAGACGCTCTGGTGTTTGACCGGTGTAGCCAATAGTCCACATACCGCGATTAATTTCGCGCAAGATATCTTCAATCTGTGGTTCGCGCCATTGCTTGCCAGCAAATTTTGAATTGAGCATCTTGTAATTCTTTGACAGCTCTTCACCAAAACCTAGGCGATCTGCAAAAGCTTGCATGAGCACGTGGTCAGGCACGGACTCGAATAATGGATCGATTACTTTCTCGCGCCACTGTAATGAGCGGTTTGATGCTGTAGCAGATCCGCAGGTCTCAAACTGAGTTGTGGCTGGCAACAAGTAAACATTGCGATTCTTATTTACAACATCACCTTCTGCAGCAGGCATTGCTGCCATCGCTGCAGTTGCGCTTGGGAATGGATCAACCACCACTAAGAGATCCAATTTATTCATGGCGCGCTTCATATCGAGACCGCGCGTTTGTGAGTTCGGTGCATGACCCCAGAAGAACAGACCTTTCACATTGGTCTGCTGATCAATCATGTCGTTCTTCTCAAGAACTGCATCAACCCAACGGGAAACCGTAGTACCGGACTTCTCCATCATGTCAGGGGCATAGCGACCCTTGATCCAATCGTAATCAACACCCCAAATCGCTGCGAAGTGCTTCCAAGCGCCAGCAGCCAAGCCATAGTAGCCAGGCAATGAGTCTGGGTTAGGGCCTACGTCCGTTGCACCTTGAACGTTATCGTGACCACGGAAAATATTAGTGCCACCGCCAGACTTACCGATGTTACCTAAGGCTAATTGCAAAATACATGATGCGCGCACAATCGCATTACCGGTGGTGTGCTGAGTTTGACCCATACACCAAACCACTGTACTTGGACGATTCATCGCCATTGTTTTAGCGACTTGATAAACCTGAGCCTCAGGAACTCCACAAGCCTCTTCAACGGCAGCAGGAGTCCATTTTTCCATCACCTCTTTACGGATTTCATCCATTCCGTAAACGCGATCATTGATGTACTTCTTATCTTCCCAGCCATTCTTAAAGATGTGATACAGAACGCCAAATAAAAATGGGATGTCGCTTCCAGAACGGATACGGACATACTGGTCAGACTTAGCAGCGGTACGGGTATAACGTGGATCAACTACGATCACCTTGCAACCATTTTCTTTTGCATGCAACAACATCAACATCGATACTGGATGAGCTTCAGCTGCATTTGATCCAATGTACAAAGCTGCCTTGGCATTCATCATGTCGTTATAGCTATTGGTCATCGCACCATAACCCCAGGTGTTGGCTACACCAGCAACTGTGGTCGAGTGACAAATACGAGCCTGATGGTCTGTATTGTTTGTACCAAAGAAAGAAACCCACTTACGCAGTAAGTAGGCCTGTTCGTTGTTGTGCTTAGATGATCCAATGAAGAACATTGCATCCGGAGAGTAACGCTCTCGAATGCCCTTCATCTGTGCAGTAATCTCAGTTAAGGCTTGATCCCAAGAAATACGTTGGTACTTTCCATCAACCAACTTCATTGGGTAACGCAAACGGTAGTCCCCATGACCATGCTCGCGCAAGGCTGCACCTTTGGCGCAATGCGCGCCCATATTAATCGGGGAATCAAATACTGGATCTTGGCGAACCCATACGCCATTCTCAACAGTGGCATCAACAGCGCAACCTACTGAACAGTGGGTACAAATGGATCTTTTAACCTCGATCTTGCCTTTACCATCCAACATTGCCTTGCTTGGTTCCGCTACTGCTTTTTGCACCAAGCTTAATTGACTGGCAGCGATACCGGCACCAACACCTACACCAGAACGTTTTAAAAATGTTCGGCGATCCATTGTTGGCACAGCAGCTTTTAAACCACGCGATAAGCTACCAATCAAATGTGATGTGGAGCGACTGCTTTGTGGGGTATTGGATTTACGAGTCAGACTCATATGTTGTCCCTGAGAAAGTTTTTTTATTTATGTAGAGCAGTTAATCAATATTGGGTAATCGAAGCATTTAAAGCATGGTGCTCTCGTAGTACTTGCGCATGTGGGCTGTCATCGTTTTGCTATCACCCTTCTCTTTAACCGCACTGCCAATTTCTTGAATGACGGCTTTGCCAACAGGAGTTTGAGAGATGGCTGCAACAGCGCCAACTGCGACGCCTGCACCAATAAAGAACTTGCGACGTGAAGGCTTAGTTTCTTCGCTTGCGGCTGCTTTAGTTTTAGTGTTCATGGCATGCTCCTACATGGTTATTCTTGATTGCGATCAAGTTTAATCTTTTATTGCACTTTTGACATATTGGCTTAACAAGGTGGTGATACCACCTCATTTCTGTTGCAGCGCAACATTAAATCATGTCAAAGCCTTGACCTTCAATTGCCAAGAATTCTCGGGTCAGCGCGGCAATTGGGCGGTAAAGATGCATCTCTGGAATGCCTTCAATGGCATCACATAACTCGTCATACCAAGGACGAATGTGCTCATTGAAAAAAACCCTTTGGTTTGTAAGGTTTGATACCCCTACATCGTCTCCAGCAATCAGATAGCGCATGACTTCACAAAGAGCTGAAATATGGTCCTCAGTCTCGGTCACTTCATCAGCTGACTCAAGCTCAAACTCTTCTAAAGCCTTGCGAATATTGACCAACGGCCTTTCATTCAGGTGTCCTGCCATATAAAACGATCCATTCAAAACCACATTCGGCTTACCAACACTAATGAAATTGAGATCGAATTCTTCGTGCCAAGCTTTTGCTGGATTATTTTTAGCAACTTCTACAACATCCATCCAGACTTTAGCTAACGGTGCCTCATTTGCCGTATCTTGTTGATCAGCGGTAGCGGCAATTTGATCCAATAACTCTTGGTCTGGTGGCAGATGAAAAAATCGGGCGATTAAACCATAGAGGTCTGCTCTAGCTAAATCCTCAGGCAAACCTACATCACCTACTTCGGTTGATACATTTTCTTTTGTACTCATAGTTCTTTTTTCACCATATCCACGACTCGGCAATCACCACACATCTTTACTCGATCCATGGCCGCACCAGCAAACGCACCATGTGCTCCAAGCTTAGCCAGCATCAGATCCACCATCTTTGTGGTTCCGAATGGCTTTCCACAGCTAATGCAATGAAAGGCTTGAGTTTCATTCAGGGTTGATCTTTGCTTACGTTGCTCAACTGTTTGTAAGCGGGGTTGAAGAGTCAAGGCATGTTCAGGACAGGTTTGAACGCAAATGCCACATTGCACACACTGCTTCTCAATAAAAGACAAAATGGGTTCATCTGCGTTATCCAGTAATGCACCCTCCGGGCAGCTACCCACACAAGACATGCACAACGTACAAGCCTCTTTGTTGATGGCAAGACCGCCAAGTAAAGAGTTTGCCGGAAGCGGCACTCCAGCCTCTGGCAATGCAGCCTTTGCTTGCTTTTGAAAATGCTCAAGTACCGCTTCCACTGTTTCGCGCTTCTGATTCGACAAACCAAAGCTAGCTGGAGTACACAGCGCAGGTAGAGCGCCACGCTGGCGGAGTGCGCCCATCGCTTTAGAGACACGCTGCAGGTCTTGTGCAGAATCAGCCATCACCAGCTGAATACGCTCATCAAACCCATAAGCTTTTAAGATGGCATTAGCTAGATTAGCTTGATCTTCTAGGGCTGCGTGATATGCGGGATCCTCTTCACCACTTAACAATAGGACCACCTCTGCAAAACCATAGGCCAAGGCGCCCAGCCATAAATCTGGTCCAGTAGAAGCAATATGCTCTATGCCATAAGGAATCACGAACGATGGCAATGCTTCAAACTGCTTCGGCAACACATGCGCAGAACGGCCTAAGCCATCGATCAGCTGAGTACCTTTCTTTAAGCTATGCAGTAGCAAACTTGGTGCAGCGGCTAGATTGATTTTTTTGGCTTCAGCACTGAAGACTGTAGCGAGCGCTTTTAATTCTTTGCCCTGATGCGTCACGCTCGGATAGTTATAGCGCATTGCCCCAGATGGGCATACCGTGGAACAGGCTCCGCAACCCATGCATAGATTGGGATTTACCTCAACACTACCTTGACCACCTTTAAATAATGAACTGATTGCGCCAGTAGAGCAAACATCTATACAGGCACTACAGCCCACTTTACCGTTGCGACCGTGTGCGCAAACTTTTTCGTTATAGGCAAAGTATTTTGGTTTCTCAAACTCACCCACCATCTCTAGCAATTGATTTACTACTAGAGCTTGATCCAGGGGATCCTTACCAGGAGCAAAGTAACCCTGTGGGGTTTGGCTCATACGCATTTTTGGATCCATGCGGAGATCCAAAATCAAATCAAATTGGGCGTTACGGCTACGATCTACACGATCAAATGCAATGGCACCAATGCTAGCGCAGGAGGTAACACAGGATCGGTGTGACTTGCATTTATCCAAATCAATCTGGAACGAGAGATCGATCGCAGCTTCTGGACAAGCGTCCACACAAGCGCCGCAGCGTGTACACATTTCCGGATCAATTGGATTTTGCAAATCCCATTCGACTGAGAAATTACCAAGATAGCCATCTAACTTACTTACCGCTCCACTATAGATGGGGTAATTACGAGCGAGCGGAAGATCACTAGGTTCAGTACAGAGAACAGAAACATCTAAGGATGTGCTGAGTTTTTCAGCCCATGGGATTACTTGTGATCCAGGACCAACAATCAAGAGTCTTCCCTGGCTTTCGTAATTCACGACGGGGACAGGCTCGGCCTCGGGCATATCAGCCAAGGCCAATAAAGCAGCAATCTTTGGTCCCGATGATTTTGCCTCTTGGGTCCAACCCGCAACTTCGCGAATGTTTACAAAGCGCAATGGTGCAATTAAGGGTTTTTCAGCTTGCTCTGCCAATTCATTAAATAAAGCACCCTCTTGCGTACAGGCAACGACTAGTGAATCTGAACCATCTAAGGCCTTCAAGAAAGAGCCTACTTCTTGCCTACATAGGGAGTTGTGAACTGGTACACCCAAGGCCTTAGCATCCAAAGGCATCGTGCCATTACAGTTACAGACTAATTTTTGACTCATTGACAACCTTTTAGGTTTTGTTCTGATCCGACTTTATCGGCATTTCATCCAAGTTCGCAGATTTATCCTGAGAAAGAGATTGTGTGGATGTTAAATCAGATTTTGCTGACTCCGCAGAAGGCGGCTCGATTGGGGCTAAATCTTGCTGAGCAATTGCTTCGTCCTTCTTGCGGAACAAATTGAGCATATCGCTTTGGACCATTCTCTCTAGCATGCCAGGAGGCAATGGGTCCGCCTTGGAGTAATCATCAATATAAATATCCAAGCCATCCATGATATTGAAATGAGGGTCAGTAAACATCTTCTTGAGTGCCGCCTGCTGAACTGCCGGATCTACATCAGACTTCATGAAAGCAGAAAAATCTGGGGCAAAACGGTCAATCTTATCGACGTCTTCTAGCGTGGCTGAGGGTGGCGCCTCGCTCTCTTGGGGCTCTGATGGCTTAACTGGCTCAACATTAGATTTGGGCTGCTCAATGAGCTCATCTTCTTTACCAGCCTTGCGGCGCGACCAGCGACTTAAAAAGCTATCTGCCATCATTCCCCCGCAGAACGGTCAGCACCCTTGAATGATGCGGGCTTATGGCGCTTCTTAGGTTCAGGTCGATAGTGCTCATTGACATACTCCTGCAACCAAGAAGCATGTTCATCGCTCAGGGGAATGGTATCGACTGACTCTCCACCATCAAGCAAACGTGCAGCTTCGTTATAGCTCACACAAATTCGATGTGGGACTGCGATAGTAGACTCAACTCTTGCCAAAGGCAGTGATTGCTCATCAATATAGCGCTCAATGTCTTCTTCTAATCTCCACATCACAAACCAACATGGTGTAGTTGCAGATACGTTGAGATAGTAACCTTCAGCCTCATCCGGAAAGAGATCTAGTTCATAACCAGTAAATAGCCAAGATTCTCCATCCGCATCACGCTCCAAAAATTGACCAGAGAGTGAATGACTTGAATTGCCAGTGAATTGCCCAAAATCAGGCAATACTTCCTGAGGCACCCACCGGTATGAAACCCATGGGTTATCCATGTTTTGTTTACGCATTAATACCGCAAAGCGCATAGATACTCAGGGCCTTAAGTGTTTTGAACAACGATGTTCGGAAATTTACTACTCATATCTTTAGATAGAGTAGCGACTCTGATAGCAACCTGTCTAGCAATGTTTTTGTAGATTGCACTGATAGCGCCATCAGGATCAGCAACTACGGTTGGGCGACCTGCATCCGCCTGCTCTCGGATAGATAAATTGAGGGGTAAAGCGCCTAAAAATTCCACGCCGTATTCCTTGCACATCTTCTCGCCACCGCCAGCACCAAAGACATGCTCCTCATGACCACAACTTGGGCAGATATAAGTGCTCATGTTCTCAATAATGCCAATGATTGGAACGCCAACCTTCTCAAACATCTTTAAACCTTTACGAGCATCAAGCAAAGCAATGTCTTGTGGAGTAGTGACAATCACCGAACCAGTGACGGGAACTTTTTGCGATAAGGTCAATTGAATATCGCCAGTACCTGGTGGCATATCTACGACCAAGTAATCTAAGTCACGCCAACGGGTTTGGCGCAGTAATTGCTCTAATGCAGATGTCACCATCGGGCCACGCCAAACCATCGGTGCATCATCATCAATTAAGAAGCCAATAGAGCTCGCTTGCAAACCATGTCCTTCCATCGGTTCAATAGTGTTTTCCTCTATTGAGTTAGGTCTACCAGTAATGCCGAGCATCATCGGCTGACTTGGGCCATAAATATCCGCATCTAAAATACCAACTTGAGCACCTTCTGCTGCAAGTGCCAATGCTAGGTTCACAGCAGTAGTTGATTTACCTACGCCGCCTTTACCGCTGGCTACCGCAATAATATTTTTCACACCGGGCAATAACTTCACCCCCCGCTGTACCGCATGCGCAACAATCTGACTAGAGACATTGACGCTCACATTTTTGACGCCAGGTAACTCACGCAAAGCATTGATAACAGATTTACGAACAGCATCAAACTGACTCTTAGCTGGATAACCTAAAACAATATCTAAAGAGATATCGCCTCCCTCAACCTTGAGGTTCTTTACATTTTTTGCCGTTACAAAATCAATCTTCGTGTTTGGATCAATTAAGCTTTTCAGCGCTCCTTGAACGGTCTCTACAGTCAATGACACTACCTTCTCCTATGATGCGAAATTCTGGGGCTTGGAATCCAAAATTGCTAAATGTGCTTCTGATTAAATAGCGAGTAGATTAACCGCACCGGCAAAAATTTGCTGGTGCGACCCAAGTAACTTACTGGGAGACAGGGAATCCTGCCTCAGTTATTAATTGCGCGGCCTGGCTAAAACTCAGCGTCGTTTCTAGATTGACCATCTGGCTAGCAAGATCTGCCTGGACTTTCGCTGTCGGGTCCTGAGCCTGAACAGCCCTAGTAACAGCATTAATACAGCCTCCACAGGTCATTCCAGATACTTTCAGATTCAACATATCGGCTCCTTTGCATTGAATTTGCCCTGCATTCAGTAGATTATCTTCCATATGAGCAACCCAAATGAGACAAATTCAGCGCTTTTTACCCTAGATATTGGCGGAATGACCTGCGCTTCCTGTGTCGCTAGGGTTGAGAAGGCACTCCTTCGGATTCCTGGGGTTGAGGCCGCTAGCGTTAACTTGGCCACCGAACAGGCTAAGGTGCGGCTCAAGCCTAGATCTGAGATCAACATCGATGGCGTGATTGCCTTAGTTGAAAAAACGGGTTACTCGGCAATAGTAAGCACCCCTCATGGTGATGCCAAAGCAAATTACTCACACACTTTTTGGGGATCGGATGGCCTGGGTCGCGTACTACTCAGCTTTACCCTCTCCGCCCCGCTATTTCTTCCAATGTTTCTAATGCCATTTGGAATACATTGGGCGCTCTCACCAAAGTGGCAAGTTATTTTGGCCACTCCCGTGCAATTTATTTTGGGTTGGCGTTTTTATAAGGCAGGCTTTAAATCTTTGCTTGCTGGCGCAGGTAATATGGATTTGCTAGTTGCTCTTGGTACTAGTGCCGCTTATGGCTTAAGCGTATATTTAATGATGACATTGCCAGATGAAAGTCATGAACTTTATTTTGAGGGTTCAACTGTCATTATTTGCATGGTCTTGCTAGGCAAATGGCTAGAGGCTAGAGCAAAACAACAAACAAGTGAAGCGATTCGTGCACTCCAAAAACTGTGGCCGGAAAATGCTAAGGTTCTTAATTCAAATGCCGTTGTTGGCGAAGGTTCGTTTTTAGAGCAATACCGCGAATTACCTTTAGAGCAAGTCTTTCCGGGGGATCATATTTTGGTGATGCCCGGCGAACGCATTCCCGTTGATGGCATCATCGTGTTTGGCAATAGTCATATCGATGAATCGCTCCTCACGGGAGAAAGTGCACCCCTTAAAAAATTACAAGGCGCAAAAGTCATTGGTGGATCACTGAATGGAGAAGGTGTATTGGTCGTTGACACTAAGGCTGTGGGGGTTGAGAGTGTCTTATCTCAAATCATCTCTTTAGTTGAAGATGCGCAAACTCAAAAGGCCCCGATCCAAAAATTAGTAGATCGTGTCAGCGCTATTTTTGTTCCAAGCGTGATTGGGATTGCTCTACTTACCGGCTTGGCAAATTGGCTTTATTTAGACTCCACTTCCATCGGGATATTGCGGGCAGTTTCCGTCTTAGTAATTGCATGCCCTTGCGCTCTTGGTCTAGCAACACCGGCAGCTATCATGGCCGGCACAGGAGTTGCAGCGCGCTTTGGTATTTTGATTAAAGACCCTCAAGTATTGGAACTAGCGCATCGCTTAAACGTGGTTGCCTTTGATAAAACAGGCACGCTTACTATCGGCAAGCCTAAAGTATTGGCCTTTATTCCGTTTACGAATGCGCTTAATAGCAATGAGATGCTGGCGAGTGCTGCTGGCTTACAAATGGGCAGCGAACATCCTTTGGCAAAGGCATTACTAGATGCCGCAAAAAAAGCCGGTCTCACTCCTGTCACCCCATCAGAAAGTAAGGCATTACCAGGCGTAGGAATTATGGGCCAACCTAGTGCAGGCCCATGGATAGGCCAAAGTCTTGCTTTGCAAAGCATTGCATCTTTAGAAAATAATCCACACTATGCAGATATTCTCAATATGGCGCAGAGTGCCTTGGATGCTGGTCAAACTATTTCTGTATTAATGAATCAAACAAATCCACCAAGCCCGCTTGCCATCATTGCATTTGGTGATGAACTGAAACCCAATGCCAAGGTAGCAATCGCTGCACTACATCAGATGCGTATTCGAACCGTCATGCTTTCGGGGGATAACAATGCTGCAGCCCAACGCGTAGGGCAGTCTCTTTCTATTGACAAAGTGTATGGACAGATCATGCCTAGCGATAAGGCAGACATTATTCGCCAACTGCAATCTTCTGAAATAAATCACGCTCGCCAATATGTCGCCATGGTGGGTGATGGCGTGAACGACGCGCCTGCATTAGCGTCTGCTGATGTGGGTATGGCCATGTCTACGGGCACTGATGTAGCGATGCAAGCCGCTGGAATTACTTTGATGCGTGGCGATCCCAGCCTGGTAGCTGATGCAATTGATATTTCGAAGAGAACCTGGAAGAAGATTCAACAAAACTTGTTTTGGGCATTTGCATTCAATTCCATTGGCATCCCTCTCGCGGCACTAGGATACCTATCGCCTATGCTAGCTGGGAGCGCGATGGCCCTTTCGAGCTTTTGCGTTCTCAGTAACGCGCTTTTATTAAAACGTTGGAGCCCTTCTCACATTTAGCCTAACCCACTTGAGATTCTGATTTGTTATTTTGGGCTTTTCCGAATCAATTCAATGTCGCCATAGAAGGCTCGGGTTTCGGATTTAGTATTGTCGGTATCAGTAAGCAATGCGACGCCAATCACTTGTCCGGCAGCTTCTCCATAGGCACGCTGATAGTCAGCAGCAAGATCACGCTGATGCTTGCGCCACTCTCCCAAACTCTCCCAACCTGAATCCACCACAATCATTTTGACTCTTGCAGTATGCGCGTTGGTAATGATCGTATCGACTGGAGCTTTACCAGACCAGATATACATTAAGGTTGCATAGGGCATCTCTTGGCCGCTAATGAGATTGGCCATCTCGAAATTCATTTTTTCTTTTAAGGGAAGTTTGGATTTATTGCCGTCAAAGGCCACCAAGATTCTTAAGGGCGCATCATCACGATACCCTTCTGTGTTATCGGCCTCAGGTAATGCGCCAGTTGCTTTCCATTCCCATTGCAACCATAAATTATTTGCCTGGCGTGGACGCAATTTCACAGCCAGTCCAGAGGCTGAGGTTTTTGAATTGGCACTAAGGACCGTACGCCCTTGATAATTTTCAAGGCGGTAAACCGTATTCTTTTTGTAGGGCGCTATGCGATAAAAATTCCAACCATTTGGCATTCCCTCACGCGCGGTCTCTGCTGAAAATTTTGGAAGCTCTTCCTGAGCAGGAATTTGGTCCACATTAAAAGCCTGCCCTGATTCATTTTCAACCGCACCGCCTCCAAAACCAGCACAACCAGCCAAGCTAAGCGCCATGCAGACAATGAAGGAAAAGGAGGCAATCTTAAGCATCATCCCATTGTCCCAAATAATTGCTGAAGACGATAAAAAACTGAGTCTAAAATCAAGGCATGCGCCATCAATCTCCTTCAAGCTGGGCTGTAATCAGCGTATGCCTCGTAGCATTGGTGCACTTTGCCCTAGGCTTTGCAATTGAGTTCTCAGTTGATGAAGCCCACTACGCCCTATATGCACAGCACTTAGCTTGGAGTTATTTTGATCACCCTCCATTAGTGGGGTGGATTCAATGGCCACTGGTAACTCTGACCTCTTCCGAAGGAGTCATTCGACTCATCCCAGAATTACTTTGGATCTTATCTTGCTATTTGGCATATCAAGTGACGCTGGAAGTACATCGATTCATCCAGGGTCCCAATGCAGCCTACTTAACTAGCGCATTACCCTCAGCAAATAGCTGCGGCCTGATGGCGGTGCTCGCAATCATCGCCGCACCCATGCCTCATGTTTTAGCAATTGGTTTGTTACCCGATACCCTACTCGCACCCTTAAGTCTCGGACTGATGATGATGTCGCTGCGCTGGTTAAGCAAGGATCATTTCAGCATTAGTGACTGGCTCATTACTGGGGGCTTATTAGGATTGGCAGGTCTGAGCAAATACACTGCGATATTTACTGCGCTAGCTGTACTGTTCATTTTTTTGAGCAATCCTAAAAAGCGATGGATTAATACTGCAGGTTTTTGGGTAGCAGTTGGGATTGCTCTGCTTTTAATCACACCAGTGCTCTATTGGAATTGGGTAAACGATTGGATATCTTTTAAATATCAAATTGCTCATGGTGCTGGAGGCGCCTGGCTCTGGCGTCGATTGGGTGCTTATTTAGGAATCCAAGTCTTAGTCTACGGCCCCCTACTTATCTTAGGTGCTTATTTATTTATTAAGCACTGCATTCACAGTAGCAAACTTTCTTTATTCGCCTTATTGGGATTTTTTGTTATTCCTTTTTTGATTTTTACCGGGCTATCAGGAGGCGGTGGTCTACCTCACTGGACATCACCGGCATGGTTCTGTCTTGCACCATTTGCCGGCATCGGTTTAGCTAAAGCATGGTCAACACAACATCACCGACTCATCCGCACTCTTTTTATTACTCAAGTTCTAGTTTGCTGTATTGGATTTGCATACGTTCTTTCCGGGGGAGTCAGTTCCGCAACAGTCAAATCCAATCCAATTGCAGATCTCTATGGCTGGAAAGCTGCAGGGCAAAAAGCAGCTGAGTTGACGCAGACAACAAAAGCCAATGGCATTGCCGTGCAAAACTGGACTCTCGGAAGCCGTGCAGCCTGGTATGCAAAACCTACCCCAGTCTTTGTACTGGATCAGCGACAAGATCAGTTTGACCTCTGGTTTGGGCAACTTCCCCGCGGCGCTAATATTCTTCTGATTAACTGGTCCGGCTTGTCATTTGAGGCACCAGTTGGCAATAAGCCGGCTTTTGAACGCTGCGATCCGATCGAGACTCTGGAAATCAAGCGTTTTGGCCAAGTCTTGTCCAAATTTGACTTCAGTCTTTGTAGCAACTGGCAGGGCTCGGGTTTGGCGGAGTAATTCGCCCAAATTCAAGACCTTAGGCGCCCAAAGCATTATCCTTACGCCTATGAGTTCACAACCCCAATCCACCCCAAAAACCCCATCCGGGTGGAAATCAATTCTGAAGCGTGCGTGGCCAACTATCCGCATTCTGTTGTCGATTACCCTGCTCTGGAAGGCAACCAGCGGAATTGACTGGTACACCTTATTCCATTCTGAAATCAAGATGGAGCCAGCTTGGTTGATCGCGGCTGCATTAGCGATTTGCTGCGCCTTTATTTGTGGTGGACTTCGCTGGGGATTTTTAATGCGCAGCGTAGGCTTTCATGGCAGCTTGAAAAGTTACATTGCCCTCTACTTTGCAGGCGGACTAATTAATCAAGGCCTGCCAAGCACTCTGGGTGGCGACAGCTATCGTGCAATTACAGCAACCCATTTAACGAGTGGCGGCAATCTGAGTGAAACGAAAAAGCTAGATGATGAGTTACACCACTCAGTAGATCTAGAGCATGCCAATCCAAAACTGCGGCTCAGTTTCGCGATGGTATTGGTAGACCGACTCTTGGGTCTAGCTGGTAATAACTTACTGGGTGGTCTCGGTCTTATTTTGGGGGGCGCCACACTTGCCGCATGGGGTCAAGACTTAGGCTACGCAGTAGTAGCCATAATGATCTTTGCAGGCTTAGCCGTTGCGCTAGGGCTGGCTTGGACACCTAGTCGTGAGCTCTTACAGAAACTACTGAATCGCCTACGCATGAGCAATGCGATGCCTGGTATTCATTTGGCCTTTTCGTGGCCTATGAATATAGCCCAGGCTATCTTTGCCATCGGCATTCACTGCCTAACGATCCTGACATTCCTTTTCTGTATGAAAGCATATGGTGCAAATGCTCCAATCGAAGGCTTAATGATTGGTCTACCTGCCTTGAGCCTTCTATTAATGTTGCCGATCAGCATTTCTGGTTGGGGTCTGCGTGAAGCCACTTTATCTTCTGTGTTGGCGCTGTGGGGGGTCAACCCTTCATTAACTGTATTGGCTTCTATTAGCTATGGTGCAATTACGGTCATCTCTGTATTGCCTGGCGCATACTTTTTATTAAAACGAAAATAATTCTTTCCGAGTACAACTATGACTATTAGCGTCAATACCATGCGTGCCATTGATCATTGGGTTGGAGTACCCTTGTGTGCAATTGCTAGTCCAATAGTTGCTCTAATTGATGGTATTAAAAATATTTTTAGTCGCGGCCCAGATCAGCCCAAGAAACTCCTCTTTATCGAACTATCAGAAATGGGTAGCGCTATCTTGGTTGACCCAGCAATGCGTAATGCCCAAGCTCGCGGCGCTGAATTATTCTTTTTAATCTTTAAAAGCAATCGCGCCAGCCTCACCCTTCTCAACACCGTCAAACCGGAAAATATTTTCACAATTGACTCTTCTAGCTTGGGTGGCTTAATTAAAGACACTCTCCGTTTTTTAGTTTTGGCACGTACTCATCGCATTGATACCGTCATTGATTTAGAGCTCTTCTCGCGGTTTACTGCCCTATTGACAGGTCTTTGTGGTGCTCGTCGTCGCGTCGGCTATCACATCTTTCATGGTGAAGGCTTGTGGCGTGGCTTCATGCTCACACGCAAGGTTCATTACAACCCACATATTCACATTACCAAAAACTTTCTCTCCTTAATTCATGCCGCATTTGCAAAAGAGATTGAAGTGCCATTTAGCAAAATTCATATCTCAGATTCTGAAGTCAAGCTAGAGCAAGCGATCATCAACCCTGATGTCTTGAAAAAAGTATTGGCCCGCATTGAAAAGAAAGCATCTGAAGCTGGCATCCCATTCACTTATGGAAAAGATCGTCTGATTCTGATTAATCCAAATGCGAGTGATCTTTTACCTCAACGTCGCTGGGCTCAGCAACGATTTTCTGAACTCATTCAAGCGGTAAATCAACGCTACCCCAATGATTTAATTTTGATCACCGGCTCACCTGCAGAATTTGTCTATGTCGACAAGGTGCGCTCCGTTGCTAACGTGAAGAATGCGTTGAACTTTGCTGGACAGGTAAGTTTTGCTGAGTTGCCCCCGTTGTATACCCTGTCTGATGTCATGGTGACCAATGATTCTGGTCCTGGACACTTCTCTGCCGTGACGCCACTGCGAACTGTGGTTCTTTTTGGTCCTGAAACACCTGCACTCTATGGCTCTGTAGGCAACTCAATTGCTATCACCGCTAATCTTGCTTGCTCTCCTTGCGTGAGTGCGGCTAATCATCGCAAAACACCATGTCACGACAACGTTTGCATGCAAGCGATCAGCGTTACCCAGGTGCTGGACAAAGTCACAGTCCAATTGCAAGAAGCTGACAAGGCAAAAGGTCGTTAAGCTGGATGAGTAAGCAAGCGATTCCAAATTACATCTGGTTTTTACCGTTACTTCCTATTGCGCTGGCTTTTGCCATTTACTTTAGTGAACTCCAGATCTCTAGCTTTAGATTTATCAACGACTTCACGCAATTATTGCCAGATACCCTTTGGGCATGGCTTACCTTCCTCGGAAATGGTTGGGGCATATTTGCTCTTGCATTTCCACTAATTCTCTTAGCGCCACGTTTGTTGACTGCAGGCATCTTCGGCGGGGTAATTTCCGGCTTAAGCAGCTCGACCCTCAAAAATATATTTGATTTACCAAGACCAGCTGGGCTCTTGGAGGACGGGAGCTTTCATCGCATTGGTGAGCCCCTGCTTTTCAAGGCATTTCCTTCAGGTCATACCTTAACGGCCTTTGCAATTGCGAGCGCGTTGTACTTTGCCACCCCCAGAGATAAGCGCAGTCATTTGATAATCCTATTTGGCATTGCGTCGCTTGTAGGGCTATCCCGGATTGCAGTTGGAGCGCATTGGCCAACTGATGTCCTCGCTGGTTCTGGAGTTGGCATGTGGTGTGGCATGCTTGGAGCCCTTTTAGCGCTGCGCGTTCCCCAATCACAACTCATCCCTCGTGCCATTTGGTCTCGCTTAATTGCCCTCAGCGGTATTGTTGCCATTTACGTGCACATCACTCAAATCATGGATCTGGAATTAAACCTTCCACTGCAGTACGTATCCATTGCAATTATTGCAATCACTCTGATATTTTTTATCAGAGCGCAATTTACTCCATCATCTGGAAACTTAGGCTAAAGCTCTATGTTTAGCTATCGACACGCCTTTCATGCTGGCAGCCATGCTGACATCCTCAAACATCTCACACTGATTCATCTGCTTGAGTATTTACAGGAAAAGCCTGGTGCCCTCACAATGGTTGATACCCATGCTGGCGCTGGTATTTACAGTCTGGAAGATGGGTTTGCAGCGGTTAGTAAAGAAGCTGAGAGCGGAATATTTCGCTTGCTCAAGTTTAAAGAGGCAGGAAATGCCATTCCTGAGAGTATTCAAAAATACATAGAGTGTGTTGAATCCGTCAACGCTGAAGGCGAGCTCAATACTTACCCAGGTTCTCCTTTTATTCTGGCGCAACTCTTAAGGCCACAAGACCGACTAAAGTTATTTGAGCTGCACCCCAAGGAAATTGATATTCTTCGTCACAATATTGGTCAATTGAAGCAGTCTAAGCAAATCGATGTCTATGCTGAAGATAGTTTTAGTAGGCTTAAAGGCCTACTGCCCCCTCCAAGTAGGCGCGGTTTAGTGCTAATTGACCCTTCTTATGAGGATAAGCAAGACTATCGCTATCTTGAGACTGCAATCGAGGAGGCCCTGCTGCGCTTCGCTACTGGATGCTATGCAATCTGGTATCCCGTTCTCCCCAGAAGGGAATCAGCAGCGCTGCCTGATCGCATGAAGAAGATTTGCGCTGCGCATAAGCGCTCATGGCTTCATACAGAATTACGCGTTGAGAATGCGCCAGGCGAGAGGCGTCTACAAGCCAGTGGGATGTTTGTGATTAATCCCCCATGGACACTAGAAAAGCACCTTGCTGATGCGCTGCCTACCCTAAGTAAAGCATTGGGTATTGGCGGAGGGGCACAATACTTATTAAAGAGTTTTGAAGCTAAAAACTAAGTCTTAAACTGATTTAGTCGCGCACATCAATCATGATCTCGTTACGGCGCATGAATGGTAGCGTCCAAGGTGGGTTATAGCGAGCAAACTTAGGCGTACCGGCTACCTGTAAATTTTTAGTCTTCATCCACCCTTCCAGCTCCACTGTTTTCTCGGCAACTTTTTGGCTGTTATAGAAACCAGAAAAAGTAATGACCGCTCTTCTGACTGCAGGGATTTGCCTTAGCTGCACTTTTGCATTCAGAGGCTTCGGTAGAGTTTCCATGGAATATTCAGAGGGCATAACAAAAGAGACGGTCCACTGACCAGCATTACCTTCAATATTGACTGGGGCAGTCATCGCGATCTTGGCGCTTTTAGGAGGCTGCTCCTCAACCGCAACCGGTGAGGTCATCGCTATTTTTTCACTAACTTGGTTTTGACCAAAAATATAGGCTGCAATCAGTCGAAAACCTTGGCTTGATGCCTCATCTAAATCACCCTCAACTTGAACCTCAGCCAAGATCATTGGCGCATAAGATCGAAGCTCAAATGGAGCTGATTTTTCAAGAACAGAGTATTTTGGCTCTTCGGTTGCCATTGCTGCTCCCGTGAATGTAAGCACTATAAAAAAGAGACCTTGAGAAACCAATACTCTCAAAGAAATATTCACCACTGAGCCTTAAGCGTAAAACCTGAAGTGTTGTAATCGACGGTTGCATTTGCACCAACAGGCAATGTGAGCTTGCTCGCCTGATGACCAAATGGTAGATCCGTCATGATCGGGATTGATTTTGGTAAGCGTTCACGAATGAAATTGATGGCGCGTTCAAGGTTGTAACCCTTGTCGTTGTCATACAAACGATAAGCAGAAAAACCACCTAACAATAATGCAGCCTGATTATTAAGGACACCGGCGTCCAAGAGCTGCATCAAGGTCCTCTCTAGTCGATAAGGATGCTCATTGACATCCTCTAAGAACAAGATACCGCCCTGGGTTTGAGAGCTCGATGGCATGTATGGTGTACCGATAAGGCTTGCTAGCACAGTGAGGTTACCACCCCAAAGCATTCCAGAGATAGCACCTGATACAGACTGCCCTAAGAAAGCCTGAGGAGTAGTGATAGCACAATCGAGTTTTCGGTCTTGAACTGCAGATAAGAAATGCTTCCACGTAAATTCATCCAAGGGAGCTACCTTACCGCTTTCATCGATTCTGCCAAAGTCGTAATTCAACATCGGGCCAGAAAGACTAATGGCACCTGTCTGTGCCAATAAACCCAACTCGAATGTTGTGAAATCGCTATGTCCACAAATCTGCAGGCCATTCTTGACGGCCTTTGCAATGGCATTCCACTCGATATTCGAAAGTAAGCGATGAAGACCATAGCCCCCACGCATCGCCATGACAAGATGCTGAGGATCTAATGTTGCAATTTGATTCAGCTCGTTTAATCTCTCTGTATCGCTGCCAGCAAATCGCTCGTGCACACGATGTATACAGTCAGGATTGTGAATAGCAATTCCCAAGGATTTGAGGGTCTCTATGGCGGCTAAGGGACTTTTCTCATCCAAGCTAGCGCCAGAAGGTGCAATAAGATGAATAGACTTCAACGCCGCTCCTTAAAGAAGCTTCTTAATAGCTGGCCACACTCTTCACTCATAACGCCACCCTCAATGCTGGTTTGATGATTGATTAGTTTTGATGAGAATACATCCAAAACACTTCCAGCAGCACCTGTTTTAGGATCCGGAGCGCCAAATACCACTCGATCAACTCTGGCATGAAGAATGGCACCGGAGCACATCGTACAGGGCTCTAGAGTGACATACAAAGTGCTTCCTGGGAGACGGTAGTTTTGCTCAGCTTTGGCAGCCTCTCTCAGTGCCAGCATTTCTGCATGCGCACTTGGGTCATGATTTGAGATGGGCTTATTGAATGCTTTGGAGATGATCTGTCCATCGCGGACTAACACAGCCCCCACTGGAACTTCACCCACAGCAGCAGCAAGTTGAGCTTGCTCGAAAGCATGCTGCATGAACTGATGATCAAGTTCAGCTTGATTCATTTAAGAATGATGAACATCAGCCCAACAATTTGGGGTTTCATACAGTCGAACCGCAGATAACTCAAGACGGCCACCGAATGCTTTGCTAAAAACTGGTTGCAGTATTGCGAATGCAGCATTCGCTAAATTTTCAACCGTAGGCACATGCTCCATGATCACCGTCTTGTGATTCGGCAAACTGGCCAAGAAAGCAACGAGACCTTCATCTTCTCTGGCCACCAAAAAGGCATGATCCCATTGCTCAACTACGTATTGATTTGTGAGGCGCTTAATATCGCCAAAATCCAAGACCATGCCATCATCCGCTTTACCGGGGTGATCGGCAACCTCACCAGTTAAGGTAACTTCAATAGCATAGCGATGGCCATGCAAGTGCCTACATTGCCCATCATGATTAGGGATGCGATGACCGGAGTCAAATTCAAGACGGCGGGTTATAGAGATAGCAGGTTGTTTACTAGTCATTCAATTCTTTAAAGTAATGAGTATTTGCTGATGCTTATTTATCGGATACCAATCAGTTTATGCGATTGAATACTCAATCTCCACAATGGTCTTTTTTGACATAAGCCTACGGCTAATTCGGTATTGCTTTTGAGGTTTGGTCCATCCATGGGCTGCAAGAATCGATTCCGGTAATCCATCTTCTCAAAGCGGGCCATTAAATTTTCTAGAGAATCATGGCCTACTTGAGGGATTACTAATTTCAACTCATTCGCTTGCAGTACGATCAGATCAGAGCCTACCTTTGGGCTCACACAAATCCAATCAACCCCCTTTGGAACCTTGATAGTGCCATTCGTTTCAATAGCCACCTCAAATCCTTTTTGATGAAGCGCTGCAATCAGTTCTTCATCCAACTGCAAAAGGGGTTCTCCACCAGTAAAGACAACATATCTTTGTTGAGGCCCTGCCAAGGTACTTATCCATGCGAATTCAATAGCATCCGCCAAGTCTTTAGCAATCTGAAACTTTCCGCCGCCGATACCGTCGCTACCAACAAAATCTGTATCGCAAAATTGGCATACAGCAGTTGCGCGATCCTCTTCACGACCACTCCATAAATTGCAGCCAGTAAAACGGCAAAATACTGCCGCACGTCCGGCGTGAGCACCTTCACCTTGTAAGGTTGGAAATAGTTCTTTAACGGTATACATAGGAATACGCTTATTTTATGCGCTTTACTCACTTCCAGGAGACTAACTCCCATTGCATATAGTCTTCCCAGTAGGCATTAGCCCATGCAACCCCAAGCGTAATGTAGCGACCACTCCCCCTGCGGATTACCCAACGCCCCACTTCCGGGGAAAACCAGACGTCTTCATCTCGGATATTTTGAACCCGAAAGAGGTCATTACTTTGGAAATAGGGGGCTTCATTGTGAAAATAGAAAACCAGAAAATTACCCGCAGGACTCTGAATTTGCTCCCAAGCAAGTGAATTCATGCTCAAGCCCCAGTAATAACTTCCATCTGGATATCCGGGTACTTGATATTGGGTTTTATAAAACTGATTCATGCCAGGCTGTAGTTGTATCGGCCAAAGCGGAATCGCTGGTTGAAATATTTGCGGAGTGCTCCAATGGGGGTCTTGCACAACAAATCCCCATGGCGACTGAATTTCATCTGGAAGAGGGCCTGCTTTCAATCCAGATCTAGCAATGCGAATCTCCCTGCCAACCGAAACCACTTGTTCGGTTACGGTATCAACAATCTCTTGGTTAAAAACATTGCGGATTTGATAAACCCACTCCTGCCCCACCTTAGGCGCGCGAACTATTGGCGTTAGTACAGGCTGGGCAACGGTCATACCCTGAGGAAATGGCTGCGAAGAAATACAGCCCACTAATAAAACTGGCAAGACCAGCAAAACTAATCTACGCAACTGTTTCACTTGTATGAGGTGAGTTGCCATTGATAGCTGCCCTCGTTAATCACGGCGCCTATTTGACCTTGTATTTGATAGGAGCCTGATGCCTCTCGTGCGACCCATCTTCCGATCTGAGGTGCAAACCAAACAGTTTCCTTGCGAATGCAATTCACTTTATTATCGTCATCACTTTCATAATTAATTAAGCTTTGATAACGCAAGGTCAAGAATGTACCTGCTGGAACGGTAATTCGCTCCCATCCATGGGCACTCATATATTCCTGCCAGCCTAATTTGTTATCGGAATAACCGCCTATGCTGTATTTGGTATTGAATTGCTTGCTCCAGGAGCCGGAAAGCTCCAGTGGCCACAATGGCAGCGCTGGGTTAAAGCTCAGTAATCTGGGCCACTGAGGATCAGTGCTAACGAAGCCCCAAGGAGACTGAATTTCGTTAGGAAGCATATTCCCATCTTCTGAGCGCTCAATGTTAATGCTTGAGCCCACACTAGCAACTCTTTCGGTAATAATGCCAAGAGTCTTCCCATTGAAAACATCCTTCTTGACATAGTTCCACTCCTGCCCAACTTCAGGGGTACGAACTGTTGGCAATGGATTTGGCTGGGAGATGGGAGTACCGTGCTCATATCCCAGTGGAACTCCACAAGCTACCGGCGCTAATACTGCTGATGCGATAAAAGTTCGACGAGATAAATTCATACGCCCTCCTAATGGTGATGGATTAACTATACGCCAAGCAAGCCAAGCTCTTCATCACTAAAACCGGCTTGTTTACGAGCCTCCATATTGAAAGGCCCCCTTAATTTTGGTGCACAGTATTTTTTAGCCAAATCTCTATAGGCCGAAATTGGCGAGAGATTTTCTTTAGCGCACAAGAAATTGAACCAGTGATTACCAATACCGACATGTCCAATCTCATCTCGAAGAATAATTTCTAATATTTCTACGGCGCCCAATTCTTTAATTTGCTTAAAACGATCTCGAATCATCGGAACAGCATCCAAGCCTCTGGCTTCCATTGTTCTGGGCACTAAGGCCATTCTGGCAATGACTGCATCTTTGGTGCGCTCTACCATCTCCCACAAACTATTGTGAGCAGGAAAATCCCCGTAAGTAAATCCAAATGATTGGATATAGCGATTCACTAGTGTGAAATGGTATGCCTCTTCTTTAGCAACCTTCAGCCAATCTTCATAATATTTCTGAGGCATATTAGGAAAACGCCAGATAGCATCTAAAGCCAAGTTGATGGCGTTATATTCAATGTGTGCAAGTGAGTGCAGAAGAGATGCCCTGCCTTCAACGGTATCCATTCTTCTTTTGGGAACTTCCAAAGGTGGAATTAACTCGGGCTTTTGCGGGCGCCCTGGCAGTTGAAGGCCCTGCTCATTCAATATGTCTGCAGTTTTGAGCGTGATGCGTTGCTGTTGATAGTCATCGAATAGTTCAAATACTCGACTTACTTTCATTTGCGCATCTGCAAGAGCCAATATAGCAAGGGCGGATTGGCGTAACTCGGTCATTGAAAAAAGAGTGGGGGGGGTTATTCCCACTCAATTGTTGCAGGCGGTTTGCCACTGATATCGTAGACCACACGATTAATCCCGCGCACTTCATTGATGATGCGATTCGAAACCTTACCAAGCAACTCATGTGGCAAATGTGCCCAATGTGCTGTCATAAAATCTTGTGTCTGCACTGCTCTAAGAGCAACAACATACTCATACGTTCTACCATCACCCATCACGCCAACAGATTTCACTGGCAAGAACACGGCGAATGCTTGGCTGGTGAGGTCATACCAAGATTTTTGGCTAGCCTCATCAATCGTATTACGTAATTCTTCAATGAAGATGGCATCTGCTCGCTGTAATAGACTGGCAAATTCTGCTTTTACTTCACCCAAGATGCGAACACCCAATCCTGGACCTGGGAATGGATGGCGATACACCATCTCACGCGGCAAGCCTAATGCAACACCAAGCTCACGCACTTCATCTTTGAATAATTCACGTAGCGGCTCGAGTAACTTGAGGTGCATATCCTCTGGCAGGCCACCAACATTATGGTGACTCTTAATGGTATGTGCGCCCTTTTTACCTTTACCAGCAGACTCAATAACATCCGGATAGATAGTTCCCTGAGCAAGCCACTTCGCATTCTGAATCTTGCCAGACTCGGTTTGGAATATTTCAACGAACTCTTTGCCAATAATTTTGCGCTTGGCTTCTGGATCAGCTACACCAGCCAACTCACCCATAAAGGTTTCTTTGGCATCAACCCGAATGACCTTAACACCAAGGTTACGTGCAAACATCTCCATAACCATATCGCCTTCATTCAAGCGAAGTAGGCCATGATCAACAAATACACAAGTAAGCTGATCACCAATAGCGCGATGAATTAAGGCTGCGGCAACACTTGAGTCAACACCACCTGATAAGCCCAAAATAACTTCTTCATCACCAACTTGCTTGCGAATATTGTCGACAGCCTCAGCAATATAGTCGCCCATTACCCAATCTGGTTTGCACTTGCAAATTTCATGCACAAAACGCTCAAGGATTGCAGTTCCTTGAATAGTGTGAGTTACTTCAGGATGGAATTGGAAGGCATAGAAGCAACGATCTTCATCAGCCATGCCTGCGATTGGACAAGATTCAGTGGATGCCATCAATTTAAAAGACGGCGGCATTGTAGTCACAGAATCACCATGACTCATCCACACCTTCAGAATGCCATGACCTTCGCTGGTCGAGAAGTCTTGGATCCCTTTAAGCAGATTAGTGTGGCCATGCGCGCGCACTTCAGAGTAGCCAAACTCACGAGCCTTACCCAAGGCTTCCGCCGAAGCTACCGAGCCGCCCAATTGAGTTGCCATGGTTTGCATGCCATAACAGATACCTAAAACGGGAACCCCTAGTTCAAATACGATTTGTGGCGCACGCGGACTGCCCTCTTCCGTTACTGAACTGGGGCCTCCAGAAAGAATGATTCCTTTACCGCCCTGCTCTTGAATAAATTTACGGATGAACTCTGGATCGCAATCGTAGGGATGGATCTCTGAATAGACTCGAGCATCACGCACACGCCTAGCAATTAGTTGAGTTACTTGTGAACCAAAGTCGAGAATCAGTATTTTGTCGTGCACGTCAGAAACAGTCTTAATCAATATGGTAATTCGGTGCTTCCTTGGTGATCTTCACATCATGAACGTGTGACTCGCGCACGCCCGCAGAAGTGATTTCCACAAAATTGGCTTTTTCATGCAACTCAGCAATTGTCTTGCAACCGAGATAACCCATGGAGGAACGAATGCCACCGGTGAGCTGATGGAGGATTGCAAGCACACTACCCTTGTAAGGGACTTGTCCTTCAATGCCCTCTGGAACAAGCTTCTCAGCATTAGCAACAATATCGCTCTGGAAATAACGATCAGCTGAACCATCGGCCATCGCACCCAAAGACCCCATACCGCGATAACTCTTGTATGAACGCCCTTGATACAGGAACACTTCACCAGGAGCTTCTTCAGTTCCCGCAAACATCCCACCCATCATGACTGAACTTGCGCCAGCCGCTAATGCTTTGGCAACATCACCGGAGTAACGTACACCACCATCAGCAATCAATGGAATGCCAGTACCTTTTAATGCGGTAGCCACATTCACGATCGCAGTGATTTGTGGAACGCCAACGCCAGCAACAATACGAGTCGTACAAATAGAGCCTGGACCAATACCTACTTTGACCCCATCAGCACCGTGATCAGCCAACGCTTTAGCTGCATCACCAGTAGCAATATTGCCGCCAATAACTTGTACGTGCGGATAGTTTTTCTTAACCCATTTAACACGATCTAATACACCCTGGCTATGGCCATGGGCTGTATCTACCACAATCACATCAACACCTGCACGTACCAAGAGTTCAATGCGCTCATCATTATCTGGGCCTACGCCGACTGCTGCGCCAACGCGCAACTTACCTTCACCATCTTTACAAGCATTAGGATGCTCGGTGGCCTTTAGGATATCTTTGACGGTAATTAAACCGCGCAATTCAAATTTATCATTGACTACTAACACGCGCTCAAGACGATGCTGACTCATCAGGCGTTTAGCCTCTTCTAAGGAGCAGCCCTCTTTCACGGTAATCAAGCGCTCACGTGGAGTCATTTTTGTTTTGACAGGTGCATCTAAGTCTTCTTCAAAACGTAAGTCGCGGTTAGTAATAATGCCAACCACTTCTTTACCAGTCAGAACTGGAAATCCAGAGAAGCCATGCTCACGAGAAAGCTGAATCACTTGCCGCAATGTGACATCAGGACTAATAGTGATGGGATCGCGCAAAACACCAGATTCATAACGCTTAACCTTAGCCACTTCACGAGCTTGTTCAGCAGGCTTTAGGTTTTTATGAATGATGCCAATACCGCCCTCACTAGCCATGGCAATCGCCAATCGACCTTCTGTGACGGTATCCATCGCAGCAGACACCAATGGTGTATTGAGTGAAATATCTCGAGTTAACTTACTTGCCAAGCTGGCATCTCGAGGGAGTACCGAAGAATAGGCCGGTACGAGGAGCACATCGTCAAAAGTGAGTGCTTTTTGAATGAGTCGCATGCAAAACCCCTAGTCGCAAAAACAGATTATAGCCTCCTAGCCTTCCTTTTGGCTGCGGCAGCCTGGAATTTGGCGTCCTGGTTCTGGTTTGCCTTTTTGCGTCTGACGGCTTTAGGGTCGATCAACAGCGGAGAATAGAGCTCTAAACGATCTCCGGCATAGATCGGGCTATCCCAATCCTTGCGTTTACCAAAGACACCAAAGCACCCCTTTCTAGCCAAAGCAGGATCTGTCGGGCTATCTGCTATTCCTGCCTTAGCAAGGGCCAAACCTACTGTCGGGGACTCATTGTGATCAACCAACAACTGAAATGGGGTCAGTATTGGGTCACCCTCCCTAGCATCGCAAATCCAGATATCAAGCATTTGCTTACCCATATAGTGCTTCTGCACGTTTGACAAAGCAGTCCACAAAGGTCCCGGCGATATGGCCAAAGACGGGGCCAATAATCTTATCGAGAATGATGCTTTTAAACTCCCAATGCAACTTGAACTCCACCTTACAAGCGTCTTCACGCAAGGGAATGAAGTTCCATTGGCCTGAAAAATGCTTAAATGGGCCATCTATAAAAACCATATCAATGGTCTCAGGGCGATGGTTGATATTGCGGGTATGAAAAAACTGATTAACGCCCTTAAAGCTGATCTTGATTTTGGCATCCAGAACCGTCTCAGTCTGCTCAAAAATTTCCACACCACCACACCAAGGTAAAAACTCGGGATAACGCGCTACATCAGTGACTAAGCCATACATGCGGTCGGCTGATTGGCCAATTAAAACGGTCTTATAGACGTCTGCCATAATCGATCTTGGAAGCTAAATAAATATGAGTATCGTCGATAACAAAAAAGCCTTCTTTGATTATTTTATCGAGGAGCGCTTTGAGGCAGGGCTAGTGCTGGAAGGCTGGGAAGTGAAGGCTATCCGCGCTGGGCGCGTGCACGTCAAAGAAGCGTATGTCGTCATTCGCAAGGCGGAGCTTTTCCTGATCGGATGCCATATCACCCCACTACTATCTGCTTCAACCCATATCGTGCCCGATAGCACCCGCACCAGAAAGCTTCTGCTCAATGCTATAGAGATCCGCAAGCTCATTGGCAAGGTAGAGCAAAAGGGCTACACCCTGGTTCCTTTAAACCTTCACTTTTCCAAAGGGAATGTGAAGTGTGAAATTGGCTTAGGCAGAGGTAAAAAGCAGCATGACAAACGCGCAGCCACTAAAGAGCGTGAATGGGAAGTCCAAAAGGGGCGCATTGCCAGAGGCGATTTAAACGCTTAATCTGCCAAAAACTCAGGTAGACTGCCCTGAGCTAAAGCATCTGAGGATTTATGCACTATTATGGTGCATAGTAGCACCAAGCTGCTTCACATAATTCATTCAAGCTTTTATAAAGGCATTAGTTTTATAACTATGAAATTGCCTTTCGATGAAATGCTTGACGCCGCAGGCAAAGCGCGTCCCCACTACCAAATTTTTCACAATTGGTTAAAGCAACAGAGCGATACCCTGATGGGTTTGAAGCGCGCTGAAGCTGACCTCATCTTCAGACGAGTGGGCATTACCTTCGCCGTCTATGGTGATGACTTGGGCTCAGAGCGAACTATTCCATTTGATCAGGTCCCCCGGATCTTCACTGCAAAAGAATGGGAGCAGCTGGAAGCAGGTTTGCGTCAACGCGTTAAAGCACTAAATCGCTTTATTTATGACGTGTATCACGATGAAGAAATTATTAAGGCTGGCATTGTTCCTGCTGAACAAATCTATAACAATGCGCAATATCGTCCAGAGATGCGCAACGTTAGCGTGCCACGAGACATCTATGCGCAAATCGCAGGTATCGATATTGTGCGCGCGGGTGAAGGCGAATTTTATGTTTTAGAAGATAACTTACGCGTTCCTTCCGGCGTGTCTTACATGGTAGAAGACCGCAAGATGATGATGCGTCTGTTCCCAGACCTCTTTCAAAAATATCGCATTGCTCCCGTTGAGCACTACCCAGATCTCTTGTTGGAATGTTTAAAGTCCGTTAAACCAGATGATGTCAAGAAGCCAAACGTAGTGGTATTGACGCCCGGCATGTATAACTCCGCTTATTTTGAGCATAGCTATCTTGCACAACAAATGGGTGTCGAGTTAGTGGAAGGTAAAGACTTGTTTGTGAAAAATGAACAGGTCTTCATGCGGACAACTCAAGGGCCGGAGCGAGTAGATGTGATCTATCGCCGCGTCGATGATGATTTCTTGGATCCACTTGCATTTCGCTCAGACTCAACACTAGGCGTGGCAGGCTTATTGTCAGCTCATCGCGCTGGTAATGTAACCTTAGCCAATGCAATCGGCACTGGCATTGCTGACGACAAGTCTATTTACCCTTATGTTCCAGAGATGATTGAGTTTTATTTGGGTGAGAAACCAATTCTGAATAATGTACCAACCTTCCAATGTCGTAAGCCTGATGATTTGGCCTATACCTTAGCCAATCTAGAAAAGTTAGTTGTGAAGTTGACGCATGGCGCAGGTGGTTATGGAATGTTAGTCGGCCCAGCATCTACCAAAGCTGAGATTGAAGAATTTAGAACCCATTTAGTAGCTAACCCCGATAAATATATTGCCCAACCCACCTTGGCGCTATCAACTTGTCCTACATTTGTAGAGTCAGGTGTTGCTCCTCGACACATTGATTTGCGCCCCTTTGTCCTCTCTGGAAAAACTATCAAGATGGTGCCTGGCGGCTTAACCAGGGTTGCCCTCAAAGAAGGTTCCTTGGTGGTGAATTCCTCCCAGGGTGGTGGCACCAAAGATACTTGGGTATTGGAAGAGTAAGAGGAATAAGAAAATAACATGTTAAGTCGTACAGCTGATTGTCTTTACTGGATGGCCCGTTACACCGAGCGCGCAGAAAATACTGCCCGCATGCTGGATGTAAATCATCAAACCTCATTGCTCCCACAGCCTGCTGAGTTTTTAGAGCAAAGCTGGAAGAAGCTACTCACGATTTCCAAATTAGAAGATGCTTTCTTAAGCAAATATGATGTTGTGAATCGTGAGAATGTTCTTGATTTCATGATTTATGAAACCAGCAATCCATCTAGTATTGTTTCCTGCCTCTATGCCGCCCGTGAAAATGCACGTGTAATTCGTGGCAAGATTACTTCTGAGGTTTGGGAAACGCAAAACACTACCTGGCTTGAATTGCAGCGCATTCTCGAGGCAAGACATCAGGCAGATCCAAGCAGACTCTTGGAATGGGTAAAGCATCGCTGCCACCTCTTTAGGGGTGTGATGCATGGCACCATGCTCAAGAATGAGGCCTTCTACTTTATCAACGTAGGGACGCTGTTAGAGCGCGCCGACAATACAGCTCGCATTTTGGAAACCAAGTATGAGGATCAAGCAGCACTCAAGGTTCTGAGCTCTGATAATTCCCCTGAAGATGGAACTCACGGTGAATTCTTTGATTTTTATCACTGGGCAGCCCTGCTCCGCTCAGTCTCAGCATTTGAAATTTATCGCCAGATCTATTCCGATCAAGTTACCCCAAAGCAAGTAGCTCAATTACTCATTTTCAATAAGCAAATGCCACGCTCATTAGTGTGCTGCGTTAATGAACTCATTCCCTTGATTTCTGAAGTGAAAAACCAACAGTCCAAAGAAATTGAACGCCTGCTCGGAAAACTCAAAGCAAGTTTAGATTATTCGGATATTGATGAGGTGTTTTCACAAGGACTGGAAGAATTTATTGAGGCATTCTTGGAGCGCATCAACCATATTGCAGATGAATTCAGTAGCGCCTACTTGATCCCGTTAGCGGTCGCCTAAGACCTCATAAAGACTATATGCACTTAAAGATTCGTCACCGTACTGAATACCGCTATGAAACGCCAGTACGTTACTCCATTCAGGAGTTACGTCTTACGCCACCCTCAGTCGCTGGACAGCAAGTGGATAAATGGAAAATTAGCACACCCATTAAAGCATCCAACTCAATTGATACGTTTGGTAATGCCTGTAGCGTCTTCGTACAAGAAAGCCCATACACATCCATGATGATTGAGGCTGAGGGTGAGATTCATACTCAAGATGCATTCGAGTTCATTGATGATGCCAAGTCAGTTTCACCGTATTACCTTTTGCAGCAAACTAATCTGACTGAGCCTACTGAAGAAATGCTGGAATATTTCTCATACGCCCTTCCCAATAAAAACTCGGTTGATCAAATAGTTAAACTCGCAGAGGCTATTCAGGGTCTGATTCAATACTCTCCAGGCGAGACCAACTTTGCTACAACTGCTGCCCAATCTTTTGCCATGAAATTAGGCGTTTGCCAAGATCATGCGCACATCATGCTCGGACTCTGTCGGGCCTCTGGCATCCCCGCCCGCTATGTCAGCGGCTATTTCTTTGCAGAAGAGTCTCCAAATCTTGCCAGCCATGCTTGGATCGACTTTTGTAGCGATATAGATAAAGGAATCTGGACGAGCGTTGATATCACCCACGCCTGCTTGACTGATTCACGTCACATTCGTTTAGCTATTGGAAGAGATTATTATTCCGCCGCCCCAGTTAAAGGGGTCCGGTCTGGAGGTGGTGGCGAAGAGCTTAGCGCCACAATCTCCATCCAACGATTACCCTGAACCTGAATTCAGCGATAATTCTAAAAAATTATTTAAAGAGGTAGGGTATGACGTATTGCGTAGGGCTGTGCCTAAAGGATGGTCTTGTTTTTCTATCGGATACCCGCACTAATGCAGGCGTAGACCAAATCGGCACCTTCCGAAAAATGACTTTGTTCCAAAAGAACGGAGATCGTTTCTTTACTTTGATGAGTGCTGGCAATCTCGCCATTACCCAAGCCGTTAAAGAAATCCTTCTGCAGAGTCAGCTTCTCAATGGTAGCAATCTATGGACGGTTGATAATGCTCACGATGCCGCAGTCGTTGTTGGGGATGCAATCAAGCAAGTCTATGAACGTGACCATGAAGCCCTTGAAAAGGCGGGAATTGATTTCAACTGTAATCTGATTTTTGGCGGACAGATCAAAGGTGAGAGACCTCGCCTATTCAATATCTACTCTGCCGGTAATTTTATTGAGGCGACTCCAGAGACCTGCTATTTCCAAATTGGTGAATCTAAGTATGGAAAACCGATCTTAGATCGCGTTCTCAACTTTTCTACTCCACTCAATCTGGCTACTAAGTGCGCATTGATCTCTATGGACTCTACGCTAAACAGTAATATCTCCGTAGGATTACCGCTCGATTTATTGGTTTATGAAAAGAATTCTCTCAAGGCGGATAAGCTAGTAACGCTAGATGAATCCAATCCATACTTTCAAATGATTCATCAACTGTGGGGTGAAAAATTACGCTCAGCCTTTAATTCGATTGCTGAACCTAGCTGGAGTGGCGCGCATAAATCCAGCGCAATCTCTGCGCCAGCCAAGAAGATGGGGCCAGTACCCATTCATCACCAACCTCCAAGGTCAAGAGTCGCCAAGCCATCTGCTAAAACTGCCTCTAAAGTCAAATCAACTGGAAGCACGAAAGCAAGACCTAGCGCTAGTAAAAAGACTGCAAAGAAAGTTTAGTCTTGCGCCTTATAAATCTCACTGATCTCAATTAAATTGAGATCAGGATCTCGTACGTATACAGAGTTTATTTTTGCAGTAGCGCCAGTTCGAATCACTGGCCCCTCAATAATGGGCCAATCCGCCCCCTCTAGTCTGCTGATGACTTCAGTTAAGGGGCAATCTGCAATAAAGCAGAGATCCAATGATCCTGGAGTGGGGATATTTGCTTTGGGCTCAAATTCTTTACCCTGAATATGCAAATTGATTTTCTGATTACCAAACATGAATGCCTTGCGCTCAACTGGCGGTGTCCCACCTATAAAAGACTCCAAGGACATCCCTAAGACTCGGGTATAAAAGTCAACACAAGCAGCTTCATTTGCAGTTGTCAGTACCAAATGGTCTAAGCGATGAATCATTTACCCCCCCAATATGCTCATTAACGCAAGTCAGAAATAAAATCGGGCGCTGGATGCAAATCGCAAGTGCGACCTGCTTTGGCAACCTGACCTGGCACTGCATGTCCAACAATAGCCGGCAACTCGCGCGCCAAAACCAGTAGCCTTGAAATATCGATGCCCGTGTCATAACCCATTGCATCAAGCATATGAATGGCATCTTCAGTAGAAATATTCCCGCTTGCTCCTGGCGCATATGGGCAGCCCCCTAATCCTCCTAGTGATCCATCAAATCGAATGATCCCAGCTTGAACTGCGGCCAGCACATTAGCCAACCCCATACCTCTTGTATTGTGAAAATGCATTGTTAGCTGAAGCTTAGGAAATAAGCGTTGCAGGGACTCTGACATATTGGTCACTTGAGCAGGATTTGCCATGCCAGTGGTATCGCAAATGGTTAAGCCACGCACACCCAAATCCGAAAATCGCTTAACAAACCCTTCAACCACCTCTTGAGGTACCTCACCCTCCATAGGACAGCCAAAAGCAGTGGATAAAGAAACATTGATAGGTGTTCTGCCGTCAACATATTGAATGACCTCAGCCAATCCAGCGAAACTTTTTTCTCGCGTCATGCGAAGGTTTGCTAGGTTATGCATCTCAGAAGTAGACATCACTAAATTAAACTCATCGGCGCGTGACTCTAGGGCACGTTCAGCACCTCTTAAATTCGGAACCAAAACGGTATATTCAACTCCTGGCAGTCGCTTGATCTTACCCATCACCTCTTCTGCATCCCTCAGCATCGGAATCGCTTTAGGAGATGTGAATGATGTCACTTCAATCTTGGCAAAACCACATAGGCTCAGTTCGTTAATAAGACGAATCTTATCTTCGGTGGGAATAAAGTTCGGCTCAATCTGAAAGCCATCTCTAGTCACTACATCATTGAAATAAATTCTGGTCATTATTGGATCTTTGTTAACTGATTTGTTTATTTAGTAAAAGCAATGCCGCGCTCTTTGAGAGAGGCAACCTGCGTATCATTTAGTCCAATACTGCGTAATATCTCTTCCGTATTTTGGCCGATATCGGGTGCTAATGTCTTGATGGAGCCAGGTGTTCGGGATAGCTTTGGAAATACACCAGGAACGTCTACCTTACTACCGTCCGCCATTTGAATAGTTTCGATATTTCCTCGGGCTTTGTAATGAGGATCTTTGGCGATATCGGCCACGGTATATATTCTGCCAGCAGGAACAGCTGCAGAATCTAATGCCTCCAAGGCCTCATCTGTGCTTAGACGATTGGCCCACTGACCGATTGCTTGATCAAGCTCAACTACACGCTTGACTCTTCCATCATTATTTTCTAACTCTGGATCAGCACCCAAATCATCTCTACAAATTAATTTCATCAGGCGCTTGAAGATGCTATCACCATTACCAGCCACTAATACATAGCCACCATCTGCGCAAAGATAGGCATTTGTTGGCGCAATCCCTGGCAAGGCACTTCCAGCTGCCTGTCTTATCTCTCCAAATGCACTGTACTCTGGCAGTAGACTTTCCATGCAATTAAAGACTGCCTCATATAAAGCAACATCAATCACTTGACCCTTACCGCTCTGATGACGCTCTTGTAATGCCAATAAAATTCCAATGACGCCATGCAAAGAGGCAAGGGTATCCCCAATGCTGATGCCTACTCGCACTGGAACTCTCCCTGGCTCAGCTGTAAGGTGACGCAAACCTCCCATCGCTTCAGCAACCACACCAAAACCTGGCTTATCTCGATAGGGACCAGTTTGTCCATACCCACTAATTCTTAAAACAATTAAACGTGGATTGATTTTTAACAGCTCATTAGGATCAAGTCCCCAACCCTCTAAAGTACCTGGGCGAAAATTTTCAATTAGGATGTCGGCTTCACTAGCCAGAGTTCTCATAATTTCTTGAGCTTCGACTTGTCGCAGGTCCAAGGAGAGAGATCGCTTGTTGCGAGATTGAACTTGCCACCAAATGGAAGTACCGTCTTTTAGTAAACGCCATTTACGAAGAGCGTCACCAACTTTAGGGGGCTCAATCTTGACAACATCCGCTCCAAAATCAGCCAATGTTTTTGCAGCAAATGGACCAGCAATTAACTGCCCCATTTCAATAACTTTCAACCCAGATAATGGCTCCATAAAGATTCCTTCAAACACTTACGAAATATTGTTAATTTACGCTTTTTTGCAATCATCTCACATGGCGCCGACAAAAAATAGGGCGCATATTAGTGCGCCCTATTTGGGATTTCAAACCTCTAGTGATTACTTTTTACCCAGCATCTCCCAGGTCTCTACCACGCTGTCTGGATTGAGTGAGATAGAGGTAATGCCCTTCTCCACCAACCAACGGGCAAAATCAGGATGATCTGAGGGGCCTTGACCACAAATGCCGACGTATTTATTTTGCTTACGGCAAGCCTCGATTGAACGGGCAATCATGAACTCCACCGCTGGGTCACGTTCATCGAAATCAATCGCTAACAACTCCATACCAGAATCGCGATCTAGCCCCAAAGTGAGCTGGGTCATATCGTTTGAACCGATTGAGAAACCGTCAAAGTATTCTAGGAATTGATCGGCAAGAATTGCATTTGATGGAATCTCGCACATCATGATGAGACGCAAACCATTGACGCCCCGCTTGAGACCTAATTTCTCCATCATATTAATGACGCGTTCAGCTTGTTTAATGGTGCGAACAAATGGAACCATGATCTCCACATTGTCCAAGCCCATATCTTCACGTACACGCTTCATTGCTGCGCACTCAAGAGCAAAGGCCTCGCCAAAGTCTTCAGATACATAGCGTGATGCGCCACGGAAACCAAGCATTGGATTTTCTTCATCGGGCTCGTAACGTGAACCACCAATTAACTTCTTATACTCATTGGACTTAAAGTCAGAGAGGCGAACGATGACTGGTTTTGGATAGAAAGCTGCTGCGATAGTTGCAACACCTTCAACCAGCTTATCTTCATAGAATTGACGTGGGCTTGCATAGCCACGAGCAACACTCTCTACGGCGCGCTTAAGATCGGGGTCAATATTTGGGTATTCCAAGACTGCGCGTGGGTGCACACCAATATAGTTATTGATGATGAACTCAAGGCGAGCTAAACCAACCCCTGCATTTGGAATTTGGCAGAAATCAAATGCCAGCTGAGGATTACCAATATTCATGGTGATCTTCACTGGGATCTCTGGCAATACACCACGAGAAACTTCAGTTACCTCAGTTTCGATCAGGCCATCATAGATATGACCTTCATCACCCTCTGCACAGGACACAGTAACTACCATGCCATCTTGCAGATGCTCAGTGGCATCTCCGCAACCCACTACCGCAGGAACACCCAATTCACGAGCAATAATGGCTGCATGGCAAGTCCGCCCACCACGATTGGTCACAATCGCAGAAGCACGCTTCATCACCGGCTCCCAGTTTGGATCAGTCATATCAGCAACTAATACATCCCCAGGTTGAACACGGTCCATTTCGCTCGGATCACGAATAATGCGGACAGGACCAGCACCAATTTTTTGACCAATTGCACGACCCTTAGCCAACACCTTAGAGCTACCCTTGAGTTTGTAACGCATCTCAACTTGACCGGCCGCCTGACTCTTCACAGTCTCAGGGCGGGCTTGCAGAATGTAGATGCGGCCATCTTGACCATCTTTACCCCACTCAATGTCCATTGGACGACCGTAGTGCTTTTCAATAATGACAGCGTACTTGGCCAATTCTGTAATATCAGCATCCTCTAAAGAAAAACGATTACGTTTTTCTGGCGTGACATCGACTGTTTGTACTTTCTCAGCAGAGCCCTTTGGTGCAAATTGCATCTGAATGAGTTTAGAGCCCAGTGCACGACGAATAATGGCTTTTTTACCTTGAGCTAAAGTAGTCTTAAACACATAAAACTCGTCTGGATTCACTGCACCCTGGACTACTGTTTCGCCAAGGCCATAGCTAGAGGTAATAAATACGACATCTTCAAAACCTGACTCGGTATCCAAAGTAAACATTACACCAGCAGCACCAAGGTCTGAGCGCACCATACGCTGAATACCGGCAGATAAGGCTACTTCAGCATGAGCAAAGCCCTTGTGAACACGGTAGGAGATGGCGCGGTCGTTATATAAGGAGGCAAATACTTCGCGAATCTTCTTGAGGACATCATCGATACCCTCCACGTTCAAGAAAGTTTCTTGCTGGCCAGCAAAAGAAGCGTCTGGCAAGTCTTCCGCAGTAGCAGAAGAACGTACAGCAAAAGATCCGTTACCAGAATCATCAAGTGTTGCAAATGCCTTACGAATCTCTTCGTCAAGCTTAGGTTGAAAAGGAGCAGTTTCAATCCATTGACGAATCTCTGCGCCTGCCTGAGCTAAAGCACGTACATCGTCAATATTGAGACCTTCTAAACGCTGCTGAATGCGCTCGGTCAGATTGTTATGTTTTAGAAAGTCACGGAAGGCGAGTGCAGTTGTTGCAAAACCAGTTGGTACACGAACACCGGTTGAGGCTAACTGAGAAATCATCTCACCCAAGGAAGCATTCTTACCACCGACTGACTCAACGTCAGTCATTCGGAGTTGCTCAAAAGGCAAAACATAGGCATCTGCCACACTACTATTTTGTTGCTGTTGGTTGGACATAAAATACTCTCAAAAGATAAGGAAACTGGTCTAGCGGCCACCTAAAATGGGGCATACTTTAATATCATTCTATTGTAGTGCTGACCCCCACTTTTAGGCCAAATTGATGTCTAACGAATCCCGCATTGTTTTCATCGTCTCTGACGGCACCGGCATCACTGCCGAGAACTTTAGCCAGTCAATTTTGGCCCAATTTGAGGCCACTTTTAAGCACATCCGCGTTCCTTTTGTAGATAGCGTAGACAAGGCTCATGATGCGGTCAGCAGCATCAATCAGGCGGCCAGCAAATATGGTGTTCAGCCCATTGTTTTCACTACTTTGGTGAATTCAGAGCTTAATGCCATTGTGGCCAAAGCCAATGGCTTAATTTTGGATATGTTTCAGACTTTCGTGGCCCCCTTAGAGGCTGCCCTGGGCATGAAATCCACCCATGCCATGAACCGCCTTCACCACAACGCAGATACCGAGGCCTACAAAAACCGAATCGAGGCCATTAACTATTCGCTAGCTCACGATGATGGGCAGTCGAATCAAAACTTAGCTGAGGCAGATGTCATCTTGGTGGGCATATCTCGGGTTGGTAAAACGCCGACTAGCCTTTACTTGGCAATGCAATATGGCTTGAAGGCGGCTAACTATCCACTCATTCCCGAAGATTTTGAGCGAGGACAGCTTCCTAAAGACCTAGTGCCCTATCGCCAAAAAATCTTTGGTTTGATGATTGATGCTGAGCGCTTGTCTGAAATTCGTAATGAGCGCCGCCCAGGAAGTAATTATGCAAAGCTTGAAAACTGTCGCTATGAAATTAATGAGGCAACGGCGATGATGAAAAAGCAATCTATCCCTTGGGTTCTCACTACCAGCAAATCCATTGAAGAAATTGCGACAACCGTTTTGCAAGCAATTAAGTCAGATAAAACTATTTTGGGTTAGCAAAGAGCGTCCTGCTCTGCATCAATTGCGTCTGACGCGCACTGTTTCAAATAAACAAACTGCTGCTGCTGTAGAAACATTGAGAGATTCAACCCTTGGATCAATCGGGATCGAAACTCCTTTTGCTTGAGCCAAGAGATCTTCCGATACACCCTGTCCTTCACTACCCATCACCCAAGCCACTGGGTGAAGCAGTTCTTTCTTTAAAGAAAATAGATCTGACTCTGCATCAGCAGTAGTAGCCAGAAGGGGCGCGGTAATGGCACTAAGTACTTGCTGATTTGACCAGCCCTCATATAGATTGAGTAAGCGGTGAGCACCCATACCAGCCCGCAATACTTTGCTTGACCATAGATGGGCGCACCCAGACAAAGCCAATACCTGAGTAAAGCCTGCTGCGGCTGCTGTGCGCAATATCGAACCGACATTACCCGCATCCTGAATACGGTCTAGGATCACCACGTCACCAGCCAATGTAGAAATTGATTGTGGTGGAGTAAGGCAAGATTGAGGAAGATCTAGTAAACCAGCAATATGGGGTGCATTCACTAGATCACTCAGCAAGTCCCAGAGTGAACTATCTAATTGAAATACCCTTGCCTCTGGACAGATCTCGATATGTGAATACACCGCCTCAGCGATTTCTGCATTCTTCAAACCGATCTCTGAAGTGAGCAAGGTCTTTAAACCTGGGTCGCCTACCCAAGTTTGAATTAGATGAATGCCCTCAAGCAATGCATGCCCACCAGCCAGCCTTGCTTTCTGCCCCTTTGAGCCAGTGGCCTGCAATAGGCGAATCTCTTTAAATAGAGGATTCTCTTTGGAGGTGATGAGATCAAAGTTCATGGCTTAGTAGTTTTGGTTTTCTAGCACTTTTCGTACCGGTGAAAAACTTCTTCTATGTTGATCGCATGCCCCATATTGTTTAAGGGCTGCAAAATGGGCTTCTGTTGGGTAACCCATATGTTGGGCAAAGCCATACTCAGGATAACGCTCATGCAAAAGCTGCATCTGGCGATCACGTGTGACTTTAGCAATGATTGATGCCGCTGAAATTGCAGGCTCTTTAGAGTCGCCCTTCACTATTGCTTCTGCGGCGATTGGTAGCTCTGGGCAGCGATTGCCGTCAATTAATGCTTTATCTGGCCAATTGCCTAAGCGAGTAGTGAGATCTTCAATTGCCCTGCGCATTGCCAGCATCGTGGCTTGCAAGATATTGACCTGATCAATCTCTGTTGGGCTGGCTTCACCCACTCCCCAGGCTTTTGCCTTTTCCATAATTTGTTCATACAAAAACTCGCGCTTTGCAGGTGTGAGCTTCTTAGAATCCTTGAGACCTTCTATGGGATTATTGGGATCGAGCACTACGGCACCAGCGACCACGGCACCAACCAACGGGCCGCGCCCTGCTTCATCTACACCACAGATCCAAATGAGGCTCATACGCTAACTTTATTCTTGCGTTGATTGGCAATCGTTTGAGCAACTGCCTGGGCAACCAATAAGCCAGTAGGACGACGCAATGTTTCATGCATTTGTGCGAATCGCTCTTTGAGTGTGACAACTTTAATTGGATGCTCAAGCCATTCTTGCAGGGCATTGGCTAGCTTCTCAGGAGTCGCATCATTTTGTAGAAGTTCAGGAACAACAAACTCACCGCAGAGAATATTTGGCAAACCTACATAGGGCAAGTAACCCTGGCGCTTCATGATCTGCGCAGTCAACCAAGGCACCTTATAAGAAATCACCATAGGCTTTTTCCATAAAGCCGCCTGTAGAGTGGCCGTGCCGCTAGCGATCAACACTACATCGGATGCCTCCAGCACTTCATCTGCCATGCCATCTAGTAAATGAATCTGAATATCTGGATTCCTATTCTTTGTATTGAGTGCAAGCTGTTCAAGCGGCTCACGTAATCGTGGTGTTGCTACCGGAATTAAAAAATGGAGTTTCTGCCCTTTTAATCTTTCTGATAGCAGTTGCATCGTTTCAAAAAAGACTGGGGCTATGAGCTCAATCTCAGAACCACGGCTTCCAGGCAGAACAGCTATTACCAGCCCATCTAGGGATGTCCCAGGGATGTTGAGGTGCTGACTTAATTTTTCTCTTGCTTGATGGGTATTGGGCTCAAGCGGGATTTCACTAGCTAAGGGGTGACCAACATAAGTTGAGGCGACGCCAGCCTTGTCATAGATCTCGGTTTCAAAAGGGAAAATGCAAAGCATGCGCTCTACTGCTTGAGAGATTTTCTTAATGCGTCCTGCTCTCCACGCCCATATAGAAGGCGATACTAAATGCAAAGTTGAAATGCCTGCCTTACGTAGCTCAAGCTCAACCCCCAAATTAAAGTCAGGCGCATCAATTCCAAGATAGACATCAGGCCGACCTTCGTGGAGAAGATTTTGAATCAGCTCTTTGCGAAGTTTCAAAATAGCAGGCAGCTGTTTAATAGCTTCCACGTAACCACGGACACTCAATGTTTCCATAGACCAATCAGAGCGCATGCCTTGGGCTTGCATACGCGAACCACCAATGCCATAGACTTCTAAACTAGACATCTCTGGAATTTGATTTAGCGCACTCAGGACTGGCGCAGCAAGTAAGTCGCCAGAAGGTTCGCCAGCCACACAAGCTAACTTTGGCAAAGTAATCCTATCGTTAGCGAATAATGCCGCGTGTAGAGGCGGCAATAAAGTCATGGAACTGAGCAAGCCTTTCAGCAGTAGCCGAGTCTGCCGCATTTGCCCCAACCATCTTCTGAATCTCTACTTTAGCTTCTTCAAAGCTAAGGCCATCCTTGTAGAGAACTTTGTATGCCTGTCGCAGAGCCGAAATCGTATCACTTGAAAATCCGCGGCGCTTTAACCCCTCGACGTTAATACCGTGAGGAGAGGCCTTATCACCAGCAGCTATCACAAATGGTGGAATATCTTGAACCAAAGCAGAGGCGCCGCCAAGCATGGCGTGCTGACCAATGCGGACAAATTGATGGACTCCTGACATACCGCCCATAATCGCCCAGTCATCCACTTGTACGTGACCCGCGATTTGTGCATTGCTAGAAAAAATGGTGTGGTTACCGACCTGGCAATCATGCGCTATGTGAACATAAGCCATGATCCAGTTGTCATTACCAATACGCGTAATACCTTCGTCTTGAGATGTGCCCGTATGAATCGTTGTGAACTCACGAATAGTATTGCGATCACCAATAATTAATTGGGTAGGTTCACCACGATATTTCATATCCTGTGGAGCCCCGCCAATTGCAGCAAAGTGTGCAAAATTATTATCTTTGCCGATAGTTGTATGACCTTCAATCACGGTATGGGAACCCACCTTAGTTCCTGCCCCAATTTTGACATGGGGCCCAATGACAGAATAAGGACCTACCTCAACGTCACTAGCGAGCTCAGCTTGACTGTCTACAACAGCGGATGCATGAATCCGAGTCATTAAGCGCCTTTCGAACGTACCGCACAAGTAATATTTGCCTCAGCAGCAAGCTCACCATCAACAGTTGCATGGACTGCAAACTTATAGATTCCTGCACGTTCACGCTCCAGCTTAGCAGTCATGATAAGTTGATCGCCCGGCAATACAGGCTTTTTAAAGCGCGCACCATCAATGCCTGCAAAATAATAGACAGCATCTTCAGCACGCTCTTCAGAGAAGGTCAGTAATGCTGCGGTCTGAGCTAGCGCTTCAATAATCAAAACACCTGGCATTACCGGAAAATCTGGGAAGTGCCCCTGAAAGAACGGTTCGTTCATGGTGACATTCTTGAGAGCAGTTATTGTTTCACGAGGAGTGATTTCCAAGACACGATCTACCAGCAAAAATGGGTAGCGATGTGGTAATAACTGCAATATCTTATTGATATCAATCGCGATAGGTTTGCTCATATTCATCGTCTTAAAAGTAAATAATAAATTGTGTTGTTGGGAGATCTATCACTCGGTGTTTTTGTTTTTATCCAATAAACGCAAGCGTTGACGTATTTTATCTAGACCACGAAGGATTGCCGCATTCTTTTCCCAGGCAGAATGAAGCATAGACGGATAGACTCCCGTGAAATGCTGCCCCGGCTCCGTAATGGAACGAATAATCGAGGTATTTCCCGAGACTGTAGTTCTATCAGCAATGCTTAAATGGCCGGCAAAGTTAGCTGCGCCGCCAATAATGCAGAAATTACCGATTTTTGTGCTACCTGAAATTGCCGCACAACCAGCAATCACACAGCACTTGCCCACAATAACGTTATGCGCAATTTGTACTTGATTATCAATTTTGCTACCGGCGCCAATGACCGTATCATTCATTGCGCCCCGATCAATTGTGGTTGATGCGCCAATCTCGACGTCATCCCCAATCACCACATTACCTGTTTGCGGAATCTTGATCCACTCTCCACCTGCAGCAGAAAAGTCTGGTGCGAATCCAAAACCATCAGCTCCAATGACTGCGCCACTATGAATAATGCAACGCTCACCAACCTGAGTGCCATGATAAATAGATACCGATGGATAGATAAGTGCATCACTAGCAATACTGCAGTTTTCGGAAATCGTCGTATTACCTAAAATACAAACACGTTCACCTAGTTTTACACCGGCAGCGATTTGTACAAAGGGGCCAATGTGACATGAAGCCGGGATAACTACTGACAGATCTATTGCGGCACTAGGATGAACACCGGGCGCATATTTTGGCGCCACTTGTTTAGCGAAGTGCTGCGCCATCCTAGCAAAAGTAGCGTAAGGATTTTTTGAGACAAAGTAAACCCGCTTTGCAAAATTAACACTTGGGTTTGCTTGCAAATAATCTAAATCTGCCTTGTTTACAATCAAGGCGCCGGCGCCACTATCACCAGCCTGCTGTCGATAAAGCGGATTTGAAAGAAAGGAGATCTGATTGGCTTGGGCTTGCTCTAATGGCGCAAGGCCAACAAAGACACCAGAGGCCTCCCCCACCAAGCTTGCTTGAAACTGTTCGGCCAGCTCAATGGCGGTAGGCATATTTACTTCTGACTATTTAAAGCCTTGATGACATCATCAGTAATATCAGCTTTTGGATTTACAAATGCCGCTTCCTGAACAATGACATCTAATTTTCTTTGCTCTGCAATTTGGCGCAAAACCAAGTTTGCCTTTTCGGCGATCTTTGCACGCTCTTCGAAAGTGCGCTGATTAAGATCTTCGGTAAATTCGCGCTGCTTACGCTGGAGCTCGCGATCTTGATCCGCCAACTCACGTTGACGACGTGAACGCTCAGCTTCGTTCATGACTGCAGCATCACGATCCAGCTTCTCAGCTGCAGATTTGATTTTTTGAGCACTATCGCGCAAATCATTTTGGCGCTTAGTAAATTCATTTTGCAAGCGAGTTTGCATCGCTTTGGCTAGGTTTGAGTCGTTAAATACTTTCTCTGAGTTCACTACTGCAACCCGCGTTCCTGCATCTTGAGCAAAAGCTTGTGGAGCTGCACAGGCAGCAATAACAGCTACCATACCAAATTGAATTAATTTTGAAGATTGCAAAAACTTCATAATACTTTCCTTAAACAATTAAAACGCTGTACCCACCTGAAACTGCAAGCGCTGAATATTATCCGTTGGTTGCGACTTGACCGGTATACCGTAGCTAAATTTCAAAGGGCCTAGTGGTGATATCCATGATAAACCTAAACCGTATGAATATTTAAGGACTAGATTGATATTTTGTCCAAAAGCATTACCACCATCCACGAAGGTGAATACTCGCAAGGTTTTATCAACTCCCGAACCTGGGACTGGGACTGTATATTCCACATTAGTAACAATCTTTGACTGTCCGCCCGTAGGTTGCCAAGCTCCAATGCTGGTGTTGTAGTACTGAGGACCCAATGATCCTGGGGAATAACCGCGAACCGACCCGATACCACCAACATAGTAGTTTTTGGTAATCGGGAAGGGATTGTTGCCATAAGCATCGCCGTAACCAACCTCCCCATTGAAGGAAAGAATATTTCCTTTGGAGAAAGAGTGATACTTTTGATATTGGCCATACAGCCGGTAAAAAGTCATATTTCCAACCGGAGTGCCTGCCTCGGCTGACAATTGCTGCAAAGATCCATCCGATGGAATTAAAGCACTATCCCTTCCATCGCGAGACCAACCTACAGTTATTGGTACGTTGTAGGTAGTCAAAGTTGCTGGGTAACCAGGAGCAGCAATACCATAACTTTGCGCATAATTTAAATACGGAATCGGTGTATTGGAAGTAGTCTGAATTTGGAAAGCCTCAATACCTGTTCCAAAGAAAACACGATCCACTTCTGTATAAGGGACGCCAAACTTAATATTTGAACCTACTGATTTAATTTGGTAATCAGGATCGCCAACGTAATACAAGGGCTTAGATGAGCGATAGTACAAATCGGTATATCGACTAATACCATCCTCAGTGAAATAAGGGTCGTAATTTGACAGAGTTAAATTCTGATTAATTTTGCCCACAGACGCATTCAAGCCTACGGATGTTCCAGTACCAAACGCATTATCCTGGTTAATACCAGCAGTCAAAATCACCTTTTCTGTTGAAGAAAAACCTGCGCCAATAGTTACGGCACCAGTTGGTTTTTCAGTTACCTTCACGTTGACGTCAACCTGATCGGGTGAGCCTGGGACATCCTCTGTAGTGATATCGGTTTCAGTGAAATAACCAAGCCTACCCAAGCGTTTTTTGGATAAGTCGATCTTATCGCTATCAAACCACGAGCTTTCGAACTGGCGCATTTCACGGCGAATCACCATATCACGCGTTTTTGCATTACCGGAGATGTCCACCTTGCGAACATAAATTCGACGACCTGGATCAATCACCAGAGTCAGATCAACCTCAGAGAGATCACGGCGAATATCAGGCTGAGGATTAATCGTTGCAAAGGCGTAACCATACGAACCCAAGACTTCCGCAATAGCCTTAGTGCTCTCTGTTAATTTGGCGGATGAAAAAGTATCGCCAGGCTTTAAAACGATAAGCTGCTTGAGCTCAGCCTCTTTACCTAAAGTCTCCCCTGCTAAGCGCACATCCTTCACGGTAAATTTATTGCCCTCACGAATGCTGATGGTCAAATAAATTCCTTTTTTATCTGGCGTAATCGAGACTTGCGTGGACTCAATAACAAACTCTAAATACCCGCGATTCAAGTAGAAGGAACGAATAGTCTCCAAGTCAGCAGTGAGCTTTTGTTTTGAATAAAGATTATCTTTACTGTACCAAGATAACCAACCACCGGTTTTGAGCTGCATTTCACCTTTTAGAGTGCCTTCACTAAATGCTTCATTTCCAATGAAGTTAATTTCTTGGATTTTGGCAACCGGACCTTCGTCGATGTTGAAGTAAACAGCAACTTGATTGCGTTCCACAGGGGTAACTGTTGCTACCACCTCCGCAGCAAACATGCCCTTACCAACATATTGGCGCTTCAGCTCTTGCTCTGCTTTATCAATTAGAGCCTTATCGTAAAAACGAGCCTCTGCTACACCAACAGCTTTAAGAGATTTCCTAACAATCTCATTATCAAACTCTTTCATTCCCGTAAATTCAATACGGGAGATTGTTGGGCGCTCCTCAACAATCACAATCAAAACATCACCCTGAGCTTGAATTTGCACGTCCCTAAAAAATCCAGTGCTGTAAAGCGCTTTAATCGCTTCTGCACCTTTTTCTTCTGTAAACGTATCACCCACTTGAACTGATAAATAACTAAATACTGTGCCTGGCTCTACGCGCTGTAAACCTTCAACCCGGATGTCTTTGACAGCAAATGAATCAGCAGCATGTGCATTTACACCGAAGCTGACGGCAATAATGACCAGCAGCTGGGCTGCAAGGCGAATAAAAGCAGAAGGGAATGAGATCAGAAAATTCAAGGCGAAAAATAGCGTTGTAAATCGTTAAACAAGGCCAGCATAGACAGAGAAATCAGCAACAGGAAGCCCACTTTTTGGAACTGCTCCTGCATCGATATCGGAATCCGCTTACCAGCCACCAGCTCCCATGCATCATACAGGAGCTGACCCCCGTCAAGCATAGGAAAAGGGAGCAAGTTCAGAAGGCCAATGCTGATGCTAATCAATGCTAAAAATGCCAAAAAAGGCTGCCAACCAACCTGAGCTGACTTGCCAGCCATATCAGCAATACTCAATGGGCCTCCGAGCTGTTTGATAGAGGTTTGACCAGTAAGCATCCCCAGCATGAGCCTGACAGAAACCTTGCTAATTAGCCACACCCTTTGGGATGCAAAACGGATGGCATTCAAAGGGTCTAATTTGAGCTCCTGCCAATCAGCCAATGGGGTCATCTTAGGCAGCAATCCCAATTGCCCCATGGGATCGCCATCAGGGCTAATCCGTGGCAAATCAGGGGCTTTAAAGGTCTTAATGACTTGGTTGCCGGCAGGATCCTGCAATTGCAAGGCAAAACCATTCTCACCACTAAGAGCATCCATTAAATTCCACCGCAGGGCATTCCAACTGGGGATGGGTTCAAATTCACCAAAAGCGGGCACGGCACCCTCAGAATTCAGGCTTTGCCATCCAAGCACCCTTTCTCCCTCAATCACCCCCAATTTCGCAGCAACAGAACTCTCTTGTGGATTTTGCAAGACTGCTGGCAACTGAGGAGCTCCGGAAATATAAATTACCGAAAATAGAGCTATTGCCAAAAAGAAGTTAGCTAATGGACCAGCAGCCACAATCAAAGAACGCTGCCAAAGTGGCTTTTGATCAAAGGACTCAGACTGCTCATTACTCGCAATCAACTGACTACGGTCACGACCATCTAATAGCTTCACATAACCACCCAAAGGAATGGAGGCAAGCACCCACTCCGTTTTATTCTTCGCTCGATAAATCAATAGCGGCTTCCCAAAACCGATCGCAAAGCGAAGTACTCGCACCCCACAAGCGCGAGCTGCAACAAAATGTCCAAACTCATGAAAGCTAACCAATGCACCGAGGGTTACCAAAAATGCAGCGAGTGTAATGAGCGCTTGCACAGAAATTCCTATTTATCTAAATTACTTATATAGCGCTGCGATGAAATCCTGCGCAACTTTTCTTGCCTGCGTATCGACAGACAGAATAGTCTCTAGAGAATCTGCGCTAGATACGGGAATGGCATTCAACACCCTTTCAACCAAGGATGCTATTTGCAAATAAGGAAGTCCGCTATCCAAAAAAGCCGCTACCGCTACTTCATTGGCAGCGTTAAGTACTGCTGGAGCTGTACCACCCGCTTTAGCTGCAGCAAATGCTAAAGAGAGACATGGGAAGCGAGCTAACTCTGGCTCTGAAAAATTAAGGCTTGCAAGTTGCGCCAAGTTTAAAGGCGCAACCCCTGCCTCTATTCTCTCTGGCCAAGCCAAACCGTAAGCAATTGGAGTGCGCATATCAGGCTGACCCATTTGCGCCAGAACTGAGCCATCACGATAGCGCACCATCGAATGCACAACACTTTGCGGATGAATCAATACTTTAATTTTTTCAAGTGGCAAACCAAATAACCAAAAAGCCTCGATTACCTCAAGACCCTTGTTCATCATCGTTGCAGAATCAACGGAAATTTTTCTACCCATTACCCAGTTAGGATGGGCGCAGGCTTGTTCAGGCGTAATGCTCGCCAATTGATCTAAGGGAGTATTTCTGAAGGGGCCACCAGATGCGGTTAGCCATAACTCTTCAACGCCTAAATGCGCATGTGGCGCCTTTGTAAAATCATTGGGCAGACATTGAAAGATAGCATTGTGCTCGCTATCGATTGGCAGGAGTTCGCCCCCACCACTCTTCATGGCCTGCATAAACAAATTGCCAGACATTACTAGCGCCTCTTTGTTTGCGAGTAATACTCTTTTGCCCACATTGGCGGCGGCGAGTGCCGGCACTAACCCTGCTGCTCCAACAATAGCAGCCATCACAGTATCGCAATCCGAATTCGTAACCGCGGTAACAAGCGCATCTGGGCCATACAGTACTTGAGTCTGGATTTTTTTCTCAAGTAAGAGCTTGCTTAAGCGGAGAGCGCCATCAGCATCTGCCACTACAGCAATAGCTGGCCTGAATTCATCACATTGCTCAGCCAGCAAATCAACTTGTTTTGCGGCAGTCAGTGCGACTACATTAAAACGATCTGGGTGCGAGCGAATGACGTCGAGTGTATTGATACCAATAGACCCAGTTGAACCTAGAATGGCAACCTGCTTCACTGACATCACACCAATCCTGCTAAGAGCGCCGCTATCGGCATTGCTGGAATCAAAGCGTCCACACGATCTAATACTCCACCATGCCCTGGCAATAAATGGCTACTGTCTTTGACCCCCGCTAAACGCTTCAATTGAGATTCAAAGAGATCTCCAAAAATGCTGAATGTGGTGAGTACCGTCACCATCAGCAGCATTGGAACCCAACCAAAGCGAATAGCCCATGCCCCAAATAAGGTGGCTTCAAACGGCAAGCAAATTACACACACAAGGGCGTACACATAACAAAGAACTAGACCGCCAATCGCACCCTCAACGGATTTGCCAGGACTGATTTGCACTGCCAACTTACGCTTTCCAAAGGCCTTTCCAACAAAATAAGCACCAATATCTGCAACCCATACCAAGGCCATTGTCGATAAAAGAAACACTAAACCTAGTTCACGCAGAAATATCAAAGCAAACCAAGTTGCTGGCAACAAAATTAATCCAAGCACTACATAAAAAGGACGTAACTTAGGCAAAGAAAGATTCATACCTCTTGCCAAAAGAAATGGTGCGATAAAAAACCAAAAAATAACTGCTAGCAATAACAGGGAGAACTGCCAAGCGGTGTTCTGCATGCCCAGCAAAAGCAGAATGATTAACAAACAAAATAATGCATATAACCAAGCAGCGCGAGATGCTTCAGGAAACAATAGGCGACTCCACTCCCAAGCAGCAGCTAATAAAGCCACCAAAAAGAATGCGCCCACATAAACAGGTGGCAATAAAAATAAAATTGGCAAAAGAACTGCCAATAGAACAAGGGCAGTAATTACTCGGGTTTTGAGCATGTCAAAGTGAATTTAAGGATTAAACTGCGTCACTCATTGCTTGCGAAGCAAGCTGAGCACTAGTGCGTCCGAAGCGCCGCTCGCGCTGACTAAACCAATCAAAGGCTTTATGTAGCTCTGCCTCATCAAAGTCGGGCCATAAAACATCCGTGAAATATAACTCTGTATAAGCCAGTTGCCATAACAAGAAATTACTAACGCGTTGTTCGCCACCTGTACGAATAAATAAATCTGGCTCCGGAGCATATGCCATTGAAAGATGAGGCTGCAGTAGCTCTTCGCCAACTTCTTCAGGCTTTAAGTTAGGGTTGGCCTCCAGGCAATGGCGCATCGCCTGCAAGATATCCCAACGACCACCATAATTTGCAGCAATCGTGAAGGTGAGCGCCTTACATCCAGCAGTCTTCTCTTCTGAAAACCGCACCATATCTTGAATAGCAGAATCAAATCGACTCAGATCACCGATCAGCCGCAATGCGATATCGTTGTCAGCAAGGCGCGAAACCTCGCCCTTAAGCGATTTGAGAAAGAGCTTCATTAAAAACCCCACTTCTTCGGGTGGGCGGCGCCAATTTTCTGAGCTAAACGCAAATACCGTTAAGTACTCAACGCCTAGCTTGCGGCATTCTTGAACAATCTTACGAACCGCACCCAAACCTTCTGAATGACCTGCCACACGGGGCATCATCCGCTTACTAGCCCAACGCCCATTACCATCCATGATGATTGCCACATGGCGAGGGATAGCATTGACCTCTGGTATCGCCTGTGTGGAGCTAAGGTGTTGGGTCATAAAAAATAAAGCTCATTACGGCCTTAAACCGTCATGATCTCTTTTTCTTTTTCAGCAATGATCTTGTCAATATCAACCACTGCCTTATCGGTCATCTTCTGAATCTCATCAGTAGCACGACGCTCTTCATCCTCTGAAATTTCTTTGTCTTTAGTTAAGCGTTTGAGGTGCTCATTTGCATCGCGACGCAAGTTACGCACAGCGATCTTTGTATCTTCGCCTTCGCTCTTGACCACTTTAGTCAGCTCACGACGGCGCTCTTCAGTCAAAGCAGGCATTGGCACACGAATCACAGTGCCCTGTGAAGCGGGATTCAAACCTAAGTCAGAATCTCGAATTGCTTTCTCAACTACCGCAACCATGGTCTTTTCAAATGGTTGAACATTGATGGTACGAGCATCGGCAAGACCCAAGCTAGCCACTTGACTCAACGGGGTTGGATTGCCGTAATAGTCGACTTGAATATGCTCCAAGATTCCTGGGTTAGCACGGCCAGAACGAATTTTTGCTAAGTTGGTTTTCAAAGCCTCGAGAGACTTTTCCATCTTTTGGTTGGTATTGGTTTTAATTTCTACTGCAGACATCATGCCTCCTATTAAGCGTGCACCAAAGTACCTTCAGCTTCACCCTGCACTACGCGCATTAATGCGCCTGGCTTCAGAATTGAAAATACTTTGATTGGTAATTTACGGTCACGGCACAATGCAAACGCTGTAGCATCCATGACTTGTAAGTTCTTGATGATTGCCTCATCAAATGTGATGGTCTTATATAAAGTTGCCGTTGGGTCTTTTACTGGATCGGCGCTATAGATGCCATCAACCTTAGTTGCCTTAAGCATGATCTCCACCCCCATCTCGGCACCACGCAAAGCGGCAGCAGTGTCAGTTGTAAAGAATGGGTTACCTGTACCCGCAGCAAAGATCACCACCTTGCCCTCACCCATCGCACGGATCGCACGAGGACGAATATAGGGCTCTACCACTTGGTCCATTCTGAGGGCAGACTGAACCCGAGCTTCAACCCCTTTTTGACGCAAAGCATCTTGCAATGCGAGTGAGTTCATCATGGTCGCCAACATTCCCATGTAGTCAGCTGTTGCACGATCCATGCCTGCAGCACCGCCGGCAACGCCGCGGAAAATATTTCCGCCGCCAATGACGATAGCCAGTTCAACACCGCTACTGACTACTTGAGCAATTTCAGAAACCATGGAATCGATGGTGACTGGATTGATGCCAAAAGCATCATCTCCCATAAGGGCTTCACCAGATAATTTGAGGAGGACGCGTTTATAGCCTGGCATGTTTTGATTTTCCGTAATTTGCTAAGCACTTTACATACTTAGCTTATTGATCTTTAAGTACTTTTTAATGTATTAACCAAATTATAAAGGGCTTGCTGGAGATCAAACAAAAGGGCACAGAAACTAAGGTTTCCATGCCCTTTTGGGTATTGCCAAGCTACTGGGGCTAGCCCCAGGCTAGCTAATTAAGCAGTTGCTTTAGAGGCAGCAGCCACTTGAGCAGCTACTTCAGCAGCAAAGTCGTCTTGGCGCTTCTCAATGCCCTCACCTACAACAAACATAGTAAAACCTTTAACTGTTGTATTAGCGGCCTTGAGCATTTGCTCAACGGTTTGCTTATCGTTTTTGACGAAAGTTTGGTTCAACAAAGAGACCTCTTTAAGGTACTTCTGAATAGAACCTTCAACCATCTTCTCAACGATTTCTGGTGGTTTGCCAGATTCAGCAGCCTTTTGAACGGCAACGCTACGCTCAATCGCAATTGATTCAGCAGGAACGTCGGCCATAGACAAAGCTACTGGCTTCATTGCTGCAACGTGCATAGCAACGTCTTTAGCAGCAGCGTCGTCACCTTCAAACTCAACCACTACACCAATGCGGGTGCCATGGAGGTAAGAAACTAACTTATTGCTTCCAGAGAAACGCTTAAAGCGACGTGGCATGATGTTCTCACCGATCTTACCGATCAATGCGCTACGAACTTCATCAACAGTTTGACCGTTTAAAGGCAATGCGAGCAAAGCTGCAACGTCAGCAGGGTTCTTTTCAGCAACCAACTTTACGCAATCATTTACGAATGCCAAGAAGTCATCATTCTTAGAAACAAAGTCTGTTTCGCAGTTCACTTCAAGCAATGCGCCAGTGCTGCCATTGATTGCAGTTGCAACGATACCTTCAGCAGTAACACGTGAAGCGGCTTTACCAGCCTTACTACCCAGTTTGACACGCAGAATTTCTTCTGCACGAGCCATATCACCATCAGCCTCTGTCAAAGCTTTTTTGCACTCCATCATCGGAGCATCAGTTTTGGCGCGTAACTCGCCAACCATTGCAGCGGTAATAGCGGCCATTATTCAGCTTTCCCTTCTTCAACGAACTCTTCTTCGCCCTCTTTAACTGCTGTCAAGATTTCTTGAACAGAGTTTGCTTTGCCTTCGAGGATTGCGTCTGCAATGCCACGTGCATAGAGGGTTACAGCCTTGCTGGAGTCATCGTTACCAGGGATGATGTAATCAACACCTTCTGGTGAGTGGTTGGTATCCACAACAGCGATCACTGGAATACCAAGCTTGTTAGCTTCAGTAATAGCAATCTTGTGATAACCGACGTCCACTACGAAAATCGCATCTGGAACACCATTCAAATCTTTGATACCGCCAAGCGCTTTTTGCAACTTATCGAGATCACGGTCATTAGTCAAAGCCTCTTTCTTGGAAAGCTTTTCCCAGTCGCCAGCTTCTTTAGCAACTTCCATATCCTTCAAACGCTTGAGGGAACCTTTAACGGTTTTAAAGTTAGTGAGCGTACCGCCCAACCAACGGCTGTCGATGTAAGGCATACCAGCACGAGCAGCTTCTTCAGCAATGATCTCGCGTGATTGACGCTTAGTACCAACAAACAAAATCGTGCCACGATTAGCAGCAACTTGTTTTGCAAATTTCAGGGCATCCTGAAACATTGGCAATGTTTTTTCCAAGTTGATAATGTGGATCTTATTGCGATGACCGAAAATAAATGGGGCCATCTTTGGGGACCAGAAGCGTGTTTGGTGACCAAAATGGCAACCGGCTTCCAGCATTTGACGCATAGTTACTGACATAACTTCTCCTAAGGGTTGTTTCTAAAGTTGAGTCCTAGCTGCGCTAAAAAACGCCACCCTGGAAGGCTCAACTCGCGATTTCAAGTCCAAAATAGACCTGAGAACGAAATTATAGCTTAAATATCAAGGATCTAGCCAGCCCTACCCTTACTTACCAGCAGATGGGGAATCCCAAAATCGCATCAGAATGCATCAAAATGAGGAATACTGCCTAAATTTTAAGCAAATAAGCCAAGCCAAAGGGACTCAAGTCGTTGATAATCAAGGAATGAATAGTGTGTTTACTGCAGAAAAAGACATCCAAGGGATGCGAGAAGCTGGCCGTTTGGCCAGCGAGGTGTTGGACCATGTAAGCCCCCACGTTGTTGCTGGGGTAACTACTGGCGAACTAGATCGGATTTGCCATGAATATATGCGTGATGTTCAAAAAACGATTCCCGCGCCACTAAATTACCAACCTCCTGGCTACCCACCCTTTCCTGCATCGATTTGTACTTCAGTGAACGATGTGATTTGTCATGGCATTCCTGGAGAAAAAGTTCTTAAAAATGGTGACGTAGTAAATCTAGATATCACCGTCATCACTCCAGATGGTTACTATGGTGATACCAGCCGCATGTTTATGGTTGGTGAAGTATCAGTCATGGCAAAGCGCCTAACCCAAATTACTTTTGAATGTATGTGGCTTGGTATTGCTCAAGTCAAACCCGGCGCTTCACTGGGTGACATTGGTCACGTGATACAAACGCATGCAGAAAAAGCGGGCTATTCCGTTGTCCGCGAATATTGTGGTCACGGCATCGGCAAAGTATTTCATCAAGATCCTCAGATTCTGCATTATGGTCGACCAGGAACCGGTGAAAAACTACAAGCCGGCATGACGTTCACCATTGAGCCAATGATCAATGCTGGTCGTCGAGATATTCGCACGATGCCGGATCAATGGACAGTTAAAACCAAAGATCGCAGCCTCTCTACTCAATGGGAACATACGCTTCTGGTAACTTCAAGCGGTGTTGAAGTATTGACCTGGTCAGAAGGCAGCAATCCTCCGCCTGATTGCGTTAAAGGCCTTGCTTTTAGGCCTGCTGTAGCCAACATCTAAATTGATGAGCAAGCCTCCAGTGACAAACAAAATTACTGATGCCGCTGGATTGCGTGCTGCCCGAGAAATTGCGTACGCTGAGTTCAAGCAAACTCAGGCCGTTGGAAAACTCACTAAGCAACTTAGCAAACTGACTGACCAACTACTAAGTCAACTATGGAATAACTGTGGCTTAAATAATGAAGCTACTTTGGTAGCGGTTGGCGGCTTCGGTAGGGGCGCCCTATTTCCTTACTCTGATATTGATATCTTGATCTTGCTTCCAGCAGATACTAAGTCAGCTGAGTCCTTATCAGCAAAAGTAGAGCAATTCGTTGCTAGCTGCTGGGATACCGGACTGGAGATTGGCTCCTCAGTCAGAACTGTTGCCGAATGTATCTCTGAATCCGAACAAGATATTACCGTGCGCACTTCTTTGCTTGAGGCGCGCCTCATCTGCGGTAAGAAAATACTTTTTAAAGAATTTGCTACTGCCTTTGAATCTGCGATGGACCCAAAGATATTCTTCCAAGCAAAACAGGCAGAACAAATTCAGCGGCATTACAAGTATCAGAACACCCCTTATTCTCTTGAGCCCAACTGCAAAGAAAGCCCTGGTGGTTTGCGTGATTTACAGGTTATTTCTTGGGTCAGTAAAGCGGCTTTACTCGGTGACACCTTTAAGGACCTAAACCAAGCAGGTTTAGTGACGCAGCGTGAGCTTACGGAATTAAACCGTAACCAACGTTTTCTAGAGACCCTTAGGGCTAATCTGCATCTACTAGCCGGTCGGCGTCAAGACGTCATTGCTTTTGACTTGCAGGCACCCCTTGCCAAAGTCATGGGTATTGAAACTGACTCATCACGCCAGGCTAGCGAAGCGATCATGCGTCGCTACTACTGGGCAGCAAAAGCCGTTACTCAGTTAAACGATGTATTGATGCAAAACATTGAGGCCCTGCTGTTTCCACAAGAATCAAAAACGATACTCCCCATCCCTGGTGAGGGGAATGAGTTCTTCATTGAGCGTCAAGGCGTCTTGGATATCACTGATCCACAACTGTTTCAGAAGCACCCCGAGCAAATTTTGCGAACCTTCTTAGTCTTTGCACAGACTGCTAATGTCAAGAGTCTCTCTGCCACCATCTTTAGAGCGCTATACAACGCTCGTCAAAAAATGGATAGCAAGTGGCGTGCCAACCCCATTAATCGCGCTTTATTTATTGAGATTCTTAAGCAGCCTGAAGGTGTCAGCCGCGCATTCCAACTTATGAATCGCAGTAGCGTCTTAGGAAGGTATTTGCCTGCCTTTAGAAGAATTGTTGGGCAAATGCAGCACGACTTATTTCACATATACACAGTCGATCAGCATATCTTGATGGTCTTGCGGAATGTCCGTCGTTTCATGGTGGTGGAATATACCCATGAGTTTCCTTTTTGCAGTGGCCTAATTGCCCATTTTGAGAAACCTTGGTTACTCGTGATTGCGGCTCTATTTCACGATATCGCCAAAGGGCGCGGCGGGGATCACTCTCAACTGGGGAAAGCCGACACACGCAAGTTTGCAAAAGATCATGGCCTAGATAAACAAGACACTGAACTTTTAGTGTGGCTTGTTGCAGAGCATCTGAATATGAGTCAGGTGGCTCAGAAGCAAGATATTACTGATCCAGATGTGATTAGAGCCTTTGCCAAGAAAGTCGGTGATGAGCGCCACCTCACTGCCCTCTACCTCCTTACGGTTGCAGATGTCCGTGGCACCAGCCCTAAAGTTTGGAATGCTTGGAAAGGCAAATTACTAGAGGACCTCTATCGTGCGACCCTAAGAGTATTGGGTGGTGCGAAACCAGATGCCAACTCAGAGCTAGCTCAACACCAAGAAGAATCCAAAGCCAAACTCCGTCTCTATGGCATTAACGATGAGTCTTATGAGGAGTTATGGAAACAATTAGATGTTGCATTCTTCCTCAGGCAAGACTCATCAGACATTGCTTGGTTAACTCGCCATCTTTATAACAAAGTAAATAGCGATGAGCCGATTGTGAGAGCAAGACTTTCACCTATCGGCGAAGGTTTGCAGATAGCCGTCTATGTTAAAGACCAAGAAGATCTTTTTGCCAGAATCTGCGCCTACTTTGAAAGACATGGATTCTCAATTTGGGATGCCCGCATTCATACGACTCGCCATGGCTACGCTCTTGATACCTTCCAAATCTCTGGTAGCAATCTAGTTGATGAAGGCGGTAGTTATCGCGATCTCATTCAACTGGTTGAGTTTGAATTAACACAAGCATTAACAACCGCAGATCCACTACCCAACCCAAGCATGGGTCGCCTCTCTCGGCAGTCACGCACCTTCCCAATTCAACCGCGGGTTCACATGGTTCCAGATGACCGGGGTCGCTATTACACCCTGGCTCTCTCTGCGAGTGATCGTACAGGCCTGCTCTACACCATCTCTAGAGTGTTAGCCAAACATCAAGTATCGATTCATACAGCAAGGATTAATACTCTTGGTGAGCGAGTGGAAGACATTCTTCTTTTGGATGCTGCTAACTTGGGCAAGAATCCAAAGCTACAGATCCAGCTTGAGACAGAGTTGTTGGAAGCTTTAGGGGCTTAATCCCTTATTTCAATAAATCCAGCATTGCGGCTTCATCAATTACTGGCACACCCAACTCTTCTGCTTTGGTGAGCTTGCTACCAGCATCTGTGCCCGCAACGACATAATCCGTCCTCTTAGAAACTGAGCCTGCCACTTTGGCCCCTGCTTTTTCAAGTAGATCTTTAGCTTCATCTCTTGTGAGGGTTGGAAAAGTTCCCGTTAGGACAAATGTTTTGCCTGCTACTGCTGCACTAATGATTTTTTCCTCAACAGCAAGCTGCATTCCAGATGCGAGAAGTTGTTCAATCACCTCACGGTTATGTGCTTCTTCCATAAAACTCGTAATGGAGTCTGCTACTACTGGGCCAACGTCCTTCACAGTCAGTAGGTCGTCCATGCTGGCATCCATGAGGGCATGCATGGACTGATAGTGGTTGGCCAAATCCTTTGCAGTAGTCTCGCCCACATGACGAATACCCAAAGCGAAGATAAATCTAGCTAGAGTGGTATTTCTGGATTGGTTAATTGCCTGAATCAGATTGTCTGCCGACTTCTCGCCCATCCGCTCTAGATTTGCTAAGGCAGAAAATCCCAACCTATAGAGATCTGCTGGTGTTCTAACGAGATTTTGATCCACTAATTGATCCACAATCTTCTCACCTAGACCCTCAATATCAAGCGCCCTTCTATGAGCAAAGTGAATTAACGCTTGCTTACGTTGTGCACCACAAAATAATCCACCACTGCATCGCGCTACCGCCTCATCAGCTAAGCGCTCAATATGAGAATCGCAAACCGGACAGCGGGTAGGCATGACAAACTCTAGCGCATCTATTGGTCGGCGATCTTTAATCACTGATACCACCTCAGGAATGACGTCTCCTGCCCTACGCACTGAAACAGTATCACCAATGCGCACATCCTTGCGTTTGACTTCATCTTCATTGTGCAACGTAGCATTGGTAACAGTGACACCACCCACTTCGACTGGAGCTAGCCTTGCTACTGGAGTAATTGCGCCCGTACGACCTACCTGTACATCAATTCCCAAAACAGTAGTCAACGCCTCTTGCGCTGGATATTTATGTGCCAAGGCAAAACGTGGAGCCCTAGATACAAAGCCAAGCTTTGCTTGTTCTGCAAATGAATTAACTTTATAAACAACCCCATCAATGTCATAGGGCAAGGAATCACGCTTAGCGCCAATCTCGTTATAGAAGGCTAAGATTTCATTTACGGAGTGCAGCACTTTACGCTCTGCACATACTGGCAAGCCTAATTCTGCATAAGCATTGAGCAATTCTTCATGTGTTTTAGGCAACCAAGACTGTGGCTCAAGGGCGCCCAGGCCATAGGCAAAGAAAGAAAGTGGTCTTTTGGCGGTGATCTTGGAATCTAGTTGGCGCAAGCTGCCTGCAGCAGCATTACGAGGATTGGCAAACTCTCTTTCACCTGTAGCCGCCGCCTGTTGATTCATTTTTTGGAAATCTTTGAGATACATAAAGACTTCACCACGAACCTCTAAAACTTGAGGAATATTCTTACCTGTTAACTTCAGTGGAATAGCGCGAATAGTTTTGATATTTGCCGTAACGTCCTCGCCGCTAGCACCGTCGCCCCGGGTTGCAGCAGTGATCAATAAGCCATTTTCATAACGAAGGGAAATAGCTAAGCCATCAAACTTCAGCTCACCTGCATAGGTCACATGATCTGCATGCAAAGCCTCTCGACAACGTCGATCAAAGGCAATCAACTCTGCATCCTCAAATGCGTTATTGAGTGAAAGCATCGGCACTTGATGGGTAACTGAATCAAATTCTTTTAAGGCTGCACCACCCACTCTTTGAGAGAGTGACTCTGATGTTACCCACTCAGGGTGGGTCACTTCAATCTCCAATAACTCACGATAGAGTCGATCGTATTCAATATCAGGAAGTAGTGGATTATCTAAAACGTAATACGCATGCTCAAGACGGGCAAGCTCGGCTTGTAAAAATGCGTAACGCTCCGCTAAATTTGTCGGACTATTAGACGACAAGACAATTCCTTAGCTAAATAGTCTGCTGGCTGTTGAAGAGCCCGCTGGAATGCCGTATCTCTCAAGATTGGCATAGAGCACATCCAAGTGCTGACGAATACTAATGACTGCTGCCTCACTTAAATTAATGCCATTGTCATCAACCAAGCGGCCATTGGCGGCCTGAGCAATCTCAACACCTTCACCCAACATTCTTTCAAAGGCGCGATCATCTTGGGGCACCAAGGGAACTTCTAGAAGTAGTGTGAGTTGAGTAACAGGCTTATTGGGATCTAAGTCAGCGCTATTAAAGATGGATTTACCGTTGCTATGAAACTCATATTGCCTACCGTTACGAGCCAATTTGAATCCGCGTTGACGCATTAAGGCATCAAAATTGCCCCAAGGGCAAGACTCATCAAACAGCACGTTGATACTCAACTGAATATCGCTATCTGCCGCCATCACATCTAACTCTTTGGCACTTTCCAGCATAGTGTTAACACTAGGCATGTCTATTTGAGAGCCCAAGGTATCAGCAAGCGCTTGTACGCGAGAGCAAAAGTCAGATAACTCTAAAACCCCAATAGCACCGCGACGGCTAGCTAACTGAATGGCAAGCTGGAGCTCGGAATAAGTTGATTCTGGCTTTAACTCTTCCCAGTCTTCAGCGGCATCTTGGTCAGCATTTAAGCCTTCGCATATCCACCTTGCAGATGGCTTTACGTGTAGATCATTCCAAGCAGAAATCTCTGCCAAGATTTCTGCACCACTGATACTCTCATCAAACCGGAGTGTTATGACGCAATCAATACGAGGATCAATCACAAATTTTTCGGAAGTGCTTGTAGCGCTCGATAATGGTTCACCAAAACTAGGCTCTGCACGTTCGCCAGCATCTGCAAAACCCTGCCCAAAACTGGGCTCACGAGCAAAACGCTCATCCATAGCAGATTGGCTCTGCTCTTTTGCCTTACGACGAGCGCGTGAGTATTTGAAATTCAAGATTGCTACTGCAATCAAGATCAACAACCCAATTGCAGCCAAAGCGAATTGCAAATCAGACAGGCCCAGCATCGTCATGATTTGTTCTACGTACACTTAGGCGGCCTCCACCATTGAGACGGCTGAAGAGATATCCACAGCAACAATGCGGGATACGCCTTGCTCTTGCATCGTGACACCAATCAGTTGATTAGCGATTTCCATAGTAATCTTGTTGTGCGAGATAAACAAAAACTGTGTCTTATCTGACATTTTGGCAACTAGCTGAGCATAGCGCAAGGTATTTGCATCGTCTAATGGCGCATCTACCTCATCTAATAAACAGAATGGGGCTGGGTTCAAGAGGAAGAGTGAGAAGACCAGAGCAATAGCAGTCAATGCTTTTTCACCACCTGAGAGCAAGTAAATGCTGCTATTTTTCTTGCCTGGAGGTTGAGCCATCACTTGTACACCGGAGTCCAAAATCTCTTCACCAGTCATCACCAATTCTGCATGGCCACCACCAAACAGCTCAGGGAACAGTTTGCCAAAGTGGCTGTTTACTTGATCAAAGGTGCCTTGCAACAAATCGCGAGTCTCGGCATCGATCTTCGCAATAGCGTCAGTCAAAGTCTGCATTGCTTCATTCAAGTCAGCGGATTGGGCATCCAAGAATTGTTTACGCTCACGTGAGCTAGACAATTCATCAAGCGCGGCCATATTTACTGGACCTAAAGACTGGATTTCTGTACTCAAACGATTGACTTCGGTTTGCAAGGCGCCTACTTTGAGGTCAGGACTAAAATTCGCTTCCAAAGCGATTAAGTCTGCTTCTGCATCCGCCAATAAAGTAGCAAATTGTTCGAAATTTAAACGAGCCGCTTGTTCACGGAGCTGCAAATCCACTACCTTGTCACGCATAGGCTGTAAGCTGCGCTCTACCTGCATACGCGCTTCATCCGCTTCACGCAATTGATGCAATAAGGCGTCTTGCTCAGTACGGGCATTTGCCAAAGCAGCCTCACGAGCACTACGAGCAAGTAAAAGACCTTGTAACTTATCTTGCGCCTCTTCGTCACTTAAAGTTTCGAGCTCTTTAGTAGCTAGATCATGTTTATCTTGAATCTCCATGATCTGTGTGCGAGCTGTACTTTGATCACGCTGCAAGTCAGCAATGCGCTGTTGCAATGAGCGGGTTGCAAAAGCTGCCTCTTGCGCAGCCATCTCAGCAACCCGTAATGATTCACGTAAACGATCTCGTTCTTGGGTCGAGAGTTCTAATTTTTCTTGAGCGGTTGCCAGTGCTTCTTGGAAGCCTTGTTTAGACTCTTCCGATTGCGCCAACTCTTCATTAGCCTGCCCTTGAGTCAGGCTTAGCTGCTCCCCTTGCTGGCGCAGCTCACTTAACTCACCCTGAATTTGTGCAGCGCGTTGACTGTACTGCTCTTCAGCTTGCGTCAACTGCATTCTTTCAACTTCAAAACCATGCGCTTCTTGAACAGTTTGCTCAGCGTTGATGCGGGCTTGTTCTGCTGCTTGATGCGCCGCTTGATAGTTAGCAACGCATTGATCCAACTCACCTTGTAATTCACTTTGCATCAGTTTTTGAGCACGCAACTGCTTCTCGAGACTTTCCATCTCTTGAGCGCGAGCCAACATACCTGCTTGCTCAGAATCGGCGGCATATAGCTGAACACCAACACGACTAACTAAATGACCTTGTTGAGTTACAAACGCACCGCCTGCTGGTAATTTTTCACGACGATGCAATGCATCTTCCAAACTAGTAGCAATATAAATATTGTCTAACCACTCTTGCAGCACTGAAGTGAGTCTTGGTGCACCAGCGCTTTGAACGCGACTCAGTAAAGGCGTGAAATCTGCTGGGACTGTAGTGTGTGCAGGAGTAATCTCTTCTGTCAGCAAAATAGCTAATCGGCTTGGAGGCGCATCATTGGCTAATGCCAATGTTTCTTGGACGCTCTTTGCGGTAACTGCAGCCAGGCGTTCACGCAAGACTGACTCTAGAGCAGCTTCCCAGCCACTCTCCACCTTAAGTTCTTGCCAGAGACGCTTACTTTCTTTGAGGCCTTTACTTTCTAGCCAAGGACCAATTTTGCCTTGGGCCTGTACGCTTGCCTGCAACGCAGTTAAAGCAGTTAACTTTGCCTCAGTCTGTGCCAAATCTTGATTGGCAGCCTGAATTTTTTGTTGAGCAGTGTTGCGAGCCTCATCAGCAGCAGGCACACGTTGTTGCGTTTCACCAGCACGCTGCTTTGCTTCTTCCACTTTACGTTGTGCCATGGCATGACGATCAACCGCCATTTGCAAAGCTTCCGCATCGGGTCTACGCATTGCATCTAACTCACCCGTCAAGCGCGCTTCGCGCCCTTTGAGTTCATCAGATTGAGCTGACATGGCACGTATACGCTCACCCAAACTAGCAAGACGCTGTTCAATCGTTGCCAATGTCTCGCGCGCTTGATTCAAATCTCGTGAGGCAGTTTGATAAGTTTCTTCACAGCCTGGCATTTGGTCTTGCAAACCACTTAAGCTCGCCAATAAAGTCTGTTCTTTTTCAGAAGCTTCGCTTAACTCATATTCGGCAGTTCGTTGTGCCTGAGCAGCATCTGTTTCTTGCACAGTCCAACGTTGCAACTGTGCTTGTAAATCTTGGGTTTGTTGTTGCAGGCGTTGACGCGCTTCTTGCACATAATGAATCTGTGACTCTACTTGACTGACATCAGAGTTCGTCTGATAAAGCTCGCCTTGCGCTTCAGATACCTTATCTTGCAATGCATATTGCTGAGTACGCATAGTCTCAAGCTCAGCCTCAGCGTGGCGTAGCTTAGCGGTCTGCTCTTCAAGCCCTACCTGAGTGTCCCGAATACCATTAGCATGGCGCTCTTGCTCTTTACCAGCCTCAGTTTGACGTACAAACCAAAGTAGCTGTTGCTGCGATTTCATCAGCGTTGAAAGCTCTGCATGTCGCTCGGCAACAGTAGCTTGTTTTTCTAAGCGAGTGAGCTGTTGGTCCAGCTCTCGCAAGATATCTTCAACACGCGTTAAGTTTTCAACAGTGTCTTCTAAACGAGAGGCAGTTTCTTTGCGACGTTCTTTGTATTTGGAAACTCCAGCCGCTTCTTCCAAGAACACACGCAATTCTTCCGGCTTTGATTCCAGGATGCGATTGATCGTACCTTGACCAATAATGGCGTAGCCTCTTGGACCCATACCGGTACCCAAGAAAATATCTTGAATATCTTTTCGACGAACAACTTGATTATTAACGTAGTAACTCGAATTTCCATCACGAGTTAAAACGCGTTTAATACCTAATTCTGTAAAAGCGCCCCACTGTCCTTGAGCGCGTCCTTCTGTATTGTCAAAAATGAGTTCCACGCTAGCACGGCCAGAAGGCTTACGTAATCCAGAACCATTAAAAATAACGTCCTGCATAGATTCACCGCGTAATTCACTCGCGCGGGATTCACCCAAAACCCAACGGACAGCATCAATAATGTTCGACTTTCCGCAACCGTTAGGGCCTACAACACCAATTAATTGGCCAGGCATTTCAAAATGGGTTGGGTCAACGAAAGACTTAAAGCCGGAAAGTTTGATGGATTTCAGTTGCACGGCGTACTTTGCAGGGAAAAAAGAGGGTTCAAATAAAGGGGTAAAAATTACATCTAAAGTGGGAAGATGATAGCAAGCTTGAGGCTACTTAGACGCCTTTTTGCCCCATCGATATAATGATAAATCTACCTCCAGGGACAAAATCCCTTAACAATCTGATAGTTAACTAAAAAGCATGAGCCAATCACCACAAAGCATCATCGAACAAGCCTGGGAAAACCGCGCCGACCTCTCACCTAATAGCGCTCCAGCGGACATCCGCGAGGCTGTAAATGCCGTCCTAGAAGGCCTAAATGCAGGCTCCATCCGCGTTGCCGAACGCCGCGATGTCGGCAAGTGGGAAGTAAATCAATGGGTTAAGAAAGCCGTTTTGCTCTCTTTCCGCCTAGAAGACAACAAACCTATGGGTGCTGGTGGGTATACCCAGTTCTACGACAAGGTTCCTAGTAAGTTTGAAAGCTACACGGCAGCAGATTTTGCTGCCGGTGGCTTCCGTGTAGTTCCTCCTGCAATGGCCCGCCGCGGCTCATTTATTGGCAAAAATGCCGTTTTAATGCCCTCTTACGTCAATATTGGCGCTTACGTCGGCGAAGGAACCATGGTCGATACTTGGGCTACCGTTGGCTCTTGTGCCCAAATTGGTAAGAACGTACACCTTTCTGGTGGCGTTGGGATTGGTGGTGTTTTGGAGCCAATTCAGGCTGGTCCTGTGATTATTGAAGACAACTGCTTTATTGGCGCCCGTTCTGAGGTCGTCGAAGGGGTTGTTATTGAAGAAAATGCTGTTCTCTCCATGGGCGTCTATATTGGTCAAAGTACCAAAATTTATGACCGAGAGACTGGCGAAGTACATTACGGTCGCGTTCCTGCAGGCTCAGTAGTGGTTCCAGGCTCCCTACCTTCCGCTTGTGGCAAATACAGTTTGTATGCAGCCATCATCGTGAAGAAGGTGGATGCTCAAACCAGGGCTAAGACGGCCATCAACGAACTTCTCCGCGACTAAGCAAACTATTTATGAGCGCCACTCTCGAGCTAACTGAAGCTCTCATCTCCTGCCATTCTGTTACGCCAGCTGATGGTGGCTGCCAAGATTTGATTGCAAAGCGTCTTCAAGCGATCGGCTTTCATACCGAGAGTGTTGTGAGTGGACCCGATCACTTTCAAGTGACTAACTTGTGGGCAATTAAAAAGGGGAAGGCAGGCGATCAAGGCAAGGTACTCGTGTTTGCTGGTCATACTGATGTCGTACCAACAGGACCATTGGAAAAGTGGACGAGCAATCCATTCGCTCCTACTATTCGTGACGGCATGCTTTATGGCCGTGGTGCTGCGGATATGAAAACCTCTTTAGCAGGTTTTGTTGTAGCTACCGAAGAGTTTGTCACCGCCCATCCTGATCACGAGGGATCAATCGCTTTTTTAATTACGAGCGATGAAGAAGGCCCCGCCAATGATGGCACTGTCATTATGTGTGAGCGTCTACAAAAGCATGGTCAGCGCCTAGATTATTGTGTGATCGGCGAGCCAACTTCGGTTGATCAACTAGGCGACATGATTAAGAATGGTCGTCGCGGCTCTTTATCCGGCAAGCTCAAAGTTAAAGGTATTCAGGCGCATATTGCCTACCCTCACTTGGGCAAGAATCCAATTCACCTTTCCGCTCCAGCGATTACCGCTTTAGTAGAAACTGAGTGGGATAAAGGTAATGAGTATTTTCAGCCGACAAGCTTTCAAATCTCTAACGTTCATGCAGGCACTGGTGCAAACAATGTCATTCCCGGTGAATTGGTGGTCGATTTCAATTTCCGTTTTTCAACTGAGAGCAAACCAGAGCAGCTGCGCGAACGTCTTGAAACTATCCTCAAAAATGCTGGCTTAGATTTTGAAATCGATTGGGTCTTAGGTGGTAGTCCCTTTATCACTGGCGATGGCGATCTTGCGGGCGCACTGCGCAAGGCGATCAAATCAGAAACTCAAGTAGATACCGTGCTATCGACCACTGGTGGAACAAGTGATGGACGCTTTATTGCCAAAGTCTGCAAAGAGGTTGTAGAGTTTGGCCCACTCAATGCCACTAGCCACAAAATCGACGAGTGTGTGATTGTGGATGATGTTGAGCCCCTCAAAAATATTTATCGCAAAACGCTTGAGCAACTGATTGCTTAAGCTAGCTACCGCCCCTCTCTCTTAATACACAACTTATCCATCATGGACCCTGAGCCTTCTCCAGCCCTTACAGTTAATCAGTGCATTGATCAGATCGCACAGAAATTAGAAGCAGCAAATTTGCATTATGGGCATGGGGCCATCGACGCGCAAAGCGAAGCCTTGTGGATTGCGAGTAAACAAATTGATCTTAGCCCTGCGGAAGCCTTAGAGCATCTAGAGCAAACACTCTCCAGTGATCAATATCAAAAAGCCCTGGCGGTTACCGAAGAAAGAATTGCCTCCCGTAAACCCCTCGCCTATATCTTGGGCGAAGCATGGCTAATGGGTGTGCCATTCTTTTGCAGCGAACAAAGTATTGTTCCGCGCTCTTGGATTGCAGAGCTCATTGTGGATGGCTCACTTGAGCCATGGCTTCCAGCAGATGGCAAAGCCCTAGACCTATGTACTGGCAACGGCTCCCTTGCAATCTTGCTTGCACTCTCTTGTCCAGATATTCATGTGAGCGCTTGCGATATCAGCATGCCAGCCCTCTCCGTTGCAGCACGCAACCTTGATCGTCACGGCTTGAACTCCCAAGTAGAACTTTTGGATGGTGATCTTTGGGATGCCCTGCCTGAGCCCAATGAAGATAATCTATTCGACCTCATTATTTGTAACCCACCGTATGTAAATTCCACGTCGATGAATGCACTTCCGGCTGAATATCATGCTGAGCCAGTCCTTGCTCTAGCAGGCGGTGATGATGGCATGGATCTCATTCGGAGAATCATAGCCCAAGCCCCTGACTATCTTTCAGAGCGTGGCGCCATTTTGATTGAAATTGGTAATGAGTATGAGAACTTCAAAAAGGCCTTCCCACAAATTCCGGCAATCTGGATGGAAGTTTCTGCCGGCGAAGAGCAAGTACTTTTAATACAGGCCGAAGACCTGAGATAGATCAAGCAAGAATTAACTGAGCTCGGCCGCCGCTGCGATGGCTTGATCAATGCGCTCTACTGGAATGACTTTTAAGCCTGGAATTTTAGACTTAGGCATATTCGCTTTTGGAATGATCGCCACAGTAAATCCAAGTTTTGCGGCCTCTTTTAAGCGCTCTTGACCACGTGGGCATGGACGTATTTCCCCAGCCAATCCAACCTCACCAAACACAATGAGCTCTTTAGGGAGTGCACGATTACGAATCGATGATTGAATAGCTAAGAGCACAGCCAAGTCAGCTGCCGGCTCAGAAATCTTCACGCCACCCACCGCATTTAAGAACACGTCTTGATCAAAGCAAGCCACCCCAGCATGGCGATGCAGTACTGCCAAGAGCATTGCTAGACGCGCTTGCTCCAAACCAACTGCCAAACGACGTGGGTTAGGAACATGCGCTGTATCGACCAGCGCCTGAATTTCAACCAAGAGCGGTCTACTGCCCTCTTGTGTCACTAGGACACATGCCCCAGGAACCATCTGCTCGTGTTGAGATAAGAAAATTGCAGATGGATTGGTGACGCCACGAAGACCTTTTTCAGTCATCGCAAATACACCAAGCTCATTGACTGCGCCAAAGCGATTCTTAATGGATCGTACCAAGCGAAACGAGGAGTGCGTATCACCCTCGAAGTACAACACGGTATCAACAATATGCTCCAAAACACGTGGTCCAGCTAAGTGCCCATCTTTGGTGACATGACCCACCATTAATACACAGATGCCGCTAGATTTAGCCGCTCTTGTTAATTGAGCAGCGCACTCCCTGACTTGCGCTACAGAGCCAGGAGCCGAACTAAGTACCTCGGAGTAGAGAGTTTGTATAGAGTCCACCACCAATACTTGTGGCTTTACGGTATCCATAATGGAGATCAGTTTCTCCAACTGAATTTCTGCCAACACTTCGAGTTGGGGTGCATTCAATGCAATACGTTTTGCACGCAGAGCAATTTGTGCCGCAGATTCTTCCCCGCTGCTATAGAGCACATTCATACCGGAAGCGCTCATCTCTGCAAGCGCTTGCAGTAAGAGTGTTGACTTACCGATACCAGGATCACCGCCCAGCAGTACCACGCCACCTGGAACTAAGCCACCACCCAATACTCGATCGAACTCTTCTACGCCAGTACTGAATCGCGGCAAATCCTCCGCAGTAATAGCGGATAGTTTTTGTCTTGGCAATGATTGAGCCAACCCTTGAAAACGCGCATTCGAGGTCGTCTCTGGTAAACCCTCTTCCATCGTGTTCCAAGCCTGACAAGATGGGCACTGGCCCTGCCATTTTGCAGAGGTGCCGCCACAAGATTGGCAGATATAAACCGTTTTGACTTTAGCCAAGGGGTACCTAATAAATGAGATTGATACGAATGTAATTAATCGAGCTGAGTGCCAGCTTTATTCTCTTGTGCACGTTTAGGCGCATCTTTACGACGTTGCTCCAAATCAGCCGCCCTCGCCGCTGCCGCTTTTTGCTTTTCATCGAACTCGCGTTGATTATCAACCCGCTCAGCAGCTTTTTCTGGGGAAGCACGTTCCGCTATTCGCTTTTGATCATCCTGATCTTTAATGCTCTTACGTAAATTACGTTGTACCTCATGCAAGGCGCGCTCTTGCTCGCTGATCGGATCAATCTCTTTACGGTAATCAGCTCTTGCACTACGCAAACAATAGTTGACCCAGTAATTTTGATAACACTCAGAAGAGGCTTTACCCCAACGATACTTAGCCCAGTCGCGTTGGAGCTCTAACTCTTGCTCTATCTTGTCTAATTTCTTGAGCTCAGCCTCTTCTGCTGGAGTGGCTAAAGCAAGTCCACCAACAGAAGTGCTGAGTAAAAATATTGCTGAGAATATTTTTAAGCAAGAAAAAATATCTTTCCTCAAATTTCCACCTTGGCACCCAACTCAACCAAACGGTTCGCTGGAATTTTGAAGAAATCGGATTGACGACCCGCATTTTGGTACATCCAAGCAAACAAGCGCTCACGCCAAATAGCCATACCAGGCAAGCTAGTGGGAACAATCGTGTCTTTTGAAAGAAAGAAGGAAGTGTTCATCAAATCAAATTTCAAATCAAACTGACTTTCAAGCAAGGCCAAAATTTGATTGGCATCTGGAGTTTCTTTAAATCCGTAAACTGCGCGCACCACATAAATATTTGGACCCAACTCTTTCAGAGTAAGCCTTTGGTCATCATTTACATAAGGCACGTCCCAAATGCTGCACTTGAGGAAAAAGACTCGATCATGCAGGATATGGTTATGTTTGAGGTTATGTAAAAAAGAGACTGGAAGGTAGTCCACATGGGCAGTGAGGAAAATAGCAGTACCCTCAACACGATGTGGCGGATTCTGTAATAAGCTGGTGATAAAAGTATCGAGTCGAATCCCCTCGTCGAGCACGCGTTTGCGAACAATTTGACGGCCCTGGTACCAAGTCATCATTAACAAGAAGCAGATCGAAGCAATTGCTACTGGGAACCAACCACCCTCAAGCAACTTGACAAGATTAGCAGTGAAGAAGCCAACATCAATGATCAAGAAGCAGCTGATAATGATGGCTACCAAAATGGAATTCCATTTCCATAAGGCCTTCATCACTACCGCAGCCAACAAAGTGGTCAGGAGCATTGTGGTTGATACTGCGACACCATAGGCATTCGCCAAGTTTTCTGACTTCTTGAAAGCCAAAACAATACCAATCACAACAAAACAAAGTACCCAATTAATAAAGGGAACATAAATCTGCCCTTTTTCTTTATCTGAAGTGAATGCGATCTTCATGCGCGGCAAAAAGCCAAGCAAAATAGCTTCACTTGTCATCGAATAAGCCCCAGAGATACAGGCCTGAGAGGCAATGACTGTAGCCAGGGTTGCCAATACAACTAATGCAAAAGTATAGGATTCTGGAACCATCATAAAAAATGGGTTTGCAACTGTCTCCGGGTGAGCTAAGAGCATTGCTCCTTGACCAAAGTAATTAATCAGCAAACAAGGCATCACCAATAAGAACCAGCCGTACTTGATTGGGCGAATGCCAAAGTGCCCCATATCAGCATACAAAGCCTCAGCGCCGGTAAGAACCAAAAAGATCGATCCGGTGACTGCAAAAGCAATCCCTGCATCCTGCGTCATGAATTTAAATGCATGAATCGGATTTAAAGCAGCAATAATTTGCGGTGCATCCTGAATTTGATTAAAGCCCATCAAAGCCAGGGAAGCAAACCAAACCAACATGACGGGACCAAATAGCGCACCTACTACTGAAGTCCCTTTTTTCTCGAATAAAAATAGGCACAACAAAATCCCAATCGTGATGGGAAGTACGTAGGGGATAAAACTATCAGAGACCACTGTGGTGCCCTCAATGGCAGAGAGAACAGAAATAGCAGGCGTAATGACGGCATCGCCATAAAAAAGACAGGCGCCTAAAACACCAACGATCATGATCACAATGGATCGCTTGGAGTTAGTCTTAGCAGTTCGCAAAGCCAGCGCCATGAGAGACAGAATGCCACCCTCGCCATGGTTATTTGCCCGCATCACAAACAATAAATACTTAAGCGATACCACCAAAATAAATGACCAAAAAATCATAGAGATGACACCAAAGATGGAGTCGGGTGTCATCGGAATGCCGTTTTGAGGATCAAAGCAAACCTTTAAAGCATAGAGCGGACTAGTGCCAATATCGCCGAACACAATACCAATTGCGCCAAGTGCCAATGTCGCCAAGCCACCTTTCTGATGATGATCTGAACCTTGTATATCAACAGGGCGTAATATTTCTGATTGTGAAAATTCAGGATTGCTAACTGACATGAATGATCCTTGTGTGGGCTAAATATTCAACATATTGCGTGGCAATATGTTACTCCTTATAAGCGGCTATTAAATTTGGAATTTCTACTTAAAAACCGCTTATTTATGCGTCTTTTGCAGGAATACCTCGACAGAGAGGGTCAAAAAATGGTAGAATTTCAGCTTCAGACGCGGGGTGGAGCAGTCTGGCAGCTCGTCGGGCTCATAACCCGAAGGTCGTAGGTTCAAATCCTGCCCCCGCAACCAGTAATTCAGTACTAAGCCCTTAATTTTTAAGGGCTTTTTGCTTTTTTGGCTATTTAGAACTGCTCTACTTCTAAAGCATTAGTCGAGTGGCCACCTTCAACTATAGAAGTTGCCAAGGCTCCAGCTTGAGGTAATAGGTTTTCTGCAAAGAAACGAGCCGTCGCTATCTTGGTGTTATAGAAAACGGGATCACTGTCACGCAGACGCTCTGCAGCTAATAAGGCACGTGCCATTTGCCATGCCCCCAGAACCAGGCCAGATAAACGCAGATAAGCAAAGCTACCGGCATAGACGGCTTTGGTATCGCTCTTCGCATTTGCCAAGATATAGGCTACAGCCGCTTCAAATGCAGCACGTCCTGCGGTCAATTGCTTGAGAACCGCCATTGCATCTGGAGTACCGCTAGCTGCCAGTGCTTTTTCAGTTTCAGCAATTCTTTGTGAAAGTGCTTTTGCAGTTGCCCCGCCATCCCGAACTGTTTTTCTGCCAACCAAATCATTCGCCTGGATCGCAGTGGTGCCTTCATAGATTGTCAAAATACGGGCATCACGATAATGCTGTGCGGCACCCGTCTCTTCAATGAACCCCATACCGCCATGAACTTGTACACCCAGGCTTGCAACTTCAATCGACATCTCGGTTGAGAAACCCTTTACGATCGGCACCAAGAATTCATATATGGATTGATTGGATTTACGAACGTCCTCATCTGGCGCAGCGTGTTGCGCATCATATGCAGCAGCAGCGTAATACGCTAAGGCACGAGAAGCCTCTACATAAGCGCGCATCGTCATCAACATGCGTTTAACATCCGGCTGATGGATGATTGCGACAGGGCCGTCAGACCCCGCTAAATCACGACTTTGTACGCGATCCTTCGCGTATTGCACTGCCTTTTGATAAGCTCGCTCTGCAACGGCAATGCCTTGCATGCCTACCGCAAAACGAGCAGCATTCATCATGACGAACATGTATTCGAGGCCACGATTTTCTTCGCCAACTAAATAGCCAATTGCGCCACCATGATCACCAAACTGCAGTACAGCTGTTGGGCTCGCCTTGATGCCAAGCTTATGCTCAATCGAGACGCAATGAACATCATTACGCTCACCCAAAGAACCATCAGCGTTCACTAAAAACTTAGGTACGACAAATAGAGAAATTCCTTTAACGCCCTCAGGTGCATCTGGGGTTCTGGCTAACACTAAATGAATAATATTCTTAGCCATATCGTGCTCACCATAGGTGATATAGATCTTGGTGCCAAATATCTTATAAGTGCCGTTGCCCTCAGGCACCGCTTTAGAACGCACCATCGATAAATCAGAACCCGCTTGCGGTTCCGTTAAGCACATGGACCCCGTCCACTCACCAGCGATCATGCTTGGCACAAATTGCTCTTGTAACTCTGGGCTTGCAGCAGTCAACAAGGCTTCAATTGCGCCGTCAGTCAACATCGGGCATAAAGCAAAGGACAGGCTAGCGGAATGGACCATCTCAAAACAGGCAGTCGCAATGAGTTTTGGAAGGCCTTGGCCACCAAACTCCGCAGGATGAATAACGCCTTGCCATCCAGCAGAACCAAATTGCTCAAATGCCTCTTTAAAACCAGGAGTTGTTGTGACAACACCATCTTTTAGTGAACTAGGCTTTTGATCTCCAATCCAGTTCAGCGGCGCGACCACGTCTTGATTGAACTTGGCGGATTCTTCCAAGATAGCTGGCGCTAAATCAACATCAGCACCTGCCTCTGCATAGGAAGGGTAAGCCACTACTTCAGATAGTCCCGCTAATTCATTCATTACGAACAACATATCTTTAACGGGGGCTACGTATGGCATTACTACTCCTATGATTTGAGATCAATCAGCAATTGAAAATTACGAGAGGGCATTCGTTAGCTCAGGCACAGCAGTGAAAAGATCGGCAACTAAACCATAATCAGCTACACCAAAAATAGGAGCCTCTGGGTCTTTATTGATTGCTACGATGACCTTGGAATCCTTCATGCCAGCTAGGTGCTGGATCGCACCAGAGATGCCAACAGCCACATACAGTTGTGGGGCAACAATCTTGCCTGTTTGACCAACCTGATAATCATTAGGCACATAACCAGCATCGACCGCAGCACGTGAAGCACCTAAGGCTGCACCAAGTTTGTCAGCCAACGGAACAACCAGCTCTTGATACTTCTCACCCGAACCTAAACCACGTCCGCCCGAGACAATAATTTTGGCTGCAGTCAGCTCAGGGCGATCTGATTTAGTGAGTTCACGACCTACAAAAGAAGATTTACCAGCACTTTGTGCAACGGCTGCTTTTTCAATAACCGCAGATCCGCCAGTAGCTGCGACTGGATCAAAACCGGTAGTGCGAACGGTGATGATCTTTACTGGGTCACTAGATTGGACGGTAGCGATAGCATTACCTGCGTAGATAGGACGCTCAAAAGTATCTGGTGAGACTACTTTAGTAATGTCTGATAACTGGGCTACGTCTAACTTTGCCGCTACTCTAGGAAGTACGTTCTTACCGCCAGCAGTTGCTGGGGCCAAGATATGGCTATAGCCGATCGCAAGCGAGAGAATCTGTGCCGTTAAAGGTTCAGCTAATTGATCCGCTAAAGCAGAATCATCTATTTGAATGACCTTACGTACACCAGCGATTTGCGCTGCAGCAGCCACAGCAGCATCTGATTCATTGCCAGCAATTAGTACATCCACCTCAGGAGAGCACTGCAACGCAGCAGCAACGGCATTTAAGGTAGCCGCTTTTAAGGATTGATTGTCGTGTTCAGCAATTACAAGAGCAGCCATTTAAATCACCTTCGCTTCATTTTTGAGTTTCTCTACAAGGGCTGCAACATCAGCAACCATGACACCGGCACTACGCTTTGGCGGCTCTTCAACTTTGAGAGTCTTTAAGCGCGGGGCAATATCGACGCCAAGCTCTTCAGGCTTAACGATGTCAATCGCTTTCTTCTTGGCTTTCATAATGTTGGGCAGGGTTACGTAACGTGGCTCATTGAGACGCAAGTCAGTAGTGATAACTGCAGGCAACGTGAGGGCAATCGTCTCTAGACCGCCATCCACTTCACGGGTCACGGTAGCTTTGCCATCGGCAATGACTACCTTGGAAGCAAAGGTAGCTTGTGGAACATCCAAAAGACTGGCTAACATCTGACCAGTTTGATTGCTATCGTCATCAATTGCTTGCTTACCAAGAATGATGATCTGAGCCTGTTCTTTCTCGGAGAGGGCCTTGAGGATTTTGGCAACGGCTAAAGGCTGTAACTCAGCGTCAGTCTCAACCAAAATAGCGCGGTCCGCACCAATCGCCATTGCTGTGCGTAGAGTTTCCTGGCACTGAGTCACACCTGCGGTAACAACCACCACTTCAGTTGCTACGCCAGCCTCTTTAAGGCGTACTGCTTCTTCAACTGCGATCTCATCAAAGGGGTTCATACTCATTTTGACGTTAGCAATATCGACGCCAGAGTTATCTGACTTCACTCGAACTTTGACGTTGTAATCAACAACACGTTTAACCGCAACTAAGATCTTCATCTGACTTTCACAATCCTCAATCTTTACAAAAACACGATTTGTTTAAAAACTCGGGAAACCACTATTTTACCGCCCTCACCACTGACCTAGACATCAATAGCGGTGGCTGAGCCTGCCTGCTTACGAAGCTCAAATTTCTGAATTTTTCCGGTGGAGGTCTTTGGAAGCTCCCCAAAAACAATTGCCCTGGGCACCTTAAAGCCAGCCAAGTGCTGTTTGCAATGGGCGATGATGTCCTCTGGAGTGACCTGGATGCCTGACTTGATCTCCAAAAAGGCGCAAGGGGTTTCTCCCCACTTCGGATCCGGCTTCGCCACCACTGCGGCAGCAATTACCGCTGGATGACGATAGAGCACATCCTCCACTTCAACAGAAGAAATATTTTCTCCGCCAGAAATAATGATGTCTTTGCTGCGGTCCTTCATCTTCACATAGCCGTCAGGATTCATAACCGCTAAATCGCCAGAATGAAACCAACCACCTTCAAACGCCTCTTTGGTTGCCTTTTCGTTCTTAAGATAACCCTTCATCGCAATATTGCCCTTAAACATAATCTCACCCATGGTTTCTCCATCGGCAGGAACGGGCTGCATTGTTTCGGGGTCAAGCACAGCGATTGCTTGTTGCATGTGGTAACGAACACCTTGACGCGCATTCAAACGAGCGCGCTCACTAATATCTACATCATTCCACTCGTCTTGCTTTACGCATACCGCTGCAGGACCATAGACCTCGGTCAAACCATAGACGTGTGTTAAATCAAATCCTAACTTTTCCATACCTTCAATAATGGAGGCAGGGGGCGCAGCTCCAGCAATCAAACCCTTCACACCTGCTGGCACTCCTTCTTTGAGTTCATCGGGAGCATTGACTAAAAGGTTATGTACGATCGGCGCCGCGCAGTAATGTGTGACGTCATGCTCTTTAATTGCTGCAAATATATGTTGTGCATCAACACGACGCAAGCAAACATTGACCCCGGCACGAGCAGCAATTGTCCATGGGAAACACCAGCCATTGCAATGAAACATTGGCAGAGTCCACAAGTACACGGGATGCTTATTGATATCCCAATCCAAAATGTTCGAAACCGCATTAATGGCAGCGCCACGATGGTGATACACCACCCCTTTAGGATTGCCGGTAGTGCCAGAGGTGTAATTCAAACAGATTGCTTGCCATTCATCTGCAGGCACTTGCCACACAAATTGTGGTTCACCCTCTGCAAGTAATTGTTCGTAAGTCAGCTTGCCTAACTTATCGCCAGGCACGTCATATTCTTTTTCTTCAACATCAATTACCAGAAACTCGCGACCAGTTTCCTGCTTGGCGATCTCAAGCGCTTTTTTCATCACTCCAGAAAACTCCGGATCCACAATGACTACTTTTGCCTCGCCATGATTGAGCATAAAAGCAATGGATTCTGGATCCAAGCGAGTATTTAAGGCATTTAGTACTGCCCCCGCCATTGGGATGCCAAAGTGCGCCTCGACCATGGGTGGCGTGTTGGGCAACATTACAGCAACCGTATCTCCAAGACCAATGCCATGCTTTTGCAAGGCGCTAGCTAGGCGACGGCAGCGCTCATACGTTTGTGACCAGGTTTGACGCAACTTGCCATGAATCACTGCAACCTTGTTTGGATAGATCTGAGCAGATCTCTCTAAAAACAATAGTGGAGTAATTGGAGTGTAGTTAGCAGAATTGCGCTCTAAACCTTGTTCATAAATATTTGCCATCATCTACTTTCAATAACACTACTTTTTAAATATCAGCCAATGCTCTAACGTGAGCAACTACGCTACGCCCTAAGGCAGATAAGTTATAACCACCCTCTAAGCAACTCACAATTCGGTTATTAGCATACTGATGTGCGATTTCTTTCAGGCGCTTGGTGATCCATACATAATCATCCTCGACTAAACCCATTTGACCCAAGTCATCTTCGCGATGAGCATCGAAGCCAGCTGAAATAATGATCAGTTGCGGTTCAAAATTGCGCAAAGCTGGTAACCACTTTTCTTCAACAATCGATCGCACAACATCACCGCGAGTTGCCGCTGGCAAGGGCACGTTGACCATATTATTGGCGTGATCGAGTCCGCTATAAGGATAAAAAGGGTGCTGGAAAAAACTGCACATCATGACATTAGGGTCATTGAAAAATGCTGCTTCAGTGCCGTTGCCATGGTGCACATCAAAATCAATAATTGCTACACGCTCAATGCCATATTCTTCCATTGCATACCGGGCAGCGATGGCAACGTTGTCAAATAAACAAAAGCCCATTGAACGGGTTGGCTCAGCATGATGGCCTGGAGGTCTTACTGCGCAAAAGACGTTCTCAACCTCACCTTTCATGACTGCATCAACGCCAGCAATTGCAGCACCAGCTGCGCGTAATGCAGCTTGCCAAGTGTGTGGATTCATAATCGTATCGCCATCCAACATGGAATAACCACTTTGGGGGGCCTGCTCTTTGACAAAAGCAATATGGTCAGGGCTATGGACTAACTCGAGCTGATCTTCACTGGCTAAGGGCGCATCCAGGTGCTGAACAAAGCGATCTACCCCACTACGAATCATCTGGTCATTGATTGCCTGAATCCGCTCAGGGCATTCTGGATGATGACTTCCCATCTCATGTTTCAGAAAATCGGGATGAGTTATGTATCCTGTTGTCATTAGTTGTAATCCTCAATAGCAAAACTGTCGTTTTTATAATCTAATTAATTGTGCTTAATTCTCTACAACTTATATCCTTGCGTATGCGCTTTCGTGTCTCCTACCTACTTTTAGCGCTTGCTCTTGGGGCCTGCTCTAGCGCCCCCACACAGCAAAGCAATACCCAACAGCCCATCGTAAACCAAGCCGATGATGCAGCCACTGAAGCCAGTTATAGCCAAAATCTGAAGGCCTTACTGAGCCAAGTTTCTCAAACTCAAGAAATCCCCCTACAGACCCTAGAAAATGGCTTCTTAGATGCTAAAACGATTCCTTCAATACGCAAATTGGTATTACCCCCATCGGGCACCTTTAAGAAGAACTGGCTGGTTTACCGCAAGCGCTTTGTTGAGCCTATACGCCTGAAAGCCGGAAAGGTCTTTTGGGATGAAAACCAAACGTTTTTAAGCCAAGTAGAGCAAGATTCTGGTGTGCCTGCTGAGATCATTGTGGCCATTATCGGAATTGAGACCATTTATGGACGCCAAACGGGGGGTTTTCGGGTCAAAGATGTTTTATCTACCTTAGCCTTTAGCTATCCAGATACGCCCAATAAGCCTGCCAGAGAACAACTATTTAAGGATCAACTCCAAGAACTCATTCTGATGTGCTGGACTGATGCTGGCGGCAAATTGCCCGCTCAAAACAGAAGTCAGGGTCTCAATGCTGCTCGCTTTAATTCCTGCCTCAATCAAAACAGCTCCTACGCTGGAGCCATCGGGTTGCCACAATTTATGCCAAGCAGTATTCGGAGCTTTGCAGTCGACGGTGATGGTGATGGTCATATCGATCTTAAGCAAAGTCCTAAAGATGCGATTGCTAGTGTCGCTAACTTTATGAAGAAGCATGGCTGGCAAGCGGGCATGCCGATCTCTTTTCCGGTGCAAGAAAATGGCATCGCTGCCGCCAAAAAATTGGCTGACGGGGAGCCGCAGCTTAAATATACCGTTACAGAACTCGTTGAGAAAGGTATCTTGTTACCGCAACAAGGAGACCTTCAGCGCGGCGGCGTAGAACCCCAAAGCAAGGCATTAATTGTGGATCTACCTTATCCCGATAAAGATGGGATCGATCAAGCACAGTACTTTGTGGGTTTAAATAACTTCTTAACAATTGTTCAATACAACCGGAGTTACTTTTATGCACAAAGCGTAGCAGAGTTTGCTGAAGCCTTAGGCTATAAAAATCAAAGTGTAGTACCCGTTGATGCACCAGAAAAAACGGTTGATCCCAAAAGCGTTGCAGAAAAATCAAAGGCAAAAGCCAAAAAGTCTAGCGCTAAGAAAAAGTTAAAAACGAGTTAAGTAAACTCAATCGATAAGTTAGGCAGGAAAGACGCCTGTAGACAAGTAACGATCACCACGATCGCACACAATAAAGACGATCGTAGCGTTTTCAACTTGGCGAGCAATACGCAAGGCCACCACTAGCGCACCTCCTGCGGAGATACCACAAAAGATGCCTTCTTCAGCGGCCAAGCGCCTTGCCATATCTTCGGCATCTGCTTGTGTCACATACTCAATACGATCTACTCGATCGCCTTGGTAAATCTTCGGCAAATACTCTGGTGCCCATTTGCGAATACCGGGTATCTGAGAGCCCTCTTCTGGCTGAGCGCCAATAATCTGAATCTCCGGGTTCATGGACTTCAGGTAAGTTGATACACCCGTGATTGTTCCTGTAGTACCCATCGCAGAAACAAAATGGGTTACCTGACCATCGGTATCGCGCCAAATCTCTGGACCAGTTGTTTCAATATGAGCACGTGGATTATCTGCATTAGCAAACTGATCAAGCAATCGACCGCGACCTTCACGTTGAAGCTGCATGGCATAGTCTCTAGCAAATTCCATACCTCCAGAGGCGGCAGTCAGAATTAATTCTGCGCCATAAGCAGCCATACTTTGGCGACGCTCAATACTTTGACTTTCAGGCATTACCAATATCATCTTGTAGCCCAGCATTGCAGCTGTCATTGCCAAAGCAATTCCAGTATTACCGCTAGTTGCTTCGATTAAGGTATCACCAGGTTTAATTTCGCCACGCTCTTGGGCGCGCGTGATCATCGACAGCGCAGGTCGGTCCTTAACCGACCCGGCTGGGTTATTACCCTCTAGCTTACCCAAGATCACATTATTTCGATTCTCGTTTTCCAAACCGGGAATACGCTGCAAACGCACCAAAGGCGTATTGCCGACTGTTTGTGAAATCGTTAGGTAAGAAGGTCTGCTCATGAGCCCATTTTAGCCATAAGCAAGCCTATGCTCTGAAGGGCTTAATTTCGGCGCTGTGATGTCGGACGCTCCTGCTGATTCCGATTACCAGCTTGATTACGCGAATTGCGCCTACTAGAGGCACTGCCCTCCTTTTTGGTGCGCCCATTTGGTTCCCGAAAAGAGCTAGGGGCTTCGATCGTTAAGCCGTTATCCACCATCTTTTCGACTGATCTCATACCAATGCCACGTACGCGTTTTTGCAGATCATTGGCATCTTGAAAATGTCCACCATCCGTACGCTCTGTAATGATTGTTTTTGCCTTTGATGGACCAATTCCTTTGATACTCTCCAGCTCTGACTGTGTAGCGGTATTAACATTGATCGGCGAGGCATTGGCCAATCCTAAAGAAGCAATCGCCAGAACTGCTGATACCAAGGCTGATCTCATGAAGCCCGTACTTCTTATGTTGAAACTTTTTGTCATACATTCTCCGTAGTAAATAAAAAATCCACGAACACAAAGTGCGCGTGGATCGTTTACAACGAAGGGATTAATTTTAAGTTGACGGGCTTACAGTGGGTTGGCTAGAAAACCAGAATTTGCCTCCAACCACTCAATATAGCGTCCTACACCTTGCTCAACATTTAAGAAGGGCTCTGTGTAGCCAGCAGCACGCAGCTTGGTTAAATCCGCTTGAGTGAAGCACTGGTATTTGCCTTTGAGCGCTTCCGGGAATGGGATGTATTCAATGACCTTTTCTTTTACCAACTCTTGCAGGGTTGCCGCTTGGGCCTTATCTAGCTTACGCATAGTATTTGCTACTGCATGCGCCACATCATTAAAGGGTTGTGCGCGACCACTGCCTAAATTAAAGATGCCACTAATTTCAGGATGCTCTAGGAAGAAGAGATTTACTTTGACTACGTCCTCTACAGAGACAAAGTCACGGCTCTGCTCTCCGGCAGCATAGCCGCCATATTCACCAAATAGCTTTACATGGCCATTGGCTTTGTATTGATGATATTGATGGAATGCAACTGATGCCATGCGACCTTTGTGTGATTCACGGGGTCCATAGACATTGAAGTAACGAAATCCCACTACTTGCGCTGTGTTGGCATTTTCAGAAAAACGCTTTCGCATCACCTGATCAAATAAGAATTTGGAGTAGCCATAGATATTAAGTGGCTTCTCATGCTCACGACTCTCCACAAACACATCGGAGCCACCATAAGTAGCTGCTGAAGATGCATACAGAAGCTGAACTTTTTGAGCCGTACAAATATCGAGCAAATCCATGGTGTAGCGATAGTTATTCGCCATCATAAAGATGCCATCAGTTTCCATGGTGTCGGAGCAAGCCCCCTCATGAAACACGGCCTTTACCTTGCCTAAGCGACCGCTTCTGAAGGCTTCTAGAAATTCATCTTTATCGAGATAGTCAACGATATCTAGATCGGCTAGATTACGATACTTATCTGCAGGACGTAAGTCATCAACTGCAATAATATTTTTCTCGCCACGCGCATTGAGCGCCTGGACAATATTTGCGCCAATAAAACCGGCGGCGCCAGTTACGATAATAGTCACTGTAATTCCTCTGAAGTAACGGTAGCAGTACCCAACTTACCAACCACAATACCACCAGCCCGATTAGCTAATGCCATCGCTTTTTCTAAAGGCCACTTAGCAGCTAATGCTACAGCCAAGGTTGCAATCACTGTATCCCCAGCACCAGAGACATCAAATACCTCTCTGGCTTGCGCCTTGACGTGACTGACACCAGCCTCGGTATACAAACTCATTCCCTCTTCAGAGCGAGTCAACAGCAATGCCTGAAGATTAAGAGATTTTCTGAGATCTTGCGCTCTTTTACTTAAATCTTCTTCGCTAGTCCATTGCCCAACTACTTGGCGCAACTCGCTACGATTCGGGGTTAAGACAGTGGCGCCACGATACTTTTCATAATCCTCGCCCTTAGGGTCAACCAGGATTACTTTATTTTGTGCTCTTGCCTGCTCAATCATGTGGGCGACTTGACCCAAAGCGCCCTTGCCATAATCCGACAAAATAATGACATCAGCAGACCCGACCAGTTTTTCAAAACGCTCTAATTTATGGGCCAATGCTTTTTCACTGGGCGTTTCTTCAAAATCCAAACGAATGAGTTGCTGTTGACGTGCAATCACACGCAACTTCACAATGGTTGGCACTTCTGCATCAATTTCCAATTGACTATCAACACCACCGGACTTGAGCAAATCAATGACCCGTTGACCTGGCTCATCTTGACCAACAATTCCGAGAATGGTGGTTTGCGCACCTAAGGCAGCGACGTTACGAGCTACGTTGGCTGCTCCACCCAAGCGCTCATCAATCTTGCCAACCTGCACAACTGGTACTGGCGCCTCAGGAGAAATACGATGAGTGTCCCCAAACCAATAGCGATCTAGCATGACATCGCCCACCACTAGTAGACGTGCTTTAGAAAATTGTTCGCGGCTGGCTTTTTCCATTTGAATACTTTTTTATTTTCTTATTACAACTTAATTATGTCGTCCAATGCCGTAGTACTCAATACCCAATTCTTGCATGGCTTGTGGCTCGTACAGATTACGTCCATCAAAAATCACTGGGCGTACTAATTTCTGCATAACCACATCAAAATCAGGACTACGGAAGGCCTTCCATTCAGTCACAATCACCAGTGCGTCACAACCGTCCAAAGCAGCCATTGGGTCTTCAACCATAGAAACCTGCTTTAGACCATCTGGGTTTCCTTGAAAATCCAAATCTAAGCAATGTTTCGCCTCAGGCATCGCCACAGGATCATGAGCTATAACAGTTGCGCCACGCTTTACTAATTCTTGAATAATGACGCGACTTGGTGCTTCACGCATGTCATCGGTATTGGGCTTAAACGCTAAACCCCATAAGGCAAACTTCATGCCCTTGAGATCCTTACCAAAGCGTTTTTCAATCTTTTCTACTAAGACATATTTCTGAATTTCATTAACCGCTTCAACCGCATCTAAAATCTTCAGATCTCGACCATGTTCTTTGGCGGTTTTAGATAAAGCCGATACGTCTTTCGGGAAGCAAGAGCCACCATAGCCAGTGCCAGGATATAAGAAGCCAAAACCAATACGTGAATCCGAGCCAATGCCTTGGCGAACCGCCTCAATATCTGCGCCAACTAGATCAGCTAAGTTCGCTAATTCATTCATAAAGGAGATGCGGGTTGCCAACATCGCATTTGCAGCATACTTTGTTAGTTCTGCACTCTTCACATCCATGTAATAAGTACGCTCATGATGGCGATTAAATGGCGCATAGAGTTTCCGCATCTGGTCCTTAGCACGTAAGCCTGCCGGAGTATTTTCAGTGCCGATCACGATACGATCTGGACGCATAAAGTCTTCTACAGCAGCGCCCTCTTTTAAGAACTCTGGATTAGAAACTACTGAGCAAAGTTCAGCAGGAAGATTACGATTTTCCAGCTCTTCAGTAATCGCTGCAGATACTTTATCCGCAGTGCCCACTGGAACAGTCGATTTATCCACAATCACTTTAGCTGTGGTCATATGACGGCCAATATTACGAGCGGCAGCAACTACATACTGCAAATCAGCTGAACCATCTTCATCTGGAGGTGTTCCTACTGCAATAAATTGAACATCACCATGTGCTACAGAGGCAGCGATATCAGTTGAAAACTGTAAACGACCAGCAGCACGATTGCGCTCGATCATTTCTTTTAGTCCCGGCTCATAGATTGGTACACCACCAGAGTTCAGAATCTCGATCTTCTTTGGGTCCAAATCTAAACAGAAAACATTATTTCCTTGCTCAGCAAGACATGCACCGGTAACCAAACCTACGTAACCACTGCCGACAATCGTAACTTTCAATTGAACTCCTAGTAATGTCTAAGTAACTATTTTTAAATGGTATTACATGGAAGGACCGCTTGGAGCGACACCCTCAGAACGTCTTGGGGAGTATGCCTCCCAATTATTACAACCAGGACACTGCCAATAAAATCTGCGGGCGCGGAAACCACAGTTACCGCAGGTGTAGCGAGCTAAGCTAGTTGTCCGTTCGCGTAAAAGCTTCAAAATGGATTGAAGTTCTAATAATCTTTCAGGACTTGCGCTTCCCTCTTCTAAGGCAAGACGAGTTTCTGCCATCTTAGATAAGGCGCTCAAACTAGGTGAATACTGCATCACCTCAGCCAACATGGCATTGGCAGCTTTGGGGCCGCGAAGTTGCATAAGCTGCTTGTAAACAATATCCAACAACTCGCCAGAGGCTTGTGTCTTGAGCAATTGCAGGAGGAGATCCAATCCCTCATTCGCCTTATCTAAGGTGGCATGAGCTGCCATCCACCGGTCGGCTAATAAATGCATATAAGCGGGATGCGAAGCGGCCACCAAGCTCCAAGCTTCTATGGCTTGTGCTGGGCGTTCTACAGCCACTAAATAGTCGCCTTGCAAAATCAGCGCACGAGCATGATTAGGAACTGCTTGCAAGGCACGTTGAATCGACTGTTCAGCCTCAGCAAGATCTTTACGACGCAGAGCATCTTGACCCAATTCACAATGAAACTGAGCAATCTCAGTACGATGTGATTTTCCTTGCAAGCCCTCGAGCTCACTGGCGGCAATGATAGCTTTTGTCCAATCACGCTCTACTTGATACATCTCCAAGAGACTCTCTTTTGCGGGAACTGCGTACTTACCATCACCCACACGATTTAAGGATGCTTCAGCACGATCCAATAAACCTGCGCGCAAGAAGTCACGACCCAACTCATAAGCAGCGTGATCGCGATCACGCGGTTTTAAATCATCACGATTTGCTAAATGTTGGTGCACTTTAATGGCGCGCTCAGTCTCGCCGCGGCGACGAAATAAATTACCAAGCGAAAAATGTAATTCAACTGTTTCTGGATCCAGCTGGGCAATCTTCACCAGCGTTTCAATCGCCTGATCTGGTTGCTCATTCAATAGCAAACTCAAACCCTTAAAGGTTGAGCGCTGCTGACGCATACGCTCACGCTCATCCATACGATTTTCAAGACGCAAATCCCAACGAGATGCCAACCAGCCAATGCCAAACATGACTGGTAGAAGCAGCAACCAAGAAGTAGCTATCTGAATCATAGCGTGCAGAATCTAAATAAAAAAATGGTCCGAACGGACCACTGAGGATGAGCCAGAATACTAGGCACCAGAACTCTCTTTGGGGCCCGCCTGCTTCAATGGCTTGTAATCAACTCGCTCTCGCAATTCTTTACCAGGCTTAAAGTGCGGAACGCGTTTTTCTGGAATTAATACTTTCTCGCCAGACTTTGGATTGCGTCCAGTGCGTGCAGGACGATGATGAAGCACAAAACTTCCCACGCCACGCAACTCAATACGCTTACCTTCGGCCAATGCTTGAGTCATTGTGTCCAACAATGTCTTTACAGCCAACTCCACGTCCCTAGGCAAAAGCTGCGGAAACTGTTCCGCGAGACTCTCCACTAGTTCGGAGCGGGTAATTGCTTGTTGCTCTTGATCTGTCATGATCTATCAATAAAAAACCGCCGCTCTCCTAATGGAAAGCGGCGATATTGATTTAGCCTTGATTGTCCAATTTTGCTTTTAACAAAGCACCCAAATTGGTTGTGCCAGACTGCGCATCACCTTGGAGCTTGCTCATTGCATCTTGTTGATCAGAGCTGTCTTTTGCTTTGATTGAAAGATTGATAACACGTGACTTACGATCAATATTGATGATCATTGCAGTTACGCTATCGCCTTCTTTCAATACATTGCGTGCATCTTCAACGCGATCGGTTGAGATCTCAGAAGCACGCAAGTAAGCTTCAACTTCATCAGCCAAGTGAATCGTTGCACCCTTAGCATCAACAGCTTTCACAGTACCAGTAACGAGGCTACCCTTGTCGCTGACAGATGTGTAGTTATTGAATGGGTCGCCAGACAATTGCTTGATACCAAGAGAGATGCGCTCTTTCTCAACATCGATTGCCAATACAGTGGCTTCAACTTCATCACCTTTTTTGTATTTCTTAACAGCTTCTTCGCCTGGCTCATTCCATGAGAGGTCTGAGAGGTGAACTAAACCGTCGATACCGCCAGGCAAGCCAATGAACACGCCAAAGTCAGTAATGGACTTGATTGCGCCAGATAACTTATCGCCTTTTTGCTGTGAACGTGCAAACTCTTCCCATGGATTTGCTTTGCACTGCTTGATGCCCAAGCTAATACGACGCTTGTCTTCATCAATATCCAGAACCATTACTTCAACTTCAGTTCCTAATGCAGTAGCTTTGCTTGGAGCAACGTTCTTGTTGGTCCAATCCATTTCTGAAACGTGTACCAAACCTTCAATACCAGATTCGATTTCAACGAATGCGCCGTAATCAGTCAAGTTGGTTACTTTGCCGAATAAACGGGTGTTTGGTGGGTAACGACGAGCGATACCAACCCATGGATCATCACCAAGTTGTTTCACACCAAGGGAAACACGGTTTTTCTCTTGATCGAACTTCAAAATCTTCGCGGTAACTTCTTGACCAACAGTCAACATCTCGCTTGGGTGACGCACACGACGCCATGCCAAATCGGTAATGTGTAAGAGGCCATCGATACCACCGAGGTCAACGAATGCGCCGTAATCAGTGATGTTCTTAACGAGGCCAGTAACAACCGCGCCTTCTTTAAGGTTAGACATCAACTTAGCACGCTCTTCACCTTGGCTAGCTTCAACCACTGCACGACGTGACAACACTACGTTGTTACGCTTGCGGTCGAGCTTAATAACCTTGAACTCCATCGTCTTACCTTCGTAAGGGCTGGTGTCTTTAATTGGGCGTGTATCAACGAGTGATCCAGGCAAGAATGCGCGGATACCGTTAACCATCACAGTCAAGCCGCCTTTAACCTTACCAGTAACAGTACCGGTAACGATCTCAGCTTGCTCGAGAGCTTTTTCCAAATTCAACCATGAAGCCAAGCGTTTAGCTTTGTCACGGGAGAGGATGGTGTCGCCATAGCCGTTTTCGAGGGCGTCAATAGCAACAGAAACGAAATCGCCAGGAGCTACTTCAATCTCGCCAGCGTCGTTATGGAATTCTTCAACAGGAATAAACGCTTCAGACTTTAAGCCAGCGTTAACAACGACGAAGTTATGGTCGATGCGAAGAACTTCAGCCGAAATAACTTGGCCGGTCTTCATATTCGATCGGGTTAATGATTCTTCAAATAATTCTGCAAATGATTCAGACATGTGTATTCACTTTGTGCCGCCAGAAGGCCTGACGGGTTAGGTTAAAAAAGTCTCAAAGAAACACGCTAATGAAATGATCGCGTTGTGGAGTTTCTTAAGACGCCAAAACTACTACCAACTACTTACAAAACTAGGCAATTGAAGATTGATACCAATCTAAAACCGTCTTAACTGCTTGATCTATTGATAAATCTGATGTCTCAAGCACTTTTGCACCATCTGCGACTAACAAGGGTGCGGCACCTCGATTACTATCTCTGGCATCGCGCTCCTGCAAATCCTGCAGTAAGTCAGAAAGTTTAGCAGAAATTCCCTTAGCTATCAATTGCTTATAGCGACGTTCAGCTCTAGCGGCGGCCGTAGCTGTCAGAAAAACCTTCAAAACTGCATCTGGGAATATGACGCTAGCCATATCCCTACCATCGGCCACTAGGCCTGGTAATTGCCGAAAACTGCGTTGCAGACCAACTAAAGCAGATCTAACCTCGGGATGGACAGCCAAAGCCGAGGCTCTCAAGCCGATACTTTCAGTCCGAATAGCATTCGTAACATCCTCATTATTGAGGAAAACCTGGCTATTTTTAAATGAAATCAATAACTTAGGAACTAAAAGGCCTAATTCAGGGCCATTTTTGACGTCAATACCCTCTTTTTCGCTCGCCAAGGCAACCAGTCGATACAGCGCCCCGCTATCCAAATAATGAAAACCGAGCTTCTCCGCAATCAAAGAGGCTACCGTTCCTTTGCCCGAGGCAGTGGGACCATCAATCGCAATGACTGGGTAATGGGTCATCAATTTATTTTGAGTTAGCTCACAACTTTCGCAAATTCAGCGAAATAAGTTGGGAATGTTTTGGCTACGCAATTCGGGTCATTAATCTTCATGGCATTCGGACCAAATGCAGCTAGCGAGAAACACATTGCCATGCGATGGTCATCATAAGTATCAATCCCTTCGCTAGGCGACTTCCAATCTGTTTGCGAGCTTGGGGCTTGCACAACAATGTAGTCGGCACCCTCTTCAACGATCGCGCCAACCTTTTTTAATTCTTTGGCCATGGCGGCAATGCGATCCGTTTCTTTCACGCGCCAACTGGCAATATTATTTAAACGTGTTGGGCCTTCTGCATATAAAGCGGCAACAGCGAGTGTCATCGCAGCATCTGGAATCTCAGTGCAATCAATCGTGATGCCATTGAGTTTTCCATTGACATTCTTCACGCCCGATACTTCAATCCAATCTTCGCCAGCGGTAATGTTGGCACCCATTAAAGCAAGCGCATCCGCAAATGCCACATCCCCTTGAATACTGTCATTACCTACGCCCAGCACTCGTACAGGACCCCCACCAAGAGCGCCAAGGGCCAAGAAGTAAGAAGCCGAGGAGGCATCACCCTCAACCGAGAGCTGTCCGGGGCTCTTGTAAACCGCATTAGATATTTTTGCTGGAATCACAAATGATTGCGCATCTGGAGAAGCTACATTCACACCAAAGCGTGCCATCAATTTCAAAGTAATGTCGATGTAGGGTCGAGAAATTAATTCACCAACTACTTCTATACGTACAGGATTAATTGCGACTAATGGCAAAGCCATCAGCAAAGCCGTTAAGAATTGACTCGACACATCCCCACGCACCCTCACAACATCTTTAATCTGAATATCAGATGCCAAGATGTTGATTGGTGGATAGCCTTCTTGCAATTCGTATTCAATCTTGGCGCCTACTTGACGTAGACCATCAACCAAATCCCGGATGGGTCTTTCGTGCATACGAGCGACCCCAGATAAACGGTAGTTACCACCTTGCATTGCTAGCGCAGCGGTAAGGGGGCGTATGGCTGTGCCTGCATTACCCATAAAGAGATCGGCATCACGCACCGGAAATCTGCCACCACAACCCTCAACCACACAAACTTTGTCAGCTTTATCAGTGACAGATAGACCCAGCTGACGCAAGGCATTGCGCATGACCTGGGTGTCATCTGCATCCAATAAATTCGTAAGGGTTGTCGTCCCAGAGGAAAGCGCAGCTAACAGTAAGGCGCGATTGGAAATACTCTTGGAGCCTGGCAAGACAATTGAGCCATGCGCTCGCTTGAATGGGCCAATACTAATATCGGGCAAACCACTCATTAAATAACATCCAAATCTTGGCGCGCTTTACTTGCCTTATTAAATAATTTCTCCAGGCCAGCGCCATCATTCTCAGCAATTAACTTACGCATATGGTTCACGATCAACAGATACTGGTCCAACTCTTTCAAAATTGCCGTGCGATTACCCAAACAGATGTCGCGCCACATTTCTGGACTGGATGCAGCAATGCGTGTGAAGTCTTTAAAGCCAGCGCCCACGTGGCTAAGCTTTTGATCAGCATCTTCAGAGTTCACAACACTAGCCATCAGAGCGTAGGACAGGATGTGTGGCAAATGAGAGACGGCCGCATAAATCGCATCGTGTTGCACAACACCAATCTTTTTAACCTCGGAACCAACTGATTCCCAAAAACCGGTAATCAACGTTATGTCTTCTGGGGAGTTTTCTTGCAAAGGACAAATAATCGTTTGCTTACCTTGAAATAAATCAGCCTTGGCAGCAGCTGCACCATGCTGTGCGCCACCCGCAATCGGATGAGCCGGCACAAACTGGCATGCTTTTTTACCCAATACTTCTTTGGCAGCCAGAATCACGTCGCCCTTAGTACTGCCCGCATCTGTAATCATGGTGCGCGACTCAAGATGCGGCTCCATCACCTCAAATGCTGCACGCATCTGCGCTACCGGAATACACAGTACGATTACATCTGATTGCTTTGCAGCTTCAACTAAATCAACAACGCCATCAATCGCACCCATCTTTTGCGCTTGATCTAAGTTTTCTTTACTACGACCTACACCCAAGACTTTGTTAACAACGCCCGCTTGCTTAAGAGCCAATCCCAAGGACGCTCCAATCAAGCCAACACCAACAATGGTGACTGTGCCGTAATTACTTGATGGATTAATGATGGTCATTTCAGAATGTCTTTTAAGGCTGCAATGAATGCTGCATTCTCTTCTTGTAAGCCAATAGAGATGCGCAACCATTGTGGCAAGCCATAGTTACCTACTGGGCGAACAATAATGCCGCGCTTGAGTAAGGCCAAGTTGATACGCGCGCCTGCTTGATCATCATCACCTACCTTCACCAAGACAAAGTTTCCGGCAGATGGTAAATACTCGAGACCCAATTCATCAAAGCCTTTGGTTAACTGGGCATAACCAGCGCAATTAAGTTCAAATCCCTGCTGCAGAAATGCTTTGTCCTGAAAGGCGGCAATCGCTGCAGCCTGAGCCAGACTATTCACATTAAAAGGCTGACGTATGCGATTTAATAAATCCGTTAAATGAGCTTGCGCGACGCCGTAACCAATGCGCAGACCAGCTAGCCCATAGGCTTTAGAGAAACTACGTGACAAAATCATATTAGGGAAACGCTTAACCCAAGCAATTGCATCGTAGCGCTGGTCTGGCGTAAGGTATTCGTTATAGGCCTCATCCAAAACCACCACCACATGAGACGGTACAGCCAACAGGAAGTCTTCGATCTCTTTAGCGGTCAAATAACTACCTGTAGGGTTATTTGGATTAGCAACAAAGACCAGCTTCGCCTTGTCACCGGCAGCCTTGATCGCTGCCAACATTGCTGGCAAATCATGGCCATAAGTTGCCGTTGCAGATACTTCCACTGCCTTTGCGCCAACAGCCTGTGTCGCTAGCGGATAAACAGCAAATGCATGTTTAGAGAAAATGATTTCATCATTAGCTTGGGCGACAGCACGTGCTGCCAATTCCAAGATGTCGTTACTACCATTCCCCAAGGTAATCCAGTCGTTTGGAACATCTAATGCAGCGGAGAGAACATTTTTAAGTTCAAAACCATTGGAGTCTGGATAGCGGCCAAGATCACTAGCCGCCTTAAGCATTGCTTCTTGTGCAGACTTTGGCATACCCAATGGGTTTTCATTGGAGGCCAACTTCACAATCTTGTTTTCGTCCAAACCGTACTCGCGAGCAACCTCACTAATAGGTCTACCGCCTACATAAGGCGCAATCGCATGGATATGTTTTAAGCCAATCTTGGAAGTCATTTGAGCTCTACTCAATTTATTTGTTATTGAATCTTGTTGCTAAATCTATTGCGCGATTAGTTACACCGAATGAGGATAGGAGCCCAGGTTCTTATAGAACGCGGCAACCTCTTTGAGTTCTTCCAAAGCCTTCACCACTTTCGCATCATCAGAATGCCCGGCAATATCGATATAGAAGTGATATTCCCAAGTACCCTTACGAGCAGGGCGTGACTCAAAGCGATTCATCGACACACCATGTTTAGCCAAAGGTGCTAATAAGCGATGCACAGCACCAGGCTGGTTATCTACAGAGAGCACTAAAGAAGTTTGATCTTTGCCGGTAGATGAGCATGCATAGTTACCAACAACTACGAAACGTGTGCGGTTATGGGGATCATCTTGGATCTGTGCAGCAACTGCTTGGAGACCGTAGGCTTCCTGCGCAGGATCGCCAGCAATTGCAGCCAGTGTTGGGTCGCTTGCCGCCATACGAGCAGCCTCAGCATTGCTGCTGACTGCTTGACGCTTTAATTGTGGGGCATGGATGCTTAACCATTGCTGGCACTGCGCCAATGCTTGAGCATGAGCGCAAACAGTTGTGACACCATCTAAATTGCCGCTCTTGGTTAAGAGGTGATGACGAATCGGTAGAACAACTTCGCCACTGATACGCATAGAAGAATCTAGAAGCAAATCCAGTGTGCGAGAGATTGCGCCCTCACTGGAGTTCTCAACAGGAACAACGCCAAATTGTGCGGCGCCCTTCTCTACTGCCTTAAATACCTCATCGAGGCTTGCACAAGGCAAACCTGCAATGGAATGTCCAAAATACGTTTGCGCAGCTTGCTCAGAAAAGGTTCCTACTGGACCTAGGTACGCAATGGTTTGACGAGCCTCTAAAGCTCTGCATGCAGACATGACTTCACGCCAAATGGCTGCAATACCATCAGGCAATAAAGGGCCTGCATTGATTGCTTGTAAACGGGCAACGACTTGACGCTCACGCTCAGGACGAAATACTGGCGAGGAAAAACCACCCTTGACATGACCGACTTCCTGCGCAGCTTTTGCACGCTGAGTCAGTAAATCTAAAATTTGCGCATCTAGTGAGTCAATCTTTTCCCGCAAGGGAGCTAAGCGCTGTTCTTCAGTACTCATTAAGCCCGCCTTTCAAAGTCGCGCATAAATTCAACCAAGGCTTTTACGCCTTCAATGGGCATTGCGTTGTAAATACTGGCGCGCATTCCACCTGCAGCTTTGTGGCCGCGTAAGGCAACCAAACCAGCAGCATTGGACTGTGCCAGAAATTCTGCGTTTAGGTTCTCATCTTTTAAGAAGAAAGTCACGTTCATGCGTGAGCGATATTCTTTAGTAACGCGATTTTCATACAGACTGCTTTGATCTAAGAAGTTGTAAAGCAAAGCGGCCTTTTCTTGGTTGCGTTTCTCCATTGCTTTAACGCCACCCTGCTTGAGCAACCATTTAAAGCCCAAGCCAGCCATGTAGATTGAGAATGTAGGGGGCGTATTGATCATGGATTGGGTGTTGGCCTGAACTGACCAATCCCAAATCGTCGGCGTGATACCCATGCTATGGCCCAGCAAATCTTTGCGAACAATCACAATCGTCACGCCAGAGGGTCCAATATTCTTTTGCGCGCCACCAAACCAAACAGCACACTGATTCACATCCATCTCTTTAGAAAGAATATTGCTAGAAATATCCGCCACTAAAGGAACATCGCCAACATTTGGCACATCTGAAAACTCAACACCGCCAATAGTTTCATTAGCGCAGTAGAGAACATAGGCTGCATCATTCGATAGTTTCCAAGAACTTCTTGGAGGAATTGTGTTGAATTTTTCAGCAGCAGAAGATGCCACCAAATTAGCAGTGCCGTACTTTTGCGCTTCTTTGAAGGACTTCTCAGACCATATGCCAGTAACAATGTAATCCGCCTTAGGGCCATTCTTGGCCAAAGGCATTAAGTTCATTGGGATCGCCGCATTCTGACCAAGACCACCACCTTGTAGTAGCAAGATCTCGTAGGTATCGGGGATATTCATCAAGGTACGTAGATCCTGCAAAGTCTCTTCGTACACTTCCATGAATTCTTTACTGCGGTGACTAATCTCCATCACGCTCGTACCGAGTCCACGCCAATTGAGCATTTCATCAGCAGCCTGCTTCAATACCTCTTCAGGCAAAGTAGCAGGCCCCGCAGCGAAATTGAAGATGCGGCGGTCAAAAGTCATAGCGTTACTAGTCTTGTGATGACGCCTTAAGCGTCACCTGCCGCATCAGAATTGGAATCAGTCGCTGGATCTGCAGATGCATCACCATCTTCTGCTTCATCAACACCATCGTCATCCGAATCACTCTCTGCAATTCGTTGTAAACCAGATAAACGAGTGCCTTCATCAACGTTAATCAAAGTAACGCCTTGAGTGGCGCGACCCATCTCACGGATTTCAGAAACGCGTGTGCGAACCAAGACACCACCAGTTGTGATCAACATAATTTGATCTTCTGGTGAAACTAAAGAGGCTGCAACGACTTTGCCGTTACGCTCTGTAGTCTGAATCGCAATCATGCCCTTAGTACCACGGCCATGTCGCGTGTATTCAGCAATTGGCGTACGTTTTCCGTAACCATTTTCGGTAGCAGTCAAGACGCTACTTGGAATCGCAATACCATTCGCATCTACTACTGCCGCTTCAGCGCCTTCGGCAGCTTCTGCTGGAGCTACGAGCATCGCAATTACTTGGTGACCTTCACCTAAATTCATACCACGAACACCACGTGCGGTACGGCCCATTGGACGAACATCATTCTCATCAAAACGCACTGCTTTACCAGCATCAGAGAACAACATCACATCATGCTGACCATCGGTAATAGCTGCGCCAACCAAGAAGTCGCCCTCGTTCAGGTCAACTGCAATAATGCCGGCCTTACGTGGATTAGAGAAATCAGACAAACGGGTCTTCTTAACCGTTCCAAGGCTAGTTGCCATAAAGACGTACTGATCATCTTGATACCCTTTAATCGGGAGAATCACAGTAATCTTTTCGCCTTCGATCAGCGGGAACATATTCACGATTGGTTTGCCGCGAGAAGTACGACTTCCTTGCGGTACTTCCCAAACTTTGAGCCAATACATTCGACCGCGATCGGAGAAGCACAAAATTGCATCGTGCGTATTCGCTACGAATAAAGTATCAATCCAGTCTTCATCTTTTGTTGCTGCCGCTTGCTTGCCACGACCACCGCGTTTTTGTGCGCGGTATTCGCTGAGCGGTTGACTCTTCATATAACCAGTATGAGAAAGTGTGACCACCATATCTTGAGGCGTGATCAAATCTTCCGTGAAGAGTTCGGTTGCATTCATTTCAATAAATGAACGGCGACCGTTATCACTACCAGCGGCACCAAACTCCGACTGAACTTCTTTGAGCTCACTTTCAATTACAGAAGTAACACGCTCTGGCTTAGCTAATAAATCGAGCAAGTCAGAAATCTCTGCCATCACTTCTTTATATTCATTAACAATCTTGTCTTGCTCAAGGCCAGTCAAGCGTTGCAAGCGCATCTGCAAAATTTCTTGCGCCTGACTATCAGAGAGGCGATACAGGCCGGTTGTCTGCATACCGTATTCAGGCAGCAAACCTTCTGGACGATAGGCGTTACGGCCGCCTGGCGTATCAGTCTCAGCGCGTGCCAACATCTCACGCACCATCGATGAATCCCAAGCTTTGCCCATCAACTCTTGTTTGGCAATAACTGGGTTAGCAGCGGCTTTGATAATCGCAATGAACTCGTCGATGTTTGCTAACGCAACTGCTAAACCTTCTAAAACGTGACCACGCTCACGCGCTTTGCGTAATTCAAAAATCGTGCGACGTGTAACCACTTCACGACGATGCTGTAAGAAGTACTCCAACATCTGCTTCAGGTTCAACAAGCGTGGCTGGTTATCCACCAGCGCCACCATGTTCATACCAAAGTTATCTTGTAGCTGAGTGCTCTTATATAAATTATTCAGAACTACTTCGGGCACTTCACCACGCTTAAGTTCAATGACAACGCGCATACCCGACTTATCTGATTCATCACGTAAATCGGAAATACCTTCAACTTTTTTCTCGTTCACTAACTCGGCAATGCGCTCGAGCAAGTTCTTTTTGTTAACTTGATATGGCAACTCATCAACGATGATGGCTTGACGTGAACCCTTGTCAATGTCTTCAAAGTGGGTCTTGGCACGCATCACTACGCGGCCACGGCCAGTGCGATAGCCCTCGCGAACACCTTGAACGCCATAAATAATGCCGGCGGTCGGGAAATCTGGTGCTGGAATGATCTCAATCAACTCATCGATCGAGCATTCTGGGTTGTGCAACACGTGTAAACAGGCAGAAATCACCTCGTCCAGGTTATGGGGAGGGATATTGGTTGCCATGCCTACAGCAATGCCAGAACTGCCATTAATCAGCAAATTCGGCACTTTGGCCGGCAAAATCAGGGGTTCTTTCTCGCTACCGTCGTAATTTGGCCCGAAATCAACGGTTTCCTTGTCTAAATCAGCCAAAAGCTCATGAGCTATCTTGCGTAGGCGGATCTCGGTATACCGCATCGCAGCAGCGTTATCGCCGTCTACGGAGCCAAAGTTACCCTGCCCATCAACCAGCATATAGCGCAGGGAGAAGTCCTGGGCCATCCGAACGATCGTGTCATACACCGCAGAATCACCGTGCGGGTGGTATTTACCGATTACATCGCCAACTATACGGGCAGATTTTTTGTAAGCTCGGTTCCAATCGTTGTTTAATTCATACATCGCAAATAAGACCCGGCGGTGAACCGGTTTGAGGCCATCACGCACGTCTGGCAGGGCTCTGCCGACGATGACGCTCATTGCGTAGTCCAAATAGGACCGCCGCATTTCGTCTTCGAGGGATATTGGTAGTGTTTCTTTAGCGGCTTGTTCCATCTAGAAATAATATCATTTTGATGACAGAGGGGCGCTATGCTAAGATTCTGTCAGTTTGTACGAAATTGAGATGTGTCGCTTTGCAGTATTTGTTTCAAGGTAGGGCGAATTACATTTAAGTTTGACTTTAATTAAAAAAGAGATTTTTGAGGACTAAAAATGAACAAAACCCTAAAAGTGTTGCTCGCTTCTGTTATTACCGTTTCTGCTACTGCAGCGATGGCTTCTGATAACTGGCAAAACGGCGACGGCGCCCTAAACTGGAAAAACGGCGACGGCACATTGTGCTGGCGTGATAACAACTGGACACCTGCAACTGCAGCTAAAGGTTGCGATGGCGCGTTGACTCAAGGTGCTGCTGCTGCTGGCGTTAGCCAAAGCAAAATCACTTTGCAAGCTGACACACTTTATGACTTCAACAAGTCTGATTTGAAACCAGAAGGTAAAGCTACTTTGGACAAGATCGCTGCTGATTTGAGCAAGATCAAGTTGGAAGTAATCATCGCTGTTGGTAACACTGATAGCGTTGGTACAGATGCTTACAACATGGCTCTCGGTCAACGTCGTGCACAATCCGTTAAAACATACCTCGTAAGCAAGGGTGTTGACGGTAGCCGCATCTACACAGAATCAAAAGGCAAGAGCAATCCAGTTGCATCAAATGCAACTGCTGAAGGCCGCGCTAAGAACCGCCGTACTGATATCGAAGTTGTTGGTACAGCAGCTAAGTAATTCTTTTTACTTGTAAAAAAGCCCGCTTCTAGCGGGCTTTTTTATTTCCGCTATATTCATCAATTCCTACATTAGCTCTTTGCTTATCCAATATGAACGTTGATCAATCTGAAATCGCCAAATTTAGCGCCCTAGCCCATCGCTGGTGGGATCCCAACAGCGAGTTCAAGCCTTTGCATGCAATCAACCCATTGCGTCTCAATTGGATTAAATCCATCGTCAATCTAGAGGGTAAAAAAGTAGTTGATATTGGTTGCGGTGGCGGCATTCTGGCGGAATCGATTGCTCAATCCGGTGCTGAAACTACCGGGATCGATTTATCTGAAAAAGCACTCAAAGTTGCAGAACTGCATGCGTTAGAGGTAGGTGCAAAACTGACTTATCGCTCAATCTCAGCAGAAGATTTGGCCAATGAGCAACCTGAGCAATACGATGTTGTGACTTGCATGGAAATGCTTGAGCATGTCCCTGATCCCGCTTCAGTAGTGCGCGCCTGCGCCAAACTCTGTAAACCGGGCGGCACACTCTTTTTTAGCACCCTCAATCGCAGCCCAAAGTCCTACTTATTTGCCATTATTGGCGCCGAGTACATCCTCAGGTTGCTACCAAAAGGCACTCACGAATATAAAAAATTCATCAAACCCTCTGAATTGGTCGCGTTCACTCGCAATGCGGGATTAGAGATGATGGGCATGAAAGGGCTCAGCTATAACCCACTGACTCAGGTGTATAGCTTGAATGATGATGTAGATGTGAACTACATGATTGCGGTGCGGAAATAAACCAAAGCATGACTAACTTATCAAGCCCATACCATGGTGTCTTTTTTGATCTAGATGGCACATTAGCTGATACAGCGCCGGATTTAGTTGCCGCTACCAATCTACTGCTCATTGCTCGTAATTTAGAGCCTAAACCCTACCAACTGCTTCGCCCTCATGCTTCTGCAGGTGCACGCGGCTTACTCGAAGGCGCGTTTGGCATCGCTCCAGATCATCCGGATTTCATCCCCTTGCGCGATGAGTTTTTTGCTAATTATGAAAAAGCCTTATTGGTGGAGAGCAAGTTATTCGACGATATGGATCATTTGCTCGATCAAATGGATCAAGCCAACCTTCCCTGGGGAATAGTGACCAATAAGAGCAAGCGCTTTACGAACCCATTAGTAGATTTGCTGGGCTTAAGCCAAAGATCTGCTTCAACCGTTTCTGGCGACACTACGCCACACTCAAAACCACATCCTGAGCCTATTCTGCATGCCGCCAGAGAGGCCAACATTGATCCCACAAAATCACTTTATGTGGGCGACGACATTAGAGACGTTTTGGCGGGCAAAGCTGCTGGCATGCAAACGGTCGCAGCAGCCTATGGCTATTGTGGCTGTAAAGAGCCTCCAGAGGCCTGGGGGGCTGATTTCATCATCCACGCTCCGCTTGATTTATTGCAAATCATCTTCCCCAGCAAGGGATAAGCAAAGATATTCAACAATTTAAGGCTGGCAGCTTTAAAATAGGGTTTCCAATGCATGAACTCTGGGGTCGACATGGTTTCGACGTGGATTACAAAGCATCAAGGGCATACCGAGGACCCGTTATCTCGTAAATCAATGGGAATGTAATAACTGCAAACGACGAACGTTTCGCACTAGCCGCTTAATTGCGGTTGCCCCTGAACTGATTCTCTCTTGGGTCAGCTAGCGAAAGCTAGATCAGGGTCATTTACAAGAGATAAGATCATTTCATGTCACGGGGAATGATTCGAAAACCTAGTGAATCGTCAGCAAGGAACGTGTCAGTCCGTGCCTAACTGATTAAATCAAACGATATGACTAAGTATGTAGAACTTGTTGTGGAGGATTTGCGGACGCGGGTTCGATTCCCGCCGACTCCACCAATTAAAGCAAACCCCTCTGATTTTTAGAGGGGTTTTTTATATAGCAGCCAAACGCCACAAAGAAGTGATTTCTTTGGCTCTTGCGGCATGCAGCGCATCCGCTCTATCAAACGCTTTTGGATGCTGCGGCTTGGTATCCAATCGAGCTAGCACTTTCAGTCCTGCAGTCTCAATCCAAGAAAGCAACTCTTCTCTAGTGCGCAAACCTAAGTACTCTGCTAAATCCGACAGAATTAGCCAGCCCTCACCATTAGGCAGCAAATGCTCCCTGAGCCCTCCAAGGAAACCCTTGAGCATCTGACTATCGGGGTCGTAGACTGCATGCTCTAAAGACGAACTTGGTCGTGCTGGCAACCAAGGTGGGTTACAAATAACTAGCGCTGCTTTTCCTTCAGGGAATAAATTCGCTTTCAGTATTTCCACGTAAGCATTTAAGTCTAAGCGATCAATGTTGTCTCGTGCACAGGTTATCGCCCGATCGTCTAAATCGGTTGCCACAATCTTGTCAATTTCTCGCGCAGCCAGCACTACCGATAAGACGCCCGAACCAACGCCAATATCAAATGCTGTAGAACTTTGTTTCAATGCAGCTGGCAATGGCGCTTTGAGAACCAGCTCGATATATTCACCACGAACAGGTGAAAAAACACCATAGTGCGGATGAATGCGAATCTCTTCATCATCCCTCGCCAGGATGGGCACGCCCTTCTTGCGCCATTCATGAGCGCTTATCACGCCGAGCAATTCTCGCAATGAAATCACATACGATTCGGTCTGATGACCATAAGCCTCAAGACAGGCTTGCGTTACATCCGGAGCACGCCTCAGTGAAATAGTGTGATCTGCGTTAACTTGAATAAGCAACATCCCCAGAATTCGAGCTCGTTGCGACTGAGAAAGCCGATGTAGATTAAATGTATCGAGAAGACTTTTCTTTATTACTGATTCAGCTTTTGTATTCTTATCTGCTCGCTTAGATTTCTTGGAAGGCTTATCCACCCTTCTTACTAAAGCCTGCAGTAGTTGGCGAGCATTCTGAAAGTCACCTCTATAGAGAATTGCTGTGCCCTCGCAGGCTAATCTATAGGCTTCATCAGCCGTCAGCGTATCATCACCAATCTGGATTTTTTTGTGTGGGGCAATGCCATTTTCAGAATGCCATTTGGCAGAGCAAGATTGACCGCCTTCGTCCCAATTGATCATCACGAATTCATCATTCAAGTAGTCACAAAGCGATTGTTTTGATAATCGTCAATTGCCTGCTCAATTTCAGCGCGGGTGTTCATCACAAAGGGACCATACTGAACGATAGGTTCATGCAGGGGTAATGCTGCGAGTACGATGAATTGCGCTCCATCAACGCCTGCTTTAGCCTTCAAAAGATCCCCGTCACCCAAAACAATAGCTGCCTGCTTAGGTACAGCCCGCATTGGACCACCAATTTCTAATCCACCCTCATAGATATAGACAAATGCATTCAATTCCTTAGGAATGCGATGCTCAAATTCACCGCCGGAAGGTAAATGCACATCCAGAAATAATGGGGCAGTCGTAATTCCTTGGATAGGACCCCGAACACTCGCACCATCATTTAGATAAGAGCCTGCTATGACTTTGACTGATCCGCCATTGGCCAAAGTGGTGCTTGGAATATCTTCTACCTGAATGTCTTTATAGCCAGGCGTCTTCATCTTTTCTATTGCAGGCAAATTAATCCACAACTGAAAGCCGCGCATTGCTCCGCTAACCTGCTGGGGCATCTCAGAATGAATGATGCCGCGCCCAGCTGTCATCCATTGCACTCCACCAGATTTCAGATGTCCTTGATTGCCTAAATGATCCTCATGCAACATGTGGCCTTCCAGCATATAAGTCACTGTCTCAAAGCCACGATGGGGATGAGCTGGAAAGCCCGCCACATAATCATTGGGATCATTCGATGAAAACTCATCAAGCATCAAGAAAGGATCTAGCCTCACCTGCTGCTGACCTCCTAGACTACGGCGTAGTTTTACGCCGGCGCCATCAGAGGTTGCAATGCCAGGAATAACAGCTTGTATGTTGCGGATCATTGATAGACGATTGATCTTCCAATTAAGCCGGTGGATGATCTTCTGGATTGACATCCAAAGCGATTAAGAAACGAGACACCATGTTGTATGCAGCAATCACCGTTACCAGCTCGACTGTATCGGTGCTACCCAACTCTTTTTGTAAGCGCTTCATTAACTCAGGGTCAACTTTGATATTGCGGGTCATCTGAAAAGTCAGATCAGCAGCATCATTCTCCACTTGAGAGAAGAGATTTTTAGGGAAAGATGCTTGCCCAATTAAACGCAAAGCCTGAACTTGCTCTTCGGTGCCGCCAGCCTTTTTAAACGGAGGCGCATGATGAAAGAATTCATATTCAGCGCCATTTAAAACAGCAACACCACACATTGCCAACTCCCTTAGCTTAGGGTCCAAGGACAGATTATTGCGAATCTCACCAATAAAATGATTCCAGCCTTCGGCAATCGGCACACTATGCAATAGCATGCGATCTAGGTTGATAAATTGACCGCCGCGTCTTTGACGAATCGCAGCCACTAACTCAGCAGGCTCAGCCAAATCCATTGGCTGGTAAGGAATTAAACGTTCTGACATAAATACTTTCTATTGAGCAGTTTCTTTAATATTGTTTTCAATGACGAACTTACCCCAGATAGCAATTTGCTTGCCAATAAAGTCGCGCAATGTATCTGGAGGGCCACCAATAATTTCAATTCCCTGCGCCTTGAACTTCGCAGCAACCGCAGGATTTTTTAATACCTTATTCAATGCTTTATTCATCGCATCAACTAATGCAGGAGGCGTCTTGCCTGGAGCCAGTACTGCCCACCATGCTGGTGCGCTGAAGCCTGGGAAGCCACTCTCTGCAATGGTTGGAACATTTGGCAATGCTGGTGATCGTTTAGCAGTAGTAATGACCAAAGGAATAACGCCGCCACTCTCAATATGAGGTTTCACCAAAAACTCAGAGCCTACCGCTAACTCAACTTGGCCACCCAATACGTCCTGCATCAAGGGGCCGCCACCACGATAAGGAATGTGATTCCAATCAAAGCCGGCTTGCTTAGCTAAACGCGCCATCGCAAGGTGACCTAAGCTACCAATACCGATTGAACCATAGCTAAATTGCTTGCCTGTTTTAGAGAGTTCGACTAACTGCTTAAAACTGGTGATACCGGATTTTTTACTGGCAACGAGCACCATAGGTGAAGTCCCCACCAAAATGATTGGGGCAATGTCTTTGATGGTGTCGTAGGGAAGCTTATCTTTTAAGCTTGGATTAACACCGTGAGTATCAAAAACTACCGCAAAGGTGTAACCATCAGGATCGGAGCGAGTCATTGCAGAAGTTCCAATCACCCCTGATGCGCCACCCACGTTTTCCACGATGACGTTTTGCTTTAATTCAGACTGCAAAGCAGGAGCCAAAATACGGGCCACTTGATCAACTGATCCCCCAGGTGGGAAAACAGCAATTAAACGAATGGGTTTTTGGGTCGGCCAAGCGCCAGTCCCTGTTGTTTGAGCTAAAACAAGGCTACTTAGCCCAAGCGTTAATAAAACGAGAAACAGGGCTCTTTTGGCCATTTTTGCGAGATCCAGCATCGATTGTCTCCTTTGAATAAGACCTCAAGATTACCACCCCCATGGGCCATTTGCTCGATAATGCAGGGGTAGCTTGAAGAGAGAAAACATGAAGTCGATTCTGAACATTGCCGCCTATTTATTTGTCAGCCTAGATGAGCTGCCAAATCTGCGCACCAAAATGCTCGAAGAATGCAATTCTAGGGGCTTAAAAGGCACCATCTTACTCACCGGTGAAGGCATCAATTTGTTTCTGGCAGGCAAGGCAGATGAGTTACGCGGCTTTCTAGATTGGCTTCGTACAGATGAGCGGTTTGCTCCGCTGCAGGCAAAAGAAAGCTGGTCGGACGATCAGCCTTTCAAAAAAATGCTCATCAAGCTCAAGAATGAAATCATTCGCATGAACCACCCGACCATTCAGCCTGAGAAAGGTCGGGCCAATTTCATTTCACCCAAAAAATTACAAGAGTGGCTAGATCGTGGAACCGATGACTTGGGTCGCCCCGTAGTCATGGTTGATACCCGCAATGCATTTGAAGTGGACTATGGCACCTTTGAAAACGCCTTGCATTTCAATATTGAAAAGTTCACTGAATTTCCGGCGGCGATTTCAGCACACAAAGAAGCATTGGCCGATAAAACCCTGGTGAGCTTTTGCACGGGCGGCATTCGCTGTGAGAAATCAGGGCTCTACATGCGAGAAATCGGCATGGAGCACAGCTATCAGCTAGAGGGAGGCATCCTTAAGTACTTCGAGGAAGTGGGTTCTGCACACTATCAGGGCAGCTGCTTTGTCTTTGATGAGCGAGAAGCTTTGGAGCCCAATCTAGCCTCCATCCCTGTGGAGCACTCTATTCGGAAAAAGCTCAAAACCGGGTGAGATAAGCCCAATATCTGCCATAAATAGTAAAATCTCGAAGCTGTATTACATAAATAACTAACAACAAACTGGACTTGAGACATGTCTAAAATTATTCATCGGCACGCGCCGATTTTTTTATCCTTTGTGATCTTTGCTGTTTCAGCTCTGACTAGTCATTTTGTCAGCGCCCAGAGCGCCTATCCAACTAAAACCATTCGCTTAATTGCCCCAGTATCCGCTGGCGGAGGTTTAGATAACATCGCACGTGCTGTAGCTGAGCGACTATCCAAAGGATTGGGTCAAAGCGTCATTGTTGATAACTTATCTGGTGGTGGTGGTGCAATTGCAGCACAAACAACCGCTAAGGCAGCACCTGATGGCTACACACTCATGATTGCATATGTGGGCACCCATGGAACCAATCCTGCAGTGCGTAAACTCAATTACGATGCCGTGAAAGACTTCACACCGATTGGCATGATTGGCGCTACTCCAAACGTACTCATCGTCAACAACAAAGTTCCTGCAAAAAATTTAGCAGAGTTTGTTGCGTACGCCAAAAAGAATCCTGCTAAATTAAGCTACGGCAGCTCGGGCCCTGGAACGCTTACCCACTTAGGCATGGAGCAATTCAAGATGGCGTCCGGTATTTTTATGGTTCATGTACCCTACCGTGGAATTGCACCTGCCTTTACCGACATCATTGGCGGTCAAACTGACGCCATGTTCCCAACTTTATTCGCAGCCATTCCTTATATTCAAACTGGTCGGGTTAGGGCCTTAGCTGTAACCGGTCAAAAGCGCAGCCCTACCGAACCCAACGTGCCCACTTTTAAAGAATTGGGTTATCCAGGATTTGATGGTCAGCAATGGTATGGCATTGCAGGGCCCGCTAACCTCCCTGAACCGATCGTCACCAAGATCAATGCGGAGTTGAACAAGGTACTTGCAAGCCCAGAATTTGCAGAAAAAATGGCAAGTGAAGCCATGACTGTGATGCCAATGACTCCACAACAATTTAACAATTACATCAAAGAAGATATTGCGCGCTGGACTAAGGTCGCTAAAGATCGCCATATTGAAATTGAATAAATCACCCATTAAGAAATCAGACTAGGAAAATATATGTCCCACGCAATTGCCGCAGCAGCCGATCTCAACGCGCCACCAGTTACAAAAATTCTGGCAGAGTTTGTTACCTCACATCCAAGCCAAGGCTGGACTCCAGAAGTAGATCATGAGGCCCATCGCACATTTTTGAATTGGTTGGGTTGCGCCATTGGCGCAGCCAACCATGAAAGCGTTGAATCCTCTTTGGCTGCCATTCGTGAATTTCAACCTGCTGCCCAAGCTAGCATTCTTGGTCGCAAAGACAAAGTGGACATGGGCGGCGCTGCCCTCATCAATGGCATTAGCTCTCACACCTTTGACTTTGATGACACACACCTCAAAACAGTGATTCATCCTGCAGGCCCAGTGGCTTCAGCCATCTTGGCATTAGGTGAGCATATCAATGCAAATGGTCGTCAAATCATCGACTCCCTCATTTTGGGTATTGATGTTGCCTGTCGTGTTGGCAATGCGATGTACCCTGACCACTATCACCGTGGCTGGCACATCACTGGCTCCACCGGAATGCTGGGATCAGCTGCAGCTTGCTCTCGCATGATGGGTCTTGACCTACAAAAAACAACTATGGCCTTAGGCATTGCTGCTTCACAGCCAGTTGGTATGCGTGAACAGTTTGGCACGATGACCAAACCTTTCCACCCAGGTGGCGCAGCACGTGCCGGTCAACTCTCGGCAATGTTGGCTAAGCATGGCTTCACAGCCAGCCCTAAAGCACTCGAAGCAGGTCGCGGTTATATGCAAACCGTTTCCACAAAATGTGACTGGACTGAAATTGATCGCGCCCTCGGAAAATCATTTGAGATTTCTTTAAATACCTACAAACCTTTTGCTTGCGGTATCGTGATCCACCCAGCAATTGATGCTTGCGCACAATTACGCGCCCAAGGAGTTAAGGCAGAAGATGTTGAGCGTATTGAATTACGTGCACATCCACTCGTACTTGAACTCACTGGCAAGAAAACACCTAAGGATGGTCTCGAAGGTAAATTTAGTGTGTATCACGGCTGCGCTGTTGGCTTAATTTTTGGTCAAGCAGGTGAAGGTGAATACGCTGATGACATCGTGAACCGCCCCGATGTTGTTGCCTTACGCGCAAAAGTAAATGCCACAACCGATACCTCTATTAGCGAAGCTTCAGTTGACGTTAAAGCCTTCTTAAATGATGGCAAAGAAGTTCATATCTTTGTGAAGAATGCGATTGGTTCCGTTGAAAACCCAATGAGCGATGCCAATTTAGAGCAGAAGTTCACTAGCTTGGCTGAGCCTATCATTGGCAAAGAGAAAACCCGTCAACTGATTTCTGCTTTATGGAAATTAGGTCAAGCAGCCGATCTTAAGCGGATCCTAAGCCTTTGCACACCTGACTAAATTTAAAAAAGAGTAAATATCAATGGCTTCATTACCAAACATCGTCATTCTCGGAGATTACGAACGCGCCCTGCGTCGCTTCTCCAATTGGGAAAAATTAGAAAAGCAAGCAAACCTAAGCTTTCATCATGAGCCGCTGCGTGATGAAGCGCTCTATGAGGTCATCAAAGATGCAGACGCTATCGCTATCGTGCGTGATCGCGCGCCTCTCAATGAAGCGATGATTGCCCGCTTACCAAAGCTCAAATTTTTAATGTTTACTGGTGAGCGCAACGGCACTCTAGATGCAGCAGCTTTGGTATCACGCAATATTCCAATGGCCTGCTCACCTGGGGGTCCCTCTAAAGAAACCACTGCAGAGCTCACTTGGGCATTAATCCTTGGCGCATCCAAGCGACTCATTGAAGAAAATAAATTGATTGCCTCTGGTGGTTGGCGAGATGAGCTGTCTCTTCTGCCGATGCTCTCTGGTGAGCGCTTAGGCATCATGGGTCTAGGTGCTATTGGTAGTCGCGTTGCGCGTGTTGGCGCCGCCTTTGGCATGGAGGTAGTGGCTTGGAGCCCTCGTATGACCCCTGAGCGTGCTGCTGCAGAGAATGCAAAATCAGTGAGCTTAGATGAGTTACTTTCTACCTCTAAGGTTGTCTCGATGCATCTCGTAGCTGGTCCTGGAACCAAAGGAATCATTAGCGCTGATCAATTAGCACTGATGCGACCCGATTCCATCTTGATCAACACCTCCCGTGCTGCATTAATCAATATGACCGATCTTCAAAAGGCTCTGAAAGCCGGAAAACCAAGTCAGGCAGCAGTCGATGTATTTGATGTTGAGCCGCTTCCAGAAAATGATCCTTTGCGCAACACCCCCAATCTTTTGGTGACTCCGCATTTAGGCTTTATCGCTGAGCCCATTTTTGAGGCATTCTCAAAAGGCATTACGGAAGCACTAGAAGCATGGCTCGATAACAAACCTGCACCTCACCCCTTTAAGCCACAGTAATCTTGAAAACTCTAACCCCCAAGGAACTCTTTATCGGGTTTAGCAAAATCGGTATGTCTGGTTTTGGTGGGGTATTGCCGTGGGCCCGACGTACGATTGTTGAACAGGAAAAGTGGCTGACCGCTGAAGAATTTAGCGCCATGCTGGGTATCTGCCAAATTGTTCCGGGCCCCAATATTGTCAATCTTGGAGTTTGTGTTGGTAGCCGCTTTGCTGGGGTGCCAGGTGCTTTTGCAGCCGTGCTTGGACTTATGTTGGGGCCAGTTGCTTTATTACTAGTGATTGCGGTTCTCTATGAGCACTATAGCTATATGCCAATTGTGCAAGGAATGCTAAGAGGCGTATCTGCTGTAGGTGTTGGCTTAATTGCCAGTACAGGCTTCAAAATGTTACGCACCGAGCTGAAATATCCCCCCATGCTTGCCGTCATTTTTTTGGTGCTAATAGCAGCAGTCTATTTTCATTTAGGTTTAGGTTGGGTTGTTCTTCTCGCATCGCCACTGGCGATTCTTTTAGCCTGGAAAAAGGTTAAGAAATGATCAGCACCCTCTTTAGCCTCTTTTTTAAATTATCCGCTTTCTCATTGCTGGCCTTTGGGGGCATCAATGCCCTGCTCCCGGTGCTCTATGATTTATCGGTCAACCAAGAGCATTGGATTAACGGGCAAACATTCTCGGATTACTTTGCGATAGCGCAAGCGGCTCCCGGCCCCAACCTCATGACCGTCACCTTGATTGGCTGGAATGTAGGTGGCGTCCTTGGGGCAGCCATCGCAACATTGGCCATCTCCTGGCCCTCATCCATCATGATTTATTTCTTGCAGCGCACGATTCTCAATATGCAAGATAAAGAAAAGCAGCAGGCGATTCAGTTTGCGGCTGGCGCCCTTGCAGTGGGCCTGGTTTTATCGGCTGCCTGGCAAATTGCTTTGCAAATCAATCAAAGTGTGGCAGCCTATGTACTAACAATTAGTACTATTGCTATAGTCTTCTTTACACGTTGGCATCCTTTATATTTAATTGCCATTGGTGCAGTGCTTGGGGTTCTTGGTTTTATTTAAGAAAGATTCACAAAATGAATATGAAGCTATCTAAATTAATTTCAGTTTCACTTCTCGGTCTCGCCTCTCTTACAACCACCGCATCTTTTGCGCAGACCAATTACCCAACTAAACCCATTAACTTCATCGTGCCTTATGGTGCAGGTGGTGGCGCAGATTCTCGTAGTCGTCAGATCGCTCAAAAAATGAGTGTCATCCTCAAGCAACCGATCATCGTAGATAACAAGCCTGGCGCTGGTGGCAATATCGGTACTGAATTTATTTCTCGTGCTGCTCCAGATGGTTACACCATCGGTATGGGCAACTTCGCACCTATGGCCGTAAATAAAACACTCTTTGGCAATTTACGCTACGACCCAGAAACTGATATCACCCCGATCGTCTTAATTGAAAAAGGTCCTTTGGTGTTGGTCGTTAATCCGAACTCTCCATACAAAACAGTTCAGGATATTGTGGCGGCTGCTAAGGCAAAACCGGGTGTACTGACCTTCTCTTCTGGCGGCATTGGCGGCAGCCATCAACTATCTGCAGAGTTATTTAAGCAAAACGCTGGAATCGATATGATCCACGTGCCATATAAAAGTGGCTCTGCTGGCTTAACAGATCTCATGGCCGGTAATGTCACCATGATGTTCGATCAAATGTATTCAGCAATGCCCAGTATCAAGGCGGATAAGTTGCGTCCGATTGCTATCACTAGCAAGAAACGTTCGCCATTGCTACCTAATGTACCCACCTTTGCTGAAGCAGGCTATCCAAAGGTTGAAGTGCTCAACTGGCAGGGATTGATTGCGCCTAAGGGAACACCAAAAGCCATCATAGATCAGCTTAATGCTGCTGCAAATGAAGCCTTGAAAGACCCACAATTACGTGAGCTGATGCTCTCTCAAGGAAATGAAATTGGGGGTGGTAGCCCTGCAGAATTTTCTGCTCTGATTAAATCAGAGTCTGCCAAATGGAGTGCTGTTGTTAAAACAGCCAATATCAAACCAGAGTAAAAAAAGAACGCTGATTTAATCGGGGGCCACTAAGACTTAGTAGCCCCCGATTTTTATTTGAGGGCTTGGTAAGTCAAGATACCTAAGAAGGTCAACACAAGTGAGCCAATCAGATGTAGTAAGGCCGTACCTAATGCCCAGGTAACCTCTCCGCGCTGAACAAATCCCACCACTTCTGCAGAGAAACTCGAGAAGGTAGTTAAGCCTCCCAAGAAGCCAGTCACTACCAAAAGTCGCCACTCTGGCGAAAGCTGTGGATTGTTTCCAAAGAAGGCTACTGCAAGACCAACGAGATAGCCACCTACCATGTTCGATATCAGCGTACCTAGAGGGATGATGGAGGCCGCACCTACAGTCAAAGCATTAAAGCCTGCTCTCAATAAAGCGCCAAGTCCTGCACCAAAAAAAACCGCCAGAATAGATAGCCACATAATCCGCTCTTTATTGAATAGAAAAACCCAGCATGCTAATCGAACTCATCTCAATTCCATCAACATAGACTTTGGCATGCTCACCATCCTGTTGCAAAGCTAAAGTATATAAAGCAGGCCAATAATGCTCTGGGGTTGGAATAGATAAGTGGGCTGCCTCACCATATTTCTCCCACTCAATCAGAGTATCGTGGTGATTCGCATGGATTTCAGAAGTGAAAAACTCGTTAAATTCCTGAGCCCAAGGATAAGGTTGCGCGCCATCTTGCCAATGAATCATACGCAGATTGTGCACAACATTACCGCTAGATAAAATCAAAATATTTTCGTCACGCAAAGGGCGAAGTTGTTTTGCCAAATCATAATGTTGACGCGCAGACATAGAGCCATCGAGACTCAACTGCACCACTGGTACATCAGCATTGGGGTACAGATACTTGAGAACGGACCATGCGCCATGATCAATGCCCCACTCATTCTCTTCAAGCACTACCGGGACACTTAATAATTCTTGAACGCGATCAGCCAACGCTGGACTACCTGGCGCCGGATACTGAACATCAAAGAGTGCTTGGGGAAAGCCGCCAAAGTCGTGAATCGTTTTGGGTTTAGCCATTGCAGTAACCCAAGTACCTCGAGTTACCCAATGTGCAGAGATCACCAAAATAGCATCAGGACGTTTTAATGATTTGCCAAGAGCAGACCAGGTCGCTGTAAAGCGATTGGGCTCAATGGAGTACATCGGACTGCCATGGCCAGCAAATACTGCAGGTTGGCGATGGCTAGTCATTAAGACCGATTAACCGAATACGTAACCAGTATGAGCAGCTACTAATGCAAACAAAATCGCCAAGCTGGTAGCGGCTGCCAACATCACGATCAAAGTAATGATCTTTTTGTTGATTTCGCCTTTAGATTCGTTATGCCATTCGTTCATGCTAAATCCTCTGTAAACACATTAATAATGAGTGTAATTATCCACTATCGACCGCGGCCGGCCTTACGCATCATGCCTTTTCCGCCGCCAAAACCTGCCTGAGGCCTACCAGCGGGGCCAGATGGTCCCTTTGGAACGGGTGGACGGGCTGGGGGCTTAGCCGCAACGGCCTTTGCTGGGGTTTTTGAATCGGGTTTCTTTTCGTCAGTCACTTTGAGCTCCTATGGATATCATATTGCCATGATTACTGACTATTCTATCCAAGCCGTCGCCATTAACGCGATTCCCCTGATTTTTGCCATCACAATCCATGAGGCAGCCCATGGCTTTGCCGCCCGTAAATTTGGGGATAACACGGCATACATGCTGGGTAGAGTCAGCTTGAATCCCGCTAAACATATAGATCCCGTTGGCACGATCCTGATTCCTTTGGTGCTCATTCTGACGGGATCCCCTTTTTTAGTGGGGTATGCCAAACCAGTACCGGTGAACTTCGGACGCCTGCGCAACCCCCGAATTGACTCCATTTGGGTTGCCTTGGCTGGACCTGGCTCTAACTTTATTCAAGCACTGATCTGGCTAATTCTGCTTATCCTGCTAGTAGGCCTTGGAATCGATGAAAAATTCTTAATTTCGATGTCTCAAGCTGGCATTTCTTGGAATCTGGGTTTATTGGTTTTTAACCTCTTTCCGCTTCCCCCGCTCGATGGTGGACGCATTCTCTCCAGTCTTTTACCAGCCCGCCAATCGATTGCACTTGGCAGATTAGAGCCTTGGGGCTTTTTTATTGTCCTAGGCCTCGTCTTTACTGGAGTCATTGGCAGTCTCTGGATGGCACCCCTCATCAGCTTCTTTGAATGGGTCATCCTGCTGTTGACCAGCCCCTTACGGATGATTTTTTAATCTTGGCAGAAAATAGTGTTCTAGGCTATTCTGATTTCGGGCAAACCCAAACCGTTAATGGAGAACCTTCATGAAATTTCAAAAAATTGTTTTAAGTGCAGTAGCCTTGTTCACGATAAGTAGCGCTGCCTTTGCGCAATTTCAGAATGCAGAAAAAGCAGTTGATTACCGTCAAAGTGTTATGACGGTGATTAATACGCATTTCGCCAGAATTGGAGCCGTGGTTAAGGGTGAGGCTCCATACAACAAAGATGAAGTAGCTAAAAATGCAGCGGTAGTTGCAATGCTTTCTACATTGCCATGGTCAGCATTTGGTCCTGGCTATGAAGGCGGCAAAGCACAAGCAGATGTTTGGTCAGATAGTGCGAAATTCAAAGCGGCTGCAGAAAAAATGCAGCTAGCCGCAGCGAATCTGAATACGGCTGCTCAATCAGGTGATCTTGAAAATATCAAAAAAGCATTTGGCGCGACAGGTCAAACCTGCAAAGGCTGCCACGAAGATTTCAAAAAGAAATAATCAGCTTACCGTAATGAGATAACCTACTACAACGGCGATTAAGCTTAATAGTAATAGAGCCAACCCCCGTTGCAAGCCTCCATCCTTGGAGGGGCGACCCAAGTCAGAAGGCAAATACTTTGCTTCCTCGCTTGGGTCGATTTCTTTATCGCCACTGATCATTGGACGAATTAAATCTTCGCCCTTAAATTTTTTGTAATACCAAATTGCTGCAATATGAATGGCGATCAAGGTATAAATCACCACCTGATTACTCTCATGTATCTCTGATAAAAAAGAAACTGAAGATTCAGATAGGTATTTGGATAATGGTCCCTGAAATGCAATCTCATCATCAACAAACAAGCCAGTAACAGCTTGAACACTCAAAACCAATAGCAAGGCAAATACTGAAAGTGCGCCAATTGGGTTGTGCCCCAAAAAGCGGGGCGACTTTCCCTGCAAGTAATTGGTGATCGCCTCGCGGTTTGGAAGAAATGAGGAAAACCGCGCATAAGTAGAGCCTATGAATCCCCAAATAATCCTAAAGATGAGTAGCGTCAAAATGCTATAGCCAAAATAAGCGTGCCATTGAATAGCGTTACCGCCAATGTTGACGCAGATCAGGCTGCCCACAATGCAAGCCACTAGCAACCAGTGAAATAAGCGGATCGGCAGATCCCAAACACGAATTAATTTCTTCATAAGCTTAAGGATAAAACAGAAACTCCCTTAAACTCACTAAAACATGAATCCAAGCAAAGCTTTTAGAACCTTACTGCTTTACCGTATCGGCGCAACTCTCAGCTATCAAATCATGATGGTGGCAGTTGGCTGGCATCTTTATGAGATTACTCACAGCGTTGTCTCGCTCGGTCTTATTGGTCTTGCGGAGCTGGTTCCCTACTTTCTTCTAGCGCTGTACTCTGGCCACGCTGTAGACCACTACTCGCGCAAACTGATTTCTGGCATTGCCTCCACAATCCATATTTTGGTGGCTTTATTTTTAACTGCGATTGCCTTGGGCTGGCTATCACCCCCAGTGCCATTGATTTATACAGCCGTTGGTTTTATCGGTGTAGCCAGAGCACTATTGCGCCCCTCCTATCAGGCTCTGTTTGGGCAGATTATTCCGCGCGATCAGCTAACCAAGTACATGGCTTATGCCAATGCGTCCTTTCAAATCTGCGTAGTAGCAGGGCCTGGATTGGGGGGGCTCATGATTGGCTTTACTAGTCTTACTTGGACATATGCGTTAGCCGCTCTGTGCGGCGTTGTCAGCCTTTATGGCGTAACTTTTATTAAAGCCCAACAAGAAAAGTCTTCTCATGCAAATAGTCACTTCCTCAAAAGCTTTATGGAGGGGTTTGATTACGTTAAAAAACATGAACTAATTCTGAGTACCATGGCACTCGATATGTTTGCAGTCTTGTTTGGGGGTGCGGTCTCCATTCTTCCTGCATTTGTAAGCGAGGTATTGCATGCTGGTCCGGAGGTGCTGGGCATATTAAGAGCCGCACCAGCGGCAGGCTCCGTCTTAACGGGAGTATTCCTGGCAACACGCCCTATTCTCAACGACTCAGGCAAATATCTCTTACTAGCAGTAGCTGGATTTGGCCTATCTATTATTGGGTTTGGACTATCGACCCATCTCTGGGTATGCGCCCTGTTTCTATTTGCCTCTGGTTGCTGTGACTCTGTCTCTGTAGTAGTCCGTAGCAGTATTGTGCAGCTCACCACTCCCGATCACATGCGTGGTCGCATTAGCGCAATAAATGGGATCTTTATTGGTTCTTCAAATGAACTTGGCGCCCTAGAGTCTGGCATTGCTGCCAGTCTCATGGGTTTAGTGCCATCAATTATTTTTGGTGGCTTTGCTACCGTGGGTATCGTCTTCATAACGTACAAACTTGCCCCACACCTCTACAAATTTCATATCCGAGATATTACTTAATCTCTGGTAATTCCTTTTGAATAATCTTGAGGCCCGCCCTTAAAGCTTCTTGATATCGTTCGCGTTCGGCTTTAATGGTTTCGGCAGTCCAAGGAAAAAACCCTTCGCCTGTTTTCATACCAAATTTTCCACTGGCTACACGCTCACTCAAGCACTTAGCAATATTCGGAGAGTTGTTGAGCGATGGATAAATCGTCGCGCCCCCTGCCGCATGCACATCCAGGCCAGCGTGATCTCTTTGCATTGCTGGACCAGCAGCGATATACCTGAAGCCAAAGCCAAAGCGCACTGCTTTATCAATATCTTCTGGAGTGCAGATGCCCGCATCCACCATTGCAAAAGCCTCACGTGACAAGGCATGTTGCAAACGATTGGCCAAGAAACCAGGCAAGTCTTTTTTCACAGTCACTGGCACCATGCCGCAAGCTGTCATTAGTCTAGTCAAGCTATCACCAACCATCGGTGAAGTTTTCTCGCCATACACAACTTCTACACAGGGAACTAAATGGGCAGGCATGAAGAAATGCAAACCAATCATACGCGCAGCAGTTTTTAATCCGCTCGCAATTTCACTAATTGGAAAGCTAGTGCTATTACTAGCTAAAACTGCTTCAGGTTTTGCATACTGCTCTAACTTCGCAAACAATTCTCGCTTGATATCTAAGCGCTCTGGCACACATTCAATTACTAGATCAATATCAGACCAATCTACCTCTTCTAATGAACCCGCAACAGTCAGAAGATGAATGCGATGCTCGTAGCCGAGATCAGTCATCGTGTTTACAAAGTAATCTGGTAATAAAGCACGGCGCTCTGTAGTGGGCTCAACCACTTGAACTGCGCAACCACCACGAGCACAGACCGCGGCAACATCTGCACCCATGGTGCCACCACCGACGATCACTACCTTGGTTTCTGCTGGGGTAAACAACATGACATATTCTCCTAAGTGGGGGGACTTTTTAGAAAAAATCCTCTTACAATGCAATCATTATTCCAATAAAAAATAGAGACAGACATGATCCCCGTCAATTCGGTGCTGCAGGTCGGCCATTTCCCTGAAATTATGCAGGCGGAAATTGATCGCCGCTTTACACCAACGCGCCACATGGATCTCACTGCGCCTCCTCCCGCAGGCAACTTTGAGGCGATCTTGATTCGCTCCAATACCAAGCTGCCAGAGGCCCTAGTCAAACAGATTCCCGGCGTTAAGCTGGTATCTACTTGTGGCGTAGGCTATGACAACCTCCCGCTGACATACCTAAAAGAAAGCGGCATTAAAGCGACCAATACGCCAGGCGTTCTCAATGATGCTGTATGCGAGCTCGCTATTGGCATGATGCTGAGCTTAATGCGCCGTATCCCTGAATCTCAGGACTATGTAAAGAGTACTGCCTGGTCTAAGGCACCCTTCCCGCTCACAACCACCTTAGCAGGTAAATGTGTTGGTATTGCAGGCATGGGCCGTATTGGCCAAGACTTAGCAAAACGCTTGGAGCCTTTTAAAGTGAAGCTCGCTTACTCAGGGCCAAACCCCAAACAAGTGCCCTATACCTATTACAAAGATGTGAAAGATTTGGCGACTGCTTGTGATGTTTTATTTTTGGCTTGCCCAGCAACAACTGATACGGATAACTTGATAGATTCCGCTGTACTTGAAGCCCTTGGCTCGTCATCTTATTTAATTAATATTGCCCGAGGGAGTGTCGTAAATGAGGCTTCACTTTTATATGCACTGCAACATAAAAAGATCGCCGGCGCAGCATTAGATGTATTTAATAATGAACCTAATCCCAATTCTGCCTTTTTAGAATTGGATAATGTTTTATTAACGCCGCACATTGGGAGCGCTACCTCAGAAACACGGATAGCCATGACCAACTTAGCCGTAGATAATTTAGAAGCTTTCTTTACACAACAACCACTTCTATCAGAAGTTCATTATTAAATCGGAGTCAGAATGACCATCACTTTGCATCCCTCAACTTTGCCGGCAGTGCTCTCGCCTGTATTAACGCCATTTATGGCAGACGGCAATCCAGATGCCCAAAAATTACTGAAGCAATGTAAGTGGTTGGAATCCAATGGTGTTGGTCAAGCAATCTTTGGTACTAACTCAGAAGCCAACTCCATGTCTGCTCCGCAAAAGATGAGCACCTTAACCGCACTGATTGAAGGCGGTTTAAATCCAGCACATATGATGCCGGGCACAGGTGCATCTTCCATTGATGCCACCGTTAACATGACGCGTCATGCAGTCAATCATCAATGTGCTGGCGTGCTGATGTTGCCACCGTTCTACTACAAAGATGTCAGCGACGATGGACTGTTTGCCTACTTCTCAGAAGTAATTCAAAAGGTAGGCAGCTCCACATTGCAAGTTTATTTGTATAACATTCCACCTGTCACCAAAATTAGCTTTAGCCTCTCTCTGCTAGAGCGCTTGACTAAAGAATATCCAAACACCATCGTTGGCATGAAAGATAGCTCTGGCGATTGGGCTTACACCGAATCGGTTATCAAACTGTTGGCACCCTCTGGTTTCCGCGTCTATGCTGGTAGTGAAGTCTTCCTCATGCGCGCCCTGCGTGCTGGCGGAGTAGGCTGTATCTCTGCGACCGCTAACGTCAATCCAAAAGCAATTGCTGATTTAGCGGCCCACTGGAAAGACGCCAATGCGGATGAGCTTCAAGCGGGATTGGATCAAGTACGCGGTATATTCGCCAAATACCAAATGATTGCTGGTATGAAAACTGCTGTAGCTCACTACAGCAAAGATCCAGAATGGTTACGGGTTCGCCCACCACTCATGCAGCTCAACGCTGATCAACAAGCGCAGTTACTGAGTGAACTCAAGCAAATTAACTTCAGCATGCCCGGTCTTTAATCCATATATATTAAAAAGATAAACAGGAGACATCCATGAAACTACTTAAAGTCATTGTGCTATCCCTCAGCTTTTTGTGGGCTAGCGCACAAGCGCAAAATATTTCAATTGCGACTGGTGGCACTGGCGGCGTTTACTACCCTATGGGTGGTGGCTTAGCCTCTGTTCTTTCGAGCAAAGTCCCTGGGATGTCTGCAACTGCCGAGGTAACTGGCGGCTCAGTAGATAACCTAAATCTCATCGGCACTGGCAAGCCTTATGTTGGCTTCTCCATGGCAGATGCCGCGAAAGATGCACAAGTAGGAGAAGGCAAGTTTGCTGGGAAGAAAGTAGATCTGCGTACATTGGTTGTGCTCTATCCAAACTTGATGCATGTGGTTACTGTTGACTCAACTGGCATCAAGTCTATGAAAGATTTAAAAGGGAAGCGCATCAGTACAGGCGCCCCTGGAAGTGCGACAGAAGTGATGGCATTTCGTTTGCTAGAGGCAGCTGGCTTAGATAAAGATAAAGACGTTAAACGTGAGCGCTTAAGCGTTGCGGAATCTGTCAATGCCGTGAAGGATCGCAAGATTGATGCATTCTTCTGGGTAGGTGGCTTGCCAACTGCTGCTGTTACTGACTTAGCCAATACTCCAGGGACCAAAATCGTCATGGTTGATACAGGCGATGAAGTGGCCTCTATGAATAAAAAATACGGCAACCTATACTTCGTGGCTAATATTCCAAAAGCAACCTACAGCGGCATGGCTAAAGACAATAAGGTTGCAGCTGTTGCCAACATCCTAGTAGTCAATGCCAATATGCCCGAAGATCAGGCATATAAGATTGTCAAAGCCATGTTTGATAACAAGCTAGAGCTAGTGCGCACTCATCAAGAGTTTATGAATGTCAGCCTAGATAATCAGAAGACCAAAGCAACGCCGATTGATTTTCACCCAGGCGCTTTGAAGTACTTCAAAGAAAAAAATGTCAAGTTGAACTAAGACTACATAAGGGGTGAGTAAATCTCGCCCCTTATGCTTTAGGGCTGTAAATAAATATAAAGATATAGGTTGAGACATGAATCAAAACGTTATAGATAACGAAACCCAAGAAAAATTAGATGCCTTCATCAAGCAGGAAGAAGGCGACTCGAATGACTACAAGGGTCTATTGGCTAAATTTATTACCCTGGTTGCAGTTGGAATGTCCTTATTCCACCTGTATGCCGCTTATTCGATTGTGCCAACCCAAGAGTTGCGCGTAATCCACGTAGCACTCGTTCTGTTTTTAGTATTTTTGAGCTTTCCGATTGCTACACGTTTTAAAAATCGTCTCATGCCATGGGATATTGTCTGCGCCCTAGTGTCAGTAGCAATTGCTTATTACATCCTGAGTGGCGGCGATGATTTCATGGATAGAAACACCGCCCCAAATTCAACTGATGTCATGGTAGGAATTGCTTTAATACTGCTTATTCTAGAAAGCGTAAGGCGCACCAATGGCATGATTTTGGTATCCGTCACCGTTCTATTTTTGCTATACGCATTATTTGGTAATTATTTGCCTGCGCCTTGGACTCACAAAGGCTACGATCTCGATCGCTTAGTCGGATACATGTACATGACCCTAGAAGGTATTTACGGTACTGCGGTGGATGTCTCGGCAACCCTGATTATTTTGTTTACTATCTTTGGCGCCTTCTTGCAATTTACTGGCGCAGGTAAGTTCTTCATTGACTTCTCTTTTGCGGCCATGGGCGGCAAATCCTCTGGTGTTGGTAGAACAATTGTGATGTCCTCATTCTTGTTGGGTGGACCATCAGGCTCCGGTGTGGCAACAACTGTCACAGTAGGCTCTGTTGCAGCGCCTATGCTGGAAAAGGTTGGTTACGAGAAAAATGCAGCAGGTGGACTGTTAGCTGCAGGTGGTTTAGGTGCCATCATTTCGCCACCAGTATTGGGTGCTGCTGCATTCTTGATTGCAGACTTTTTAAAGATTTCCTATCTAGACGTCCTCTTGATGGCTAGTATCCCAACTATCTTGTTCTACCTTGGTTTATTTGTCATGGTAGAAATTGATGTACGCAAGTACAACATGAAGAGTATTCACTTTGAATCAGCTGAGTCTGCGTGGCAGCTCACCAAAAAATACTGGTTCCACTTCTTCTCTCTCATCTCCATTGTGGTATTCATGTTGATGGGATTCTCACCAGTGATGTCAGTATTTTGGGCAACCATTGTTTCGGCACTGTCCAGCATGCTCAGAGAAGACACCGCCATTATTCCTTGGGCATGGTTTAAAGGTAAAGAGCCAATTCTTTCTGGGCTCTACAACTCCAACCTTACCAAAGCCTTGGCCTCCGGCTCTACTGGCGTCCTAGCAATTGCGGCTACTTGCGCGGGTGCAGGCTTAATTGTGGGTACGGTAACCCTTACTGGGCTTGGACTCAAATTTAGCTCCATCGTGATTCAGTATGCAGGTGGCTCACTCTTGCTCACGACGATCTTTACAGCACTTGTAGTCTGGGTAGTTGGTCTTGCAGTACCAGTAACAGCCTCTTATATTATTTGCGCGGTGATTGCTGCACCCGCCTTAATTAACTTAGGTGTGCCTGCGTTTGCTGCGCACATGTTTATTTTCTACTATGCTGTTTTATCTGAGGTATCCCCTCCGACTGCACTCTCACCATTTGCAGCGGCAGCAATTTGCAAAGGGAATCCCTATAAAACAACTTTACAAACGTGGAAATATGTTGCGCCAGCCATTTTGGTTCCCTTCATGTTTGTATTGGATAAATCCGGTGTGAGCTTGCTGCTGATGGGATCAACCGAGGCTCTTGAAAAGGCAGACTGGTTGCAAATTGCTTGGGTCTCCTTCACAGCAGTAGTTGGAATCATTTGCTTGGCTGGCGGCTTGCAAGGCTGGTTTATTGAGAAGACCAAAGTATTTGAACGCATTCTGATGGTGGTATCTGGAGTTGCTCTAGCCTACCCATCCACTGAGGCCGATTTGATTGGCTTTGTTGGCTTTGGTTTGGTGTTGATCACACAGACCATTAGGCACTTCAAGCTGCATCCTAGAACAACGTAGGGTTTAGTAGCAAGCTTACTAATGACTAGAAACAATCAAGCCCGCATTAGCGGGCTTGATTGTTTTAGGACTTGATAGATCTATGCAATCTTGGTCCACGGAGTTTTGCCAGCGTATTTCTTAATAGCAGCTTCATCAAACTCAAATCCAAGTCCTGGCGTTTGATGGAGAATCAAATCGCCATTCTTAAAGGTGAGCTGTTTATTAATTAATCTGCGGAAGTTCAATACTTGATCATCCAAGAAGAATTCCACAAAACGGGCATTCGGGGTGGCTGCTACCAAAGGAGCATGCAAGTCATGCATCCAATGGGGGCATACAGTAATCCCTTTAGCATCGGCATATGCTGAGATACGACGCCATTCAGTAATGCCGCCACAGACAGCCGCATCCGATTGCAAGATCGCTGCGCCACCTGCATCAATCAACTCCCTGAAACGCCAGCGGCCTGCCTCCATCTCACCAGTAGCCACATTAATCTTAGTTTGACGAGCTAGAGCAGCATGTAAGTCAATGGCATCTGGTGAAAAAGGTTCTTCAATCCAGTAAGGGTTATAAGCTTCAAAACGTCTTACATACTCAAGCGCTGTTGGTAAATCGCGCCATGCATTATTTGCATCTAGTGTGAGCAAAATATCATCGCCAATAGCCTTACGAGCAGCCTTCACGCGATCTTCTTCTTCCGCAGGAGATAAGCGCCCCACTTTCATTTTGACCGCTTTAAAGCCCTGTTTTACATAGGCCTCCATTTCTTTACCCAGTTTTGCAGGCGTTTTACCTTCAAGGTAATAGCCGCCACTGGCGTAAGCAGGTACGCGATCATCCACTACTGACCCTAAATAATGATGAAGTGGTAGACCTGCAGCGCGGGCATTGAGATCCCAAAGCGCAGTATCTAAGATTGAGATGCCACGCATCACTGCACCGCTGCGGCCTTGCAAAATGGATTCGTTATACATCTCCATCCACAAGCCTTCGCTACGATGGCTGTTCTGCCCAATCAGTTTAGGCGCCAGTAATTGCTCCACAGCCAGCTTGGCAATATCACCACCGGCGCTGCCGACATAACAAAAACCAATGCCCTCATTACCATCTTTGCCACGAACTTTAACCAAGCAATAGTGGCGCTCAGACACGGTACGGGTTGAAAACGAAGTCACCTTGTCTAAAGGCACTGCAACTGAAGCAACTTGCACAGATTCGATGATCGGCATCTGAACTCCTTATTGAAAAAAATATTGTAGTCAGTATTGAAATAGAAATACTCAGTTAGGGCCAAGAATAGGGGTATTAAAGCTGGGGGTCGCCCTAGCAAGGGCTAATTTATTGCAGCACAACAAATTTCCCCGGGGTGGGGTTCACATTATTAGATAATTGCATGGTGAATAAAAAAGTCAGCACCCATCATTGGCTCGTAAAAGGAGCTCTCATTCTTTTGGGATGCACATTCCTAAGTCTAGGAAGTGTTGCTCAAGCACAAACTAGCCAAAGCTCAAAATCCAATCAGGCTCGCAAAAAAGTCCTTGTTCAAAATACAAAGCAAGTTGGCTTTAAAGACAAGTCTGCGGGCGTGGGCACAAAATCAAGCAGCATGAGCTTGAACCCTTCACTCTTTCAAAAGAAAGATCCTAGCGAGCTGATGCTTGATAGCGATGCCAATCTCGACTATCGGGTGACGCAAGGATGTCTGCGCCGTAACTTCAATGAAGACAACCTGCCATCGAGTGTTGGTATTGATAATCGTCAATTTGCCGAGTTCTTCAAAAGTCAGACCAAGGGATTTTTTGACCGTATGCGCGGGGATTGCATTCCCTATGCAGCCGCATTTACTACACGTAATCGCTTTGACTCATTGAGCATCATGAATGGTCCGATTTTGGATAGCAAAACAGAAGTATGGACATTCACACCGTCAGCCTTCGGCGGATTTTTGGTGCAACAAGATTTCTTAAGAAATGAGTCAAAGAATCTCACTGAAATCCGTGTGCCCTTAAAAGAGGTTCTATATGACCCTCGTAAGCTAGGCGATAAGTTGCCAGTTGAACTGGTTTGGGAACTCAATTCCATCATCAAGCAAATTTACCCTGAAGATAACAACTCACTTGAGAACACCAATAGCATTGTTCGTTTGATTGTGGATTTCGGAGATCGGGAGCGCTGGGCACAAATTTGGGCTGTCGAGATTATTGATCCAGCCAACAAAGAGGTATTTGCGAACGCATTCTGGGTTGAGCGTAATGAACTACCGGGTGGATTTTTCACTGGCAACGGGGAATCCTTAGAACGCTCGTTCTGGACCAATCCACTGAGCTATCGACGCATCTCTCGGGGAGTGGGTATGGTGCGGGCTGGCAGCGCTAAACGTTCCAAGAGTAATGCCGCTGTTGCACAACCAGCCCCAACTAAACAGCGCTACCGCGCCCATATGGGAATCGACTATGCGGCACCCATTGGCACCCCAATCTTTAGTGTGGCTAATGGCAAAGTAGTCCATCTTGGCTTTAGCGGCGCATTTGGTAATCTGATTGTTCTAGAGCATCCCGGTGGTTATCACACCTATTACGCCCATTTGAGCAACTACAACACTGAGCTTGAGTTAGGCAATGAAGTACGGCGTGGCCTTGAGATTGGGTACGTTGGAACTACGGGCCGCTCTACCGGACCGCATCTTCACTTTGAACTTCGAAAAGATGGCATATACGTTGATCCGTATGCATCCAAAACCCAACTCGACCTATGGTCTATGCGTGATAGCGAGAGCGGTCAATTGACTAGAGAGGTTTTGCTTTTAGGAAGTCCAGTCCTTAGATGATTGCTGGAAATTAAGTTCTGGTACTTGATAAAAAAATAGGGTCCAATTGGACCCCATTTATTTTTTACTACCGATTGACCTATTAGCCGAGTACTAGAACCGGTAGCTTGGAATGCACAATCACTTCATGAGTCTCACTGCCCAACAACACGCCTTTAATACCGGTGCGTTTGTGTGAAGCCATCACGATAACATCGGCTTTAGCTTTTTTAGCACCATCCAAAATACCTTCGGATAGATTCGAGTTTTGAATGTGCAAGGATTTTGCTTTAATGCTGGCGCCGAGCGCGGTAGCAGATTTTTTGAAGACATCTTTAGCGTACTCAGCACAAGCATCCTTATGCTCTTTCGCAGAAACACCGTAAGCCATAGTGCTGTCTGAATATACGAGGGGTGGCATTGGATCAGAAACATAAACCAAAGTCACCGCAGCGCCGTCAGCCTTAGCAAGCTCAGCAACCTTTTTTAAGGACTTTTTGCTGACATCTGAACCATCTACCGGTACTAATAAATGCTTAAACATATAAACCCCTTTTAAATTGAACTACTGGCCTGATCTTTCCATCATAATGCTTATTATTAGCCTATAAAAGCTCAAAAGGTAACTTAATTGCTCAAGTATTTTGGGATTTACTTCTCTTTTCTGATCACCCTCATCGCGGTGGATTTAGTCTGGCTGTTGGGCATCGCAAAATCCCTTTATCGCGATGAAATGGGCGATCTCATGGCTAGCGAGCCAAAACTGATTGCCGGCTTAGCGTTTTACCTCCTCTATGCACTTGGTGTCTGTATTTTTGTGATTGCACCAGCACTCTCAAAACAATCTATCACTTATGCGTTGCAATATGGCGCTCTATTTGGCTTGTTTTGTTATATGACTTATGACCTGACCAACCTAGCTGTCATTCGAGATTTTCCAACCAGGCTCGCCTTGATTGATATTGCCTGGGGCTCACTCGTAACTACCTTAGCAGCCGGAATTGCTTATTGGGTTGGCGATCACCTCTCTTAGTCTGACTTCATAAATTCATGTTTTTTCATCCGAAAATCCTCGACTCATTCAAGGACTACAACCGGACCCTATTTACTAAAGATGTTCTTGCTGGGATAACCGTAGGTATAGTTGCACTTCCCTTAGCTATGGCATTTGCAATTGCCAGCGGGCTAAAGCCAGAAGCAGGCATCTTCACGGCAATTATTGCTGGTGGAATTGTTTCTTTATTAGGCGGAAGTCGCGTACAAATTGGCGGACCTGCGGGCGCATTCATTGTCATTGTGTATGGCATTGTGGAGCGTTATGGCGTATCAAATCTTCTGCTTGCAACAGCCATGTCTGGGGTATTTCTTTTCCTGATGGGAATATTTAAGCTAGGAACTTTGGTACGCTTCATACCGATTGCTGTAATTGTGGGCTTTACCAATGGAATTGCTGTTTTAATCGGCCTATCCCAGGTGAAGGAATTTTTTGGATTAACCATTGAAAAAATGCCTGCGCAATTCTTTCAATCTATCCATACTCTTTATGCGGCCGCTGATACTGTAAATATGACAGCCCTAAGCTTGGCTTGTGGCAGCTTGGGTCTGATTATTCTTTGGAAGGTCTTTCAAAACCGTCTAGGGTTCTTAAGGCATATTCCAGGAACCGTAGTGGCAATGGCTGCCGCAACACTCATCACCGGTCTTTTCAATCTACCCGTCGATACGATCGGCAGTCGCTTTGGCGGCATTCCATCTAGCCTCCCCCATTTTGAGTTGATCCCCATTAGCTGGGGCACGGCCCAGTATATGGTGGCTCCTGCGCTCACCTTAGCTTTATTGGGTGCAATAGAATCTTTGCTCTGCGCTCGTATTGCAGACGGATTGATTCATGATCGCCATGAGTCCAATCAAGAGTTGATGGCGCAAGGCATAGCAAACTTAGTCTCACCATTTTTTGGTGGCATGCCGGCAACGGGGACGATCGCCAGAACAGTCACCAATATCGAGAGTGGCGGCACCACCCCAATTGCTGGAATCGTTCATGCACTCACTTTATTAACTGTTGTTTTATTTGCAGCCCCCTTAGCAAAAGATATTCCTTTGGCAAGTCTGGCTGCCATTTTGATGTATGTCGCCTGGAATATGGGTGAGTGGAAAAAATTGATTGATTTAAAGCAGTTCCGCTTACCTTATCGCGTAACGATTATTAGCGTTTTTCTACTGACTGTTATCCTGGATTTGACAATCGCAGTAGAGGTAGGGTTGCTACTGGCCTTCATTACTTTTATCTATCGCATCTCCAGTTTGTCGCGTTGTGAAATTGCTGATGCCAATGCCTCTCCTCAGCTGAGCAACCTTGCCGGTCAAATTGATGCTTATCGCATCTATGGCGCAATCTTCTTTGGTGCCGTGAAGCTACTCGAAAATATTGAGTCAAAACTGCCTTCTCAAATATTGATATTAGATCTTAAGAACGTCATTTATATTGATACATCGGGTATTGAGGCAATCACTGAATTAGCCCACCTTTGCAAAATTCGAAATATCAAACTCATTATTTGCGGCTTAGATCATCAACCTTATGAGATGGCACAACGTAGCGGCTTTCTTGAGGCCCTTGAATCTGGTTGCCTTTATCCAGACCTAGCATCTGGCATTGCAGCAGCTACGTATTAAGCAATACAGAAACCGCCTTTGAGTAAAGCTTCAGGAAGAACCCAAGCGCGATATAGGCCAAACCCACCAGCGATCAAAAGCAACAGAACTGCGAAGTAGCGCACCCAGACATACTGCCCAAACTGGGTTAAGGCTGCAGAGAATTTAGAAATCAACAACAGGTTTGGCAAGGTTCCCAAGCCGAATGCCAACATCAGCGTTGCGCCCGTTAATACATCGCCAGATAAAAAAGCTAGAGGCAAGACGCTGTATACCAAACCGCAAGGCACTAGACCCCACAACATTCCGCTAAACCAACGAGAGGGGCCGTTTGCAAAGCGGCCTAGGTACTTTGCCCAATAACTGGCAATTTGACTGCCAAGCCACTTGCCACCAATCGGAGTCTTCGATTTACCCAAGCCTAATAAGCGAAAGCCCATCAAAATCAGAATGAGGGATGTCAGGAAAAATAAAGCTCTTTGAATCGGAAGCAAGCTTTGCTGCCAAACCACTACCCCAATCCAAGCAGCAAGGGCACCCAACAGAACATAGGTTGTCACACGACCTAAATGCATGATCAGTTGCAGATAGAAGAGCTCAGATTTGGAGCGTATAGGGGCCTCAGACACCACCGGGCGCTCTATCGCCGCAGCAATGCCGCCACACATCAGGGCGCAATGCCAGCCACTAACAAGAGAACCTAAAAAAACAGCCAAAATGAGGCTAGTAGTTAGCATAGAGTATGTGGAAAATAGGTAAAAGCGTGAATATGCATATTAATAGAATAAACTGCTCTCATAGATCAGTATCAATATGAATTACAAGCCAACCGATACCCCAAACAGCAAATGCTCAGTCTGCGTTCTGGGTCAGTTTTGCCTTCCAGTTGGCCTTAATCCCAGCGATGTCTCCAGAATCGATACCCTGGTTAAAGAACGTGTCCATTTACAAAAAGGGGAAAGCCTCTATCGTCACGGCGACCCTCTGACTTCGGTATATAGCGTCCGTTTTGGTACCCTCAAAACTGAATACTGTCTGCAAGATGGCCGCCAGCAAGTAATTGGCTTTCATCTTCCTGGTGAAATCTTAGGTCTTGATGGCATTGGCAATGGTCATTACCAGTCAGATGCGGTTGCGCTTGAAGAAAGCGAGGTTTGCATCATTCGCTATGACGCATTTGAAGATTTAGCGAGACAGATTCCAGTGCTACAAAATCAGTTTCATAAGATCATGAGTCGGGAATTAACGCAAGATCAACGCCACCTACTTTCTTTAGGTACGATGCGCGCTGAAGAGCGATTGGCTGCGTTCTTACTGAGCCTCTCGCAACGTCTAGCAGCCCGTGGCTATCTCAATAATGAATTCGATTTACGCATGAGTCGCGTAGAGATTGGTAGCTACCTTGGTATTCAGATTGAAACTGTTAGCCGCATGCTGTCGCGTTTTGCGGAATCTGGTCTGATTCAAATCAAACAGCGTCATATTAAGTTGATTGATATGGATGGACTATATGAATTGGCGGGCATCCCCAATCCAGACCGCCACAGTTGCAGCACTACAACCCCTATCAAACAGATTTAGAGCAGGCCGCGGTCAACCCCTTTACTATCTGGCGATTCAATGCCAGGCAGAATATAAGCAGTCAGAGCGCTTGATACTGCACAAAACGTCCAGATAATAAAAAAGCCAATGGTATAAATGCCTTCATCAGAGATGTCTGGGTGATAACCAAAGAACAATAAGTCTTGTGGATGGACCACTGTAAATAGTAGACCCTCTGCCATACCTGCCACTAAAAATGCAGGCCACAGAATCCAGATCAACAGACGGTACTTCATTTGCTGACCTGTGCATCTTTAAGTTGCTCAACTTTTAAACCTTGCTTCATCACGCCTTCACGTAAAGGTTTATCAGCATAGAGATTGACTGCTAACCAAATCGTAATTGCGCAGCCGATGATGGCAACTGCAGGACCACTAATGAGTAGCCAAGGCCATAATTGTTTCCACCAGGGCTTATTGATGTGTTCTTCGGTCATATATATGCTCTCCATCTTTTACTTACCGACTTAACGAGGAATAATAAAGGTAGATTTTTCATTACGAGTTCTGATAACTACCTCATCTTCGTCGATCTCTTGTGCACTAACATCAAAAAAGATTGGGTAATTACCGGATTCATTTACGCCAATGGCAGTGCTGACTTTAATTGGAAGCAGTTGATTGCTAGCTGGGCCGACATTAATTACGCTAATTTCCTGACCTTGGGAGTTGAGGATTTTCAAACCATCTAGGCCGGTTGCCTTTACATGTACCTTCATGGGATGTTCTGAAGCATTCATGATTTGAATACGGTAGATATTTTCAATACGGACGCCCTCAACCTCACGAGCTAAAGCGCCACGATCCCGCATCACATCAACTCGTAATGGGTTACGGGTAGCTAAAGAAATGAAGAAGGCAGAGGCTAAGACTGTAATGAAGGCTGTATATATTAAGACTCTAGGGCGCAGAATATGTCTAATCGCACTTTGATTGGATTCTTTTTCCTCAATAGCACGTTCGGTGGTGTAGCGAATTAATCCTTTTGGATAATCTACTTTTTCCATCACTTGATCACAGGCATCGATACAAGCTCCACAACCAATACACATGTATTGCATACCATCGCGAATATCAATTCCTGTTGGACATACTTGTACACATATACTGCAATCAACGCAATCACCCAAACCTAATGAGCCATGGTCTGCAGATTTACTTCGACTACCCCTAGGCTCACCACGTACCTTGTCATAAGTAACTAAGAAAGTATCTTTATCCACCATCACACTCTGGAAGCGAGCGTATGGGCACATATATTTACAAACCTGCTCACGCATAAAGCCTGCGTTACCCCAAGTTGCAAAGCTATAGAAGCACAGCCAGAAGGTCTGCCATGGCCCAAGCGATAAATGCAATAAAGCTGCACCCAAGGTTTCAATTGGAGTGAAGTAACCAATGAAGGTAAAACCCGTCCAGAACGCAATTAACAACCATAGGAAATGCTTAGTGATTTTCAGGCGCCATTTTTTAAGACCCCAAGGCCACTCTTCCCCATCTAAACGAATACGTGCAAATCGATCACCCTCAACTTTGCGCTCGATCCACATAAAGATTTCGGTATAGACAGTTTGTGGGCAGGCATAACCACAGAACAAGCGACCAGCAACTGCTGTAAAAAGAAATAAAGCTAAAGCAGAAAGAATGAGCAAGAGCGTGAGATAGATCACATCTTGTGGCCACAGTACTAAACCAAAAATATAAAACTTCCGTTGGACTAAATCAAAGAGAACGGCTTGGCGGCCATTCCAATTTAGCCAAGGCAATCCATAGAATAGAAGTTGGGTAGCAAAAACTAATGCCAAACGCCAACGGGCAAACAGGCCTGATACTGAGCGTGGGTAAATTTTTCGCCGGACCTCGTAAAGAGATTCCTCAATAACATCTATTGGAATGGGTTTTCCACCCGGCGAATTATCTGTCACTAATCAGGATGCTTACTTGGCTTCTGCTGGCTGCTTATTATTGGATAAGCCCCATACATATGCTGTTAACAATTGAATCTTCTCAGGACTTAATACCTTATCTTGAGCAGGCATCATGGCCATGCGACCTTTTGTCACCGTCTCAATAATGGTTGCTTCTGAGCCGCCATATAACCAAGTTTTGTCGGTTAAATTCGGGGCACCTATGGCAATATTGCCTTTGGCATCAGGACCATGACAGGCTACACAGTTTGCAGCGAATACTTGTGCACCACGGGCTGCTTTCGCATCATCTGCTGACAAACCTGAGAGGCTACGTACATAGTTGGCAACATCCACAATTTGATTGCTATCTAACAGTGGGAAAGGAGGCATCACGCCACCGCGACCATAAGTAATCGAAGTCTTAATGTTTTCTGGAGAACCGCCATAGAGCCAGTCACCATCAGTTAAGTTTGGGAAGCCTTTAGCACCGCCTGCATCCGAACCATGACACTGTGCACAAGAATTTAAAAATAAGCGTTGGCCCATTTCATGCGCTTGAGGATCGGCGGCAACTTGCTCAACATCCATCTTCACGTATTTTGCATAGACCGGCTTTAATTCATCATTGGCAGTAGTCATTGACTTCATCAATGCGCCGTCGGTGCTATAACCCAAAAGGCCTGGATAGGAGCCCAGTCCCGGATAGAGAACTAGATAAACCAGACCAAAGATGCAGGAGATCAAAAACATCCACATCCACCAACGTGGCAGAGGATTATTCAACTCACGTAAGTCACCATCCCAAACGTGCCCAGTATCAGCAACTTCACCGTCAGGCTTCAACTTCACCTTCACTTTAAGTTGGGAAAATAACAGCCAGATACACCAAACAATACCGACCAGTGTTACTAAGGCGATGTAGGTACTCCAACCGGCACCAAGAAAGTCACTCATGATTTATCCTTACTGAATTCATCGGGTAGATCGAACGGAAGTTCGGCGGATTCTTGATTAGCGGGCTGTCTTTTTGCAGACCACGCCCACCAAACGATTCCTAAAAAAACTACCAAGCCAAGCACGGTAGAAATTGCTGAGAGGTAGGGAGCGATATTTTGCATAGCTTCTCTTTGCCAAGAATTACTTAGCAACTACCTCTTCAACAGTGATATATCTACGGTTGATACCAAGACCTTGAAGATACGCCACCAATGCATCTAGCTCTGTCTTCCCTTCAAGTTCTTTAGGGGCATTGGCAATCTCTTCATCGGTATAAGGAATGCCTAAACGACGCATCGCAACCATATGAGATTGAATAGAGCCTGCATCAGCAGGACTCTGAGCCAGATATGGATAGGCAGGCATATTAGACTCAGGCACTACATCACGTGGGTTATTCAAGTGAATCTGATGCCATGCATCAGAATACTTACCGCCTACACGAGCTAAATCTGGGCCTGTACGCTTGCTTCCCCATAAGAATGGATGGTCGTATACCGACTCGCCAGCCAATGAGTAAGGTCCGTAACGCTCCACTTCTGAACGTAGCGTACGAATTTGTTGTGAATGGCAACCCATACATCCTTCACGTTGATAGATATCGCGTCCAGCTAAACGTAAGGCGGAGTAAGGCACAACTCCGGGACTTGGTTCAGTTGTAGAGTGTTGGAAAAATAATGGGACGATCTGCACCAAACCGGCAACCGAAATTGCTGCAATCGTTGCAATGATCAACCAACCAACATTACGCTCAAGCGTTTCGTGGGAGAAAAATCGACGTTGTTCTGACATGTTCTTTTCCTTAGTGAGCAGCAATGGACGCTTGTGGAATCGGCGCGTCAATGAATTTTTTATCAATCACGGTCTTGTAAACGTTGTAAGCCATGATCAACATACCGCTGAGGTAGCACAATCCGCCCAACAAACGAATGACATAGAAAGGATAGGTCGCTTTGACAGACTCAACGAAGCTGTATGTCAAAGTACCGTCTGGTTCAAAAGCCCTCCACATCAAGCCCTGCATCACGCCAGCAATCCACATCGCAGCGATATAAATTACTACGCCAATTGTTGCAATCCAGAAATGCAATTCAATTAACTTGGTGCTGTACATATCTCTTTGACCAACTAAACGCGGGATGAGATAGTACAAAGAACCAATCGTGATCATCGCAACCCAACCCAAAGCGCCAGAGTGAACATGGCCAATAGTCCAGTCTGTGTAATGAGAAAGGCTATTCACAGTCTTAATAGACATCATCGAACCTTCGAAGGTAGACATGCCGTAGAAAGACAATGCCACTACCAAGAACTTCAGAATAGGATCGCGACGTAATTTGTGCCATGCCCCCGATAAGGTCATGATGCCGTTGATCATGCCGCCCCAGGATGGCGCCAACAAAATCAATGAGAACACCATGCCTAAGGACTGAGTCCAGTCAGGCAAGGAAGTGTGCTGTAGGTGGTGAGGACCCGCCCACATATACGTAAAGTTCAAAGCCCAGAAGTGAACGATAGACAAACGATAGGAATAGATTGGACGCTCAGCTTGCTTTGGAATGAAGTAGTACATCATGCCCAAGAAGCTGGTGGTTAAGAAGAAGCCTACTGCATTGTGACCATACCACCACTGAATCATGGCATCTTGTGCGCCTGAGTATGCCGAATAAGACTTAAAAAGACTTGCGGGCATCTCGATATTGTTCACAATATGCAAGACTGCAATGGTTAGGATATAAGCACCAAAGAACCAGTTAGAAACATAAATATGTTTTGTCTTGCGCTTGATCACTGTGCCAAAGAAGACAATTGCGTAAGCAACCCAAACAACGGTAATTAAAATATCAATTGGCCACTCTAATTCTGCATACTCTTTAGAAGTAGTGATACCCAGTGGTAATGTAATGGCGGCAGAAACAATCACTGCTTGCCAACCCCAGAATGTAAATGCTGCCAACTTGTCACAGAAGAGACGTACCTGACAGGTTCTTTGCACAATATAGTAAGAGGTTGCAAATAATGCCGATCCACCAAAGGCAAAAATAACCGCATTGGTATGCAATGGGCGCAAACGACCATAGCTTAGCCAAGGAATATTGAAAGTGATTTCAGGCCAGATGAGCTGCGCCGCAAGAATAACCCCCACGAGCATGCCAACAATTCCCCAGAGCACGGTAACAATGGCAAATTGACTGATAACCTTGTAATTGAAGTTATCTTGATTACTCCCCACGGTGAGTCCCATGGTTTCTCCTTTTTTGTGACTAAACAGCGACATAATCCAAATAGACTGAATGGATTATCAAATTAAGGCTTTGAAGGGAGTTTGATCTACATCAAAAAGGGTGGGCCAAATTACATAAGTCCCCGTAAGGAGAACCCTAGGTCAGGCAAAACCAATGATTCATTGGCTACTTTTGAGAGTCTTTGCTAACTTTTGGCGTAATTGGAGCATCATCATCCATCAAGATCGACTCACCAGGGCCATTTAAGTCATCAAACTGGCCACTTTTGACTGACCAATGCAAAATCCAGGCCAAGAGCCCAACCAATAGCAGAGATAGAGGAATCAGAATAAAAAGGCTCTCCATTTCTGTAGTCTAAGCCTTTCGTAAACGCCAGGCATTGAGTGTGACCGCCAGAGAAGAAAGTGACATTCCAATTCCGGCAATCCACGGATTGACCAAACCGAGCATTGCCGCAGGAATAGCTAGCAAGTTATAGACTAGTGCCCATAGTAAATTTTCTTTAATGATGACTTGAGCCTTGTCAGCCAGCGCCAATGTTTTTGCTAATGGCTCTAATGAACTAGCCGTGAGGATGGCATCAGCACCTGCAGCAGCAAGCGGCGCCCCTGCCCCCACAGCAATTGAAATATTAGCGCGAGCCAACAAAGGTGCATCATTTACTCCATCACCAATTGCCCATACAAATCGCCCTTCTTTTTGTAGGCGCTCAATGTATTCATATTTATCTTCAGGGGTACAGGCCCCTCGATAGTGTTGAATGCCAACATGATTAGCCCACCAAGCAACCGTTGCGGGATCGTCACCCGACACCAAATGCACTGTAATATTTCTAGCCTGCGCGGCGCGAAGTAAATGTTGTAACCCCACTCTTGGCGTATCCAAGAAAATAAAGCTTGCAATCAAGCCATGTTCATCCGCGAGGTGAACTTGACCGTATTGACCATCATGCGTGTTCCGCTCTAACCCTAGCCAGACGGCGCTTCCCAGGCGGTAAGAACCACAACTTAAGCCTTTGCCCATTTCATTTGTAACGGGATTGCTCAACAGAACGGGGTTTGAGTTCTCTAACTCTATGGCGCGCAAAATAGAAAGCGCTAATGGATGCCGTTGCCCAGCCTCCATTGCTGCCGCAAGTGCTAATGCATCTTCACGACTATAGCCTTGGCGCAGATTGATAATTTCTTGAAGCTCTGGTTGGCCCATTGTGAGGGTACCAGTCTTATCCAATACAAGATCGCTTGCTTTTACCAAGCCCTCCATCACATGGCCCCGCACAATCAATACGCCCAGCTTGGTCACTGCACCCTGCGCTGCTGCCATTGCAGTTGGTACTGCAAGTGATAATGCACATGGACAACTTGCCACTAGCACTGAAACTAAAACGGTCCATGCCTGACTGGGGTCAAAGTACAGCCAAATTGCTGACGAAATAAATGCACTAAGCAATAAAAAAGCAACAAAGTATGCGGCCCACTTTTCAGCCAGACTGACCATCACCGGCTTAGCAAGTAATGCCTGATCTAGTAAAGAAGCAATTCCAGCGATGCGAGTAGATTGCCCAACAGCATCGATTCTCATAATCAGTGGATTAAGGATGTTGTGGGTACCGGCATAAACGCGATCCCCAATTTTTTTCTCTACTGGCTTTGCCTCTCCAGTTAGCAGCGATTCATCTAGGGCGCTAACGTTTTCAATCAAAATCCCATCCGCAGGAACCACTTCGCCCGGCGATACACGCAGCACTTCACCTGGATTGCAGTTAACTACTGGAACAATTTCAAAATCTTGAGAGGCTGGGTAATGCGGCAAACGATCGCAGGTTGCTGGTAATTGCTTTGCCAAAGCCTCTGCCCCACCTTGTGCATCCTGTCTGGCAAGCAACTCCACATAACGCGCAGCCAAGATGAAGGCGACAAACATAGTGATGGAATCAAAATAACTTTGACCAGACCCCTTAATTAGATTAATCGTGCCAGCAATGAATGCCAAACCTAAAGCTAGGGCAATTGGTACATCCATCCCCAGCATACGAGTCTGCTTGAAGGTTTGAATACTTCGCCAAGCAGCTTGAAAGATGGGGCCTGCTGAGTACACCATCACAGGCACCGTTAGAGCCCAGCTTGTCCAACCCAACAGAACTTCAAACTCTGGCGTGATATCAGCACCTACATAGGTAGGCCACGCGTACATCATCACCTGCATCATGCCAAGTAAAGCGACACCAAGGCGAGTAAGTAATTGACGCCTTTCTCGTTTAGCTCTATCGAGTGAGAGTGAAGGCTCAAATGGCCAAGCCTCATATCCAATACGCTCGATCTCAAAAAGTAATCTAGCTAAACTGGTTTGCTCGGGTAAAAAATGCACAATGACTTTTTGGGTCACATAATTTATTTGCACATCCTTTACGCCAATCAGGCGTCGCAGATGCTGTTCACACAACCATACACAAGCTGCACACCGAATCTTCTCTAGACGCAATGTCGTTTCTAACTCACCCGCATCACCATATGGCCTAGTAAAACGTCCGCGCAAAGAGGGGTCATCATAAGGCCTTAGTCTTTCAGGGATTTCATTACCCGCAAGGTATGCAGCAGGCTTATCGCTAGATTGAGCCCTTCTTGCATAGAAGACCTCCAGACCTTCTCCATGAATTGTTTGCGCAATGGCCATACAACCAGGACAACAAAACTGGTGCTGTACTCCACCTAATTCTGCCTCTATCAACTCGCCAGGCAAAATTGCACTTAGGCAGTGATAACAGGTCAATTTGATGCTGTTATTCATTGCTGGCTCATGAATTTATTTCTCAGCCCAACCATTACGGCGCTCATAAATCACAAAGAGTACGCCCCAAATCACAATTGCAGAGTACGCCCATATCCAAGCCGTTCTCGATGTCTGAGAGCCAGAAATATCTAATACAAAACCAAAAATGGCAGGGCCTAGAAGACCGCCACCAAAGCCCATCAAGGAATGCAACCCCATTGCAGCACCCTTGATATTTTCTTTGGCATTAATGACTAAGCCAGCAGTCAAAGTAGCTGAGTCTGCCATAGTGAAGATTGAATGCGCAATTGCCAAAGTGAGAATAAGCCACCATGAATTCCCAGTTGAGCTTGCGAGCGTAATGCCTAAAACAGCACTAGCTAGCATCACAATACAGACCCACTTTTGTCGACCAATGCGTAATGCAACCTCATTACCCAATATAGATGAAGGCACGCCAAAGAAATTAATAATTCCGGCTAATGTTGTAATCGCTAAAAAAGCTGACTCTCCTGAGGTGGCTACACAAAAGGCTAGGAAGGCAACAATCCAGCTACGAGAAGCAAATAACTCAAGGGTGTGAGCTGTATAGCCAAAAATAAATCCAGCGGCTTGTTTATCTTGCAACACCAATTTCCATTTGCCCACTGGAAATAAATCTTGGATATTAATCTTGATGGGGCCACTCCACTTTTCATGAGCAAGTGGAGGAATTAATAACAAGACAATCAAGAATGCACTAAAAGGCCCAAGCGCAATAATGCCAAATACAGAGTGCCAACCCATGGCATTCAAAATCCAACCAGAGCACAAATAAGAGAAGCCTGTACCAATTCCAAAGAAGGCCGTATAAAAAGCAATGTGCCGCGTTAACTCTCCAGACTGAATTCGGTCAGACAAAATCTTGAGTCCCGGCATATAAGTGCCTGCCAGCCCTGCACCGTTAATAGCCATAAATAACATGGCAGTCCAAAAGTTACTGGCAAAGAAACACATCCCCAAAAGGCCGGATGTCGCAGAGAGCCCTCCCACCAAATACACCTTGCGTGCATCTACTCGATCGGTCAATGCTGTTGCCAGTGGTACAGCGAGCATATATCCAAAGAAAAAAGCGCTGGCAATAAGACCTGACTGGAGATTACTTAGGTGCCACTCCTCCTGCAAAGGCTTAAGTACAACGGCATAGCAGGCAAAACCTAATAAAGCACAGGTTTGTGCCAGTAGCATCAGAGGGGTGTAACCAGTTGAACGAAAGCGCATAGAGTATCGGTAAAAACGTGAACTCATTCTACTCGCCCCAGGCTTTAAAGACCCGCTACACTAGAGAAAAATAGACGGAGACAGCATGAAAAGCACGCCCTTCCTAGGTACTGGGATTCAGATCTTAATAAGCCTATTTATCAGCCTCACTAGCTCGATAGCGTTTGCCGATAACTACCCCTCCAAACCAATTAAGGCAATTGTTCCATTTGCACCAGGTAGCACTACCGATCAAATTGGACGAGCCTTCGCCACCAAAATATCCGAAGCGCTAGGGCAGCCCATCATCATTGAAAATCGACCTGGGGCTAATGGCATGATTGGAGCTGATTTCGTAGCTAAAGCTCAGCCTGACGGTTACACAATATTATTTGGAACCAACAGTACAAATGCAGCTCTTAAAAGTTTGGTTAAAAATTTGCCCTACAACCAAGAGACTGCATTCACTCCTATTGGCTACTTTGGCTCAGCGCCGCTCATTATTGCCATCAACAACGACGTTCCTGCAAAATCTCTTAATGGGTTTGTATCGCTCGCCAAAGCAGATCCTGGAAAAATGACCTTTGCATATGCAAGCACCTCGCAACGGGTATCGTCTGAGATGCTGGCCAGTGCTGCCAACATCAAAATGACTGGCGTCTCCTATAAAAGCGGGCCCAATGCGATGACTGACCTCATAGGAGGACAGGTCAATATGTTCACCTCAGACTTTGGTGTTTCGCTTCCGCAGGTGCAGGCTGGAAAAATCCGTGGACTAGCTGTTACGTCACTAAAGCGCTCGCCTGCTATCCCCGAGTTACCCACTGTAAATGAAGCGCTTGGGATTAAAAACTATGAGTTGATTGCCTTCTTTGCAGCGTTTGGCCCCGCAGGCATGCCAAAGGATGCGGTCATCAAACTCAATAAAGCAATTAATGATGCAGCCAAGTCAAAAGATTTAGTTGAGCGACTTTCCACCATGGGATTTGAAACACAACCTGGCACTCCTGAAGCGCTTGGTCAAAAGATAAAACTAGAAACTGCTAAGTGGGCCAAGGCAATTAAAGAAGCAGGGATGGAGCCAGAATAAATAATCTATTACTGTTGACTGCGATTTGGAGAGTCCTGAAAACCATTAGACCTAAAGGTGAGCACCAGAGTATCTCGGTAGCCGTAGTTGCCAAGTGGCTGAATCGGAGTAGATTCATGAATCATGCGCTCATCATTCATCAGCAATAAAGACCAAGGCTGCGTGAGTGTAAATCGCAAACCTGCTGAGCCATTTGCCTCAAATATTCTCGTCTCTCCACCCTTAATACCATCGCGATTTAGCAAAAACACAGCAACAAAATCAACGCCATCACGATGAGCCCCCTCAGGAGTTGGACGACCAATTCCATCCGTAGTATCAATCCGAAATTGATGGGCCTCTACAAACCAAGTTGTCACTGGCTTTAAGCTGCTCAAGGTATTTCCAAGACCAAGTAATACAGCCTGCCAAGCAGGATCATTTTGTAAATTTACTTGAATAGGCTCAAACCAGCGCTCGATACCACCATGCAAAGCGTTGTAGTCAACCGATTGCCAGTGAGCGCGATGAGGCACTAAAGTTAAGGCATTATTTTTAATCTCATAACTAGCATGTCGACGAGCGCGATAACGACCACCATCCTTAAGGTAAGGGTCCCGCGGTAAACCCTCCCAATATTGAGTCAGGTTTTGCAAGTCCGATAAATCAACCTTACAAATCTCTGCAACAGTTTCAGCTGACGCGACTGCAAAGCCCTCATCACGCATGGCCTGAGGGAGGTCTTTTGCCGAAGTTAAAGCAGAGGATAGGTTAGCTGTACTCATGCGTTCATTTTAGGGTAATCCACCAGAAATACTTAATCGAGCTGGGCGCCCGATGCTTTCACAATCTTGATCCACTTAGCCAGTTCGTCCTTTAGAAGGACACTCAGCTTTGCTGGTGGTACAGGGCTTAAGTCTAAACCTTGGGCCATTAGCTTTTCGCGGATATCTGGTCTTGCCATCATCTTATCTAATGCTGCTTGAATTTTCTTAACCACCTCTGGTGGGGTTCCAATCGGGGCAAACATGGCTACCCATACCTCACCCACACAATCAGGATACGTTTCAGCGATCGTCGGAATTTCTGGTGCAGCGCTAGAGCGCTTTGCTGAACTGATGGCAATAGCTTGCAGCTTACCCGCTTTAATGTAATTTAAGGCTGACGGCAGACTTGCAAATGCGAGTGGCACTTGGCCACCTAAAACATCATTAATTGCAGGTGCAACCCCTTTATACGGAATGTGCTGCATATCTATACCAGCACTAGTATTTAACATCGCACCTAACAAATGACTGATGGTGCCATTACCAGCAGAGGCGTAAGAGAGCTCACCCGGTCTCTTCTTAGCAGCAGTAACTACTTCCGCGAGCGTTTTATAAGGGGATCCTGGAGGTGAAACCAATACATAGGGTGTTGCTCCAATGTAATACAGGGGAACAAAGTCATTGATCGGATCAAAGCCTGGGTTTTTATACAAGGCAGGATTAATAGCTTGTGCGCTATTAATCGTTAGCAGCAAGGTATAACCATCCTTTGCAGAACGCGCCACACTTTGGGTGCCGATATTGCCGCCTGCACCAGGCCTATTCTCAACCACTATCGAAGTATTGAGCGCCTCACCAAAGGCAGGCGCAATCAAGCGCGCCACAATGTCATTGGTTCCACCAGCCGCTTGAGGAACCACCAATGCAACCGGCTTACTTGGATAAGCCTGTGCGAGCGCTGAAGATGCAATTAAAACTCCAATTAAGGCGCCTAGCAACTTACTCCATTTTTTATTCATATTGTCTCTATTTAAGAATACAGATGGTTCAAGCGAGCGCGGACATCGCCCACATGCCCTTTAAGATCGTATAACTCCTTAGAGTCCATCATAGAGACTTTGATGTTGTTAACCCGTCTCTCAATGACCTCAAGATCTTTAAAGTTCTTTTCCTTTAGGTCTGGATTAAAGGCATTCTTCTCAAGATCTCTAAGCTCTGCATATACTTGTGCAAGCTTCAGGCGTAATAGGAAATTTTTAGCTGTTGGAATATAAGTAAACAGCGGAATAAAGATCACCAACAAAGGAATCACAATCTTGACAAAGCGCCCTACCCAAACTGCCGTCCAAAAAGGAAGATGGCGATGCAAAAAGGAAGGACCATCTTTCAGATAAATCTCTGCATCAGCATGCAAAGGAAAATCCATACCAGCGCTTGAAGGAAACTCACCTGGCTTTTGTAGGCGGGAATAGGATTTCAAGACATCATAGGAAGCGCTTAGTAATAAAGAGATCATTGCTGGACTAACATGATCCTGCGTCACCAGAGTAGCTGTAGGCGCAATCACCTGAATATCCTGACGCGGCAGGTCATGCTGAATACTCAGAAGACCTCTGGGGACATTGACCTTGGATAAATACGGCAGATTGCGGGTATATGCATCAGCCTGATCAAAACTCATTAAACGAATACCTGGAATCTCATAAAACTTTTTCAGAACTGGGGCTTCGGCTGCAGCAACAATAAATACCGCATCTAACTCACCACTATTAAGTTTTGCTAAGGCCTGATCTGGTTTCAGTTTCTCAGCGTGGATTTCATTTTCAGTAATGCCGCTAATGTTGAGCAAGGTAGTGCTCAAGGCTAAGGTTCCACTTCCTTCATTACCAATGGCCACACGCTTACCTTTGAGCTGACCTAAAACTTGCAACCGGCCACCTTCGGATTTAAATGCTGGCTCGCGATACCAAACCCAAATAGGCTCATAGAACATGCCCGCAATAGAAACTAAATTTGGATACTTACTAACATCTGCAACACCACCCTGGACCATTGCAAAATTGACGCCAGACTTGGGATCACTTAATAAGGCCAAGTTATCAATCGTGCCGCCTGTAGCCTTCACATTCAATGTGACACCATCTGAAGCAACCTCTTCCTTTAAGCGTTCACCAAACTGGTAGTAAAGACCTGTTGGAAAGCCTGTAGCCATCTCAATGACTTTTGATGGGGGTGGCACCAGTATCCATAAGACAGCAAAAATAGAAATAAGCAGAACACAAAAACCAATGGCAATCGCAAAAGGGTTATAGATTTGTCTTTTTAGGGAGTTCATAAGGCCTCTATCGTTTTTTCTCATGCTCAGTAAAGTCAGGCGATTAGATTACTGCCGTACTTGATTAATCAATAGTTTCACTTGATTCGAGCCAACCTTAACAGTTTGTACTGAAGACATTAAATCTCCTGCCTCAGGCTTAGCCATTCCTGTCTTAGAAATTCTCACCTCAATAGCCACTTCGGATAATTTAGAAATCGGCATATTTGGATTCATGGCTAATGCATCTGTTAAAGCAAAATTCATTGGAAAATCACCTACGGCCACTTTTAATACAGCTACCGGCATCCGCTCGCCAGGTTGGCGTGCAATCACCAATACGGTATCGCTAGGCTTAACCTGAGACTTCAACTCAGCCGACAACTCAATCTTGCCACTGATCCCTTTTGAGCCACCTACAGAGGCGATAGTGCCTGTTAGCCCACCCTTAGAACGGGCCTCGGCAATGGATCCTTGAATTGCACGCGCCTCTTCAGATCCAGGAGGCAATTGATTTGCAAGCCTTTCCCAAGCTTGTACAGCAGCCTTGTAATTTTGCGCTGCAAAAGAGGCAGATCCTGATAACCATAAAGCCAATAAATTATTAGGGTCAATTTTTAGTGCTTGGTTAATCAGTGCCAATGGTTTACCAGAGAAATTTCCATTGGAAACGGATACTAATGTATCGGCATATTCAGCCAAGAGTTCAGGATCGTCATTAATAAAACTACCTGCACGAGCATATGCATTAGCAGCATCCTGATTGCGCCCTAAAATTCGATACGAGCGCGCCAACATTGCCCAGCCCTTTAGATTGTCTGGATCTTTCTCCATCTTCAGAGCAAACTCAGCAACCATCTTCTCAACACCAGCCTGAGTGGTTGGTCTTTGCTCATTATATTGAGCAATACGAATCACGTCACCCAATGAAAAATACATGGCAGAAGAAAGCAACACAATAAATACACAGAGGCCAATGACTACCTTCTTCGAGGAGCCCATCACCGAGCGGTCATCCTCTTCACTGGTGTCCTGAAAAAGTCTTTGACGCATTTCTGCATGACTCATTTCATACTCATCTGCATTAATGAGGCCCGCCGCATGTTCTGCGACCAGCTTATCTAGCTCTTCGCGATAAATAGCAGCATTCATTTGGCGACGAGAGGTTTCTTCGCCCTTACCTGAGAAGATAAATGGACGAAGCAGCAAGAACAACACCTGCACAAGCAATAAAAAAGCGGCGATGAAAAAGCTAGTCATCATTTTTCATTCCGATCATCTTTTCCCAATCCAGCTAACAAAGCATCCATTTTTTGATTGTCTTCAGCGCTTAGAGCCTTACTTGGAGCGGCCGCATTACGTCTACGCAAATAGCCAAGCAATACCGCAATGCCAATTGCCAATATCACAAAGGGACCAATCCACAGCAACCATGTGATTGGCTTTACTGGTGGACGATACAAAACAAAATCGCCATAGCGCTCAACCATAAAATTTCTGATTTGATCATCGCTCTTGCCCTCTTTAATCAAGGTACGAATTTCTCTACGCAGATCATTTGCTAAATCAGAGCGAGACCCTGCCAGTGATTCATTTTGACAAACTAAACAACGCATTTCTTCAGAGATACTAATTAAGCGTTGCTCGGTCACCGGATCATCTGCTAAAGGCGCAGCATCGTTGGCAAATGCACACTGCAGGAAGAGGATCGAGGCGAATACTAAAAAGAGTGGCTTCATGACTTTTGGAGCTCACTGACTAATGGGTATATCTTCTGCTTCAGAATTTCAGGGGTAATCGGACCAATGTGCTTTAGGCGAATGACCCCCGTCCGATCTATTACATACGTTTCAGGTACACCATACACCCCATAATCAATTCCAACTCTGCCATTCGCATCAAAGGCGGAAAGTAGGTAAGGATTGCCTTGTTTTTCTAGCATGGCGAGAGCATCTTCACGCTTGTCTTTGTAATCAAGGCCAATTAGCGGAACCAATCCTGATTTAGCAATCTCAACAAGAACGGGGTGCTCCTCACGACAAGCCACGCACCATGAGGCCCACACATTGAGAATCCACACTTGACCTTTCATGCTCGCAGGTGAAAACGTTTTATTAGCTTGCCCTAATTGTGGGACTTCAAAAGTAGGTGCAGGTTTATTAATGAGAGGTGATGGCACTTCATGAGGATCAAGATTTAAGCCAACAGCCAAAAATCCTACCAGCACAACAAAGAGTAGCAAAGGGATTAAAAATTTTGCTTTCATACCGCTACTCTTTTTAATTTCATACGGTAGCGCTTATCTGACATCGCCAGAACACCACCTAAGGCCATGAATAAACATCCACCCCAGATCCAATCTACAAAGGGTTTGTAATAAACCCTAACAGCCCAAGCTTTATCACCCAACTCCTCGCCGAGAGAAACATAAATATCACGAGTGAGAGAGGTATTAATCGCCGCCTCAGTCATTGGCATCGTAGAAGAAAAATAGCTACGTTTTTCTGGATAAAGAAATGCTTGAGAATTGCCATTTTTGGTTAGTAAAAAAGTGCCGCGCATGGCTTGATAATTTGGTCCCGGCACAGCCTCTACACCCATCAACTGAATTTGATAGCCGCCTACAGTCACTGTCTCACCAGTGAGCATGCGCACATCCTTCTCCTCTTGATAGGCGCCAACCATGGTGACCCCAATTACAAAAATGGCGATACCCAAATGGGCAACTTGCATTCCAATAAAGGAGCGCGTGGGTTTACCAATCTTCATTTGGCGAATCACTTGCAAACATCCAGAAGCGATGAGCCAAAAGGCCAATAAAAATCCTAGGCCTGCAAGCCAAGTAAATGGGCCCATGAAGAACGGTATTGCAATTCCGGCAAAGACGGCAATCAAGCCAGCAAACCACAAACGCTTAATTACAGTAAGTAGATCAGTATTTTTCCAGCTAGTCCATGGACCAATGCCCATCAATACCAATAATGGAATCATGATTGGTACAAAGACGCTATTGAAGTAAGGGGGGCCTACAGAGATTTTTCCTAAGTGAAGCGCGTCAATCAACAAAGGATAAAGTGTGCCTAACAAAACCGAGCCAGCAGAAACTACTAAGAACACATTACCCAACAAAATAAATGTTTCTCTTGAGCTCAAACTAAATTTTCCGCCCAAAGTATTTTTTGGGGCACGCCATGCATATAGAGCCAATGAAGAACCGACGACTAGCGATAAGAATATGAGAATAAAGATGCCGCGCCTTGGGTCAGTTGCAAAAGCGTGTACTGATGTTAGAACACCAGAACGCACTAAGAATGTACCCAAGAGTGAAAGTGAGAATGCAGTAATTGCCAACAACACAGTCCAGCTCTTAAAACCACCGCGCTTCTCTGTCACCGCTAAAGAATGCAATAGAGCAGTGCCTACTAGCCAAGGAATAAAGGATGCGTTCTCAACAGGATCCCAAAACCACCAACCGCCCCAACCGAGTTCGTAATATGCCCACCAAGAGCCTAATGCAATGCCGAGAGTTAGAAACACCCATGCAGCCGTGGTCCATGGACGCGACCAACGTGCCCAAGCAGCGTCTAACCTTCCGGATAATAAGGAGGCAATTGCAAATGCAAATGCTACAGAGAAGCCAACATAACCCATATACAACATTGGCGGATGAAAGACTAAGCCTGGATCTTGGAGAAGTGGATTTAATGATCTGCCATCTTGAGCTGCTGGCAGCAAACGTTCGAAGGGATTGGAGGTAGTCAGCACAAAGAGCAGTAAGCCGCTAGTAACGAGGCCAAGAACGCCAATTACTCTAGCAACCATGAACTCATCCAAAGCTTTAGAAAGCTGCGACACCAAGATTGTCCAAGTGCTTAATAGAAAAATCCACAATAACAATGAACCTTCATGGCCACCCCATACCGCACCAAAACGGTATACCACTGGTAACTGTGAGTTGGAATGCTCCGCAACATAGAGTACGGAGAAATCATTTGCATAAAAACTCCATGCCAAAATTCCAAAGGCAATAGCAAGCAGCATGAATACCGTTTGCGCAGCTGGCCTGGCCAATGCTAATAGCTCACGACGTCCGTAATGTGCGCCCACTAAAGGCAAAACCCCCTGGATTAATGCAACACATAAAGCTAAGGTTAGTGCGTAGTGCCCGAACTCTGGAATCATTTACCACTTCCATTTTTTTGCGCTTGCTCTAAAGCATGTTTCGCTTCAGGGGGCATATAGTTTTCATCATGTTTTGCCAAGACTTCGCTCGCTATAAATTCCCCATTAGCATTCATGCGTCCCTGAATCACGGCACCCTTACCTTCTTTAAATAGGTCAGGCAGGATGCCTGTATAGGCAACGGGGATATCCTTCACTAAATCGGTGATCACGAAATGCACAGTCAAACCATCACGTTTCAAGGAGCCATCTTTGACCATTCCCCCAATCCTAAAAGCTTGGCCCTGAGGGGCTTTACCTGCAGCGACCTCACTTGGGGTGACATAAAGTGCAATATTGCTGTTGAGTGCATTCAAAATCAGAAGCGCAGCTATCCCGATGACTGCTAGGGCAGCAACAATCATTAATGCGCGCTTATGTCTGGGCTTCACTGACTACCTTCTTTATCAAACTGTTCGGCTAACTGCTCTTGCTTCAGTCTACGAATAATGGCTTTATTACGAGCGCGAATACTAAGAGGCTCAAACAATAAAACGGCTAGACAGACTCCAAAACTGCTCCACACATAAAGTGCATAGCCACCCATCGCAAGAAACTCTGCTGGACTATTCCACATTAGACTTTCACCTCAACTAATTGTCTCACCCAATCTGTATGGGCTTCACGCTCCAAAATAATGGTGCGTACTCGCATCAAGCCCACAGCAATGGTGTACATCCAGAAACACAGAGCCATTAATAACATTCCTAGCAACATGGTTTGCGCCATAGCCGGGGCTTTAGTTAGGGACACGGAAGCGCCTTGATGCAGCGTGTTCCACCACTTCACGGAAAAATAAATGATTGGCACATTCACTACCCCAACCAAGGCCAAAATTGCACCTGCCTTATCAGCCCTGCGTGGATTATCAATTGAAGCCTGCAAGGCGATGAAACCTAAATATAGGAAGAGCAAAATCAACTCTGAAGTCAGGCGTGCATCCCACACCCACCAAGCGCCCCACATTGGCTTACCCCAGAATGCTCCTGTCCACAAAGACAGAAAGGCCATCCATGCACCAATGGGTGCAAGCGCTTGCGCCATCATGGCTGATAAACGCGTGTTAAAAATTAAGCCTAATCCTGCCCACGCAGCCATCACCAAATAAATAAACATCGACATCCAGGATGCCGGCACATGAATAAAAATGATGCGATAGCCTTGACCTTGCACAGCGTCTACTGGAGCAATAAAGAAACTCACCCAAAGACCTGCCAGACCAAAGATGGCTGTTAATACCCAGAAAAGGGGAATGAGTTTGCCCGCTACCGGATAAAAGGTACTTGGGCTTGATAACTTAAACCAGTTAACCAAGCGATTCTTGTCAAAATTATTTGTATCAGTCATTCAATCGCAATCTTTACAGCTGCAGCAGTAACCCAAGGTACAAATGCTAAAGCCAAAATCAATAAGGCGCCTAACAGCGAAAAATGCCCTGAAGTATCCAGCCCCACGCTGTTGGCGTATACCGCACCGGCACCGAAAATGAGAACCGGAATATACAAGGGCAAGACCAATAAACTCATGAGTATGCTGCCGCCACGCACTCCCAGTGTGAGCGCAGCACCAATAGAGCCTAGGAGAGACAGTACGGGAGTACCCAATAATAGAGTTCCCATCAATATATATAGAGAACTCAAGTCCAGATCAAACTGAATCCCAATGATCGGCGCCAAGATCACCAGCGGTAGTCCACACACCATCCAGTGCGCAATCATTTTTCCAGCGACCAACAGAACCATAGGTTGAGGCGATAAAGCAATTTGCTCCAAAGCGCCATCAGCATAGTCGGCCGCAAACATGCGCTGCAAGCCAAGCAAAGTAGATAACAGAGCAGCAACCCAGATTACCCCAGGAGCAATTTTTCTCAGAAGGGCTGTATCAGCACCGATACCCAGAGGAAACAAGCTGGTCACAACAACAAAGAAAAATAATGCCGTCAGCACTTCACTCTTGCGACGCATCACTAAGAGCAAGTCCCGACGAATCATTGCTAGCAATGCGTTCATAGCTCTAAGACCTTCACATTGGCAATGTTGACCGCCTGATGGCTAGTTAATACCAATAAGCCACCGGCAGACAGATGCTCAGCAATTAAGCCCTCAAGCTCAACAACAGCCTTAGCATCCAAGGCATTAAAAGGCTCATCCAAAATCCACAAGCGGGCTTGACGGGTCAGCATACGGGCCATTAACACCCGTCGCTTTTGACCTGCAGACAAACAATGAATCGGTAAATTTTCACGACCACGTAAACCAAAACGCCGCAATGCTGCCATAGCATCTTCTAGCAATAGCTCGACATCATCAATTGCCGCGTACATTTGTAAATTTTCGAGAGCAGTAAGCTCCTCTTTCAGAGCATCGCGATGACCCAGAAATAATAGATCGCGATGATAAGCGCTGGACTGTGAATTAAGCGCTTGTTGATTCCATAACACTTCACCAGATTCAGGCTGAGACAGTCCTGTCAAAATTCGCAATAAAGTGGTTTTACCTACGCCATTCTCGCCACGGACATGTAGGCAATCTCCAGCTGCAATCTGAAAATTTAAACCAGAAAATAAGGCTTTATCACCGCGTACACAACTTAAAGCACGTGCTTCAAGCACTAAGCTGGGTTGACTAGAGATTGTGGAAATATAGGCTGTCATTAGAGGTGATGGCTTGAATCAAACCGCCAAACGCATTGTCCAAGAGCCCCTACAGGCTGTCAAACGCACAGAAAGGGATTTTTCAGAATAATCTCTTTTAATTCAAGTATTTACAGAATTATAAACCTACTCTTCAGGGAAATAAAAAACCACCCGAAGGTGGTCTTTTGGAAAAACTGAAGCCTCTTGATCAAAATCACTCTTTTTTCGCTGCTTCAATCGCAATCATGATGGTGACGTCATCGCCAACGTTAGGAGCATATTTACCCATATTGAACTCAGTACGCTTTACCTTAGTTTCAGCATTGGCACCGCAGTAATCAACACCAGACATTGGATGCTTTTTGCACTCGAAGTGTGTAATAGCCAAGGTAACCGGCTTGCTGACACCCTTTAATGTCAAAGTGCCCTTCAATTCAACTGGCTTATCGCCCTTGAAAATCATGTCATTTGACTGAAATGTTGCTGTTGGGAACTGTGTTGTAGATAAAAAATCTTCGCTTTGAATATGGCCATTAAAGAAGGTTGAGCCAGTATCTACTGACTTGGTATCGATAATGATATCTGCGCTACCTTTTTTTGCTGCTTGATCAATCGTCACTGTGCCAGTAACAGTATTAAAGCGACTCGTTTGTTTTGAAAAACCTAAATGGTTGTATTCAAACTGAGCGAAGGTGTGATTCGCATCTGTCGAATAGGTAGATGGCGCCGCAAAAGCTGATGTAGCCAAACCAATGGTTGCCAATAATGTAAACAATAACTTGAATTTCATGTAATTCTCCGTGATAAAAAATCTAATTAAAAAAATATCTCAATACTACTTTTGATTCAACACTAAATTGACCTTGACAGGCACTTCATTGGATACGGCTGATGTGTCAGCCCAATTACCAGCGCCTAAACCATAGTCCAATCTCAACAACTGAAAGCTGGCATCAAATATGATTTGCTTGCCTTGCGTCTGATACTTTGCCGCTATAACTACTGGTACCGACTTTCCTTTAATAGCCAGAGAGCCATGAATCTCAAGGCTATTAGGGCCAGTGACCTTAACTGCATCAGAGGTAAATGTGGCGTTAGGATAGAGTTTGGTATTGAACCAATCCTTCCCTTTAGCCTCTTCTTGCAACTCTTCGCCGCCCGCATTAAAGCTAGCAATATCAATCATCAAAGAGGCTTTAGCTTTTTCAGGCCCATCGGGATTAAAAGAAACTTTTCCAGAAAACTTCCCAAAACCACCTGCCAGTTTGGAGCCCATCAACTTCGTTGTAAAAGTAATTTTGCTTTTAGCAACATCAATCGATGAATACTCAACCGCATACAGGGATGCTGATAGAGTCATTGCCAGAATTGCTACCAAGCCTTTTCTAAAGAAAGAAACATTATTTCTCATTGCGAGCGCCCCTAAAAGACATGCGACTTAATAAACCATCTTTATCAATCAATTGATGTTTAAGGGCAGCTAAGATATGCAGAACTACCAAAGCCATTAAGCCGTTAGCGAGCCATTCATGAACCTCTTTTAGGGTATGACCTAGGGCTTTATCTTTTTCGACTAAATCAGGTAATTCAAAGAGCCCAAAGTAGTTAACGGTATAACCTTTGGCAGAACTCATGAGCCAACCTACTACCGGAATGGCAACCATTAATAAGTACAGGGCTACATGGGTCAACTTCATCACCCTCTCTTGCCAAGCGGGCATCCTCAAATTCAGCTCAGGAGCGGGATGGGTACTACGCCAAAGCAAGCGAACTACCGCCAAGAAGAAAACAGTTACACCAAGCCATTTATGCCAGCTGTACCCAGCAATCCTGGTGGGACTCAAGGGCATATCACTCACCACAATCGCAATAGACCAAGTAACTAAAATTAGAAGTGCCATCACCCAGTGAAGGAGGATAGCGAAGCCGGTGTATCGAGACTGCTTCATTAGCCGCGCAACTTCTGTGTAATCTTAGCTATGCGCTCGCCATATAAACGTGCAGTCTCTAAGTCGCCAGCATTTACTTCATCAGCGCTTGCATCAGATGGCGTTGTCATCATTGCACCTGCAGATGAGCCAACATAGTTCACATCATCTCGCTTAGCTGACTTGGCGTTTGATGGCATCAAGCCAGTACCAACCCATACACCAGAGTGCTGCATTGCTAAAGTGAAGAAGTAATGCAAAGTGGAATGTTTATCGCCATTCATCGTTGCTGAATTGGTAAACCCGCCAAATACTTTGTCTTTCCACTGCTGTGAAAACCACTGTTTAGAACTTGCATCAGCAAACTTCTTGAACTGCCAGCTCACAGTACCCATATAGGTTGGTGAGCCAAATACGATGGCATCCGCATCGTTTAATGCAGCCCACTGAGCATCCGAAATATTACCTTCTGCATCAATTGCGACCAATGTTCCATTAGCGCCTTTAGCTACAGCTTCAGCTTGTTTTACGGTATGCCCATATCCACTATGAAAAACTACGGCTACTTTACTCATGCTCTTCTCCTATTAACTCAGTTTGATCGTTGATTAAAAAATATCTTTAAGTAAATTCAATGACTCCTGCACTTCCTTTAATTGCTTTGGAGACAGCTTCTCAAATGCCTTTTCCAAATGCTGTAAGTGCGCAGGAAATACTCTTTCAAATAACTTTTGACCTGCATCTGTTAAACCAATCATTTGGCTACGAGCATCCTCTGGATTCATCTTCCTCTCTAAAATGCCTTTTGTCTGTAGACGTTCCAACACACCCGTTAAGGTGCCCTTGGTCACCAAGGTTTTTTCTCCCAGCTCCTTGCAAGTCATTGGCGGCTGATTGCCCAAGGTAGCAATGACATCGAATTGAGTCATTGTGAGGCCCAGGCCCTTTAAATCTGGCGCAGAGTAATGCTCAAACGCTTGATAGGCAGAAACTAAGCTTCGAAGGGTGGGTAAAAAGTTCATTTGAGGTAATAAAGTACTAGTTAGTACTATATTAGTACTAATACGAACTAAATGCAAGCACCTAGAAATAAAAAACCCCACAATCAATGCGGGGTTTGGAGACTAGTGAAGAAAAGTCTTAAAACTGGACTGTTTCACCTTCTGTCATTGGGATGATCTTGATGCTACTTCCCTTCATGGCCGCCTGAAACTCAGCCAAGGTGCCTTTGGTCATTGGATTAGACCCGTAATGCATCGGAATCACCATTTTTGGCTTAACCCAAGTTTTTAATGCAAAGGCTGCATCTTCCGGCGCCATTGTGAAATTGCCGCCAATTGGAATCAAGACTAAATCGGGTTTGTAGTGCTCGCTAATAAATTTCATATCACTAAACAAGCCTGTATCACCCATATGCCAAATTTTGAAACCGTTCTCCAACTCAATGATGTAACCAACAGGTTCACCAGCTGGATGTGACTCGAGCTTATCGGTGGCTGGATTCTTCCAAACCAATAATGAAGAATGCTCAGCCTGTACTGCAGTTACCTTGATACCCGGCAATGGAGTCACACGGCCGGTTTTATTAAACCGCCAGCCAAGGTCAGCAGGAATGATGCCTAATGTCGTCAGCGGGGTCACCATATCAGCAGGACCATATAGCTTAATGTTATTGGCCTTAGCTACTGCAGGTGCGTCGCCCAGATGGTCAACGTGAGCATGAGTAACCAACAGCAAATCGATTGGGCCAATGGCAGCCAAATCATTTTTATATTGCGGGGGAGTCTTTGGTCCACCAGTGATCCATGGATCAATTAAGATCATCTTGCCCTCGGGAGACTTAATCCTAAAGCCTGCTTGACCAAACCATAAAAGTTCAGTTTTGTTTTGTGCGTTAGTACCTGCAGATGTCTGCGCCAATGCGAATGTACTCGCAGTAAGTAGCACTGGCAGCACCAATGCTTTTGCAATCCATTTCTTAAGTGAAGTATTTCTCATTACCCTGTCTCCCGTGATCTATTTATTCGGATGGGAAAACTATATCCGAAATTAGAAACAGAAGCTGAACTCCCTTTATAAAGCTATATGGCGCTGCACCAATTTTGCAGCCTCAAGTTCGCTGAAATGCTATTTCCAGAAAAGCGTAATCTTTTGCGGTGAACCTGCTTTCACACTCAGCGCCCTACTTTGCTCAATACCTTGATAACTCGCCTGGATGACATAGTCACCTGGCGAAAGATTGATCAACATATACGGACCATCTGCTTGAGCATCAAAAATCACTTGCTTCTTGGCATTGCTGATTTTGATATTGGCACCAAAGATCCAAACCCCCCTACCATTTTCTATTTGCGATAACTCCAATAGGAGAGGCCATTGCTTGGCTTCAGCCAATATCGCCATAGTCTCTTCTTCACCCACGCCACCAGAGATATAGGAGATCTCATTCGAATGCAATGTTGGAGGAATTTGCGCAACTGCAAAATGACTTACGGTGAACACCGCAATTGAGAAGATGATGTTGGTGAGTGTTTTCATGCTCCCATACTACAACTCAAATGCAAAAGCCCCGCAATGCGGGGCTTCGACTTTAGGATTGCTCTCGAATTTCTATTACTGCCTAAGGAATCATCACAATTGCGCCAGACACCTTTCGGCTTTCAGCAGCTCGATGTGCATCAGCAGCTTGCTCGAGCGGGAATTTTGCACCAATCTGCACTTTGACATAACCCTTGGCAATAGCATCAAAGACGGCTTTAGCATTCTCTTGCAATAAAGCATGTGTCGCGTTGTGCGGAAATACAGAAGGCCTAGTTAAGAATAAGCAGCCTTTCTTATTCAAAATCTCTGGATGAATTTCTGGTGCAGGACCTGAGGCGGCACCAAAGAGCGCAACCGTACCAAAAGGTGCAGTGCATTCTAGTGAACCTAGGAAGGTATCTTTAGCGACAGAGTCATACACCACGTTGGCTTTTTTACCGCCAGTTGCTTTTAAAACTTCCTCAACCCAATTTGGCTGCGAGTAATCCACCACCGCATCACATCCAGCTTCTTTAGCTATCGCTACTTTAGCTTGCGAACCAACAGTGCCCACTACAAAAGCACCCAAGGCTTTTGCCCAACCAGCCAAAATTTGCCCAACTCCACCAGCAGCAGCGTGAACTAATACGACGTCACCCGCTTTTACTTTATATGTTTTTTGTACCAGATATTGCGCAGTCATTGCTTTAAAGAACACTGCAGCAGCAACTTCGTCTGAAACATCATTTGGTACTGGCACTAGTTTATCTGCAGCAACATTACGTGCGCTAGCATAAGCACCAATACCGGCATTCATATACATCACACGATCGCCAATCTTTAGACCTGTCACACCCTCACCCAAAGATTCCACAACACCGACCGCCTCATGACCAAGTCCTGTAGGCAGTTCGAGGGGATAAACACCTGAGCGCTGATACACATCGATGAAATTAAAACCAATCGCAGTTTGACGAATTTGTACCTCACCTTTGGCGGGAGGAGGCAATTCTTTATCAATAAGCTTGATTATGTCTGCGCTGCCTAATTTGTCCAGGCTAACTACTCGTGCTTTTGTCACATGTCACCTATTTATATTTGTTATAAGAAAAAATATCATACTGCAAGAGCGTTTTCTTCCACCACCGCCCAGGTGCTATCGCCCAGCTTCTTCACTGCCATGGCATAAGTCCATCCATCCGGAATTCCACAGCTCCACTCTTTAGGCCCATTTTGAATAAGCACATTGGTCGAGTTTCTGCTGTCGTAATACAGATGGTAAATTTTTCCATGAATGGGATTGAAACCAAACTTAGCACTATGGACCATTTCAGTGGCATCCAATCTTGCCTGTAGTGCTCTAGCTTGTTTCATCAGCACCTCAGCTTGCTCCATAATGCGCTCGTATTCTTGCTTGGCATTTTGGCGTGCAACGTTTACCGCTTTATCTTTTTCTTCAACTACTTTGATGGGTGCAAAAACTGGAGCGCCAACTTCCATGGGATATTCAATACCCGCATGTCTTGCTGGATCAGTGTCTTCAATTCTCATTGCTTGCCCGTGAATTCATGTTTTACTGCAAAATTAGCCGTACAGCCCGTATTAACGAAGAAAGTGTGACACAAAAAGGGGATTTTTGCCGAGCAGCACACCGCCCCATGAATGCACCTGCTTTAACCATGATTAAGGAATAATTTGATGCGTAATGATGTCGCCCTCAACGTTTTAGGGCAACCCTTGGTCCCCTGCTCTTTTGATCCTTTAACTGGATTCTTTAGGGATGGCTGCTGCAAAACTAACGAGGAAGATGTGGGTAGCCATCTAGTCTGCGCCATTGTTACCGATGAATTTTTACAATTTAGCCTAGCTAAAGGTAACGATCTCATGACGCCTAGGCCAGCATATCGATTTTCAGGTCTTGTCGCAGGAGATCAATGGTGCCTTTGTATCAATCGCTGGGTCGAGGCTGTTGAAGCCAATTGTGCGCCCCTGATTAAATTAGAGAGCACCCATATCAAAGCACTAGAAACAGTCTCCCTTGATTTACTTGAACAATATGCGAGTGATGTAGGAAGTTCTGTTTGAAGGCTTTTTATTCTGATCACTTTGTCTTGCCACTTCCGGCAGGTCATCGCTTTCCCATGGAAAAGTATTCTCGAGTCCGCGACTTAGTAAGCACTCTTGCTAATTTAGAACTGATAGAAGCACCAGCCGCGACGGATACCCAAATTCTCTATGCTCATGATGCTAGTTACCTACTCAAAGTCATAGAGGGGAAACTGAGCCCTGAAGAGCAAAAAGAAATTGGTTTTCCGTGGAGCGAAAAAATGGTGGAGCGCTCTAGACGCTCTGCAGGAGCAACAATAGCTGCTGCCAAAACCGCTATCAAGGAGGGAATCTCTGGGAATCTAGCTGGCGGCACACATCATGCTTATCGCAATTTGGGGAGTGGTTTTTGTGTATTTAATGATTCCGCAATTGCTGCACGCGCCCTTCAGAAAGAAGTAAGTTCAAAACTAAAGGTAGCCATCATTGATTTAGATGTACATCAAGGCAATGGCACAGCATCCATTCTTCAGCATGATGCTTCTATCTTCACACTTTCAATTCATGGGGAGAATAACTTCCCATTTAAAAAGGAAGCAAGTGACCTAGATTTTGGATTGGCAGATGGTTGCGATGATCATACCTATCTCGATGCACTATCCCAATGTTTAGGTCAACTGGATGCTCGATTCAAGCCAGACTTTGTTATTTATCTTGCCGGAGCAGATCCCCACGAGGGCGATCGACTCGGCAGACTCAAGATTAGCAAAGCGGGAATGCGTCAGCGAGATGAGGCGGTATTTGAATATGCCTTAAGCAGGCAAATCCCAGTCGCCTTCTCAATGGCGGGCGGTTACGGTAAAGAAATTGGCTCCACTATTGAGATCCATGTTCAGACGATCCAAAATGCTCTACAGTTTCAAGAGCGCTATTGACTCTCTATAAAAATTACACTATTTCTTTTTAGAAGAGCCCTTTGTGGCAGTGAGATTGCCAACACTTTCCACGCTTTTCTCAAAGTTAGCAAATGAATCTGCCATTGCTGCGCGCACTAATTCAAAGTTTTGCAGGGCATTATTAAACGAAGTTTTAAAGACCGACACATAGGCTTCACTGCCGGGAGGCGCATTGTCAGTGGCATCATTAACAAAATGAATGAGGTCGGCCTTTGAGTCCTGAATCATTACTTCTGCAATGTCAGCTAGCTCTTTATTCCCACTTCTTAAAACATTGAGTAATTGCTGGTGGTAATGCGCCACTTCTTTTGAGGCATCTTGCAATACCTCTGCGTGTACATAGTCAAAAGCCGATTTTGGGTCTTGGGTTTTCATGAGCTCGGAAACTCGCTTCTGAATGCGCTCTGCAAATTCTTGTGCAGCTTGTTGATTAATTTGGGCAATCGCTTGTGCACTTTCCATGGCAACTCGACCAACGGCTTTACTAGCATCAACTGCCTTTTGTTGACTTTTAGCTGCAGCGGCACTCAATGAATCTTTGCTCATAACAACCCCTTTAGGTGAGAGATATACGATTGATATCTATACGAATACAGATACCAATCTACTCTCGTTTAAGAGTGTTTCTATAGAGAAATACCAGTAGAACCCGGCCAATATGGGTTTGGAATGATTATTTAGCTGCAGGAGCCTTCTTGGGGAGACTGTTCAGTGTGGCTGCATCATTCAACTGCTGATCCACTAGGTAGAGCGTGCCACCATAGTTAGCCTGTAAATCATAACCAGATAAACCAACGGTGTAAAAAGTAATCTCGGGATTAAAGGAGCGAATTGTTCCACCTGAGCCTGCAGAGAAATTAGCGTCTACGTCGATGCCACCCTTATGCCCATCGATTGAAGTCAATAAAAATTGATCAATTGCAGCAGTGGTTTTGAAAATCACAATTTGATATTGGTCTTGATATCCAGCGCCCAGACCTTCGCCTGTCTTGAGTGCCTGCATAAACACAGGCTCTTTACGACGCTTGTCATACAACACACCCTCACCGCGCGCCACTACGATTAGGACCACATTAACATTGGTAGTGCTAAATACGGCATAACCAGGAGCCTTTTCAATATCTTCCCTAATCTTAGGATTTTGTTTGATTAAGGCATCGAGACCCGTTTTAGCCATCTCGATTGTTGCTTGGCGCTTTTGAACAATTTCCGCTTGTGTGAGCGGCTTGCCATCTTTACCCGTAGATTGACAGCCTGAAAGCAAAAACAAGCCCAAGGCAAGGAGGGAAATAGATCGAATCAAATGTTTGAACTGAATTGGCATATCGATAAGGCCTCTCAAAAAGACTGGTAAATGGCTGTTTAGAGCCTTAAGACCCCATTATCCCCACTTTAAGCAATGCCTTATTTAATTATCAATAAATTCGATCACTTACATCTAAATTATTCATTATACAAATAATAAAATAGTGCCTAGAATGGACTCCGTTGTCAAAGCATTCCATGATTGATTAACCCAATTCATTTAACAAAAGGAGCACCATGTCTATTATCAACACCGCAGTTCAGCCATTCAAAACCGAAGCTTTCCATAACGGTAAGTTTGTCACTATTTCTGATGAAAGCCTCAAGGGCCATTGGTCAGTTTTGATTTTCATGCCAGCAGCTTTTACATTTAACTGCCCAACAGAAATTGAAGATGCAGCCGAGAACTATGCTGAGTTTCAAAAGTTAGGTGCTGAAGTGTATATCGTAACAACTGATACCCATTTCTCACACAAAGTTTGGCACGAAACTTCACCAGCTGTTGGTAAAGCAAAGTTCCCGCTCGTTGGCGATCCAACACACACTTTGACAAATGCGTTTGGCGTACACATCCCTGAAGCTGGCTTGGCATTGCGCGGCACATTCATCATCAATCCAGAAGGTGTTATCAAGACTGCAGAAATTCACTCCAATGAAATCGCACGTGACGTATCTGAAACATTGCGCAAGCTCAAAGCTGCTCAATACACAGCTGCTCACCCAGGTGAAGTTTGCCCAGCGAAATGGAAAGAAGGCGCAGCTACTTTGACTCCATCTTTAGACCTCGTAGGCAAGATCTAATAGATCAGACTTAACCAATCAGACTCTCTCCGGAGAGTCTATTGGAGAGGATCAGATCCTGCCCAATAGACTCACTGAAATTAAAGATTAAGGATTTACCATGTTAGATAACAATATCAAGACCCAATTAAAAGCCTACTTTGAAAAGATCGTCGCCCCGATCGTTCTGACAGCGACCCTTGATCAAAGCCCAGCGTCAGCACAGATGCTTGAGCTCTTGAATGAAGTTGCAGAACAATCTGACAAGATTACGGTTAAGACTAACGGCCAAGCTCAGAATTCTCCAAGCTTTACCGTAAGTAAACTTGATGAAGAAGCCCGCATTACATTTGCTGGCTTACCAATGGGTCATGAGATGACTTCATTTATCTTGGCGATCTTGCAAGCTAGTGGTTATCCACCCAAAGTGGAAGAAGACATCATTGCTCGCATTCGTAAACTCGAAGGTACGTTTCGCTTTCAGACATTTATTTCTTTGTCATGCCATAACTGCCCTGACGTTGTGCAAGCCTTGAACTTAATGGCCGCACTCAATCCTCAGGTACAGCATGAAATGATTGATGGCGCCCTTTACCAGAATCTAGTTGATCAATATCAGATCATGGCTGTTCCAACCGTCATTCTGAACGGCGAAGTATTTGGTCAAGGTCGTATGGGCGTTGAAGAAATTATTGCCAAACTCGATACCGGCAGCGCTGAAGAAGAGGCTGCCAAACTCAATGCCAAAGACGATTTTGATGTTCTAGTCATTGGTGGTGGCCCCGCTGGTTCTGCAGCTGCAATTTATGCGGCCCGCAAAGGCATTCGCACCGGTATTGTTGCTGAGCGCTTTGGCGGCCAAGTCATGGACACTCTCGGAATCGAAAACTTCATCTCAGTCTCACATACAGAGGGACCAAAACTGGTGCAGGCCTTAGAGCAACACGTGAAAGATTATGAAGTTGACATCATGAACTTGCAGCGTGCCAATGCACTACGAAAAACCAGCAAAGGCATTGAAGTGGAGATGGCGAACGGTGCAGTACTTAATAGTAAATCGGTCATCATCAGCACTGGTGCGCGCTGGAGAGAAATGAATGTGCCTGGCGAACAAGAGTATCGCAACAAAGGGGTTGCCTACTGCCCACATTGCGATGGCCCCTTATTTAAAGGTAAGCGTGTTGCTGTAATTGGTGGTGGCAATTCAGGGGTTGAAGCTGCAATTGATTTGGCTGGCGTTGTGAGCCATGTCACCTTAATTGAGTTTGATAGCCAATTGCGTGCAGATGCTGTATTGCAAAAGAAATTATTCAGCCTTTCCAACGTTCAAGTTATTACAAGCGCATTAACTAAAGAAGTATTGGGTGATGGCAGCAAAGTGAATGGCTTGCGCTATGAGGATCGCACCTCTAAAGCAGATCACACCTTGGAGTTAGAGGGCATCTTTGTGCAGATCGGCTTACTCCCAAATACCGAATGGCTCAAAGGCACCGTTGACCTCTCTCCACGTGGCGAGATTATTGTTGACGCCAAAGGCGAGACATCGTTACCGGGTGTATTTGCCGCAGGTGACTGCACCACAGCCCCTTATAAGCAAATCATTATCGCCATGGGTGAAGGTGCAAAAGCATCACTTGGCTCCTTTGACTATCTCATTCGTCACTCTGTGAGCGAAGAAGAACCAAGCAAGATTGCTGCCTGATATTTGATCCCAGCGCTTGCCAGAATTGCCTTGGTAAATAAAAACCCCAGAGGAATCTCTGGGGTTTTGTCTTTCTGGGTGAAGAAAGCTACTAATTGAGTTTACGCGGATTACCAAAGCGAGGAGCATCTGGATAAACCGGGGTGGTGCTCACTGGCCCCATGCCGATAATCTGAATTTCAGTTGGGCCTTTCATAGCGCCATCAAAATGGACTACGCCAGCAGGATGAAACATCATGCTGCCAGCCGGCAAACCAACAGTCGTAGCAGGATCCCAGCTTGCATCAGTACCCGCATACCAAGTTCCTTTGATAACTGTTACAAAACGATCTTGGGTATGGAAGTGTGGGGAACTCATAATGCCCTCTGGAAAGATATTGCGCACGACATACATCCCCGGCTTATTCGGATCACCATACAGAAAAGCAGTTTTCACTCCAGCACTAGCATCGGTCCACACCACTTGGTCAGGCTTGACGATCACAAAATCTTTGGCAGTGGCTTGGGCATATGCCTGCGCAGATGCAAACCCCAGAATTGCAACAGCAAAGTATTTTTTAGCTAAAGAAAGTACTCTCAATTTAGTCTCCACATTGTTATATTTTTAATCACATCTTCTTGACGCAATCTAACATGGAGAACTCATATCGGTTCTCAGGGATAACCCGAGAAAATTAGGCGCTAGCTAAACAAGATGGATGATTTTGGACCTGTCTAGAGTCAAACATTAATGTTAATCCTAAGGGGAGATTAGGGCTAACGGAATAATTGCCTCTAAGACATCCCGACTTAAGGACAATCAATCCAACAGCCATGAGTCTTTTTAAATGAAAATCCAGAGTTCCAGAATCAACGCCATAGCAATTAATAATGTCCTTTGGCCTGGCACCCTGTTCACCGGCCCGATAGATAAAATCAAATACTCGTAGCCGGGTTTCATGTCCAAGCGCCTCAAATACTTCGCAGTAGCGAAGCGACTCTACATTCCCATGAAAGAAGCCTGATGAACCCTTTAGAGCAAAGGGTGTCAGAGAATTAGTTTGATGTACCTGTTGTGTAGTCATAAGTTGACTGGGCAGCGAGATGTTGATTTTTAAAAGCAAGTTCATGAATTGATTCGGTAGCCTCCACCACTTCCTCGTTTAGCTCCTGCTTGATAGTGATAATTTCATCCTCTGCACGGTGAAGCCGAGGGTTAAATTCATTGGGAATACGATGGGGATTATTAACTTCCACTACGCCCTGAGGGTCGATCTTTGCCTGGGCTCGGGAGCCAATTAAAGCCATCAACAGACCCACCAGGAATAATGAGAACAAAAAGCTAAAACGAGAATGGCGACCGATGAATTGACCCACGATGACTCCCTATAAAGAATGAATGCACCCATCCTAGAAAGATCACCCCTATTTAGATATAGCACTTTAGCTCTAGTCATCAGACTGTCATTAATCGGCATCGAAAAAAGTGGATCTCAAAACTTAAATAAGCCTATGCCTAAGGGGTAAGAAAGTTCCCCCGTCTAAATAATTGATCTTGGTCAACATTATTGACGCCATCTCTAGAGCTAAAGTATTAGTCAAGCGTTTAATATGAATGTCATAATATTTGCTAAAGCCAAGCTCCTAAAAAGGCTTGATGAATACCAAGGGCAGAGCCATGCAATCCGCGTCAGTTTTAGTCGTCGATGATCATCCAGTCTATAGGGATGCCCTCCACCAATTCCTCACTAGAAAATTTCTCGCAAGCAATATTCCAGTCTTCTCGGCAGACTCTTTAGGTGAGGGCTTAAAAATTGCCCAAAGCCAGAAAACGAATTGGGTAGTTCTTTTGGACCTATTAGTACCAGACTGTGAAGATCAATTTTCTGGAATTGTCGAATTTAAAAAACTGCCCAATGTCATAGCCATTGCCGCTATTTCAGGCTTAGAAAAAGAACTGATTGAAAAGCAATGCATTGATGCCGGCTGCAATATTTTCATATCCAAAAATAGTGATAGCGCCCATATCTATGAAAGCCTGTGTACATTAATTGGATTAGAGCCCCAAGATGCTTTAATTAATCAGCTCACAGATAGACAAAAAGAAATTCTGTCGCAAATTGCTAACGGCCACTCAAACAAAATGATTGCCTATTCGCTCAATATTAGCGAGCAAACGGTGAAAGTACATCTTGGTGAGATTTTTAAGAAAATCAAAGTTTTTAATCGAACCCAGGCCGTCATTAAGGCCAAGGAAAATGGCTGGGTCTAGGCTATGACAACATTTCCCCTAAAGGCGGATAACCCATTGCTACTTGAAGAGAAATATACATTTCTTCAAACTGCATCCAAAACCAATACCGCAGGTACGATCATAGGTCCGCTGCTTACAGGGATATTGATCTTTCAGGAGGCGCACTTAACCGCTCTCATCATTTGGCTTACAACCATGACTATTTGTGTGTCATTCAGGGCATACATGGTTTTTGTGAAAAACAAAGAGCGCGGACTATCGACCCAAAAGAAAATTACTAACTTAACCATTGGGGTGTTTTCGGTAACAATGTGCTGGGGTCTTGGCTGGCTGATTGTGGTTCCAACCATACCATTCAATCTCCAATGCCTCTACCTCTTGATGAGCTGTACTGCTGTGTTTGTGGGTCTATATGGCTACTCCATCCATCGACCTATATTCCTCTGTTTTGCATTGCCCATCTTCATCTGCCAATTCACTATTTCGCTGATCCCCCCGTTAATCTTTCCTTGGCCCATTTTGCTTGGGGAGTTTGCATTCTCTATCTATACCATCAAGATGGCTTCTTACTTTTCAGACTCTTGGATTCGAACAGTAAGCCTCCAAATTCAGAACCAAATGCTCAATCAAGATTTGGAGATAGAGCGAAATGCTGCAATCTCGGCTAATACTGCTAAATCTAAATTTATCGCCACTGCCAGCCATGACCTCAGGCAACCCTTACATGCCGTCAATATTTACCTAGATCTATTTGAGCCGCAAACACTAAATCCCAAAGATCGAATCAACTTCTTCCAAATCAGAAAAAGTATTCAATCTCTTAACTCGATGTTCAATTCTCTGCTTGATCTCAGTAAATTAGATGCTGGATCAGCAGATCAAATACAAAAACCATTTGAACTGATTGAGCTAGTAAGTAGCCTCTCAAGGACCTATACCCCGATTGCTTCAAGCAAGGACCTAGTTCTTCATTTTGAATTTTCTAACATTGAAGTGAATGGAGATATTGTTGTTCTTCAGCAATTGCTTGGTAATCTCATGTCAAATGCAATCCAGTACACCACAACAGGCTCCATCTTGGCAGAATTTTCTATCAAACAAGATTGTCTGCACATTCATATTGAAGATACTGGATGTGGAATTGATAATTTATCTCTAGAAAAAATCTTTGATGAATTTTTTAGAGTAGATAGCACTCGTAATATGCACGATGGCCTAGGCTTAGGCCTCTCAATCGTCAGAAGGCTTTGTAAGCTGTCAGATATTGAATTATCTGTAGAGTCAGAAGTTGGTAAAGGCACTATTTTCAATATCCAAACCAAGTACAGCGCAAGATTACTTCCTGAAAATGAAAAAATGAGTGATAAAGATTTTTTGCACTCAAATTCTGGACGCCAAGAACTTCTCTTCACAACTAAGTCTATTGCCATATTCGAGGATGATCCCTCGATTTTTAGCGCCTATGAAAAGGCATTGGCACAAAATGGATTTCATGTCATCTCACTATCTGAAAATAGCACTGAGCTGGCTAATCAACTGGCAAATGTGAATCACATTGATTGCATTCTGAGTGACTATAGGCTAAAAAGCACGACTGGCGATCTCATCATTCAGCAATTAAGGGATAGTTTCGGCGTTGATATTCCAGCAATCATTATTACTGCCGATACCTCCCCAAAACATATTCAATTATTTAATGATCTCAATATCAAGGTCCTATATAAGCCAATTGGGTACACGCAAATCGTTGAGGCAATCAAGAAATTAATTTCTTAAGCTAATTCATTAAATAAAAATACATTAAAAAATGAAGAGAGAGACATGCAAAACAACATAAAACTTGTCGCACTAGTAATTGCAATCCTATGCTCTGGGCAAGCACTAGCGCAAACTACTAAAAATGCTTGGGAAGGCGCATATGGCCAACTTGGTCTGATTGGTTTTGAGAGCTATATACCGGTAGCTGCCAACGGCACAACAACCACACCATCTGGCCATGTCCTGCCTACTTTTACAACGGCCAATCATTCCAATGGTCCAGCTGCAAATATTGCGGCTGGCTATAACTTTGCAATCAATCAAACCTATCTCATTGGCATTGGTGCAGCCCTATATCCCGGTCACTCTCGATCGGCTTCTACAACTGCAACGAATGCTGGCGGTGTTGTCTCTGGAACCTATAACGTGAGCAATGTCTTCAGCATCTTTTTAACTCCATCCTACGCAATCGACCAAGAAAAACTTGGTTATATAAAAATTGGTTATACGGGAGCTACAGTGAATTCGAGCGCTTCAGGCAATGCAGCAGGTAACTTTCCTGAGCAAAAAACTCAAATGAGTGGCATGGTCTATGGACTCGGCTATAAGCAAATCATCTCCGGCTCCATTTATGGTTTTGCTGAAGCTAACTATGCTGTAGATAAAGCAAAACAAGTCACCGTCACAACCGATGATGGCTTAGTTGTTAATTCAACTGCTAAAGCATCAGGTTACGATGTGCTCTTTGGTATTGGCTATCGTTTCTAATGTGGGATTCAGTCTGCAAGCAGAATTAAATGACCTTAACGCTTATAGAAACTGAGTGTGACCTCGCCTAAATTAATGCCAAACTTACTCATCTGGGCTTTATTAATCATTACTTTAGGTGTCACCAAGTACATCCAGTCATCGAATTGAACATGATAGACGGTGCCATCCACAGGTAAAGCCAATGTATAAGCCCAATTGAGGGCATTACCTGCAGATGAACCATTTGCCTCACCCACTACGTCGTCTGCCTTTCCAATGTATTTACCTGGCGCGACTTCGGTCAACGTCCAAATACGTTTTTGCTTAGAGCCATCCGAATATTCAAAGCTTTCATCTAGAGTACCAATCTTCTTACCGTCAACTACTTTCCAGTTAGCTTGGATCAAGACGGTGAAGCGCTTTACAACAGCGCCACTTCGATCAGTGAAGATGCCATAAGCATCAATGTTTCCAGAAAAGTACTCGCTTAAATCCAGCGTTGGTTTTTCTTTAGCATACTGAGAGACCTGAGGTCCAGAGCAGCCAAATAAAAATACGGCAACAAACAAAGTGATCGTGAATTTAATAAAGTGATGTTTCATTAATTACAACTCTCTTGAAAAAGGGGTGGAGGACAACTTTGTCCTAGCAATTGCTCGCGTAACTTGGGTGCACTTGTTTTTGGATCGAGCCAAATACCAAAAAAGGCTTTAGGAAACTCTGCTCCTGCAATTTGAGCCAAAGGCTTACCTTCAAAATAAAAGGTAGTTCCCTGCTTCGGAGCATAAATGGCAGTGATATTTTGGCCAGGCTCTACATTCGGTAAGAAGGTTGCCAACTGCTTCCCCCAGCTCTGTGCCTGAGCTTCTGGTACTCCGAGTTTTTTCATTTCCTCAATCGTTCGATTGGCGATAGCGTTACCAGAAAAAGATTTTTGATACCGTAGATCAAGGGCAAATTCTGAAGAGTTGGAACTGGCACCTCGATAAAAGGACGCATCATAAACATGCAGACCCCACCACGTTAATTTTCCACTACCTTGTAGCTTAGCTGAATTTAATACTTGATCGATATGAGATGCATCACTAGCAATGGCGGAAGAGGTAAATAGGCAAGCCAAGATACAAAAACGAAGTAACATGCATTTTGCTGTCATGAAGTGCCCTGCTTTGTATTGGCCTTGACTAGGCGTAGTGCACCTGGCCCAAATATTTGTGAAATCGCATGACGATTTTTTGCAAAGAAGCGGTACCCAAATCGCAAAAAAGGTTGTAGAACTTTACGAGAAAATAACCAAGCCATAAAAGGCAGCTCCGCCCTGCGATAGGCTTCAGGAAAAACAGCGACACCGCTAATTAAAACGCCATCGGCATATTGACCATACATCGCCGCCAAAGCTTGTTCGCACGATACGCCTACGGCTGCTGGGTTGTACTGATCTGAGTTGATGTCTACAAAATCGAGCAGGCCGGCTTGATTGCGTCCTCCAAGAAACAAAATTTCTGCCTGGCATAAAGGACATGCGCCATCGTAAAACAGGGTCAGTTTTTGTAAGTCAGGGGCCATTGTGCAAGTTTAAGACTTATTCAATAAACTGGCTGATAGCACCACTAATTCAGAAATCCCCTTGAAACTACTTCCAACCCCCTTTCGCGCGCTCGTCATTGGAGCCTCTGGCACCATTGGAGATGCTTTTGTGGAACTTCTCACAAATCACCCTGCCTGCTCAGAGCTTACAGGCGTGCATCGACACTCTAAATACCCTCTTGATTACCTCAATCCCGATTCAATCGAGTCCTGTGCTGCAGAGCTTGCAGCAGAAGCACCCTATCAACTCATTATCAATACGATAGGGGTATTGCACAGCGAACACTGGATGCCTGAAAAAAGACTGGATGATCTCAATGCGGATCAATTAATAGATTTAATGAAAATTAATGCTATTGGACCGGCCCTTACTATTCGTCACTTTTCCAAGCTGTTAGATCCACAAAATAGCATCATGGTCACTCTTTCAGCCAAGGTCGGCAGCATAGAGGACAACCGTCTTGGCGGATGGTACAGCTATCGAGCCTCTAAAGCAGCGCTCAATATGCTCATTAAGACTGCGGCAATAGAGCTCACTCGCACTAAACCCAACGCGGCATTAATTGCTCTGCATCCTGGGACGGTTAACTCCAGACTCTCTAAACCTTTTAGAGGACAACAGATTGGCAGACCTGCAAATGAGGCCGTAGCTGATATGTTTCGAGTGATTGAAAATCTACAGAAAGAGGATACAGGCAGCTTCCTCTCTTACTCAGGTGAAAAATTACCTTGGTAGAGGCTATATTGATCTAAGCCTTACTCTTGGGAGCCTTCTTTCGACATGCATCCGAGCAGTATTTAACTGACTCCCAATTTTTTTCCCAAGACTTTCTCCAGGTCATTTCTTTTTTACAGACAATGCAAATCTTGCTTGGTAAGAAACTTTTATTTCCTTTAAAAGAGGTGCTCATCTTTAGAGATCATCCAAGCGATTCAACACATGCTCTGCATGAAGAACAATCGCTTGCTGATCGTCATCACTAATGCGCTTCAGATTTGCCGTCATGAGTCTGGTACGTGGGCTTGACTCAAACTGAGCACGATGCTTAATTAAAAAATTCCAATACAGGGTAGTAACAGGGCAAGCCGTTTCCCCAAAGCGGACATCGGGCTTGTATTTGCAAGAATCGCAATAATTACTCATACGCTTGATATAGGCACCGCTGGCGATATAGGGCTTACTAGTAAAGCGCCCGCCGTTAGCAAACAAAGCCATGCCAGCAGTATTTGGGAGCTCCACCCATTCAATCGCATCAACATAAATTGCCAAGTACCAATCACACACCTCTTTTGGAAGAATCTCCGCTAAGAGGGCAAAGTTACCAGTCACCATAAGGCGCTGAATGTGATGCGCATAGCCATATTGCAGAGTCTGACCGACTGCGTCTCTCATACAAGACATTTTTGTATTACCAGTCCAATACCATTTTGGCAAAGACCTCTGATGTTTGTAATAGTTATCTTGTGCCATCTGCGGCATATCTAGGTAGTACATACCTCGGACAAACTCACGCCATCCTAAGATTTGCCGGATAAAACCTTCAACCGTAGAAAGATCTAAAGAATATTTTTTCCAAGCGACAAGAACTGCAGCAATCACCTCACGAGGATTTAATAGCTTTAAATTCAGTGAGCTAGAGAGAATAGAATGCCAACCAAAAGGAGTATCAGTCCACATGGCATCTTGATAGATCCCAAAGTTTCGCAGGCGATACTCAATGAAATAATCTAAGGCTTCTAATGCCTGCTCACGATTCACTGGCCAAGAAAAGGCTTCTAAAGATCCAGGGTGTTTTGCATAAGCTTGATTTACGAATTCAATCACTTCTTGTGTCATTGCATCCGGCGCAAATAAGACTGGTGCCTCAATAATTCCCGGGCCCTTCTTGGGATATGGCTTACGATTATCTTGATCAAAATTCCATTGGCCGCCTTCTGGATTCCCATCTGCGTCAAGCAATATATTGTGAGTCTTGCGCATAAGGCGATAAAAGTACTCCAACCTCAGCTCTTTTTTGTCAGCAACCCAAGCAATAAACTCTTGATGAGAGCAAAAGAAATGGTCGTCTTCACGCATCTCAAGCTTAATCTTGAGTGTTGCAGCCATTTCTTCAATTTGCTGCTTTAAGCGCCACTCTCCAGGCTCCACACAAATGAGATGGGTAATGCCATCTTTAATCAGCTTTTCTTTTAAGACCTCTACGATGGGCAGAGATGAATTTTTAATATAGGCAAGGGGATACTTGAGGTTGCTTAAGGTTTGCGCAAAGTGGCGCATAGCCGATAAAAATAGTGCAATCTTTGCCTTATGTGTCCATACATACTGAGCCTCAGCTGCCGACTCAATCATGATGATTTCATCAGTCTGGAAATTAAAATTTCGTAGGGCGGCACCCTGTAAATCCAACTGATCCCCCAGAATCAGGATAAGTCTTTTGGAGGAGATCATTTGTTTTTATACTGCGTTGGACAATAGGCGCGATCGACCAACTTACTTCGAAGCGCAACATGCTTTGTTGCCCTTCCAGTGACCCTTTTTCGCCATAGCTCAAAGGAATTTCGCTTGAGCTCTTGGCGCATCAATTGAATCACTTGAGACTCAGATAGCCCAAATGATTTTTCAATTGCATCAAATGGGGTTCTATCTTCCCACGCCATTTCAATGAGGCGAGAAATATCAGATTCCGAGAGTAATTGAGATGAGGACTTTGGCACTACGCAAGTTTAAGACTTATTTACTAAACTCGCAGAGTGATCAGGAAAATATGCAAAAAATAGATATTCCAAAGCTAATTTAAGCTAGTCTTGAATGGCCTCATTCAGAACCCTATAAAATAGTGGTGAGACAAAAATTCGAAAGAAGCAAATGAGCCAAAACAATAAAGTCGCCCTCATCACTGGAGCTGGCGTTGGTATCGGTAGAGCAGCTGCTAAAGCCCTGTTACAGGGTGGCTATCAAGTCGTCCTGACTGGTCGCAATTTAGATAAGCTACAAAAAGCAATGAGTGACATTGGCGGTACGGCTGATAACTGCTTAGCAGTTGCCTGTGATGTTGGCAAACCAGATCAAGTCAAAAAACTGTTCGCTGCTATCAGGGAAAAGTTTGGTCGCATCGATGTGCTTTTTAATAATGCCGGTATTGGCGCTCCCGCAATTCCCATGGAAGATCTCACCTACGAACAGTGGATGGATGTAGTCAATGCCAATCTCTGTGGTGCATTCTTATGCTCACAAGAAGCTATTCGAATGATGAAAGCGCAATCTCCGCAAGGCGGAAGAATTATCAACAATGGCTCCATTTCTGCTCATGCACCAAGACCGATGTCTGCACCGTATACGGCAACGAAACATGCTATTAGTGGTCTCACTAAAACTATCTCTTTAGATGGGCGTCCATTCAATATTGCTTGCGGTCAAATCGATATTGGTAATGCTGCTACTGAAATGACAGAACGTATGGCCGCAGGCATTATGCAGGCCGATCAGTCCATTAAGGTTGAGCCTCGCATGGATGTAGACCATGTTGGTCAAGCCGTACTACATATGGCCCAACTACCTCTCGAGAGCAATATTCTTAATATGACCATCATGGCAACAAAAATGCCTTTTGTTGGTCGAGGCTAATCAAATGGGATGCGCTGCTTTAGCATTGCCTTCCCACCCGCCGATCGATTTGTAGAACCGCCATTCCCATCAAGATTGAATTTTGTATCTTTAGGGTCTGGCTTTTTCTTATCCACCTCCCCCGTAGTGCCTACTGACTGATTGGTTTTCTGGCTATGTTCTACGATTGGGTTTTTCTGTACGGAAAATACTCGTGCCTTATCAATCTCTGCCTGCGACTCATCCCCATACGACAAGAATGAATACATTACCGCAATAATGAAGAGGACTGATTTTGTCGTTTGAATACTAAACACAAGCGCTGTATTAACCTTCTTTAATAACCATTGAAGATTGAATAGCGGCTATATTGGCGGCGCCCATCTGCTGCATCGTAGACTGAAACTCAGTTTGCAGAATTTCCATGACGCGCTCCACTCCCGGCTGACCAAATGCACCTAAGCCCCACAAATAAGGACGGCCTACACAGACTGCATTCGCACCCAAGGCCATAGCCTTAAATACATCACTACCGCGACGCACGCCACTATCAAACAGAATAGGTACCTTGCCTTTGGCCACCTTTACCACTTCTGGCAAGCATTCAATTGAGCCACGCCCACCATCCTCACTCCTGCCACCATGATTCGAGACATGGATGCCATCTACCCCATATTTAAGGCAAAGCTTTGCATCTTCCTCAGTCAAAATTCCCTTGACGATAATTTTCATCTTAGTGGTATCGCGAACCTGCTTAATAAAATCCCAAGTCATATTTGATGAAGACATCTTCACACCAGTCATGTCGATACCATCGTAATTAGGCCTTTCTTGAGCACTGCCAAAACCATGGACATGACAGCCCGCACAATTTCTAGGATCTAGTTTTTTCAATCTTGCAAAAGTTTCTTGATTTCTACCGCCATTGCGATCAACCGTAATTTCCAATACGGGTGCACCCGCCTTTTCTACGCGTCGAATGACTTGCTTAGCCACCTCAGGACTTGAGGTTGCATATAACTGAAACCAAACCTCGCCTTGGCGTGCGGCAATTACCTCTTCAATAGTTGAGGCACCGGCATTAGATAGGATGTTTAAGAAGCCACCCGCCCTAGCTGCCCTTGCGACCGCTACCTCTCCCTCGGGGTCGTAAGCCTTATTCCCACCGGTGGGGGCAATAATGATGGGTGATTTCCACTTGGTTCCAAAGAGCGTAATAGAACTATCAATTTGACTTACATCTCGCAAACGTCTTGGACGCAATTGATATTTCAGAAATGAAGTGCGGTTTGCCCTTAGAGTGACTTCATCATCAATACCTGAGGCCATATAACCAAAGTGAGCTGGTGGCACTTTAGTAAAAGCCACTGGTTCAAAATCAAAAACATTAATGGCATCCTTTGGGCTAGAGATCAAGTCTAAAGGTGTATTTGGCGCCCAGACCATCGGATCAGGGCGCTTTGTAAAGTTTCGAATTAATTCCTTAGGGTCTTTTGCCTCTTGTGCAAAAAGATCTTGATTAGCACCCAGTGCAAATAGTGGGCTTGCTGCAAGCCACGTGAGCAATTGTCTACGTTGTTCGTCTCGATCTGCACTGTTGCTCATATCATCTCCATTTTGATATTTTTATGCCCATGAATTAAACCAACTCTAATACATTACTTCAAAGCCTCCAATACCGCCTTAGCCATTGAAGCGGTATTACCCTTACCATTAATGTCTCCTGTTCTAGCATTGGGATTTGCTAAAGCTAATGTAGTGGCGGCAGACATTGCCTTTGCCATTGCGACTGCCTCAGGAATATTACGGCTATGTCCAAGCCAATCAAATAACATACGAGTCGATTCAATCATGGAATACGGATTGGCAATACCTTTGCCGGCGATATCAGGAGCGGAACCATGGGTTGCTTGCGCCATCACCACATCGCCATCACCAATACACAAACCTGGCGCCATGCCCAAACCACCCACAAGACCTGCTGCCTCATCCGAGAGGATGTCGCCAAACATATTGGTGGTGACAACTACGTCAAAATTCTGAGGGTCTCGCACAAGGCGCATGGCCATGGTGTCCACAATGACGTCATCTACTAAAACATCTGGGTACTCAGATGCAAGCTTTTTACACTCTTCAACGAACATACCGCAACCCAGCTTGAAGACTGTATCTTTATGCACATAGGTCAAGTGTTTTTTGCGTTGACGTGCCAATTCAAAGGCAGCCTGCGCCACCCGACGACTACCGGTTCTAGTGATCACCCGCATCGATAAAGTCATCTCGTCACTTGGACGAAACTCTGCATTACCCACCAACATATTTCGGTCTGGCTGAAAGCCTTCATTATTTTCTCGCACAATGACCAAATCAATATCATCGCGTAAACACCCGATGTCTGGATATGAGCGGGTGGGCCTTACATTGGCAAATAGATTGAATTGCTTGCGCAAAATAGGATGTGGATTGATCGCATTAGCTTGCTTTGGATATGCGCGATGCCCAATAGGGCCTAAGATCCATCCATCCAAAGTGTGCAATGTTTCTAGGGTCTCTGGTGGCAGAGTGTGCCCATGAGTATCAAGCGCACGCCGACCGATGGGTAAAGGCACCCACTCAATATCGACCTGATGAAGCTTGGCTGCAGCCTTTGCAACTTCGACTGCGACAGGCACAATCTCATGCCCAATATCATCGCCTTCTAAAATACCTACTCGTAATTTTTTTGACATTACTTACTTTTCTGTTTATTGATCGCTAGCATATGATAGATCTTTATTTATAGGGCGTATTCATCAACCCCAACATGGTGCGCATACCCGATAAATAATTTCCCATACGGAGATTCTCATCGTATGCATGTTGATTGTTATCAGTATTAACGGTTGGCACAATAACAAAGGGTAAATCTAATGGACCAACAATTTCATGGGTTGGTACCGTGGCGCCAGATGCCCGAATGACGACTGGCTTAACACCCCCCACATCACTATAGGCGCTCAACTCAGCCGACTCAACCCATCTCCTTACGGGAGTATCAATAGGTTGACGTGCAGCTTCGGCTGGTAAACCTTCGGTAATTTTTACCAATAAAGGATATTGAGCCCGCTCAGCATCAGTTGGATCATGATCAATGATGTGAAAGCCTTGTTTCTCTATATGCTTTTTAATCAAAGCCGTTAAGTATTGAGCATTGGCTTCAGTTGTTGTTCTGATATCAATATCAGCAATCGCTTCTTTTGGAATGATGTTGGCAGCTTCTTGTCCAACACCTGCTGCAGATAATCCCCGAATATTGAGAGATGGGTACTGCAGCGAACGCTGGTAGTTCGAGGCAACCTGATCTGAGCTCGCAATACCTACACGTTTTTTTAGAGCTACTTCATCATCACCAACTGCATCAAGCACTTTTAAATCTTCTGGGCTTAGCTTAGTTATTGAGTAATACCCAGGGATGAGAACTTGCCCCTTCTCATTCTTCATCGTGGCTAATAGTCTTGCCAGATTAAAAGCGGGATTGGGAACATAGTTACCATAGTGGCCGCTATGCAGTGGAGCTTTAGGTCCATAGACTGTTAAGTTAATCCACTGCACTCCGCGATTACCAAAGATAGCCGTAGGCCTGCCACTAGGATGGCTAGCCATATCAAATATCACTAGCGCATCCGCCTTTAAAAATTCTTTATTCTGAATAACTGCCTGAGGAATGCCAGGAGAATTTACTTCTTCTTCGCTATCCAAGATAACCTTGATATTCATAGCAGGCTTTAGGCCTTTTGATTTCATGAGATCCATTGAAGCCAAGAACATCATGATCGGACCCTTATCATCCGCGGAGGATCTACCAAAGACCCGCAACTCAGGATCAAAATCTGGCCTCATCAATTCCTGCATATCTACTGTCTGCCACTTTCCATCCGCGCCTTTTTTCTTCAATACGGGTTGCCATGGACTCGCTTGACTCCATTGAGAAGGGATAACAGGTTGACCATCAAAGTGGATATAGAACAAAATAGTTTTTTTGCCAGGATCTGCAGGGAATTCGGCTAATACGAGCGGCTTTCCATTATTTGCAAACTGCTTAGTTGAGAATCCCCTCTTTTGAAAAAGTTTCTCAATCTGATCGGCGTTAACTTGGATATCCTTTGCGCTAGCAATGGAATCGTTAGGTAGAGTCAGTAAGTTTAAATACTCTGGAAAACTTTGAAGTGCTGCAGCCCGGATAGCTTGATCATTTATTCCCGCTGGCAGTTCTGCCTGGACATGTGTAATCCAAAAACACTGGAATAAGAAAAGCGCTATTGCCTTCAATTTATACATTTTGTCTCCCACTATTTTGCAGTCTTCTGCAGAAACTCTACACCATTCTTACTCGAGACCATCTCTTAGCTCAAGCAAAGCAATTAGAACTCAATCTAAGTAAATATTATTTTCTTTAACTATTTGTTCATACCTCTTTAACTCCGACTTAACGAAGTCAGCAAATTCAGCTTGTGAAGAAGGGCTAACTGAGACGCCTTTTGATTTAGCTAAATCGCGGAATTCTACTCCTTGAATAATCTGGTTAATTTCGAGATTCAGCTTCCTAACAACATTAGAAGGCGTATTGGCTGGAGCAAAGATTCCTTGCCACCCATCCGAATTAAATCCCGGGTACAGCTGGGCAATGGGTTGGACACTGGGTAGAACATCAACCACTTTAGGGCCGCCTATAGCAATTGCCTTTAATTTTCTAGCCTTAATCAACTCCAATGTGGCAGTTGTAGTATCAAAAGACATTTGTATATCGTTTGCCATTAATGCAGTCAACATTTGTCCTGAGCCCCTGTACTGCACATGAGTTACTTCGATGCCTGAAGCCCTTTGCAGCATGGCCATAGCTAAGTGAGGTCCAGAACCATTACCGTAGGAGCCGTAATTGAATTTCTTGGGATTCTTGCGAACATAATCAACCAGCTCATTTAAATTATTCGCCGGAAAATTCGGCGAGGTTACCAAAAGATAGCTAATAGAAAGTGTCTGAGCTATCGGAACAAGATCCTTCTCAGTGTTAAATGAAATCTTTTGCACAAAAGGATTAATGACAATCTGAGATGCTGTACTCAGAAGGGTGTAACCATCCGGACTAGCGTGTACCACCGCTTCTGCAGCAACCGTGCCTGCTGCCCCCACTCTGTTTTCGACAACAAATGCCTGTTTCAGTCTATCTTGTAGTTTTGAGCTAATGTTGCGGGTGTAAAGATCTACTGATGATCCAGCCGGATAGCCCACAATCACCTTGACCGTTCGATTGGGATATTCCTGAGAAAGACACGCACTTGAAAAAACAATTGCCAACATAAGGAATACATTTTTGAATGCCATTGAAGATTGCCTCCTTTAATTCACCTCAAGAACTGAATTTTTAGAATTTCCATACCATTCTTACGCCGCTATTAAATAGAGCATGTTTCAAACCTGCGCCCAAAAGGCCTTAATTTTTGGCGCCTCTACCTTTGCTCGTTCGTACCCCACTCTTAGAGCGCCTTCAATCTGTCTTGGATCTAGAAGATTAACTCCAGGAGGGGTTCCAGCAACAATCCAATGCACCTTTGTACCCGTTGCTTGAACGTCTTTAATATTTTGTGCAATCGGATGCGGAATGCTCGTCAATATCGCACCAGTAACACCATCGGTCAAAGTAATCACTAACGCCCTTTTGGATCCAGCCACAATATCCACATGCGCAGGATTGGAGCAGATACCGCCATCCATGACATAACGTTGACCTAATAGTGTTGGACCCCCAATACCGGGCAACGAACTGCTGGCTGCAGCACCATGTGCCAATGGAATATTATTTTTTCTAGCAACCGCTTGACCAATAATTAAACGCTCGCCTGAATAGCAATCAATCCCAGTTGTAAACATCCGAGCGGTAGGCCAATCTTTTTTACTATCGCCCGTCAAAAGTGCCGCTAATTTTTCAATATGGTCACTGTTGAGCGTGTTGTCAGCTGCTAAAGCTGCAGCCCCAATAATCTGGCGCGTTTTAATGCTGCCATCACTTGCACTCATATTGATTTGATCAGCTCGTTGCTGGCTAAGATTGGGGTTTGCTAATGGCGCCATCTTTGCAAAGATTTGCGGGAACTTGCCAAAGAAATCAAACTCAGCACGAAGGCGGCCGAACTCTCCCGACAAAAGTGAGGAGCCCATATAAGAGCCTGCCGATGTTCCTACAACCATCTCAGGAATATTGGCCATATCCAATCCTGCCTCATAAAGGCCATGAAAGAATCCGCAATACCAAGCAATGTAGTACTCACCCCCTCCACCAAGGACCATGGTCCGATCAAGACCTTTTGCCAATGGTGAAACTGTAGGCTGGGTTGCAATAGGCACCGCCATACCATCCTGAGCAAACAGCTTTTGGGAGATTTGATTTGCCTTGGCTTCTAGCTTAGCCTCAGAGTTGGTGTGAGCCTGAGCTGTTTGAATACTGAACCCCGAACCGCCAACTGCTGCTGCGGTACCTGCGACTGTAGTTTTCAGAAAATGACGGCGTGGTTGGTGAGTCATGACTGCCTTTCTTAATGAGCTTTGTTTTACATTACTTTACAAGCGAACTATGCCTGGCCCAATAAGACAAAACCCTCGCCATAAAGGATAGAGCCAGCAGTACTGCAAAGGCTGGTATAGCTGCCTTTCTATAGATAGATTGAATACTCTCAATCACAACTGTAGAGTTTAGGGAATAATGATGCAATGAGCGCTGATTCCCTGCTACCCACCAAGCTTCCCGTATGGCTTGAGCCCTTAAAGATTCCCGTCTTCCGAGCACTATGGTCGACCTGGCTGGTGGCCAATATATGTATGTACACCAATGATGTAGCAGCAGCCTGGATGATGACGTCCCTAACGACATCTGCAACCCTAATTGCTCTGGTTCAAACTGCCGCTAACTTACCGGTATTAATGTTTGGCCTTCCTAGCGGAGCGCTGGCAGATATCCTCAATAGAAAACACTTCTTAGTATTTACTCAGCTATGGCTTGCAATTAATGCAACCTTACTTTTTCTATCTGCCGTATTTAATCTCCTAGATCCAATATTCTTGCTATTACTCACTTTTATTAATGGTATTGGCTTAGCAATGCGCTGGCCAGTGTATGCCGCCATCGTTCCAGATTTAGTCCCTCGCGACACTTTGCATCTGGCACTTGGACTTAATTCCATCGCCATGAATGCCTCACGTATTCTTGGCCCACTCGTTGCCGGCCTCATCATTGCATCGGTAGGCACTGAATATGTATTTGCCTTAAATATGATTCTGTCATTAGCCATGACTGCGATTGTCTTGCGTTGGAAAAATCAGAGTTATATCTCCACCTTGCCAGGAGAGCGGTTCTTTGGTGCGATGCGAGTTGGCGCCCAATATATTCGCCAATCTAAGCCTATGCGATCGATTCTGATTCGATCATTTTTGTTTTATATGCAGTCGTCTAGTCTGCTGGCGCTATTACCAGTGATCGCAAAATCCCACTTTGGCGGAGATGCCAACACATTTACCTTGCTACTCTCTTGCCTTGGTTTTGGCGCCATCATTGTCGGCTCTCAACTGCAGTACTTGCGGGAGAAATTTACACCGCAGCAAATGGCAAGTTACGGAATCATTTTTCTCTCTATCAGCTCAGCTGGCGTAGTGCTCGCACCCAATCTTTGGTATGCAGCACCGATCATGATTGTGAGCGGCATGTCTTGGTTTAGTGTTGGCAATACCTTAAGCACCACCTCTCAACTCTCTCTACCAAATTGGATTAGGGCTCGTGGCATGTCTTTCTACCAAATGAGTCTGATGGGTGGAAGCGCGCTTGGTGCAGTTGTATGGGGAAAAATTACTAATTCAACTGATGTAACAACGGGCATAGTAGCAAGCGCCATTTTTGGCATCATCGCCCTATTATTAATACGCAAACACCGCATTCATGGTCATGAGGTGGAAGATCTCACACCAGTATGCCCAATAGAACGCCCACACCCCTCGAGAGATATTGATCTGGATGAGGGCCCAGTCATGATCTCAGTCGAATACCATATTCACAAAGAACAGGTGGAGCATTTCAGAAAATTGATGGCAAAGACTAGACGTTCGCGTCTAAAGCAAGGGGCGCTATCTTGGAGCCTCTTTGAGGATGCTGAGCATGCAGGAAAATTTTTAGAATATTTCGTATTTGAAACCTGGGCAGACTACTTAAGACGTTTTGATCGATTCACGGCTGATGACTTACTCATGCAAGAAGAGCGCCATCGCTTTCACATTGATTCAAGCCCACCCAAGCTGACTAGGCGTATTGCTACCCAATTGAAGCAATAGGCCCCAAGCGCTTAACTTGGGAGTTGCGCGGCCAGATCACAATTGTTGGTGGCGGGCTTACCAGCTAAGCGATCCTTAATCCATGGCAGATAAAAAGGCTTTGAGGCCCCAGGTGTAGTGAAGTGCGATTGATTGCCTGGCAATTCAACCCGATTCACATTACCGCCCATTTTGCACATCTGCTCTTGGTAGAGCTTACCCATGATTGGAGGATTGGTCGTATCTTTATTTCCCCAATAAATGACTACTGGTGCAATAGGCTTGATGGGGTTGACGCTACCATTAACCATGGTCTTGGTCCACTCCAAGGGATTATTGATTTGCGGTTTCAAGAGTGTTTTGTACTGTGTACCAAAGTTGAAATTTAGCGTGTCTGCAAAAGCATGCATACACTTATTACTAATAACCTCATCCAGAACTTTAGCGCCATCATCGGTAAAGATGTCCGTTAACTTTAATTTTGAATTAGCGGCCTGCACTCCCCACATGCTCATTGCCATGTGAGAAAAATCAAAGACATTACCAGTAAACATCTGAATCAATCCACTCAGAGACTTTTGCGCGCTAGCCTGATCGACTGTAGCTCCAGGCAACATGATGGCAATATCGTCAGGAGCCAGAGCCACGGAACCAACTAATTCAAGGTTGTCAGCAGCTGTACCCTTTTTCGAGAAATACTCTGGCATGCTCGCTGCTGCCACTGCTACGCCACCGCCTTGCGACCAACCATAGACAATGGTTTTCTTGCCGGCGCCAGTTTCTTTCATGAAGCTGGCCGCTCTAGCAGCATCAATCGTATCCATAGAGTTTGTGGAAGCGAGAGCGTATTGATGCCTTCCCCCACCACCCTGACCCTGATAGTCGGTTGCAACGACTACATAGCCTTCTTGAATAAATTCTTCAACAGCAGGGATTCCATAATCCGTCCAAGAGTTTCCGCCAATTAAAAAATATTCATTGAGCGGGACTACAGGGTCCAGAACCTGTGATGGGCCGCAATTTTGAGCAGCACCTGTTGTCCCATGCGCCCAAGTCATGATGGGCCTACCCTCTTTGGGTGCCACTCCTTTTGGGGCAACTACTAGGCCAGTGACAATTGTTTTCTTGCCACCAAAATCCGAAGAAATGTACGCAATCCTCCATGCCTGAGCACCCTTTACCGAGGTTTGAACAGACTCTTTCTTGATTACCTGACCCAATTGACCGCTTGGGGTCATGTTCTGGAGGGATGCATAGAATGGAGCAACAGGAGGATTAGCAAAAACAGTAGAAGAATTTGCTCCTACAAAGATACCCAGAATCAAAATGGAAATTAGTTTTTTCATGGCTTGCAATTAAGTTATTGAGATGGCCTGCTGATAACTATTACTATACCCAAACCGAAAATGCACATCAAATAAAGCATGCTATTCAATCGATGCTGGTTGGGTAGCTAATTATTGCAATTCCATACTGTAAAAGCAGCCTCAGGGCTCTGGGGACTAACAAGCACGATATATCGACCAGAAGACTCTTGAGCGACCAAGACTCCGTAATCATTTAAACCCTGAGAATTAGCAATCTTTTGAGCGACACCCCAAACCTGATCAAGATTTTGAACATACGCATGGGAATAGTCAGAAAATGTAGCGCGTGCATTTTTATCCAACCTGAGAATATGCACATGCAGTTGATTCTGTGATCGTTCTGATTTGGGATTGACTACCAATGCCAGTGATTCTGGCTCAATACGCTCCAGGCCGATGACCCAAGCAAATTGCCAGATATCCTCTTCTCGATTAGGATCCTCAATACCAGTGATGACATCACTAGGTATCGCCAGCCCATGAACAAAGCTAGCCGGACAACCGCACATCTTAATATCTCTGATTGCGGTATATTTTTTATTGAGCGCCCAAACTTCGTTGGTTTTCTTGCACTCTGAAATATTTCCACAGCCTGCATCCGCTCTTGGCAGCATACAGTTAGAGCAGTAATTAGTTTTGGATGGATCAACACACTGAGTGGCAATGTGCAAAAGAATATCGCTTCTAGCGACAGTAGCTGAGGCGCCTGGGTATGAAATTCCAAAGGCTAGGAATAAGGAAGCTAAAACTTTGATAGCCACTCGGCCACTCTTAACGATCAACTTTCCTCCAATAACTCCAAATCTAGCAAGAGTCCTGATTCGGCATCTGCCAACTCTGCATACTCTACCGCATTCATTTGATCATCGAAAGAAAGTTGGGCAAATCGCTCCGCCACTTCAAAGTTGTTTTCCCTGTAATTATCCAAGGCTAATAACTGATTCCAGGCCGCTTTTTGAAAATACTCCGCAGCCATTCTTCTAAAGTTAATGACCTTGTCATTTAAGTGTTGATCTGTCATGTTGATGCTCCTCCAATTTTGCATTGAACTCGACTGAAATGCTCTACCTTTCATGTGACATCTTTATGAATTTTTTCATCACTTTTTGTCATATTTAAGCTTGAGATAAAAGGCTCAAATATGACAATTTCACCTATTAAAATTTATCAAAAAATAATTTTGGAAGCGATAGACAAGTCACACTAAAACGCGAAGAATGCAATCTACTTATGGGAGATGTGGATCAATTCGGATTGCTACTGGTTGCGATTCGTTTGTTCCAACAGCCCATAGGTAACCATCTGATTGATATAGGGAGAGCTCTATGACTACCTTTACTACTGAAGATCGCGAGCTGGTTGAAAAAGAACCGATTCCTTTTTATGGCAATTGCCATTTAACCGATCCGACTTCAAAAAGCACGGATGCACTTCTGCATCCGATACTGAAGAAAATTAAAGTGGAATATCGAATCGATGATAGCAGCGAGGATTTAGAGGACTAGGCTTTAATACATAGTCCTCCATTGAATTAGTTTGATGTACCGGTGGTGTAATCAAACACTGGCTTAGAGCTGACAGCCACGCCTCTGAGGGCAATGCTATGGATAGTCTCAATCTCGTGTGACACTCCCTCTTGTGTCATGCCAAGGACCTTCTTTGCCTCAAGGGTGGCTATTTGAATCTTTTCATCCAAGGTTTGTAACTTTGGATTGAATGCATTTGGCAGATGGTGCGGATTATTTGCCTCTGCTGAAGCATCCGGAATATTTGCTTGAACCTGAGTTACAGCTAAGCCAATTCCTAGGCAACTTGCAGCAATCATGATGAAGCAGAAATGCGGTCTACGGCCCATGAAATTTTTAATAAGCGTTTTCATCTTTTCTTTACCCTTTATATGATTTAGAAATAAATTTCTGCTCAATCAATGTAAGAGGGAGATAAGTCAATCTGATGAAGATTTCATGACAAGTTAGTACATACTGTTACTGAATATGCGTTCAGCACCAGATCATCCATCCAGCGGAAAAAATATTTTTCAGTTATAAAGACAGCTGTGGCGGAATGGCAGAGTGGTTATGCATGAGATTGCAAATCTCATTACCCTGGTTCGATTCTAGGCTTCCGCCTCCAATCTCATTTGGGCTTATGGCCTTATGACAGTAAGTGCCCCGTCTTTACAAAGATAGTGCAACCCTCTTTACTGAAAGGCTGATGTAGACTCATATGAGGGCTTCTAATCCATGAACCTGCAGGGTAGCAGCCATGCTCATCTTCAAATACGCCATCAACAACAAAGATTTCCTCGCCGCCATAATGTTTGTGTGGATTGAAATAGGTTTGAGGAGCCCAGCGTACTAAAGTCGATCCACTTCCCTGCTGCATCAGCGGCATGACTGTAAGACCAGGGACCATGCCTTGATACCAAGGTGCTTTTGTGGTGTCAATAATTTCTCGCTCGACCTGTTCTGGACCAAGGTGTCTGAGCTTAACAAACAGCGTACAGCCAGATTGGCTATAGGGTGCATGCGATGAACCCGGCGGATTCATGATGTAGGTGCCAGCTTGATAGTCACCAGTTTCGTCACTGAAGACACCCTCTAAAACAAGAATCTCTTCACCAAACTCGTGGGTATGTGTTGGAAATTTGGAGCCGGGCTGGTAACGAACAATTGAGGTTGCTTTTGCTACCTCATCACCCATGCGATCGAGCATGCGTCTTTCAATCCCGAATTCAGGACTAGGCTCCCAAGGTAAGTCATGGTGATTAATGACAACTCGCTTACTGTAATCGGCATGGATATTCATTGATTGCAATTCAAATATAGGAAAACAAGGCTAAGGATAGCAAGCCTATTGAATGTGCGCTTGAAGTCAAAGCCCCCACTATTTCCAGTGAGGGCCCCTATTCCTCTGAAGATTATTACGTCTGATCCTCTATCGAATTACGCAATACGCCAATATTTTCGATTTCAATTTCGCAGATGTCGCCAGACTTCATGAATACTGGTGGAGTTCTAGCATAGCCTACTCCTGCAGGCGTTCCTGTAATCACTACATCACCAGGCTCCAAGGTCATGCATTCTGTTATTAAGACAATGGTTTCTACGACATCCCATAAGAAATCCTTGGTATTTGCATTCTGCATTACTGCGCCATTTAATCTTGACTGAATTTGTAGGCCATGTGCGCCCAGCGGCAATTCATCTGGCGTTACCAGCCATGGACCAAATCCTCCGGTCTGATCAAAGTTTTTACCTATAGTCCATTGGGTTGTTTTGCGCTGGTAATCTCTTAAGCTAGCATCATTAAAGATACTGTAGCCAGCGATACAATCCAGCGCGTTTTCTCTGGTTAAATTACGCCCCTTTTTACCAACAACAAAGGCCAACTCAGCTTCATAATCTAACTTATCGGATACCTTAGGCCTAATGATCCTAGCCTGATGTGAGGCAAGCGAACTAGGGCCTCGTAGAAAAAAGCTTGGATAGTCTGGCCGAGCATTGCCGCCCTCTTTAGCATGGTCAGCATAGTTCAAACCCATGCAAACTATTTTTCCAGGACGATCAATCAAAATATCAAACTGAATATCAGCAATATTTTTGATGACAGCATTCGGATTAGAAAGTGCTTCTTTTGCTTTTGTAAACTGAGGGTCTATCGCAATCAGACCGTACAAATCTGCTGGAATACTTGAGTTCGTAGCACATAAATCTACAAATTCATTCGAATCTTTCTTGCAAAGAACACCGATACTTTTTCTACCGTTTTGAATAAAGCTAAATAATCTCATAGTCTCTTTCTATATTATTTTTGAGTCCGGTCTCCTCCTTCGAATTAGAGGTGTCGACCACCATCAACCACTATTCGGGTTCCTGTTGAAAATCTTAACCGGGTTGCGCAAGCTTCAATCGCAGCCGCAACATCATCAGGGGTGCCAATACGCTTTAATGGGGTTGTTGCTGCAGTTTTATCATTGAAGTCGGCTCCACGTCCCGGTACAAAACCAGAATCCACTACACCTGGAGACACGCATAAGACGCGTATCTCCGGCGCTAAAACTTTTGCTAAAGACTCACTCACAATATCAAGACTTGCCTTAGCAGCGACATAAGCAAGATTACTGCCAACACCAGTGAAGCCAGCAATTGAAGAGACATTCACAACCAATCCATCGCCATTTGCCTTTAGCAGCTGCTGAAATGCCCTAATCGAAGCAAAAACCCCTCGAAAGTTGGCCTTCAACACCTCATCAATTAAGTCATCTGTTAATGCATCTAAATCTGCAGCTGGGACTGGTTTTGTAAAGCCTGCTGAGTTCACCAAGATATCGCATCTACCCACACGTTTTTCCACTTCTTTTGCTGCGGCAATTAAAGTGGCCGAATCCGTAATTGAAGCATTCAAGCAAAATTGTTTGCCAGGAGGCAATTGCTTGATCTGCTCGACCTCCTTTTCAAGGGAATGTCGCCCAATCAATACACAAGTTGCACCTAATTTAGCCAATCGTTTGGCCGTAGCAAATCCGACAGCGCCATTGCCGCCAATAATTACCGCAACCTTGCCATTTAATTCATCTACTGATTGAAAGGAACTCATTGCTCTCCCGGGTGATAGCTAACACTAAACAATATTGCGCATGATTTCATAAAGGGCATTTTGTCCTTCAAAACCGATGCCAGGCCGCTCGGATAAATTGATTTTTCCATTAGCAACTCGAGAATCGTCTGCAAATCCTGCAAAGACTCCGAATGTTCCTGGATATGCTTCACATCCACCCAAACCAAAGCCAGCAACAATTGCCAATGTCATTTGATTGCCTCCATGAGGGAAAATGGAATGTCTTCCCCAGCCACGATCCTCTAGCATTTTCAATGTTCTACTAAATTGAACGATTCCATAGGACTGTGGAATGTCAATTTGAATAATGTCAGTCTCCTTACGTAAGCCACCGAACTGAACGAGATTACGGATGTCTTGTGTTGAAAAGAGATTCTCTCCAGTTCCTATCGGCGCTGAATAGATGTCAACAATTTCTGCAAGTAAGGCAAAATCTAGCGGATCGGTAGGCTCCTCAAACCAACGCAGTTGGTAAGGTTGTAGGGCTTTAGCGTAAGCAATTGCACGCTCTGGACTCAGCCCCGCATTAGCATCAACTGCCAAATTTTGCCCTCCCCCAACAATCTTCAAGGAAGCCTCTACTCGGGCAATATCCTCTTCTATAGGAGCGCCACCAACCTTGATTTTCATGGTGGTGTAACCCTGATCAAGTCGACTCTGAATCTCCTCCAATAACTGAGGGATTCCTTTATTGGGTGCGTACCACCCACCGCCTACATAGCAAGGAATCTCTTTGCGCACTTTTCCGCCAGAAAACTGGTTTGCCAAGGTGACATGCAATGGCAGGCCTTCAATCTTTGCAACCGCATCCCAAATGGCAACCTCAATAGTTCCAACTGCTACAGATCTCTCCGTATGTCCACCTGGTTTTTCTCGCTGCATCATGCAGCTTAGTATTTTTTCAGGATCTAAATTATTACCTGCATCATTTAATAGGGATTCGGGATTGGCTTTCATAATGCGTGGAATCAAACGATCCCGCATTTGCGCACCACAGGCATAGCGCCCTGTAGAGTTAAAGGCAAATCCAATTATGGGCTTACCATCGCGAATCACATCCGTTATCACCGCCACTACTGATGTAGTCATCTCACTAAAATCAAATACCGCATTGCGGATACTTGAATTCAAGGGTATCGCAACTTCTCTAATGTCTACGATTCTCACTGGCACCTTTCTAAAGCTTAGTCAATTCGGATATTGGCATTCTTAATTACCTGACTCCATTTAGGAATCTCGGTGCTTAAGATCTTTTCATAACGGGGTCCTGATGCAAAAGACGGATCAATTCCTAAATTGACGAGTCGCTGATTCACATCGGGACGCTTAACTGCTTCATTTATAGCCTTTGCAAGTTTCTCGGTAATTTCATTAGACATCCCCGCAGGCGCCATTACTCCCCAATAACCAATTACCGTTGCTTGCGCAAGACCCAATTCAGAGAGGGTTGGCACATTAGGCAACACAGGTGAGCGATTCTCTCCTGTAACCGCTAAGGCAATTAATTGCCCTGACTTGATGTATTGCGCTACAGGCCCAATACTACTGAACATCATTGGCACCTGACCCCCCAGTAAATCAACAACTGCAGGACCAGTGCCTTTATAAGGAATATGCACAATATCAACACGAGCAACTTGTTTAAATAACTCACCAGCCAAATGCGTCATCGTTCCATTTCCGCCCGATGCATAGTTCAAAGTACCTGGCTTACTCTTAGCCAAAGCAATCAGGGCTTTTAAATCTCGAACCGGCACCGATGAATTTACGACAATCACCGAAGCCGCTGTTCCAACAAGAGCTACTGGCTGAAGGTCTTTGAAGGTATCGTAGGGCAATGCTGGAAATAAGCTGGGATTACTAATTAATGCCTGATCTGCCATGAGCAGCGTATAGCCATCAGGCTGTGCTTTTGCGACTACATCAGTTGCAATTGAACTCCCGCCGCCGCCACGATTTTCAACAACTACTTGCTTGCCCAGTATTTCAGATAATTGCGGGGACAAAGTGCGCGCAACTCCATCAGTCAGACCGCCGGGTGCATAACCTACCATCAAGCGGATTGATTTATCTGGATAGCTTTGGGCGCTCACAAAGTGCGTGGATCCCAGAAAAAACAGAGTACAAATACAAGCTAATGAGCGCAATAAAGCCTTCATGATTTACCTTAAAAGTGTTTCTGAATCTCAGGATCAAACTTGCCATCAATCAACACAAAAAGCATTTTGCAAGGCTTACCGGAGCGATTACTCCAAGCATGATTTGTCCCTCTTTCTACCAAGAAGTCACCTTGCTTCATGAGACGCTCCTCTTTATCTAATACAAGATAAATTTCACCCTCAAGCACCACCGCATAATCTACCGTTTCAGTGCGATGCATGAGAGGATGGGCGCCAGCCTCATAGGTCGAGGCCTTATTGGTACCCATGGAGCCAAAGACACTTTTCGCTTCATTTTGAGCCAATTTATGAAGCCACTCGCCCTCAGGACCAAATTCAATAATTCTTACAACAGTGCCATTTTTTGGGGGCTCTAATTGCAATGGGCGTGAAGTAGTATCCGGTGAATTATCAATCGGAGTTGGCATTGCATCGGTATGCCACAAATTGGTTAAATAAAATCCAACTCTTAGGGGATTTGAATGGACCGAGGGGGCCGCACCATCGTGCGTAACGACGGCATTCCCCTCAGCATCATGACCTGTAACAATGCGACGAACGTAGCCTTTTGGGTGCTCCATTGTTGCCTCTATGAATTGGTTTTCTTGAGACCCAGCATCGCTCGCGCCTCGTTGGATGAAGCTAATTCACCACCCATATCCCTCAGAATACGATGAGCACGCTCAACTAATTGAGCATTACTTTCGCAGAGCACGCCTTTTTCAAGGTAAATATTGTCTTCCATGCCAACTCGAACATGTCCGCCATAGAGCCATGCTTGTGCAACGATCGGAAATTCAGCGCGACTAATACCAAATGCCGCCCATTGAGCACCCGCAGGCAGTTGATCTCGCATATAAAGCAGAGTTGCAGGATCAGTATTGAGACCGTATTTCACACCCATGACAAAGGTATACAAACCCGGACCCTCAAGCGTACCATCTTTAAATAAATCTTTTGCTAAATTCAAATCCCCAGTATCAAAGATCTCCAACTCAGGCATTACGCCTGCATCTCTGATTACTTTTGCCATCTTACGGACGTTAGAGGGCGTATTCATCACCACGTCTGGACCAGAATTCATTGTGTTCAAGTCTAAAGAGCAAATATCAGGCCTTAGTTTTGCAATATGCTCTACGCGCTTTAGCGGGTCACATAAGGTGGTGCCAGGGGCAAATAACTTAGGATCACCTTCGGTTGGCACATATCTACCGCCAGGGCCTGTTGTTAAATTAATAATGAGCTCTTTATTGTGTTTTTGAATAAGCTGAATAACCTCGGCATAATGATCCACTTCCATGGATGGCTTGCCGGTATCTGGGTGGCGTACATGGATATGGACTACTGCAGCCCCTGCATCAGCCGCGCCCAAGCAAGAATCAGCAATTTGCTGCGGCGTTATAGGGAGATAAGGGGTCATCTCTGGTTTTGTTAAATTCCCTGTTACTGCACATGTCAAAATTGTTTTGCTCATCGCATTTCCTTTTGTTAAAGTGATTTGAAATTAATTAAAAAAATAATGGTTAAAAAAGTACGTCCTCATTCAAGCAATACCACTGCCGTGCGTTTGCTCGACATTGCAGAAGCCCTGTTTTCTGAACATGGCTATGCCATGACTACGGTGCGCGATATTGCAACCCGCGCAAAAGTAAATCAGGCATTGATTAATTACCATTTTCAAAATAAAAAGGGTTTGTTTAACGCCGTATTTGAGCGACGCGCCAGCATTATTCTGGAAGAACGCAACACGCTCTTGAGCGAAGCTAAAACAAGAGCCAAAAATAAACCGATACCTTTGCGCGAATTGATATACGCATTTATCTACCCCCCATTGCGGATGGCAAATGAAGATAAAGGCGGAAAAAGCTTTGTAAAGCTGCAAGCACGACTTCATAACGAACCAAAAAGTATTGAAAACGCTTTGCGATCAAAGCTATATGACAAAACCAGCCTACGCTTTATGGAGGAGTTGAAAATAACTCTTCCTAAATTAAGTGCAGAATCCATTTCCTGGCGCCTAATTTTTGTCATGGGTCTATATTTGTATGTAGCGTCCAATACTGGTCGCATAGAAGTGATCTCAAAAGGTCGATGTAAAGGAGGAAACCTCACGCAAGCTATCCCTGAAATTTTGGATTTTTGCGAACAAGGTTTCTTAGCTCCTCCTACTCAACCTTAGCCCCCAGCGCTTTAACAATAGCCGACCAGCGGGTAACTTCCTCACCCATGTATTCATTGGTCTGCTGAAGATTTCCGCCCATCACAACCAAACCAGCCTTATCCATCTGCTCCCTGACATCAGGCATCTGCAGAACTGTATTGACCGCTTGATTCATCTTCAGAACAATGTCATTAGGTGTTTTGATTGGGGCCATCATTGCAGACCAGGTGTAATCCTTAATCTGCGGATATCCTAATTCAACTAAGGTAGGGACATCTGGCAAGTTAGGAGAGCGCTTCTCACTGGAAATTGCTAAGATGCGCACTTTTCCTTGTTTAGAAAACTGGTACACGCCAGCTACTGCTGTACAAGCAATAGGAGTCTCACCACCTACTACAGCCATTGAAGCAGGGCCAGCACCTTTGTACGGAATGTGATTAATATCTTGCTTCCATTGCAAGCGAAATACATTTTCACAAGTTAAATGTGGCGTTGTTCCATAACCTGGGCTTGAATACGATAATTTATTCTTAGCCGAATACTCTTTAAGTTCAGCCAATGTTTTTACTGGAACAGATTCATTCACACTAATAACATTAGCCTGAGTGGAAACGAATACTACTGGCACAAAATTCTTTTCCGGACTATAACCTGCTGCCGCGCCATACAGCGCTGGATTTACCGCAAAAGCTGCAGAATTCACCAAAAAGGTGTAGCCGTCGGGAGGAGAATTCGCTACTACCTGCGCGGCAACGTTGCCCCCTGCACCTGCCTTATTTTCAATAAAAACAGACTGCTTCAGGAGTTCACCTAGCTTCGGCGCAATGATACGAGCGGTCATATCTGTTGGCCCGCCAGGAGGAAATCCGACAACCAATTTGATAGGTTTGTCAGGATAAGCCCCCATAGCGTTCATTGCCAACAGGCTAAGACCACCAATCAGCCCGAGCCGCAGTACCTTATAGAAATAACTGTATACGTCGCAAACAGAAATGCGCATTTTGTCTCCAATCCACATGTATGGAATTTTTTGGCCTAAGGCTCTTATTTAATTGCTAACGGGTTAGTCGGCGAACCAACAGCCCCAGTAATTGGAATGGCAGGGGCGACAAACATAAATTCATAAATGCCATCTGCTAAGCAGTCATCAGCGATGTCTTTCAAATAAAAAATTTCGCCCATCGTCATGCCCATAATTGGAATGGTGATCCAATGCCATGGTTGATTGATGCCAGCCTCAGATTCATTTGGACGAACCTCGCACCCCCAGGTGTCGCTAGCTAATGCTGCCAACTCGGTACGCTGAATCCACTCAAGAGTTTCAAATGCAAATCCAGGAGCATCACCACCAGGATATCCATCCCAGCTTCCGGATTTAATTTTTTCTTCCATCTGACCAGTACGAACAATGATGTAATCGCCGCGCTTAATTTCGATACCCTGCTTCTTGGCGGTGTCATCTAAGTCCTGACAGGTAATACCGTAACCATCAGGCAAGCAATCCATCCCTTTAGCTCTTGCTACATCGAGCAAGATGCCTCGCCCAACCATCTTGGCTTTCGTTTTTTCGATACCGCATTTTGCTGCACCAGCTGAAGAGACTTCACGGCAATCGTAGCCGTTATACATGTAGTTTTCATAAAAGACATGTCCCAATCCATCCCATTGGGTACCGCATTGAAGAGGCATCACAACCATATCGTCAGCAGCACGAATGCCACGTTTATCCAATACACCCGCATAGGCATCTGTTCCTGTACGGAGCATGGTGTGCACAGGATTAATGCGTCCCATGGATGGATATTTTGTCTTAGCTCCTTGAGGGCCATTGCTATCAAAATTGAGAGCCAATGAAATCACTTTGCCCTTACGAACCAATTGTGCTGCCGAGACAATGTCTTCTGGACTAGTGAAATTCAGAGTTCCAATCTCGTCATCTGGTCCCCACTTACCCCAATTTTTATATTTTTCTGAAGCTGCCGTTAAATCAGCGCGATTAATTTTTTTCATTGTCTCCATGCCTTATTTAAGTTTTATTAAACACTTGTTTAATTTATCGAGGAACGGCAATTGTGTCAATAGCCGATATCAATTACTTAATTCTTGAGCGACACAGATAGAAAAATGACCTAGGAGTTTTTTCCTAAGTCATTGATTTTGCTAAAGGGTTTACTAGATTGAAGTCTAATCAGTAAAGCAAATACCGATGAATACCCAGTCTTCTTAACCGCTATCTCTCAAGGCAATTAATAATGGGTGACCTACCGGAAACTCAATATCCTCAACCGCAGCACTCACTTCTGGCAGGGTTTTGGCAATCTCTTCACTTCCTTGAAAAACCATGGTCCATTTACTAAAGCTTCGCTCGCTAATGGGCTTGGCCTCAATTAAGCGAACATTTTTATGTCGGCCATCTTTTTGAATTTTTTGCCACAAGGCTTCGATATCTTTTTCCGCCCCTTCAATCACTTGACCAAATTTATTATTCTCATAAATCAGCGCTCCAGTGATGCCCAGGGCTTGGTTATTCGAATATGAGTGATATAAAAGACGCATCAAACCCAAAAAAGACATATTTTGAGCTGGTTCACTTACATAAGTTAATTCGATTAGCTGAGACATTCGCTAATACTAGAGAGCTCACATGTCAATTGCTCTAGGCATTTACCCCAGCGTACTAGGCAGCCTCGTTTAGCCACATCCTTTGATATACGCCATCAGGATCATGGTCCTTTACTTGTTTGGCGACATTAAATGGTCTGCCACCCCTGGGATCTGTACCTTTGCCGGCAATATAGAGCCAATTTCCTTGGTTGCTATACACATCGTAGTCAATGAGTTGAGATTCAAACCATGCGGCACCGGCTCGCCAGTCACCTTGCATATCGTATATCCAGAAACTTGCCACAATCTGACGCATGCGGTTAGATAGAAAACCTGTCTTGCTTAATTCACGCATAGCGGCATCAACCAAGGGCGTCCCAGTATTTCCTGAGGCCCACTGATTGAATTTGAGACCATCAAATGGATTGCTTCTGTTATTACCCAGACCCGCTGACCGGTAAAGCCTAGCACCATACTTAAAGTGTAGGAAACGGAAATAATCCCGCCAAAGCAACTCAAACCAAAGCCAGTATGTACCGTCATTTGCACCATACCGATTCTCATAGTCTGAGAGCGCATTTGCAATAGTTCTTGCAGAGCAACAGCCCAAAGCAAGCCAAGGAGAAAATTTACTGGAGTAATCCATGCCCACGAGCTGATTACGAGTGAGCTTATAGGTGTCGACTAGACGACGCTCAAAGTATTGATGAATATGCGCATGCGCGCCACTAGCCCCGCCGATAAATAAGCTATTGCTGGCCTTAGTGTAGACCCCAGTTTGCAGGCCATAAGCCGCTCCATCATTTGGCAATGACGGAATCGCTTGTACGCTATCTACAGGCTTTGCAAATCTTAATTTAGACTTTTCAATCTGTTGCCGGAATTGCGTGAAGATATCTGGCATTTGCTTCAATTGAAATGGCAAAGAATGGGGATCTAACATGCTCGATTGCCATAAAGCTTGAACCTCAAAGCCAATATCTCGCAACGCAGAGACTTGCTGCAATTCTTCGGGCGCTTCAATTTGCTCACAATAGATCTGACTTACGCCAAGTTGAGTGCGTAGATTTGAAAATACCTCCCTAAAATCACCAGAAAGTTCAACTAAATCAGATCCCAAGCTTCTTAGCTGCGCTCTTAAATCTTCTAATGACGCTTGTAAAAAGACTTTACGGTGCTCACTGATTCTTGGAAATCCCCATGGGGTTTCTTCCTCTAAGTGCTTGTCATGAACGTAAATAGGCAGGAGAAAATCAGCGCTCTTGCAAGCCAGCACCAATGCTGGGTTATCTTCTAAGCGAAGATCGTTTCTAAACCAGTAGATTGCAGTAGTCATTTATTGGAAGATGATTGCATGCTAATGGGCATCACATGTTGTTTATAGACACCCGATAAGGCTTTTTTGACTATCTTATAAATATCCAAATCAAACTCAGCCTCGCCAGATTCCGCTAGCTCATAAAGCTCATCTTGATTAATGGCAGTACCAAGATAGCACCATTGATCAATCACAATCATCTCGCCACCTTCTTTAATCGCAATAGGGCCAGCATAAGGCCACACCTGAACTTTGAAGAGCTCTAGCGCTGTCTTCAGCTGTAGGTTATGCAGGCTAATCGGGGTGAGATTGAGGCAGGCGCCCCCGCACTGCTTTACCTGATATCCAAAACATGCTTTACCATCAATTCTCTTCTCTATACCGAGCAATGCTTCACAAAGATGATGTTTTTTAGCAATAGCCTTCAAATATGCATGTGCCTCTCGTTTGCTGTAAAACAAGCCATATAAGTTCTCTTGCAATCCAGGGGCTAGTTGATGATGGGTAACCAAGACGGGTGTAAGCACCCCAGAGTCATCTTCAACCAAACTCCAAGCACAAAGATCTTTTGATCTACGCAGCTTGATGTTCATACTGGGCATACGTTCTTTGATTAACCTGGACTCCAGAATGAGGGCGCCAAGCTCTCCGCTCGTTTCGATCCAATCAATATCTCGGATTTGCAAAGAGAGTTTCATTTCTTTACGCTGCGTTAGGGCTCCTTGAAAGTGCCCCATTACCCTGCTACGCAAGGAGATACTTTTGCCGATGTAGAGAGGTATTTTGTTTTCGCCATAAAAAATATAGCAGCCAGGAGCCTCGGGGATCGAATCTATCAATGCCTTATCTATATTTGGCGGTAGGCTTGGATTACCAATGAGTTGATTGATTACTTCATTGAGTTTTTCTTTGCCAAACTTTCTTTCACATACTTTCCAAAACTGCAGCAATAAATCAGCATCACCGAGTGCACGATGACGAGCGCTAACCAGAAGACCGTGGGCATTAATAATGGTATCGAGATTATGGCGAGGTTGCTCTGGAAACAGAAGCCTAGAAAGCTTTACCGTACATAAGACCTTGGGCTTGAATTCAATTCCGATTCTTTTAAAAGAAGCCTTAATAAATCCATAATCAAATCGGGCGTTATGAGCAACGAAGATTTTTCCCTCAAGCTCTTGTTTTAAATCTCTCGCAATCTGCTCAAAGGAGGGTTGGTTCTCCACCATTTGGGGGGAGATGCCGGTAAGTCGTTGAATGTTTTGTGGAATAAAGGTTTCTGGGTTGATTAACTGTTCCCATACCTGAATTTGATTGCTTGCAAGCGTTTTGATACCGATCTCTGTAATCCGATCACGATCAAAATGAGAACCCGTGGTTTCAATATCTACAAAAGCTAAATCAGGATAGGAAACCTCTTTGATGTCCACGGCAAATAACTTGGCAGCTTTAGTTTGCTGGTGAGTTTTTATTCAGATAGTCAGCAAAGCTAAAAATTGAGTTTGGGCCGCGCGGGAATTCTTCTGACTTTTTAAATGAAGTCTTCACCACTTTCTGAAACTCTCCCTTAGGTCTTTTTTCTTGCTTCGCCTTCACTTCAGACTCGATGGGAAAGTAGGGCTTTCTTTCGGGCGCAGTTTGTGCCTCACTAAAGCGTGGAATATAGTCTTTGATAGCAGATGCTAAAGTCACATTAGAGATGCAGTTCATCATATAAGTCTCTAGAGACTGATAAAGTTCTTTTGCAATATCAGATACCTCTACTTTTCTCTTTTTAATACGGTTCATCGCCAAAACAATGTCTTTAATCGTAATCATGCGAGGATCTTTTAGGAGCTGATAGCCGCCAGTTCGCCCCTTGATTCCAATCACTAAGCCCGACTCCCGAAGAGGTCGTAGTAAAAGCTCAATACGACTAATCGACATCTGTAGTCTCTGAGCTATTTCTGGAACAGGTACTAGCTGACCATTGGTAGAGTGGCTTGCAATATCGACCAAGGCGTTTAGGGCTACCTTGACTGCTTTAGTGACTTCCATGGTGTATTTGGCATAAAAATTAGATTAGGGCTAGTATGAAACTGATTCCAACTTTGTGCTGCAGCGCATTAATTAACCCTTTTTATCCCATGGTTGAAGCTTCTACGATCAAATACCGCTTATCACTGCGCTTAATGCGCTTGCTTGCCTGCCTGATGGCCGGCGGCATCATGGCTCAAACTCTTGGATGCCTCGCTCCCTATTTTTTAATGGAAGATTCTCAAGCGGCTGGAATGATTGCCCACCTACTAATGCAACATCTCTCATATTACTTTTTAGGATGCGCTTTTATCATCCTCAGTCTCTCCAATATCTTGATTAAGCGTGGCATCTCTCAACTGAAAGTAGTTCGTCTGCCATCGTTGATATTGATAGTCGCTGTTGGGGTGGCAAGTTTTTTACTCATACCGCGCATGGATTACTTAAGAGAAACAGCGCTGCAAGATGGCATGCCTGTAATGCTCTCACCTTTTGCAAACTACTTTGTAATCGTCAACAGCCTTACTTTTATATTGCTATGCACTCAAATTTTCTCTAGCATCCTAGTAGCATGGAGATTAAGCAATACACAATCAACCTAAGCACGCTCGCATCTGCCTAATCAAAGCAAGCTGTTGTTCGTATCGAATAAACTGCCCAAGCTCAACCCGCATGTTGGATTGGCTAATATGAAATATTTTCGAGCCCTCTATCGGAGGTTCAATTTTTGCCCACTGGGTATTGAACTCGTAAAAAGTTTCTTTATAGCCAATGAACTTTTTAACCATCAGGCGCTTGCCATCAACCTCAATCGTTTCTGAATCAAGGGCATGTCTGCAGTAGATTAAGAAACCAATCGTTACTGCAGTTAACTCTAAGGCTGTAAAAATGGGAATAACCCACACACCAGCCAAGAAAAAGCCAGTTGCGACAATTAATGAGAGGCAGACCAGGGCAATATAAAACTGGAGTAACTGCTTCGGAGTCAAAGCACAGTTTCTGCGCATTTGCCAACGTCTCACGCTCATATCCATGCCCTAGGAATTGCCGATAAATAACTTACTTGCTACGCGCTTGAGCTTTGGCTAACTGGTCAGCACTACGTTGCTGAAAATCGACCATATTGTGATAGCCCATTTGATAGCAAGGGCAATGTTTACCCAGAATGAAGCGAGCGAGTTTGATGCGTAACTTTTGAATCATTTAAATCTCCTATTTTTTTCTTTAATTGAAATTGGTCTGCGATACAACATGAAATAAAAAGTATCAATGCTCAGGCTCAGTCTTATCCGAGTCTGAATTCCGACTGGGGGATGCCGACACATTCAGATTTAAGCTTGGTGCAGCCATTTTTTCACCATCCCAAACCTGTCCACACCAGCACTCGCCTGCATCATTAATGATGCAAACACCGGAGCCACAGCAGCGCTTATCTGGAGCTTTCACGTTAGACCTTCATGTATTGATGAAAGATGCCATAGGCAGCACCAGCCCATAAACCGGCTATTACCAAAATAGATACCAAGAAACCTAAACCCCGTTTGGATGGATTGAGTTGATAAGAAATCGCATACACAAGCCTAGCAATTAACCAAATGACGCCAGAATCACCGGCCCCTTTATCTCCAATGAAGATGGCATAAAGCCATAGGGCAGGTAAAAACATCAATACACTTTCAATCGTATTGAGCTGGATACGATAGGCACGCTCAAATAGCTCATGACCTGAAACTGCAGGTGCTTTGACCTGATATTTACCTCTAGCTCTGCCCACATTAAACGTTAAGCCAAGCATCAGTAAAACCGTAAGTAAGGTAATAAACGAGGTGTAAAGATATTGGTTCATTTGCCGCCTTCAAGAAATTGAATTTAAGGCTATTCTAGGGTTTTTATAGAACTGGCGCTTGCCGCAAAACCCTTTCAGTAATGCAAAGCTCCTTATTTGAATTTAAGCACTCTGACAGCACGATTAATCTGCTGCCCAGGGATGGTTCTGCACAGTACCTACCAGAGGTACTAGGCGATGTTCATGCCGCCAATTTAATGGATCAGCTACAGAGATCGCTTGCATGGGAATCTGATCAGCTCATCCTATTTGGTAAAAAGATTACCACCCGCCGTAAGGTAGCTTGGGTTGGGGATTTGGATTGCTCATATACCTACTCCGGAGTTAAAAAGAGCCCTCAAGCATGGACGCCAGAATTGCTATCAATCAAGCAAGAAATGGAAGAACTTGCTCAATCGGAATTTAATTCTTGCCTCCTCAATCTCTATCACGATGGCGATGATGGCATGGGCTGGCATAGCGATGATGAAAAAGAACTAGATGCAAGCGCGCCAATTGCCTCACTTAGTCTTGGGGCTCAACGTAAGTTTGCCTTTCGTCATAAAGAAGACAAAACGACCATTCCTGTTTATTTAGAAAATGCTAGCGTCCTCATCATGCGCAGTCCCACACAAAAATTTTGGCAGCATGCATTGCTAAAAAGCAAAAAAGTTTCTACTTCTCGTATCAACTTAACATTTAGAAAAATTCTGATTCAAAATGCTTAATCACAATACTGGGCCAACGATCGCCATCATTGGGGCCGGCCTAGCAGGTCTGAGCTGCGCCACTCAATTACAAGCAAAAGGATTTAAGGTTCAGGTATTTGAAAAAAGTCGTGGACCCAGCGGTCGTATGAGTACCCGCAATGGGGAGGGCTGGTCTGCTGACCATGGCGCTCAATATTTCATGGCAAGAGACCCTCTTTTTATGGATGAACTAAACACCTGGCTTACCGCTGGCGTTGCGGCTAAATGGCATCCACACCTCAAGGTCTATGAAGATGGGCAGTGGCGAGAGAGTGCCTCCAATGACCAGCGCTATGTTGGCATACCCTCCATGAATTCTCCTGGAAAATATTTAGCTAAGAACTTGGATGTTATTTACAGTCAAACTATTCATAGCATTGCCCACAAGAATGGGAAATGGACTCTAAGCAGCCTTGAAAATGGAAAACTTGAAGGTCAATTTGATTTTTTAGTACTAGCAATTCCGTCACCACAAGCCTTTGCCCTAACGAACTTAGTAGACCAGTCGATTGAAGCTAAAAATCAGGTCGATATGCTGGGCTGCTGGACGGTAATGGCCGTATTTAATGAAAAGCAGAGCATTCCTTTTGATGCCGCTTTTATTAATGGTGAAATCATCAGCTGGATTTCTAGAAACAATTCAAAGCCACAGCGAGAAGGCCAAGAGTCTTGGACGATTCACGCTAATCCACAGTGGAGTCAAGAATGGATTGAACTAGACAAAGATGAGGCTAGTAAACAAATATTGGAATGTGCCAAAAGATTAGGTTTAGATTGTCAGCATGCCGCAATTTCTATTCATCGCTGGCGTTATGCGAGCGGTTCTACTGTAGCTAACCCAGGGTTTAAAGTTTTTGAGGACATCCAATTAGGTCTTTGCGGAGACTGGCTGCATGGCGGTAGAGTGGAAGGTGCTTGGCTTAGCGCTTATCGGTTAGCAAATGCAATTACCGCTCAAACAACACTTTAATGAATAAGGAATTGCAATGGCTTTAGCATCCATCGAATTACGAGATCTCAAACTCCAAACCCAAATCGGCACTTATGCGCCAGGAGCGATCATTCCCAAAGAACATCTTTTGGATTTAACCCTTTGGATTGATGCAAAACTGGTTCTGATTGCAGAAGATGTGATGGAGAACGTGTTTGATTACGACCCCCTGATTATTGAGATTGATAGACTTGCTGGAGACTGTCATTACGAATCCCAAGAAAGACTCATGACTCGCATCATTGAAGCCTGTGCAAAATATTCTGAAATTAAGGCGATGGATATTGGCCTCAGAAAGTTTCCTGTTCGCGCAGGATCAGGATCGCTTGGTGTGAGACTCTCGGTAGATTCATTAACCCTGAATACCTATAGAGCTTCTAGTACTTCAGCGTAAATTGGCCCTGATAAAACTTAAGATATCGTCATAGATCTGGCGAATCTTTTGGATGAATCTCATCTAGTCACTCCATAAAAATGAGTGACTAGATTTGAGGGCTTCAGCAGAGCAACAGCTTTCAGAATTGCAGTCCGATGACAATTACTTATTTAATCAAGCCACAGGCAATGCGCGGGCCAGAGTTACCAGCAGGCTGACTCTTGTAATCATCTGGATCTCTGTGCACCACTACAGCACGACCAACAATACCTGTTGATCCAGTATTTACAGCAAAACCATGTAATTTAGCTGTGTAAGTTGCATTGCCATTTGCATCTGCTTTGATATTTGGCATATCTCCCGCGTGATTCATGCCACTATCTGGAACACCATGCATCTTTGTATCAGGGTTAAAGTGCGGTCCTGCACTCATTGCGTCCGGAGAGGAGCAATCCCCCTTCTCGTGCACATGAAAACCTTGCTCAGAGTTAGGCTTCAAACCAGAAAATTTGCCATTAATTAATACATCGTGACCTTGCCAAACAAAGGTGACCTCACCTTTGGCTTGAGAGCCCGATTTTGATTCCAATGACGCGCTGGCTTTCTGGCCAGTACCCTGCTCCATGGACTGGCAAGCAGCTAGCGAAAATAGACTAGCCACGGACAACATGAGAAGCGACTGTTTTTTGCTGATGTTCATAGATGACTCCATACTTTTTTGTTATTCAAATGACTGCTTCAGTTTGACACAAATAAAGGGCTTGCGCTGAGTAATTGGCTCTAGCATCAGAACCCTGCATCATTTGTAAATTTTGAATACACTGAGGCCCTAGAAATGCATAAAACCATGAAACTACACAAGATAATTACCACTCTGACAGTAGGCGCTTTACTTCATTTTTTTACATTGCCCGCACAAGCAAGCCTTGCTAGCGATCTAAGTGATGGTCAGCATGTCCTACTAATGCGCCATGCTGATGCGCCAGGTTATGGAGATCCCGCAGGCTATCAACTAGATAAATGCTCTACCCAAAGAAATTTAGGAGATAAGGGCAAAAAACAGGCTGTCATCATCGGCCAATGGCTAACCAGCCAAGGAATTTCATCAGCAAAAGTCATCAGTAGTGTCTGGTGCCGCTGTCTTGATACGGCAAAACTCTTAAATAAAGGTGCGGTTACTACCTCACCTGCGCTAGGCTCCTTTTTTGATGACATGAGTCTGCAGAAGCAACAAACTCAAGATCTAGAAAAACTCATTCAGATCCAATTGCATGAAAACCCAAAGACGCCCCTGATTCTGGTGACACACCACGTCAATATTCAGGCTTATGCAGGAAAAGTGGTGAATGTTGGAGACATGGTTTTAGTTAAAGTAGATCCGAGTGGCAAGAATCTCTCTCAACAGATCTATCCAAGCCCAAGCTTTTGAGGATTTACGCGTAACAATCTAGTAGTAATTCATTGCTTCATAGGGGAAGCGCTCAATTTCCAATATGATTAGTCCTATGAATAACATCCTCTCGATTTCCCATCTTTTTAAGACTTATCAATCCGGCTTCCAAGCACTAAAGGATATTAATTTAGAGATAGCCAAAGGTGAAATCTTTGCTCTACTTGGACAAAATGGCGCAGGAAAAACTACGCTGATCAGCATTATTTGTGGAATTGTGAGTCCTAGCAGTGGTCAAGTTTTGGTGGATGGTAAAAATATCATCGGCGATTACCGTGAGGCAAGAGAGTTGATTGGTCTGGTTCCCCAAGAACTCTCGACTGACTCTTTTGAAACCGTCTGGAATACCGTTACCTTTAGTCGCGGCCTGTATGGGAAAGCACCCAATCCAGCCTTCATTGAAAAAATCCTGAAAGACCTGTCTTTATGGGATAAGCGTAATAGCAAAATCATGACGCTGTCAGGTGGCATGAAACGCCGAGTGATGATTGCAAAAGCGCTCTCGCATGAACCTAGCATTCTCTTTCTGGATGAGCCCACTGCTGGTGTAGACGTCAGCCTCAGAAAAGACATGTGGAATTTAGTCAAAATTCTCAAGGACAATGGCACCACCGTCATTCTGACGACCCACTACATTGAAGAAGCCGAGGAGATGGCGGACCGCATTGGCATTATTCGCGGTGGCGAGCTCATCATGGTGGATAACAAATTAGCGCTCATGAATAAATTGGGCAAAAAAGAGTTAACTCTTCAACTGCAAAATCCACTGCAGAGCCTTCCGAAGGAGCTGGATTTTCCAAGCTTAAGTCTTTCCGAAGATAAATGTGAGCTTACGTATCGCTTTGACTCCAAAGACGAAGATATCAATATTGCACAGCTATTACAAAAAATTACTAGCCTGGGCATTGTCTTTAAAGACCTCCATACAAAACAGAGTTCGCTAGAAGAAATCTTTGTCAATCTTATTAACTCAGAGGCAAATACCCATGAAGCTTAATTACTATGGTGTACGTGCCATTTATAAATTTGAAATGGCAAGAACGCGCCGCACTTTAATGCAAAGCATTATTGCCCCGGTAATCTCGACTTCTTTGTACTTTATTGTCTTTGGCTCTGCTATTGGTTCACGCATGACGCAAATGGAGGGCATTTCCTATGGCGCATTTATCGTTCCCGGCCTCATCATGCTGTCACTGCTGACGCAAAGTATCTCGAATGCCTCTTTTGGAATCTACTTTCCTAAATTTAGTGGGACCATCTATGAAATTCTCTCTGCCCCAATCTCACCATTAGAGATTGTGATGGGCTACGTTGGCGCTGCAGCGAGTAAATCGATTATTTTGGGATTGATTATTCTTGCTACCGCAACCTTTTTTGTACCCCTGCAAATAGATCATCCCTTCTGGATGCTGTTTTACCTAGTGATTACTTCCATTACCTTCAGCATGATTGGCTTCATCATTGGCGTGTGGGCAGATGGCTTTGAAAAACTCCAAGTAGTTCCACTACTAATCATTACGCCCCTCACCTTTTTGGGCGGAAGCTTTTATTCCATCTCTGTTTTACCGGCCTTCTGGCAAAAAGTAGCCTTACTCAACCCAGTCGTCTATCTCATCAGTGGCTTTCGTTGGAGCTTTTATGGCATTGAAGATGTATCGCTTTGGGTAAGCCTCGGAATGACAATGTCCTTTTTAGCAATATCAATTGCAGTTGTCATCTGGATATTTAAGACAGGTTATCGTCTTAAAAAGTAATTCCAAAAGCCTTTCTGCTTTCGTTCAGCATGAACAAGGCAACAAGTAACAGGGTAAACCCAAAAATACGCTTTAATCTAGGCGCCTCTAGCCTGCTTACCACCTTTGCCCCTATTGGTGCAGCAAGCATGCTGGTAATCACAATGCACAATAAAGCAGGCACATAAACATAGCCAAGCGAATACTCGGGCAAGGATGCGTTACCCCAGCCCCCATAGATATAGCCCAACGTCGATGAGGCAGCAATTGGAAAGCCTAAGCCCGATGAATTTGCCATGGCGTTATGGGGCTTCACATTGCACCAAATCATAAATGGGACGGTAATGAATGCGCCACCTGCCCCTAGTAGGCTTGCAATGATGCCCGTCAAGACACCAAAGCCAAAAAGGCCAAAGCGTCCAGGCAATCCACGTGCAGCATGAGGGGATTTATTCAGAATCATTTGGGTAGATGAGTAAATCATAAAAATGGAAAATCCTAGCGATAGCCAAGCTCCATTAATCACATCAAAAAATTTTCCGCCACCGACTACAGCACCCAACACAAGCCCCGGCGATAAGGCGCCAACTAGCTTCCAATCAATGTTGCCACGCTTCTGATGCGCCATCACCGCTGAAGAAGTGGTAAATAAAACGCTAGCCATACCTGTTGCAATGGCGATATGCATCAGAACATTCTCATGAAAGCCCAAGCGGCTAAATATCAGAATCATGAGTGGAACTAAAATTACCCCACCGCCAATTCCTAATAAGCCTGCCAAAAAACCTGACAGACTTCCACCCAACATCAGCCACGCAATATCACTGATTAACATGTCTCACCCTAAAGAGGGTAAACAGCACTGCACCAGATGGGACATGAAAATACTATTTCTGGGCCAGAGCAAACTCGGCAAATTTAGCAACACTGAGTAATTTAGCATCGCCACGGTAATTTCCAATGAGCTGAACACCCAAGGGCAATCCATTCTTTGACTTAGTCGCAGGAATAGTAATAGATGGAATTCCTAAAAAACTCCAAAGAGCACAGAAAATCGGATCACCAGTGGAGACCAAGCTCTTTGGAGCCTCCCCACTTGCAGGCGCCATTAAGAATGCATCAAATTCATCAAAATAAGCACCAATAGAAGCGCGTAGTTTTTTCTGCAAGAACTTTGCAGCAATATAAGCAGGAGCGCTATGCTTCAGACCCCTAGCTACCAACTCTTGAATATGGATACTCAGCAAGTCATTTACTTTGTCAGAGTGATCCGCATGAATTTCTGCAGCTTCAGACTCCATAATGAGATTCATTGCCTGAATTGCATCCCAGTATGCCTGTGGCAGAGAAAGCTTTTGAACAACAGCGCCTGACTTCTCTAGCTTTTGAACGGCTAGGTGCAAGGCCTGCTTTTGATCATCAGACATCATATGATCTAAGGGTGTTTCTAGTAGAGCGATCTTGGGTTTATCCAACATTGGCAGCTGTCGATTTACACCAAATACCAAATCTGGGAGAACGATTAACTCTGGATCAGAGGCATCGCTATTTTTTAGATGATTCAAGGCATAAGCCATGTCATCCACTGAACGCGTGAAGAACCCTATGTGATCCAATGAATAAGATAAAGCGTGAGCTCCAGACTTAGAAACCGCTCCATAGCTTGCCTTGTATCCCACTACGCCGCAATACGCTGCCGGCCGAATGATTGAGCCTTGTGTTTGTGAGCCTAGCGCCAAAGGAACAATCCCTGCACCAACGGATGCTGCTGATCCACTAGAAGAGCCGCCAGGCGTATGTTCTGCATTAAAAGGGTTTGTCGTAGGGCCGGGATTGCGCCATGCAAATTCAGTAGTGACTGATTTTCCAAAAATTACGCCGCCCAGACTACGAATCTTTTTAACAATTGCCGCGTCTTCAGCAGGGGTCTTATCTTTATAGATTGGTGAACCATTGGTTGTTGGAAGATCAACGGTATTAATAATGTCTTTAACAGCAATCGGAATTCCTGAGAGCGGGCCAGGCTTTACTTGCTTTGCCATTGAGTCCATTGAAGCTCTTGAGACAAAAGCCTTGAGAACTGGCTCTACTTCATTAGCCTTATCAAAAGATACCTGCAATACATCGACAGGCTTTAATTGATTAGCTGCCATTAAGTTACAAGCCTCAGTCAGTCCAATTGTGTTTTTCATAATTTTTAGTTTATTCAAAGAAATGGGGCGCAAAAAACACGCCCCAGTTAGATTAATGACGGTAATTACTTCAGTTTTATAGCGTTCTGTATATAAGTTTCGTTAATGAAGTTCTCAAATACAGGCTGCTCTTTTAGGTTACCCAAAGCAATTTGTGTATCCATTGAAATTTTGAGTGCTGCAGGAGTAATTTGAACGCTCTTAGGAAACACGTTCTCGCTCATCATGCGTGTTACTGCATTCTCAACAACTTGAGGATCGAGAGTTGGAAATTCTTTCTTAGCAACCTCAATAGCACCCTTAGGATCTTTGGCCATAAAACGAAGTGCAACTTCCATACCATTCACCATTCTCTGAGCAGATACAGGATCAACCGTCTTCATTGCGGTAATGGAAGAGAAGGCGTAAGGACCATAAGTTTTTGGGAAACCCAAAACAACCTTCATCCCTTTGATTGCCACTTGATCAAGACCTGGCTCATACAACACTGCCACTTTAGCTTGACCACCTAATAGGGCTGCCGGCTCTGTACCCAAAGGAACTTGGATCATATCGACATCCTTATCGCTCATACCGTTTTCTTTAAGCAACTTTAGAAATAAAGAAGTACTTGTTGTTGGCATCAAACCAGTCACTACTTTTTGGCCTTTGATGTCTTTAATGCTTGTAAATTTGACATCAGGGGCCGTTGCAATCCATACCGCTGCGCCATTAACTGCATTACTAATCACGCCGACATTGGCGCCTTTAGAAGCGGCAATGGCAGTCCACTCAGGACCGTGAATAGAGAATTGTGAACTTCCTGATAGGACTGAAGATAAAGCTGCAGTAGGAGATCCTGCGGTTTCTTTAATTACGCTTAAGCCCTGATCTTTAAAGAAGCCTTTATCAATTGCAACATAAAGTGGTAGGTACAACATTGACTGAAATGCCTGAGAGATAGTGACCGTCTTTACTTCAGCTGCGGCACTAAAGGACATTCCAGCAATGACTAACGCAGCAATACTAACTTGTAGCCTTCTGTAAATCGATTTCATGAAAAACCTCCGTGAGATTATTAAAAAATTACATCCGAATTTGTGTACGTCCTGCATCATTTCGCCAAGGAAACAAGAAACGCTCCAAGGAATCAATGCAGTGGTAGAGAAAGAATCCAACGATCATGAGCATGAATAAGCCAACCCAAACAGAATTGAGTTCGTACAAGCTTGAGGCGTTGTAAATCATGTGGCCTAAACCTGCTTTAGATGAAATAAATTCACCCACAACCGCACCAACCAATCCAAAGCCTACGTTGATACGAAAGTTGGAAACAATCGCTGGCATAGATGAAGGCACAACCACCTGACGGAATATTTGCTTACGATCGGCACCCATTGAGTACAGCAAGGATTGCAAATCTTTATCCGCCTCTTTGGTAGCTTGATGGGCTGCAATGAGGGCAATGATGGCTGTCATTGAGACAACCAATACAACCTTAGCCCCTAAGCCAGTACCAAACCAAAGCAAGATAATTGGGGCCAAAGCAATTTTGGGAACACTATTGATTGCCACAATAAAAGGTTCCACAATTTGGGAGACCCATTTCGAGTACCAAAGTAAAAGGCCGATACTTGTTCCAACCAAAGTGCCAATGACAAATCCTAGCAAAGCTTCCCAGAGCGTATATCCAGTATCAATAAATAGCGAGTAATCCATAACGCTCGCGATGAAACGCTTCCAAATTCCAAATGGTGTTCCAATTAAGAACTCAGAGATAAGGCCAAACTCTGCCAATGTTTGCCAAATTGCAAAGAAAATGACGACCGATAGAATTTGGATGAGAGACTTTCCAAGACTTGTGTCTAGCATTTGACTCATAGAATGCTTTTCTTGCCTCATACCACTTCATCCTTTCTGGTTTGAATATCTAACTCAGAGCAAAGTAGATGAAAGTACTCGCCGAAATTTTTATGAGAACGTGCTTCTATTGGCGAGGAGCGCTCAATCTCAATTTGATGCACATTTTTGACGATGGTGGGTCTAGTACTGAGAGCTACTACCCGCTTAGATAAGGCAACTGCTTCATCAATATCGTGAGTAACCAAAATGACCGTCTTTTTGAACTTGGCTACCGCATCTAATAAAACACTTTCGAGGTAAAGCCTGGTTTGATAATCTAAAGCTGAAAATGGCTCGTCCAACAACAGAATGTCTGGGTCCATTAAAAGAGTACGAATGAGCGCAACGCGCTGTCGCATGCCTCCTGAAAGGGTTTGAGGATAGGCTTTTTCAAATCCGGATAGGCCAAAAGTATTGAGATAGTCTCTTGCCTTTTCAACACCATTAGCATCATCCTCACCCCGTACCCGCAGCCCAAGCATGACATTCTCCAGAACCGTCCGCCATGGGAATAGCAAGTCCTTTTGCATCATGTAGCCTACCTTACCTCTTAGGCTTTGAATTTTGTTGCCTCGATAGATCATGCTGCCGTTATCAGACTCCAGTAGGCCGGCAATGATATTGAAGATAGTTGACTTTCCGCACCCGCTTGGCCCAATGATGCTCAGAAAATCCTGCTCCATCACATCGAAGGTGAGCCCATCAAGAACAGGAACTGGACCGCTCTTGCTAGCGAAGGATTTATGAATTGAATCTAATGAAAGTTGTACTACAGGATTACTCACCATCAATCTCCATTCATTATTTTTATTAGGGTTCATACTTACATGCACCTGCACCATCAACGAATCCGCTTGCATTCATTTAGTGCGACAAGCATCAATATGAGTGCAGCATTCATCAATATGGTGCGCACAATTAATGATCTTGATCACCTCAAATAAAAAACCACCCGCAGGTGGTTCTTAGCAATACAAGAGAAAATTTCTTGTTTTAAATGGCATCAGGACTTGAGTCTGGGACCAAAGAACTATAGAAGTAGAAACCCACCTTAGAGGCCTAGAAATACTAGGTCTCCGAGCGGTAAATAGCTGTGTGCGAGCAAATGCGTAGTGAGTTATTCACAGGGATAAGGTTACTTAAAGTCATGCCAAAAAAATACCAACCCGAAGGTTGGTATTTTCATTTCTGGTGGGCCCACCAGGACTTGAACCTGGGACCAAAGGATTATGAGTCCTCTGCTCTAACCAACTGAGCTATAGGCCCGTTAGTCTTTGGTTCAATCTTCTTCGAGGAAGGTCTTGAGTTTATCGCTGCGGCTAGGATGACGCATTTTTCTCAGAGCTTTAGCTTCAATCTGACGAATACGCTCGCGAGTAACATCAAACTGCTTGCCCACTTCTTCGAGGGTGTGGTCTGTGCTCATCTCAACACCGAAGCGCATACGCAATACTTTTGCCTCACGTGGTGTTAACGAATCCAGAACATCCTTCACTACATCACGCATAGAGTCATGCAATGCAGCTTCAGCTGGAGCAAGGGTATTGCCGTCTTCAATGAAGTCACCTAAATGAGAATCTTCGTCGTCACCAATTGGTGTTTCCATAGAGATTGGCTCTTTAGCAATCTTCATGATCTTACGAATCTTGTCTTCAGGAATCTCCATCTTCAGCGCCAAGGTTGCAGCATCCGGCTCATGACCAGTTTCTTGCAAGATCTGTCGGCTGATACGGTTCATCTTATTAATCGTCTCAATCATATGCACAGGGATACGGATCGTACGCGCCTGGTCAGCAATAGAGCGAGTGATCGCCTGACGAATCCACCAAGTTGCATAGGTAGAGAACTTATAACCACGACGGTATTCAAACTTATCTACCGCCTTCATCAAACCGATATTGCCCTCTTGAATCAAATCCAAGAACTGCAAGCCACGGTTTGTGTATTTCTTAGCAATCGAGATTACCAAACGGAGGTTGGCTACAGTCATCTCACGTTTTGCTTCACGAGCACGCTTCTCACCCGCGATCATTTGCTTGTTTACTTCTTTCAACTCAGGAAGTGGAATAACCACGTTCTTCTGAATATCGATCAACTTCTGTTGCAGCTCTTGAATCGCAGGGACATTACGTTGCAATAGTGCGGTGTAAGGCTTGTTCTCTTTGAGCAACTTCTCTGTCCAGGTGAGGTTCATGGACATCTTAGGGAAGTCTTTGAGAACTTCGCCACGGTTAACGCCTACTTTATCCACCAACAAACTGACGATGCCACGCTCAAGCTTCCATACCTGGTCCACTTGTGAACGCATGGTGTCACATAATTTCTCAACACTCTTTGCTGTTAAGCGGAAGCCGAGTAACTCAGCACGAATACCTTCTTGTGCTTTGAGATATGCAGGGCAGTTATAGCCATCTTTATCAAAAGCACGGCGCATCTTGTCAGCTTGCGTACGAACAATTGCAAACTTCTCTAAAGAAATCTGCTTTAGCTCTTCTAATTGCTTTGCGTTAGCCGTTGCAGCGCCACCGCCACCGCCGCCGCCTTCATCTTCGCCGCCGTCTTCTTCGCCTTCATCGGCATCCGGATCTACCTCTGGCTCTTCAGGTCCAAGCTTAATATCTTCTGCATTTGGATCAACCAAACCATCCACAAACTGGTCAATCTCCATCTCGCCACTAGCGATCTTGTCAACGTTGCTCAAGATTTCACCAATAGTTACTGGGCATGCAGCCAATGCCATCACCATATCTTTGAGGCCAGCCTCAATCTTCTTGGCAATCACAATCTCGCCTTCGCGAGTTAACAAATCTACCGTGCCCATCTCACGCATATACATACGGACTGGGTCAGTTGTACGACCAAACTCTGAATCTACTGTAGAAAGCGCTGCTTCAGCCTCTTCTTCCGCTTCTTCTTCAGACGCTGCAGCAGCAGTGTTATCAGACAGAATTAAAGTTTCAGCATCAGGTGCTTGTTCGTAAACAGTAATACCAATGTCGTTCAATAAGCTGATCAACGTTTCCAATGCATCAGCATCAGACAACTCATCAGACATCACGTCATTCATCTCGCCATGGGTTAAGTAACCCTTGGACATACCCATCTTAATCAAGGTCTTCAAGCGAGCACGACGCAACTCTTGTTGCTCTTCACTACCTAACTGTTGTGCTGCGAATTCTTTTAAGAGTGCCTTTTCTTTTGCCTTACGCTCGCGTGCTTTTTGACGATCCGTCAAAACTGGCTCAGCAGCTTCTGCAGGAGCATCAGCCTTAGCTTTGCGGCCACGCTTTTTCTCTTCCTCAACTACCTCTACCGCTACTTCAGCAGTCTTGGCTTTTTTGTCTTTAGTCTCTTTTGCTTCCTCGACCTTAGCAACAACTGCTTTACCTTTTTTAGCTGGCTCTACTTTTACCTCTGCTTTAGCAGGCGCCTTTACCGGTGCTGCTGCCTTAACCGGTTTGGCAGGCACCTTTGCAACTACTTTTGCTTTCGGTGCTGGCTTTGCAGCAGCCTTAACTGGTTTAGCTGGCGCTTTTGCAACTACTTTTGCTTTCGGTGCTGGCTTTGCAGCAGCCTTCACGGGTTTTGCTGGCGCTTTTGCAACAGGCTTCGCTTTAGGCGCTGGTTTAGCTGGCGCTTTTGCAACTACTTTTGCTTTCGGTGCTGGCTTTGCAGCAGCCTTCACCGGTTTTGCTGGCGCTTTTGCCGCAGGCTTCGCTTTAGGCGCTGGTTTAGCTGGCGCTTTTGCAACTACTTTTTTAGGTGCTGGCTTTGCAGCGGCCTTCACCGGTTTTGCTGGCGCTTTTGCCGCAGGCTTCGCTTTAGGCGCTGGTTTAGCAGCTGCTTTTACTGGTTTAGCTGGTTTTTTGGTCTTGGTATTAGGCATTTATTAGCACTTACTCACATTACTGTTATAGGTCACGACTGATTAAGTACAGCCCCGTTGTCCACTTACCCCAAATTTCATGAAAATAAAGCGCAAGTGGCTGAATTAATTCGTTTTTTTCTTGGGAACAGAGGATTATAGTCGATTGCGACTTTTTTAACCCCTGCTTACCTAAAAATATGGGGCATTTTTCGAGTATTACTAGGGGTGCTTCAGTAAATTCTTAGACGGATTTCAGTTTTTCGCCTAATTCGCGATAACGCGCCCGATCTAGGTCGTTGGCAGTGCCTCCAGCGATCTTTTGGGCAATATCAGTCATTTCTTGTTTGAGACTCGTGAGCTCTAGCTTTTTAAAGCTTCCATCGAGATCAGCTGTTGCGCCATCCAATTCCAAATCAGAGCCCATGACCCGCTTTCTGAGGACTTCATACATGGGTGCAAGCTCACTACGAGAGAGTTGATCTTGGAACATCGCAAATGCACCGGCTCCTACCGAGCCCGGTTTGCCGTTTTCACCAGGGATTAATTCCACCTGATCGCATTGGGCCAACAAATCTTTCATTAATGCCAGCGCATTTGCTGATCGTTGTTCAGCAGCTTTGAGTGCGAGTGCACGCTTATTACTATCAAGCGCTTTTCCCAGATGCGGAAACTGAATTAAGACACGCAGCATTTGCTCTGCCAAATCCATTGGTGCTTTTGGCGGCTCAATATTCTGTATAGCAGCTCTCTTGGCAGAACCTTTAGAAGCTTGCCAAGGCGCGCCCTGCCTATTGCCATTATTGGCATAGTTGCCTTGATTGTTTTGATAATTTTGCTGTCTTGGCTGGGCTGGCTGATACGAAGTTTGTTGCGCAGGTGCTGGCACCACAGTTAATCCACAGAAAGCCTCTAACTCTGCTGGTGTCGTATTTGTACGAATCGCCAACTCACGCAAAATCTGAGTACGTAAAGCAATTGGTGGCATAGAGAGTAGTAGTGGCTTAGCAGCGTGATGCGTATGCGCTCTACCCTCGGGGGTTGTAAGCTCATGGCCTTCGCTAGCAACCTTAAAGAAGAAGCTCGAGATGGACATTGCTTCTTTGATGACTTTCTCAAACGCAGCAGCACCATAGGCGCGAACATAGCTATCAGGATCATGCTCAGTTGGCAAAAATAAGAAACGAATTTCTTTATCGTCAGACATGAGAGGCAAACATGCTTCGAGGGCGCGTTGCGCAGCGCGTTGACCAGCTGAGTCACCATCAAATGAGAAAACCACTTTGTCAGTTTGGCGCAATAACATGCGTACATGGTTTGCGGTACAGGCAGTTCCTAATGTAGCCACCGCATTGGGGAAGCCCAATTGTGCAAGTGCTACGACATCCATATAACCTTCACACACTAAGACATATTCTTGCGAACGAATCGCTTGTCTTGCTTCAAATAAACCGTAGAGTGTGTTGCCTTTAGAAAAGAGGGGGGTCTCTGGTGAATTTAAATACTTCGGCTCACCTTGATCCAGAATACGTCCACCAAAACCAATCGTTTGACCCTTGGGATTGCGAATCGGGAACATCACTCGATCCCGAAAACGGTCGTAACGCTTTACTGGAGCACCCTCAGCCTGCTCGCCCTGAATAATTAAGCCGCCTTCAACTAAGGTCTTGGCAATTTCATCATTGGAATAAGGGCCAAATACTCCTTCCAGGCCCTGCCAGCCGTCAGGTGCATAACCTAAGCCATAGCGCTTCGCAATCTCACCCGTTAGGCCGCGACCTTTGAGATATTCCACGGCGCGTGTGCTGCCTTTGAGTTGTTGGCGATACCAATCTGCTGCAGAACTCATCACTTCGCTCAGCGCCATAGCCTGTTGCTGTCTTGCTACGTCGTTGGCAGTACGCTCTTCGCGTGGCACATCCAAACCCGCAGAGCGCGCAAGTTCTTCAATCGCATCAACATATCCTAGCCCGGAATACTCCATCATGAAACTGATGGCAGAGCCATGGGCGCCGCAACCAAAGCAGTGATAAAACTGCTTCGTTGGTGAAACTGAAAATGAAGGAGACTTCTCTGAATGAAAGGGGCACAAACCTTGATAGTTTGCGCCCGCTTTTTTTAACTTCACGTGCTGCCCAACCACATCAACGATGTCGACCCGATTTAAAAGATCGGCAATGAAGGATTGGGGAATGAGCGCCATAAGGCTAAGAGTATGGAGTGAGTTCTCTTATTTTGCGAGTGCGGCTTTTACCAAGCCGGAGACCTTGCCCATATCAGCCTTACCAGCCAACTGGCCTTTGAGTACTCCAATGACTTTACCCATATCTTGTGGACCAGCAGCGCCTGTTGAGGCAACCGCTGCAGCAACAGCTGCTTCTACTTCAGCATCTGACATTTGTGCTGGCATATAGGCTTGCAAAATGACCATCTCAGCAGCTTCTACAGCAACCAAGTCATCACGCTGTGCTTTTTCAAACTGAGAGATCGAGTCTTTGCGTTGCTTAATCATTTTTTCGATAGTCGAAATGATCGCTGCATCATCGAGCACAATGCGATCATCTACTTCGCGCTGCTTGATGGCGGCTAACAAAAGACGGATCGTGCCAAGACGTGCAGTCTCTTTGGCACGCATAGCGTTTTTCATATCTTCGGTAATTTGATCTTTCAAACTCATTTGATTCTTCCTGATGTTGAATGTATCTAGATGTAATGAACAATTCAAAAAGCAAAAACCCGCTGCGTTTCACCGTCAGCGGGTTTCAAAGCTTCTCGGTGAAGAGAGCTTTTAAATTCTATTAGTAAAGCTTCTTAGGCAACATTTGGCTACGAATACGCTTGTAATGGCGTTTAGCAGCAGCGGCCTTCTTACGCTTACGTTCAGCTGTTGGCTTCTCGTAGAACTCGCGAGCACGCAAGTCGGTTAAAAGACCATTTTTTTCAATGGTGCGCTTGAAACGGCGCAATGCCACTTCAAATGGTTCGTTTTCACGGAGGCGGACTGTAGTCATACTTATTTAACTCGTATATGCTCGATAAATATCGAAAAATTAACTGAATTGCGATTCTAGCACGGCAAAGCAAAAAAATGATTGTTTTAGGAATAGAAACTTCTTGTGATGAAACTGGGGTGGCTTTATACAACACAGCCCCCTGGGAAGACGGCAAACCCGCATTCCAGGGCATCCTGGGCCAGGGTTTGCACTCCCAAATCGCCATGCACCGGGATTATGGGGGAGTTGTCCCAGAGTTGGCCTCAAGAGACCATATTCGTCGTGTTTTACCCCTTTTAGACCAATCCCTAGCCCAATCTGGCCTCACATTAGCGGATATTGATGCCGTTGCCTTCACTCAGGGCCCTGGCCTAGCTGGCGCCCTCCTCGTTGGTAGCGCTTTTGCCAAATCATTAGCCCAGGGCCTTCATTTACCCTCCATTGGAGTGCACCATCTCGAAGGGCACCTACTTTCCCCGCTTTTAGGTCAAACTGCCCCTCAATTTCCCTTTATTGCCCTTTTAGTCTCTGGCGGTCACACCCAACTCATGAAAGTCTCTGGGATTGGCCAATACGAACTATTGGGAGAGTCTTTGGACGATGCTGCTGGCGAAGCCTTTGATAAAACTGCCAAGTTATTGGGTCTTGACTACCCAGGTGGCGCAGCGATTTCTAAATTGGCAGAACAAGGTCGCGTCGGAATATTCGATTTGCCCAAACCCATGCTGCACTCAGGCGACTTGGATTTCTCTTTCTCGGGTTTAAAAACCGCCGTTCTCAATCAAGTCAAAAAGTTTGCAGAGAAAAATATTGTTGACCCGTCCGAAGTGGCGCAATTTCATGCAGACCTGGCTAGAAGTTTTGTCGATGCCATTGTTGCGGTCTTAGTCAGCAAGTCTGAAAAAGCGCTCAAGCAAACTGGCTGTAAACATTTAGTTCTTGCTGGTGGTGTTGGTGCTAATTTGCAATTGCGCAGCGCCCTCAATGAAAAAGCAAAGAAGAATGGATTTGAAGTGCATTACCCACCCCTCGAGTTATGTACGGATAACGGCGTGATGATTGCATTTGCTGGGGCACTCAGAATGCTTGCCAAAAATAATGGCTCCACAACTTCTGGAGCCTTTGACATCAAACCCCGCTGGGATTTGCAGAGCAATAACTTGGTCTAGCCAGCCTTACTTCTTGTGGCTGATACGCGCAAATGCACTGTGATTGTGGATGGATTCAAAATTCTCAGCTTCAACCACAAAAGACTGGATGCGCTGATCCGCCTTGAGGTTGCCAGCTACATCGCGCACTAAATCTTCTACGAACTTAGGATTGCTGTAAGAATGCTCAGTGACCCACTTCTCGTCAGGGCGCTTCAGTAAACCCCATAACTCACTAGAGGCTTCGCTCTCTGCAGCGGTAACCAGGTCTTCCACTGTCATTTGTGTTTTGTCATCAAGCGTGACTGTCATCGTGACATGAGAGCGTTGATTGTGCGCACCAAATTCAGAAATTTCTTTGGAGCAAGGGCACAAACTCATCACCGGCACTTGTGCACGCAAAGTGAGTTCAATATCAGCAGCACCATTTGCGTTTTGCTTGCCTGTTGCCATCCAAGTCACTTCGTAATCCATCAAGCTCTCCACACCAGATACTGGCGCTGCTTTTTTCACGAAGTGGGTATAAGTAAATTGCACATGACCTTCTTTAGCATCGAGCAAAGGCAACATCTCACGTACCAAGGCAACTACCGTTGTACTGTCAACTGCAGCATCTTGCTTTTGTAGGAGCGCCATGAAACGGGACATATGGGTACCCTTCACATGCGCAGGCAATGCCACGTCCATCTCGAAAGTGCCAACGGATGGAAAGTTTCCTGTTTTACTGCGAATCGTCAGCGGATGACGTACTCCGCGAATGCCGACTTGCTCAATTGGCAATGCGCGCTCATCCAGAGTGGACTGCACGTCAGGCATTGCGCTGGCTTTGAGAAAGGCGGGGTTCATATCATTCATGGCTCTATTTTCAAGCAAAACGGGCTTATTTGCCCGAAATCACTGAATTTGCTATCAACACAGCAGGAAAACGCTGCTGAATGGAGTTTGCAATGCCTTCTACATCAAGGCCGCACTTGGTCATGAGCAGCTGGTAATCGCCATGCTCGATAAACTGATCTGGAAGGCCTAGCTGCAATAGGGGCTTATTAATTCCCAGATTGGAAAGCGCCTCAAGACAGGCGCTACCAGCGCCACCCGCAATAGCACCATCTTCAATAGTTACCAAATAATCGTGATTTTCAGCCAATGATTTGATGAGATCAATATCGAGTGGTTTTACAAAACGCATATTGGCGACTGTTGCATCAATTCCCTCGGCAACTTCTAGAGCGGGATACAACAAAGTACCAAATGCCAAAATGGCTACACGCTGTCCAACAGGTGCGTTGGATTTACGACGAATCTCACCCTTGCCTAATGGTAATGTGCGCAGCTCAGTCGAAGGAGTGGTGCCAACACCAGAACCCCGTGGGTAGCGCACTGCACTAGGATGCGGCTGATGAAATGCCGTGGTTAATAAATCGCGCAACTCTGCCTCATCTGCTGGCGTCATCACCAACATATTTGGAATGCACCGCAAGAATGGAATGTCATACGCACCGGCATGGGTTGCACCATCAGCACCAACTAAACCAGCGCGATCAAGTGCGAACAAGACTGGCAAGTCCTGCAAGGCCACATCGTGAATCAGTTGATCGTAAGCACGTTGTAAGAAGGTAGAGTAAATCGCTACCACCGGCTTCATACCTTCACATGCCATTCCTGCAGCAAATGTCACCGCGTGCTGTTCTGCAATACCAACGTCGTAATAGCGTTTCGGAAAATTTTTCTCAAATTCCACCAAACCTGAACCTTCGCGCATCGCCGGAGTAATCCCCACCAACAAAGGATCAGCATGCGCCATATCGCAAAGCCACTCACCAAATACTTGTGTGAAGGTTTTCTTGCTGGCAGCTACTTTCTTAACCCCTTCTTCAGGGTTGAATTTGCTGGGTCCGTGATAAAGCACTGGATCAGCCTCAGCTAACTCATAGCCTTGACCTTTTTTAGTCACTACATGCAAGAACTGGGGGCCGCGCCCTTCAAGCGCTAAACGGCGCACGTTCTGCAGCATTGGAATTAAAGCATCTAAATCATGGCCATCAATCGGACCGAAGTAATTAAATCCAAACTCTTGGAAGATGGTGGATGGAGAAACCATCCCTTTGGCATGATCTTCTAGGCGTTTTGCAAATTCTCTTAAGGGAGGCGCAATAGATAGAACGCTATCAATACCCTTTTTAGTCGCAGAATAAATATTGCCACTGAGCAATCTCGCCAAATGGCGATTGAGCGCGCCCACAGCTGGAGAGATCGACATATCGTTGTCATTTAATATGACCACCAATGGTAAGTCGTCATAAACACCAGCGTTGTTCATAGCCTCAAAAGCCATGCCGCCCGTCATTGCGCTATCGCCAATCACTGCAACAGCTACTTGCCGCTCACCCTTGGTTTGGAATGCGCGCGCCATACCCATCGCCGCAGAAATGCTCGTCGACGAATGCCCGGTACCAAAGGCATCAAACTCGCTCTCACCCCGATGCGGGAACCCTGAAAGACCCTTGAACTGACGCAGTGTATGCATGCGCTCACGACGGCCAGTCAAAATTTTGTGAGGATAACTTTGATGTCCTACATCCCACACGATGCGATCGCGGGGGGTGTCAAAGATGTAATGCAAGGCAATGGATAGCTCGACCGTTCCCAAATTAGAGGAAAGGTGACCCCCAGTCTTAGATACCGAATCCAAAACAAATTGACGTAATTCATCAGCAAGCTCGGGTAGTTCTTCGCGAGAAAGTTTTTTGAGGTCGTCGGGAGAGTTAACGGAATGTAAAGTCATTGCATCTAATTTTGTTTATTTACCTCTATTGACTACCAATAGAGCTAAATCTTTTAAGGCTTGTGCTTTGCTACCAAAACCATCCAAGCTAGTGATGGCGGTTTCTTGTAACTCCTTAGCCTGTTTCTGTGCATAGTCTAAACCCATCAAGGTGACATAGGTCGGCTTATTGGCTGCAGCGTCTTTACCAGCGGTTTTTCCAAGCGTTTGGCTATCCGCGGTGGCATCAAGCACATCATCCACAATCTGGAAAGCCAGACCCAGTGCTTGGGAATAATTTGCAAGCTGTGTCATTTGAGTGAAGTCAAGTTGTGCAGCAATGCCGCCCATCTCTACTGCACATGAAAGCAAGGCCCCCGTCTTCATGGCATGCATTTGCTTTAAGCCTACTAAATCCAGTTTCTTGCCGACACTTTCTAAATCAATCGCTTGACCGCCCGCCATACCGCGCGAGCCAGAGGCTGCAGCTAAAGCGCTGATCATGCGCAAACGATGAGTGGCATCGATATTGGCATTGGCCAGAATTTCAAAAGCACGCGTTTGTAATGCATCGCCAACGAGCAAAGCGGTTGCTTCATCAAATGCTTTGTGAACAGTAGGTCTGCCACGGCGCAAGTCATCATCATCCATGCAGGGCAAATCATCGTGCACCAATGAATAAGCATGAATACATTCAATCGCGACAGCAGCCGCATCTAATGCTTCAACACTTTCTTTGCCCTTACTCAATTGACCTGCGGCATAAACCAATAAAGGACGAATACGTTTGCCTCCACCTTGAGCTGAATAGCGCATGGCTTCGTGCAGGCGATGGGGCGTTGTTTGTGCAGAATCAAGCAAACGATCTAAGGCAGATTCAGCTCGCTCAGAGTGAGTGGCAAGCCACTCCTGAAATTGAAAAGCGGCGGTCAATTAAGCCTCGAATACCCGAACTTGTTGCTCTACTTGTGCAAGAACACCTTGGCAATGTTTGAGCAAAGCGGCCCCACGCTGATAAGCCAGAAGGGTCTCTTCTAAAGAGAATTTGCCTGACTCCATGTCAGAAATCAGCTTTTCAAGCTCTTTTACCGCTTGCTCATAGCGAAGATCTGGGTCGATTTGGACCTCAAGGCCTGGTTTTTGACTCTCTGACTTCTTGGCTGGCATAAGCAATTTCCTTGGTATTTCTCGGACGGATAACCCTATATATTAAAGCGAGAAGCCCCTTGGATGGGTATAATTCACCCCTTCCTTTCCAATATCGATCCGTCGATGGTTGGATTGGTTATTCCGCTTAGCTTCGGCTGACGTTTTCGGGGGTGGGGAGAATGACTAATCTGGCTACCGCGCAGAAGCTTGCGCCGTCCAATCTACAACTGCCGGTTTCGGCATATTTTGACGCTGACTTGTATCAGCGGGAAATTGAACTGCTTTTTAAGCAGGGACCTGGCTATGTTGGCCACGAACTCATGGTGCCTGAAATTGGCTCCTATCAAACTATTAGTGCAGAAAACGAAGGTCGCATCCTGGTTCGCAACAACGAGGGTGTTGAACTGCTTTCTAATGTGTGCCGTCATCGCCAAGCATTAATGCTGAACGGCAAAGGTAAGGCTGACAATATTGTTTGTCCACTCCATCGCTGGACTTATGACTTGGGCGGCAACCTACTAGGTGCACCACACTTTGAAGACAAGCCCTGTCTCAATCTAGGAAAGTCGCCCTTACAGAATTGGCAAGGTCTCTTATTTGAAGGGCCGCGCGATGTCCGCAGTGATCTCGCGAAACTTGGCGTAGCTGACGATCTCAAATTTGACGGTTATGTACTTGACCATGTTGAAGTACATGACTGCAACTACAACTGGAAAACCTTTATCGAGGTTTATCTCGAGGATTACCACGTAGTACCTTTTCACCCTGGCTTGGGCAAGTTTGTTTCTTGCGAAGACTTGCATTGGGAATTCGGTGATTGGCACAGTGTTCAAACCGTGGGCATCCATAAAGATTTGCGTACGCCAGGCTCTCCAACCTATCGCCATTGGCATGAGGCAGTTCTCCGTCAATTTGACGGCAAAACCCCACGCCACGGTGCTATCTGGCTCACCTATTACCCTAATGTGATGGTGGAGTGGTATCCAGGCGTTCTCTGCGTATCGACTTTGCACCCCATGGGTGTGAATAAGACTCGCAATATTGTCGAGTTCTACTACCCAGAAGAAATTGCCTTATTCGAGCGTGAATTCGTAGAAGCAGAACGTGCTGCTTATATGGAAACCTGTATCGAAGATGATGAAATTGGCGAACGCATGGATCAAGGTAGAGCGGCTTTATATGCACGCGGAATTAATGAAGTTGGGCCTTACCAAAGTCCAATGGAAGATGGCATGCAACATTTCCATGAATGGTACCGTCGCGTCATGAACTTTCAGGGCGCATAATCTAAAAAGTAGCGCGCCTTTTAGCTCTCTTCGCCACCAATAATAGGAAGCATCATGACTCCTCTAATTACCGCAAACCAGTTAGAAAAAATCATCAATAGTGGCGAGAATGTGTTGCTCTGTGATTGCCGCTTTGATTTGGTCGATCCACAGGCGGGTAAAAAAGCATATGAAGAGAATCACATTCCTGGGGCCATTTATGTCGATCTCGATCACGACATGTCCGGCAATAAAACGGGCACCAACGGTAGACATCCTTTACCCACCCCGGATGCGTGGGCACAAACCAAAACTCGCCTAGGCATCAGTCCAAATACCTTAGTAGTGGCATATGACAAGCAAGGCTCAGTCTATGCAAGTCGTCTTTGGTGGATGCTCAAAGCCACTGGACATGCCAATGTACAGGTCCTAGATGGGGGCCTAGATGCCTGGAATGGCCCAATGGGCAACGTAGCACGTAAACCAACGCCCGCCTCTCAAGCTATTGATCCAAGACCTTATGTGGGACTTGTCTTGGTTGATGAAGTTGTTAGTAATTTGCAAACTCAGAAAAATACTGTCATCGATGCACGCGCCAATGATCGCTTTCATGGTCAGAATGAAACTTTGGATCCCGTTGGTGGACATATACCAGGCGCGATCAATCGCTTCTTTAAAGGCAATTTATCTGCGACTGCGTTCAAACCAGCAGAACAACTCTTTAAAGACTTTGTTGAATTGCTTGGACCAATCAAGCCATCAGAAGTCATTCACCAGTGTGGTTCAGGTGTAACAGCTTGCCACAATCTTTTAGCAATGGAAGTTGCTGGACTTAAAGGTTCCCGATTGTATGCAGGCAGCTGGAGTGAATGGTGTGCTGATTCCAGCAGGCCGATTGAGCTTTAATGCAGCAGCGATAACAGCAGTACAAACCCAACGCCGCACGCAATCAATACTGTTTGACGTAAAGACTCTGCCCAATGAGGACGGCGATGCATCTGTGGGATCAAATCGCTTACCGCAATATAGATAAAACTACTTGAAGCAATCACGAGCAAGTAAGGCATTGCTGCATGCGCGCGCTCTAAGAAGAAATACGCTAATACCCCGCCGGCCACTGCAGATAAGCCGCAAATCAAGTTGTAGAGCAAGGCACGGGTACGTGAGAAGCCGGCATTGAGTAAGACAATGAAATCCCCAATCTCTTGCGGAATCTCATGGGCAATGATCGCAATAGCTGTGAAGATACCGACTTGGTAGTCGGCCATAAAAGCAGCAGCAATCAAGATGCCATCCACAAAGTTGTGAATGCCATCACCAACCAAAATCATCCAACCACTACGCCCTGCATTTTCAGCATCATGGCCGTGATGATGATGATGGCCATCACCCTCGTGGTGATGGTCGTGACGCAATAAAGCAATCTTTTCTAACAAGAAGAAACCAAGCAAGCCGGCTAACAAAGTAGCGAACAAGTACTGAGGATTAGTCCCTTGAATATTGAACGCTTCTGGAAGGGAGTGCAACAACGCAGTAGCTAGCAAAATGCCAACAGAAAGGCTGACCATATTGTTGATCATGCGAGAAAGCAGAGTCACGGAGCAACTGGCGGCAATTAAGACGCTAGTGACTCCTGCCGCCGCAGTAATTAATACGATGCTCTCTAAAACGCTCACTATTTAGACCACTCCGTTTTTCTTAAACCAAGCGAGACACTTTTCCCAACCATCTTTGGCGGGACCCTCGCGATAGCTGGCGCGATAGTCCGCATGAAAAGCATGGGGTGTATCGGGATAGACCTCAATTATGGAAGACTTGGCCGCAGGGTTTTTAGATGCCGCCTGTGCAAGCGCTGCGCGCATTTGCTCGACACTCTCCAAAGAAATACCGGTATCGGCGCCGCCATATAAACCTAGGACTGGTGCCTTTAACTCTGCTGCAATTTCTACCGGATGACGCGGATTACCTTCAGTTTTCTCACCAACCAAGCGGCCATACCAAGCAACACCTGCTTTGACCTGCGGTAAGGTTGCAGATAGCCAAGTAATGCGACCACCCCAACAAAAACCAGTTACCCCTACCCGTTTTAAATCACCCCCATTCTTGCCGGCCCATACCAAAGCGGCTTGTAAATCATTTATCACTTGAGTATCTGGAGTCTTAGCAACAATATTCGTCTGAATTTCAGCGATAGTGCCGTAAGCATTCGGATCGCCTGCGCGAGTAAAAAATTCTGGGGCAATAGCAAGATATCCTAACTTTGCAAAACGTCGCGTGACATCAGCAATGTACTCATGCACACCAAAGATCTCACTTACCACAATGATGATCGGCAAATTACCTTTGGCATTTTCTGGGCGAGAGACATAAGCAGGCAACTGAAAACTGCCTACTGAAATCATTTGCTCGCCTGCTTTGAGGCCCTTGAAATCGGTTTCAATGGCAGCGGCCATCACCGGGTCAGAGGCGGCGACAAAACCAACACCCATCCCAGCAACCCCAATGACTGAAGTCTTCATAAAATTTCTTCTGCCGTTTTGCGTTGTATCGTTCATATTGCTTGTCTCCTAGCTAATTTCTAATGCGCTTCTTCCCAATTATCGCCAATACCAATACTCACTACCAAAGGCACTTTGAGTTGGGCTACATTGCACATTAAATCGGGCAATTTTGCTTGCACTAAATCAAGCTCGTCAAAAGGCACATCCAATACCAATTCATCATGTACTTGCAAGAGTAGCTTGGTTTTCAGTTGCTCTTTCTCAAGCCAATTTTCTACTGCAATCATGGCCAACTTAATGAGGTCAGCTGCAGTTCCTTGCATTGGCGCATTAATCGCTGCACGTTCAGCGCCTTGACGACGGGGGCCATTAGAGCCTTTGATCTCGGGCAACCATAAGCGCCTACCGAAGACAGTTTCAACATAGCCATTCTCTCTCGCCTCTAAGCGAGTGTGCTCCATATACTGCGCAACACCGGGATAACGGTCAAAGTACTTGGCAATATAGTTTTGCGCTGCTGCCCGTTCAATACCTAAATTCCCCGCCAAGCCAAAGGCACTCATACCGTAAATCAGACCAAAGTTGATTACCTTGGCATAACGACGTTGCTCTGAGCTCACCTCATCTAGCGCGATACCAAAGATCTCGGCAGCAGTAGCTTGGTGTACATCCTTGCCATCCCTGAAGGCCGTCAAAAGATTCTCATCCTCAGCAATGTGCGCCATGATGCGCAACTCAATTTGGGAATAATCAGCAGACAACAATTTACAACCATCTGCTGGCACAAATGCCTCCCGAATACGACGACCCTCTTCGGTGCGCACTGGAATATTTTGCAAGTTCGGATCGCTTGACGCCAGACGTCCCGTTACTGCAGTAGCTTGAGAGAAGTTCGTATGAATACGACCCGTCTTTGGATCAGCCATGCGTGGCAACTTCTCAATATACGTTGACATTAACTTTGCCAGACTGCGGTAGTCCAAGATACGAGCAGGCAATGGATAGTCTTCCGCTAATTTCTGCAGCACTTCTTCATCGGTAGATGGCGCGCCCGATGGAGTCTTCTTAATTACTGGTAACTCTTGCTGCACAAAAAGGATTTCTGCGATTTGTTTAGGCGATTGGATATTGAATGGTTGCCCTGCCAGTTGATGAATCTCCCCTTCGAGCTCCAAGAGGCGTTTGCCCACCTGCTGACCCTGCTTAGCTAATAGCGCTGAATCAATCCGAATGCCATTACGCTCCATGATTCCAAGCACCCGCATTGCCGGCATTTCGATCTTTTCGTAGACATATAGAAGGCCTGGGCTCTCTTGTATCTGCGGCCAAAGCTCTTCATGTAAGCGCAAGGTAATATCCGCATCCTCTGCGGCATAGGCAGTGGCAATCTGAAGATCAACCTGATCAAAACCAATTTGATGAACGCCTTTGCCACAAACTTCTTCGTAACGAATGGTTTTCATGCCCAGATGGCGCTCAGCCAAGCTATCCATATTGTGCGGCATGTGTGACTCTAGTACATATGATTCCAACAAAGTATCGAATGCCACGCCACCTAGAGTAATTCCATAGTTCGCAAAAATATGCGCGTCATACTTTAAGTTTTGACCTACCTTTAAATGACTTGCACTTTCTAACCAAGGCTTTAATTTTGCAAGCACGGCATCTCGATTCAGTTGTACTTCACCATTTCGATGTGCCACTGGAATGTAACAAGCCTCACCCGGTTTCACCGATAAAGAAATACCAACCAACTCTGCAGCCAATGCATCTAGGCTAGTGGTTTCCGTATCCACCGCAGTAAGGTCTGCAGCTTCAATTTTTTTCAACCACCGATCTAAGCTGGACTCATCCGTTACGCACTCGTAATGACGCTCAATCGCATCTTGCAAATCCGTAGTATCTTGCGACAAAGCTTTAGTAGGTGCACTTGCAATTGATCTGGGTTTCTTAGCTTCACCCTCTTCAGATTCGTTGGCAATTGGCGTACCTGCCAAGTCAAATGCGCCCTCCTCGGAACCCTTATTCTCTGGGCTTGTGAGCTGTTTCTCGACATCACGCAACCAAGTCTTAAATGCATAGCGTTCGAATAGCTCTCGAAGCAAAGTGGCATCTTCAGGTTTAGCATGTAAATCATCTAAGCCTGGTAAATGCGGTGATAAATCACAATCTGTTTTTACAGTGATCAGTTGTCGTGCTTGTGGTAGCCAATCGAGAGTAGCGCGAAGATTTTCTCCAACGACACCCTTTACTTGATCAGCATTCGCCATCAAATTATCAAGATCGCCAAACTCAGCTAACCACTTATTAGCAGTTTTCGGTCCCGCTTTTGGTACGCCTGGAACGTTATCTACTGCATCACCAATAATCGATAAGTAATCAACGATACGCTCCGGTGGCACACCAAATTTTTCTATCACACCATTGATATCGAGCTTCTCATTGGTCATGGTATTAATAAGCGTGACCGATGGGTTGACCAACTGCGCTAGATCTTTATCGCCAGTCGAGATAATCGTTTCCCAACCCGCTTCAGTTGCTTGGCAAGCTAAGGTGCCAATCACATCATCAGCCTCAACTCCTGAGACCATCAGAACCGGCCACCCCAAAGCCTTGACCATCGCATGAATTGGCTCAATTTGCTTCACCAAATCTTCAGGCATTGGGGAGCGATGCGCCTTGTACTCGGAATACATTTCATCCCGGAAAGTCTTACCCTTAGCATCAAAGACGCAGGCAATATGGTCAGCCTTGAGCTCGGACCTAGCCCGTCTCATCATGTTGACCATGCCATATATAGCCCCCGTGGGGTCACCAGCCCCATTTCTGAGGTCTGGCATGGCGTGGAAGGCACGGTAGAGGTAGCTAGAGCCGTCTACCAACAAGAGTCTATGTTTAGTCATACCGCAATCGTACAATCTAGTTGTGAACTGCCTACAGGTCTGGTTAAGGAACCACCCGAGAGTAGGCCTAAAAAGGTGAAAAATGATGCATGCACTAACAAACTTAATTAGCCACACCCTGAGCCAAAGCCTAATCCTGATGAGCTTTTTGCTGACTTTTGGCCTTTTTGGAGTGGGCTCAGCACAGGCTCAGAATACCAGCCAAGCCTTAAGCCAATCAGAACTCAATCGCATCAATAACCAGCCACTCGCTCCGACCGTCAGTCCAGCAGGCGTTTTAGAGGGCCCACAAAAGCGGCAGCCGAGTTTTCAGCATAAGGAAGTCACCGGCACAGAAATCACTGAATATAAGGATGCTAACAGTCCGACTCAGGTTCAAGTTAAAACTAAATACACCACGTATGAGATGTCTCCCCCGGACTCTGTCAAACCAGGCGTTCAGTCTGGCGAAGGCAGCCTCTTGAGCGTGCCTAGTATCAGTATTCCAATTCAATAAATCTCAAGACGCATCGTTACCGCTGTATGGCCGTATTTACCCCCATTGAACTTAGTGAGATCTCATCATGGATCTCGCAAGATTTCAATATCGGAGAGGCTACTGAAATTCGTGGCATCCATGGCGGAATTGAAAACTCCAATTTTTTCCTAGATACCATCAAGGATGGCAAACAGCATGAATACGTGCTCACCATTTTTGAAAGATTGTCTGCGCAGCAATTGCCTTACTACCTTGAGTTAATGCGTCACTTGGCAAACCAAGGTATTCCCGTTCCTAAGCCGATTGAAAATAAGCAAGGTGAGATTTTGTTCTCCCTCAAAGGCAAGCCAGCGGCTATTGTGAGCAAGCTTCCTGGTCTATCCCGAATGCAGCCAGAGGCAAAACATTGCGCCTTGGTTGGCGAGATGTTGGCAAAGATGCACTTAGCAGGAAAAGACTTTTCAAAGTCACAAGAAAACCTTCGCAGCTTAGCTTGGTGGCAACAAACGATTCCTTTAGTATTGCCGCACTTAAATTCCTCGCAAAAAGATTTGCTCACCCATGAGCTCGCTACTCAGGAAACATTTTTCTCTTCAGGCAATTACGATGCCCTGCCTCAGGGCGCAAGTCACTGCGATCTGTTTCGTGATAACGTCCTATTCGACCCTCAAGGGGCTTCCGATACTAGTAACGATCGATTGGGCGGTTTCTTTGATTTTTATTTCGCTGGAACAGATAAGTGGTTGTTTGATCTTGCGGTTACTGTCAATGATTGGTGCCTCGCCGAGAACAAGCAAGATCTTGATCCAGAGCGCTTTGATGCTCTTATGAAGGCCTATCAATCTGTGCGCCCTCTGACAAAAGAAGAGCAAGCTAGCTGGCCCCTCATGGTTCGGGCAGCGGCACTACGGTTCTGGGTATCCCGTCTTTGGGATTTCTATTTGCCGCGTGATGCGCAGATGCTGACGCCTCATGACCCCACTCATTTCGAACGTATTCTGCTGAGTCGTCGCACCCTATGAAACTCAATTCAGTACCCCCAAAAGAAGGCTATACCTGGATTAAGCAAGGTATTTGGTTATTCAAACAAAACCCCTTAGGCTTTTTGATGCTGGTCTTCATGTATGTTTTTGTAGCCCAGCTAGCAGTCATTATTCCAGTAGTTGGTGTATTTGCTGTCTTACTTCTGACGCCAACTTTATCCGTTGGATTTATGACAGCCTGTCGCCAAGCCATTCAAAAGGAACGTATCCGACCGATGGTTTATCTTGTGGCATTGCAATCAGGGGTGCTCATCCGCAAACGGATGATGCAATTAGGCTTGGTTTATGCCGCCTTAATATTGCTGATGAGTTTTGCCTTAAGCCTCTTAATAGACTTTGAAACACTACTCCCAATCATGACGAGTGATAAGCCCATCACTCCAGAAGCATTACGACAAATCTACCTAGCTCTGATCTTTGGCGCCATTCTCTATATTCCAGTAGCCATGCTGATGTGGTTCTCACCAATCTTGGTGGCTTGGGCAGACATGTCTATTCCACAGGCGCTGTTTTCTAGCTGGCTAGCCTGCTGGACCAATAAAGCAGCCTTCTTTTTCTATCTCGCTATTTGGAGTGCCGTACTGATTGCAATCCCCCTAAGCATCGGCATGGTGTTTGACGCATTAGATTTTGGTCAGGCTGCTTCATTCATTGTTGCGCCCATCTCGATGGCAGGCTTAACTATCATGCATTGCTCTTTCTATGCAAGCTGGAAAGCCTGCTTTACTGAGGATGAAGTCATTCTATAAAGCGCTGAACTAGGCTCGCTGCTTAATCAATCGCAGCAAGCTTTGCAATACTGAGCTGTAACCACTTCACACCATGACGCTTGAAATTGACTTGTGCTCTTGCGTCGGCATCCACACCTTCTAAGCCAGTAATGCGCCCTTCGCCAAATTTGGTATGAAATACATTCTGGCCAATCTTGAACGGATAGTCGCCACGCGGCGGTGAAGCCAATCGCTTCACTTCCATAGAAGCAGAGCCCACTCGTTTAACCGGCCTCTGACGATCACTGCCAGAGTCAAAGAAATCATTAGACTCATAATCGCGCTGACGGGTATAGCCATCTTGCCAAGTCGAGCCTGATTTGGAGCTGCCGCCCCAACGCGCATCTTTTGCTTTGGGTGTGAGCCATTTAAGAGAATCGGATGGCAACTCTTCCAAGAAACGAGAAGGCATGTTGTAACGCACCTGACCGTGCAACATGCGTGACTGAGTGTGCGATAAATACAAACGCTCCTTGGCGCGGGTAATCGCTACGTACATCAAGCGACGCTCTTCCTCAAGGCCATTCTGTTCGTTAATGCTGTTCTCGTGAGGGAATAGCCCCTCTTCAAGACCTGTAATAAAGACTGAGGTGAATTCCAGCCCCTTGGCTGAGTGAACTGTCATCAATTGCACAGCATCTTGACCAGCCTGAGCCTGATTGTCTCCCGCCTCTAAAGAAGCATGGGATAAGAAGGCGGCTAGTGGAGAAACTTCCACCACTCCAGGCGCATTCTCACCAGGGAGCATGGCTGCAGCAGCATCTTGGCCATAACCCTCTTCTGCAATAAATGCAGTGGCAGCATTAATCAATTCTTGTAAGTTTTCTACGCGATCCTGTCCTTCGCGCTCAGATAAATAGTGCTGAATCAAGCCACTATGCTGAATCACGAACTCAACAGTTTCAGGCAAGGTGTTATGGCGTGTTGCTTCACGCATGTGGTCAACTAGGCGAATGAAACCACCTAAAGTAGCGCCCGCTTTTCCTTCGAGAGAGGATGCTGCCGTATACAAAGAACATTGCTGTGCTCTAGCCGCATCTTGTAAGGACTCAATCGATCTCGCACCAATACCGCGAGTTGGAAAATTTACCACTCGCGAGAAAGAAGTATCGTCATTTGGATTTTCCAGCAAACGCAAATAAGCGAGTGCATGCTTAATCTCGGCACGCTCGAAGAATCGCAAGCCACCATAAACACGATACGGAATAGCCGCAGAGAACAAGGCATGCTCAATGATTCGAGATTGCGCATTACTCCGATAGAGCAGCGCCACTTCCGTCCGCTTGATACCGCTATTGACCAAGGCCTTAATCTCATCGACCAGCCAAGCTGCTTCTGCATGATCGCTAGGGGCTTCATAAATACGGACTGGCTCGCCATGACCAGCATCAGTTCGTAGGTTTTTACCAAGGCGCTCAGAATTATTAGCAATGAGCTGATTTGCGGTATCCAGAATATGCCCATGCGAGCGATAGTTCTGCTCTAGCTTGACCAACAGCGGATGAAATTGCTTTTCATAAAGACGCATATTCTCAACATCGGCCCCACGGAAGGCATAAATACTTTGATCGTCATCGCCTACCGCAAATACAGAACTACTCCCCATGCCACTCACATTCACTTTGCTAGCGTCATGACCCGAAAGTAATTTAAGCCATGCATATTGCAACGCATTGGTATCTTGAAACTCATCAATCAAGATGTGACGAAAGCGTTCTTGATAGTGCGTCCGAATCGGTTCACTGTACTTCAGCAACTCATAGCTACGTAACAGTAGCTCAGCAAAATCAACCACCCCTTCACGCTGGCACTGCTCATCATAGGCGGCATAGAGTTGAGCCATCTTTGCCTGAAAGTCGTCACCCACTGATAAATCTTTGGCGCGTTGACCGCGCTCCTTAGCGTGCGCAATAAAGTATTGCAACTGCTTAGGGGGATACTTCTCATCATCCACCTTCAAACCCTTCAAAAGACGCTTGATGGCAGAGAGTTGATCCTGGGTATCCAAGATCTGAAAGGTGGACGGTAAACCAGCTTCTTTGTGGTGAGCGCGCAATAAACGGTTACATAGACCGTGAAAAGTGCCAATCCACATTCCTCGAGTATTGATGGGCAACATGGCACTTAGGCGCACCATCATCTCTTTAGCGGCTTTATTGGTAAAGGTAACAGCTAGGACGCCAATAGGAGAAACTTGGCCTGTTTGGATCAACCAGGCTATACGGGTGGTGAGCACGCGCGTCTTACCGCTCCCTGCGCCAGCCAAAATCAGGGCTGATTGGGCATGGCCATCTGGGTTAACGGGCGGGAGGGTTACTGCCTCGCGCTGTTCTGGATTGAGGTTCGCGAGCAAGTCTGAGTACATCGCCCCAATTATAATTTGCCTCTTATGCCAAATGCCTCAAATACCCCTAATTCACCAGCGGCCGGTTCAGTAGATGAACTGGCTAAATCCTATGAACCCGCCCCAATAGAGGCCTATTGGGGTCCGGAATGGGAACGCAGAGGCATTGCCGATGCCAGCATGGATGAGGGTAAAGATAACTTTTCTATTCAGCTGCCGCCACCGAATGTGACTGGCACCCTCCATATGGGTCATGCTTTTAACCAAACCATCATGGATGGCTTGGTACGTCATGCTCGTATGTCTGGCAAAAATACTTTGTGGGTGCCTGGCACTGACCACGCTGGTATTGCCACTCAAATCGTTGTTGAGCGTCAACTCGATGCACAAAAAGTGTCTCGCCATGACTTAGGTCGCGAAAAGTTCCTTGAAAAAGTATGGGAGTGGAAAGAAACTTCTGGCAATACGATTACTCGTCAGATTCGTCGCCTTGGCGCGTCGATTGATTGGGGTAAAGAATATTTCACGATGGACAGCAAGATGTCCAAGGCAGTGGTGGAAGTATTTGTCCGTCTGCATGAGCAAGGGTTGATTTATCGCGGCAAACGTCTTGTTAATTGGGACCCTGTTTTAGGCACCGCTGTTTCTGACTTAGAAGTGGTGAGCGAAGAAGAAGATGGTTCCATGTGGCACATCCACTATCCACTGGCTGATGGCTCCGGTCATTTGACTGTTGCCACCACTCGCCCTGAGACCCTATTGGGTGACGTTGCAGTGATGATTAATCCAGAAGATGAGCGCTATAAACACTTGATTGGCAAATCAGTGAATTTGCCTTTATGTGATCGACAAATTCCGATCATTGCAGATGACTATGTTGATTTGAACTTTGGCACTGGCGTAGTCAAGGTAACCCCTGCCCATGACTTTAATGACTATGCAGTAGGACAACGCCATCAACTACCGCTCATCAATATCCTGACTTTAGATGCCAAGATTAATGAGAATGCACCTGCCGCTTATCAAGGCATGGAACGCTTTGCTGCGCGCAAACAAATCGTTGCCGATTTAGATGCAGCCGGTTTATTGGAAAAAGTGCAGCCACATAAGTTGATGGTGCCTCGCGGTGACCGTACACAAACCATTATTGAACCGATGCTCACAGACCAATGGTTTGTGGCAATGTCTAAGCCTAGCCCAGACAATCAATACCAACCAGGGTCATCGATTGCAGGGGCAGCTCTTGATGCGGTGACTAAAGGTGATATCAAGCTTGTTCCAGAAAACTGGATTAACACCTACACCCAATGGTTAGCAAATATTCAAGACTGGTGCATCTCTCGTCAACTTTGGTGGGGCCATCAAATCCCAGCATGGTACGGCGATGATGGACAGATCTTTGTTGCTCGCTCTGAAGAGGAAGCCAAGACGAAAGCTGCGGCTGCGGGCTATACAGGCCAGCTCAATCGCGACCCAGATGTTCTCGATACCTGGTTTAGCTCTGCCCTTGTTCCGTTTAGCTCATTAGGCTGGCCTGATGAAACCCCTGCTTTAAATCACTTCTTGCCTTCATCAGTATTGGTAACGGGTTTTGACATCATCTTCTTCTGGGTGGCACGCATGGTCATGATGACTTGCCACTTCACCGGTAAGGTGCCATTTCATACAGTCTACGTTCATGGCTTAGTACGTGACGCTGAAGGCCAAAAGATGAGCAAGTCCAAAGGCAATACTTTGGATCCCATTGATTTGATTGATGGCATCAAGATTGAAGAGTTAGTAGGCAAGCGTACGACTAGCTTGATGAACCCCAAACAAGCTGAGAGCATCAGCAAGAAAACCAAAAAAGAATTTCCGGAAGGTATTCCAGCATTTGGTACCGATGCCTTGCGTTTTACATTTGCATCTCTTGCTTCGCTTGGTCGAAACATTAACTTTGATCAAAAGCGTTGCGAAGGCTATCGTAACTTCTGTAACAAACTGTGGAATGCCACCCGCTTTGTTCTGATGAACTGCCCTGGTAGTGATGAAGACAACGGCTTAGCGCCTTGCGACAACCAATGTGGCCCTGATGGTTATTCGGACTTTTCGCCAGCAGATAAGTGGATTGTGTCTCAACTTCAAAGAACAGAAGCCGAAGTAGCTAAGGGCTTCCAGAACTATCGTTTTGACAACATCGCAAGCAGCATCTATCAATTTGTATGGGATGAGTATTGCGATTGGTACCTAGAGCTAGCCAAGGTACAACTCCAAACGGGTACTCCTGCCCAGCAACGCGCTACTCGTCGTACTTTATTGCGCGTGCTTGAAACTATTCTACGGATGGCGCACCCACTGATTCCGTTTATCACGGAAACTTTGTGGCAAACCGTTGGGCCTAAGTCTGGCAAAGAGTTGGCAAAACAAGCCAAACAAACGATTGCCTTGCAACCGTATCCAGTCTCCCAGCCCGAGAAGATTGATGAGCAAAGCGAAGCTTGGGTGGACCAAGTAAAAGCGATTGTGGATGCGTGCAGAAACTTGCGTGGCGAAATGCAGGTGCCTCCAGGCCAAAAAGTACCACTCTGGATTTACGGACCAGAAGCATTCTTACAAAAAGCGACTCCCTACTTGCTCGCATTAGCCAAGCTGGCCGAAGTAAAAATCTATAGCGATGAATCTGCCCTCGAGAAAGATGCTCCTGGTGCGCCGATTGCATTGGTTGGCGATATCAAGCTCTTGCTCAAGATCGAGGTTGATGTGGCAGCAGAGCGTATTCGCCTTGGCAAGGAAATTGAGCGCTTAGCCAATGAAATCACTAAAGCCCGCAGCAAACTGGGCAACGAAAGCTTTGTAGCAAGGGCCCCAGCCGAGGTTGTAGCCCAAGAGAAACAACGCCTTGCTGGTTTTGAGCAAAATCATGAGAAGCTTGTTGCACAATTAGAGCGTCTTAAATAAAGATTGGACATCCAATGCCATTGAATACTAAAGCCGTAACTAAAGCAGTCTTTCCTGTTGCCGGCCTAGGCACTCGCTTTTTGCCTGCCACCAAGGCAAGCCCTAAAGAGATGCTCAATGTAGTCGACAAGCCATTGATTCAGTATGCGGTTGAGGAAGCCATTGCAGCTGGCATCACTGAGATGATTTTTGTAACCGGTCGTAGTAAGCGCGCAATTGAAGATCACTTTGATAAAGCCTACGAACTTGAAGCTGAACTTGAGGCAAAAAATAAACAAGCTCTTTTAGAAATTGTGCGCAGCGTTAAACCAAGCCACGTAGATTGTGTGTATGTTCGCCAACCAGAAGCATTGGGTTTAGGTCATGCCGTACTCTGTGCAGAAAAATTAGTACGTGATGAGCCCTTTGCCATCATCTTGGCGGATGACTTATTGGATGGCCAGCCTCCAGTACTCAAGCAGATGCTAGAGGTGTTTCATGAGCAGAATGGCTCTGTTATTGCTGTCGAAAAAATTGATCCTGCCAAGAGTAGCTCCTACGGAATCGTAGCGGGAGCAGAAGTAGCCAAAGGCATCTATCGCCTCAATGGCATTGTAGAAAAACCACAACCTAAAGATGCACCATCTAACTTGGCAGTGGTGGGGCGCTATGTACTGTCCTCGGATATTTTCAAACATATTCGTAATCTGAAGCCTGGTGCTGGTGGTGAAATTCAACTCACCGATGCGATTGCTACCTTACTCAAAGAAGAGCCTGTATTTGCATATGAATATGATGGTGTGCGTTATGACTGCGGTAGTAAGCTTGGCTACCTCAAGGCTTCTGTGGAATTTGCCCTGCGACATCCAGAAGTATCTGCGGACTTTGCCGCTTATCTGAAGAGTCGCTCACTCACCTAAGCTGCTGTTGTGCAGAATGCAAAAAAGGCAGGGATTTCCTGCCTTTTCTTTGGATTAAAACTTCTTCAGTTTTGTCTTTGCTTATCTTCTCTTTAAGAAGAACACTAAGACATCGCCTTCAGTTGCGCTCCCTATGAGCTCATTACCGGTTTGCTTTGCAAATGCGGGAAAGTCTCTTGCAGCACCAGAATCTGTCGCTTTAATTTTGAGGACCTCACCAGATTGCATAGTCGCTAAGGCCTTTTTAGTACGCAAAATCGGCAATGGACAGTTCATGCCAATCGCATCTACCTCTGCATCAAAAGCAATATTCACTTCGCTCATTTGCTTGCGACCCAATCTTTAACAGCAGCCAAGGCTTCGCCCAACTTACTTGGGTCATTACCGCCAGCCATCGCCATCTCTGGCTTACCGCCACCCTTGCCGCCTACCTGCTGGGCAACAAAGTTCACCAGATCACCTGCCTTCACTTTTCCAATTGAATCTGCAGTCACGCCAGCAATCAAGCTGACCTTATCGCCCTGCACAGATGCCAAGACAATCGCTGCCGTTTTAAGTTTTGCCTTGAGTGCATCCATGGTCTCACGCAATACACCAGCATCAGCGCCATCAAGACGGGCTGCCAATACTTTGATTCCATTGACATCCATTGCTTGACCTGCCAACTCATCGCCTTGACTTGCAGCCAACTTAGAATTTACTTTTTCTAACTCACGTTCAGCTTGGCGCAAGCTATCTTGAAGCTGTGCAACACGATTCACTAAATCACCGGGGTGAGTTTTGAGGATCGCTGCCGCTTCATTAATTTTGTCTTCGAGCCCTTGTAAGAACTGCAGTGCATTATTGCCGGTAACTGCCTCAATACGACGGATGCCAGCAGCTACGCCGCCCTCAGAAACAATCTTGAGGCTACCGATATCCCCAGTGCGAGAGACGTGAGTGCCACCGCAAAGCTCCTTGGAGGTACCGATTTCGAGAACGCGCACCTCATCGCCGTACTTCTCACCAAAGAGCATCATGGCGCCAGTCTTCTGAGCATCATCTAAGGACATCACTTTTCCAGAGGTGGCGGTATTTGCCAAAATCTCTGCATTCACAATATCTTCAACGCGACGAATCTGTTCGGCAGTAATGGGCGCGTTATGAGTAAAGTCAAAACGAGTTTTAGTGGCATCTACCAAAGAACCCTTTTGCTGCACATGATCACCCAGGACTTCACGCAAGGCTTTATGCAAGATATGCGTAGCGCTGTGGTTACGCATCGTGTCTGTTCTTTGCTGAATATCTACCAGGGCATTGAGAGAGTCGCCGACCTTGAGTTCACCTTCATGCACCTCGCCTTGATGGCCAAATACATCAGCCTGAATCTTAAAGGTGTCATCCACTGAGAAACGCACTGTTTCATTGCGCAACTCACCTTTATCGCCGACTTGACCTCCAGATTCCGCATAAAACGGAGTGTTATCCAATACGATTACCGCTGCATCGCCAGCTTTCACTGAAGGGACTTCAGAGCCATCCACATACAGAGCGGTGACTTTGGCGCCCTCATGCTTGAGCGTATCGTAGCCATGGAACTGCGTAGGCTTGCCCTTGTAATCCAAGCCTTGAGCTACCTTGAACTTACCAGCCGCCCTTGCTTGATCTCGCTGCTTTTGCATAGCAACTTCAAAGCCTTCAGCATCTACTGTCACACCACGCTCACGACAAACGTCTGCAGTTAAATCTAACGGGAAGCCAAATGTGTCGTGCAAGCGGAATGCTGTTTCACCATCCACTACTTTTGCACCACCAGCTAAAGCACCGTCCAAAATTTCCATGCCATTGGCAATCGTTTGGAAGAACCGCTCTTCTTCTTGCTTGAGGACTTCGCTGACCTTATCTTGTGCTGCGCGTAACTCGGGATATGCCTCACCCATCTCTTTGACAAGAGCTGGTACCAATTGATAGAAGAATGGTTTGCGGGCGCCTAATTTATAACCATGGCGAATCGCGCGACGAGCAATACGACGTAATACATAACCGCGCCCAGCATTACCTGGGATCACGCCATCGACAACAATGAAACTGCAAGCACGAATATGGTCTGCGATTACCTTCAGCGAAGGGCTGGCTGCATCACAATTTTCTCCGCCAGCAGCATCTACAGCATCCTTCGAAGCCTTCAGGAGATTGACGAAGAGGTCGATTTCATAATTGGAGTGAACATGTTGCAACACTGCAGCAATGCGCTCAAGACCCATACCAGTATCGACACTAGGTTTTGGCAATGGGTGCATTACACCAGCCTCATCCCGATTAAATTGCATGAAGACGTTGTTCCAAATTTCAATGAAACGATCGCCATCTTCATCTGGGCTACCAGGAGGACCGCCGGGAATGTGCTCACCGTGATCGTAGAAAATTTCAGTACACGGACCGCAAGGGCCGGTATCACCCATCATCCAAAAGTTGTCTGAAGCGTAACGTGCGCCTTTGTTATCGCCAATACGAATAATGCGCTCTACAGGCACCCCAATTTGGTCCTTCCAAATGCCATATGCCTCATCGTCTTCTGCGTAGACGGTTACCAATAGTTTTTCTTTAGGAAGCTTGAATACCTCAGTTAATAAATCCCAAGCAAATTGAATGGCATCCTTCTTGAAATAATCCCCAAAGGAAAAGTTCCCCAGCATCTCAAAGAAGGTGTGATGACGTGCGGTGTAACCGACGTTATCTAAGTCATTGTGCTTTCCACCGGCGCGGATGCATTTTTGGGCGGTGGTGGCTCGGCTGTAAGAACGCTTATCGAAGCCCAAAAACACGTCCTTGAACTGGTTCATACCCGCATTGGTAAAGAGCAAGGTTGGATCGTCTCCAGGCACCACTGGGCTAGAGGGGACGATTTGGTGGCCTTTTTGGGCAAAGAAATCCAGGTAAGCCTGGCGAATTTGGGAGACTTTCATGGCAATAATTATCGCATTGGCACCTGTCTAGGGCAAACCCTAGACAAGACCCCCCTCCCTTGCCTTACAATCGCACAACATTAATAAATCGGCATTAAGTCGATAAATAAGGAGCGCAACTTGGAAATCCGTAATCAAAAAGATTTTGGGGCTGGCTTGATGTATATAGTCATTGGCCTATTTTTTACTTACATGGCTACCCAATACCAGATGGGTACTGCCGCCAAAATGGGGCCAGGTTATTTCCCATTTTGGCTTGGCTTAGTAATGACGGCCTTGGGCCTCTTAATCCTAGTCAAATCATTGAGCGCTAAAGCAGCCATTGAAAAGATTCCTCCATTTAACTGGAGAATCATTGGTCTGATTACTGGCTCGGTTGTTTTATACGGCATCCTCTTGCCAACGATGGGTTTTGTTGTGGCTGTGTTTGTTCTGGTATTCATGTCAGCAAGCGCGAGCCATGAGTTCCACTGGAAGGGCACTTTAATTAATGCAACCTTCCTCATTGTGTTCACTTATTCGGTATTCGTTTTGGGTCTGAAATTACAGTTCCCATTACTGCCTTTCTTCTTACAACAATAACGAACCGGGATACTGAAAATGGACTTATTTGCTAATTTAGCCCTCGGTTTCGATACCGCATTTACTTTACAAAATCTCTTGTACTGCCTCATTGGCTGCGTCTTGGGCACTTTGATTGGCGTATTGCCAGGCCTTGGCCCAATCGCAACTATCGCGATGTTGCTGCCTGCAACCTACGCCCTGCCTCCAATCGCCGCTTTGATTATGTTGGCTGGTATCTATTACGGCTCACAGTACGGCGGCTCTACAACTGCTATTTTGCTAAACATTCCAGGTGAAACATCCTCGGTGGTGACGGCGATCGATGGATATCAAATGGCCAGAAATGGTCGAGCAGGCGTGGCATTGTTCACTGCCGGTATGGGTTCCTTCTTCGCCGGTTGCGTAGCAACTTTAGTGTTGGCTGCTTTTGCTGCTCCACTCTCTCAACTTGCATTTAAGTTTGGCCCTGCTGAGTACTTCTCACTCATGGTGCTAGGTTTAATTGGTGCGGTTGTATTGGCATCAGGCTCACTCGTTAAAGCCATTGGCATGATCGTGCTCGGTTTGTTAATGGGCTTGATCGGTACTGACGTGAACTCTGGCGTATCACGCTATGCATTTGATATTCCTGAATTGAGCGATGGTATTGGTTTCGTAGCGGTTGCGATGGGTGTATTCGGTTTCGCAGAGATCATGGGCAACCTTGAGAAAACGGATGAGGACGAGGGCTTCTTAAACAAGATGACCACCATGATTCCCACCAAGGAAGACGTCAAGCGCATGATTCCATCGATCTTGCGCGGCACTACGATTGGCTCCATTCTCGGTATTCTGCCTGGCGGCGGCGCTGCACTTGCTGCTTTCGGCGCTTACTCCGTTGAAAAGAAATCCTCTAAGTACAGCCATGAATTTGGTAAGGGTGCGATTGAAGGTGTTGCAGGTCCAGAGTCAGCTAACAATGCTGCCGCTCAAACCTCATTCATTCCATTGCTGACCTTAGGTATTCCACCAAACGCGGTAATGGCCTTGATGGTTGGCGCAATGACGATTCACAACATTCAACCAGGTCCACAAGTGATGACCAGCAACCCAGCTTTGTTCTGGGGTCTGATCGCTTCTATGTGGATTGGTAACGTGATGTTGATTCTCTTGAACTTGCCCCTCATCGGTATTTGGGTAAAGCTTTTGAAGATTCCTTATCGCTTTATGTACCCAGCCATTTTGGTTTTCTGCTGTATCGGTGTGTACACCGTGAACAACACTGTGTTTGACGTTTATGTAACTGCAGCCTTTGGCGTAATTGGTTACCTCTTCTTCAAACTCGGTTGCGAACCTCCTCCATTACTTTTAGGCTTTGTGCTCGGACCAATGATGGAAGAGAACTTCCGCCGTGCTTTGTTGCTATCCCGCGGTGATTTCACCACCTTCTTAACCCGCCCACTCTCCTTGGGATTGCTGATTGCAGCCGCCCTCTTGGTAGTGATCGTAGCCTTACCAGCGGTGAAGAAGACTCGCGAAGAGGCTTTCGTCGAAGATTGATTCTTCACACCTCAATAGAAACGAGCCCGCAGCAGTTTGCGGGCTTTTTCTTTATGGGTCGCGGGGTTTTCTCTACAATGTGGCTATGTCCCAAGATAGCAAACCCTCTAAAGTAGCCGCTGGCGCAGTCGCTGAGCCCTCTAACTTTTTACGTCAGATCATTGATCATGACTTAGCGAGCGGTGCTTTTTCCCAGCGCACCAATTTAGCCGGTGAAGCTATCCCCTCGATCATTACTCGCTTTCCACCTGAACCCAATGGCTATTTACACATTGGTCATGCAAAAAGTATTTGCCTCAATTTCGGTTTAGCAGCTGACTACAACAATCAAGCTGGTGGCGCGCGTTGCAATATGCGCCTAGATGACACCAACCCAGTGAAAGAAGATGTTGAATATGCGGACAGTATTTTGGATGCCGTTAAATGGCTCGGCTTTGACTGGGGCACACATCTCTACCATGCAAGCGATTACTTTGATCGCCTCTATGAGTTCGCAGAAATTCTGATTCAGAATGGCAAAGCCTATGTTGATAGTCAAAGCGCTGATGACATTCATACGAACCGCGGTAACTTTGGTCAAGCTGGCAAAAACAGTCCTTACCGCGATCGCAGCCCCGCAGAAAATCTTGCCCTCTTCCGCGAAATGCGTGACGGCAAATTTAAAGATGGTGAACATGTACTGCGCTTGAAGATTGATATGGCGCATCCGAACATTGTGATGCGCGATCCTGTGGTTTACCGCATTCGTCATACTGATCACCACCGCACAGGGAGCAAATGGTGCATTTATCCGCTTTACGACTTTACCCATTGCATCTCTGACGCCCTAGAAAATGTCTCTCACTCTATTTGCACACTGGAGTTTGAGAACAACCGTCCACTCTATGATTGGATCGTTCATTCCTTAAAAGAACTGGGCGTCTTCAAGGATCCAGTTCCTCACCAATATGAGTTTGCGCGTCTTAATTTGACTTACACCATCACCAGTAAGCGCAAGTTATTGCAGCTAGTTGAAGAAAAACATGTGGATGGTTGGGACGATCCACGTATGCCAACTATTGTAGGTATCCGTCGCCGTGGATACACACCTGAAAGTATTCGCTTATTTTGCGAACGTATTGGTGTATCCAAAGCTGATAGCTGGATAGATATGAGTACCTTGGATCAAGCCTTGCGCGATGATCTTGAGGCAAGGGCGCCCCGTGCGACTGCAGTATTGAAGCCACTCAAACTAGTGGTTGAGAATTTTGATGCCGGAATAAAAGAACCTTGCTCAGCACCACGTCATCCACAGCATCCTGAATGGGGTAATCGTGAATTTAACTTCACGCGCGAACTGTGGATTGAGTCAGATGACTTTATGAAAGAACCTATCAAAGGATTTTTCAGACTTTATCCGCCAATTGGTGACCAACCGGGTAGCCGCGTACGTCTACGTCATGGCTTTGTGGTTGAGTGCACTGGCTTTGAGACCGATGCAGCAGGCAATGTCACCCAAGTCAATGTCACCCATTTCCCTGATAGCAAGAGTGGCACCGCTGGATCGAATAACTATAAGGTGAAGGGCAATATTCACTGGATTAGTGCTGCTGAAGCCGTTCCAACTGAAGTGCGTTTATATGATCACCTCTTTAGTGATCCACACCCAGATAGTGGCGATAAAAACTTCCTTGACGCAATTAATGTCAACTCTAAAGAGACAATCACTGCTTATCTAGAGCCTTGCATGAAAGACGTTAAAGCAGAGGATCGTTTTCAGTTTGAACGTCATGGCTACTTTGTTGCTGATCAGACTGACTCTAAGCCGGGCGCGCCTGTATTTAACCGTACAGTCGGCCTTAAGGATTCTTGGAAGTAGTCTTCAGAAAGGCTGCTACGCTGGGATAACGCAGCGGGGTTTTCAACTCATGTAGGCGAGCGTTTGTTACTCGCCTAGACTCACGCATAAATGACCAAAGCATTGGGCTAACTATTTTTTGCAGCTCACTGCCCGACATACGAGGCGGCCTATTTAATCCAAATGCATCCGCCACTTCATCAAAATAATCACCCATTTTGGTTTCGCCACCATCGCAAGTGTTGATAACTCGCTGTGGCTTTCCGTGATACACCGCTGCACACACCAGTCGGGCCAGATCATCACTGTGAATATGATTTGAATATGCGTCTTCCTCAGGAAGCAATGCCGGGGTTTGGGATTGCAAACGCTCGATTGGTAGACGGTCAGCCGCATAGATTCCAGGAACCCGCAAAATGGTGACAGCAACGCCATGAGCAGGCCCCCATAAACGCAAGATCCGCTCGGCATCTACCCTTCTGTGAGCACGCTCACTTTGAGGACTTACAGGGGTTACCTCACTCACTTTAGCGCCCCGATGATCCCCATACACGCCCGTGGTACTGATATAGATGAGGCGCCTGACGGCATTGGAGCCTTGGGCTAAAATTCTAAGCAGGTTGCGGGTTCGGCAATCACGATTTCCTTGGTTTTGGGGTGGTGCCAAATGAATCACGGTTTGAGCTAAGCCGGATAGGCGCCATAAAGTTTCTGGATGATCTAGATTACCCAAAATTGGAATCGCGCCAACCTCCCTCAGCTCCTGAAAACGATGTTGCGAAGAAGTGAGTGCAAAAACACGATGGCTACGAGATAGCTGTCTTGCCACTCGAAGACCAATGTCGCCGCAGCCAATAATCAGGATTGAAGGTTTACCAAAAGATTGCATAAGTAACATCGTAACGATTTATTGAAAGGAATGAGAGTGTCTTATCAGGTCACGCTCAAAACGAGCGGCAAACAATTTACTGTTACCCAGGATGAGACTGTCCTGGAGGCCGCCCTTCGCCAAGGCATCAATCTTCCCTATGGCTGCAAAAACGGAGCTTGCGGCTCATGCAAAGGCAAAGTCTTAGAGGGTCAAATCACCCACGGTCAGCACAGTGAAAACGCCCTCAGCAGAACCGATGAAACTGCAGGGGGCATCTTATTTTGCTGCTCACACCCTCAATCAGACCTCCTCATTGAGGCCCGCGAGGTTCAAGGCGCAGGTGATATTGCCATTCGTAAGGTGCCATGCCGTGTAAATACCATCAGCAAACCTAGCAATGATGTTGCCATTCTCAAGCTACAACTTCCCGCTGCCGAGCGCTTTCAATTTCTAGCTGGCCAGTATTTGGAGTTTCTTCTAAAGGATGGGCAACGTCGTGCTTACTCGATTGCCAACGCCCCCGAACAAGAAGGGCCATTAGAACTCCATATTCGTCACTTACCCGGCGGGCTATTTACAGACTTTGTGTTTGGCGCAGTAAGCCCAGCATTAAAAGAGAAAGATATCCTGCGCTTTGAAGGCCCTCTGGGCAGCTTCTTTTTAAGAGAGGACTCCAAGAAGCCGATTATCTTTTTGGCTGCAGGTACAGGCTTTGCACCCATTAAATCCATCATTGAACAAATGCAGACCAAGAAGATTGAGCGCCCAATTGAGCTGTATTGGGGTGGACGTCGTCCAAGTGATCTTTACCTGAGTGATTTATGTAAAACCTGGGAACAAGAAATCCCAAATTTCAAGTACATTCCGGTGATTTCAGATGGTCTACCAGAAGATGCATGGCGTGGCCGCACAGGTTTTGTGCATCAGGCCGTGGTTGATGACCATCCCAGCCTCAAGGACTTTCAGGTATACGCCTGCGGGGCTCCAGCCATGGTTAATGCCGCCCGCGAAGACTTTTCATCCAAATGTCATCTACCTGAAGAAGAATTCTTTGCAGACTCCTTTACCAGCGCAGCAGATTTAGCCGCAAACTAAACTTCATAAAGTTAGATAATAGAAACCTCATTAGCCTTCATTCATTCCTTACCGCAAACCAGCATGAACAATCCAGCCCCTATCGATACCCATTCAGTGATGTTTATTACTCAACGCCCAGATGTGGTGATGGTTGAGGGCAATGGCTCATGGTTAACAGATAACAACGGCAAACGCTATTTAGATTTCTTGCAAGGCTGGGCGGTGAATTGTTTGGGTCATTGCAATCCAGGAATGATTGCGGCACTGAATACGCAAGCTAAGAAACTGATTAACCCAAGCCCTGCGTTTTATAACGAGCCCATGATTGGTTTGTCCAATCTATTAACTTCTAATAGCTGCTTTAATAAAGTCTTTTTTGCTAATAGTGGTGCCGAAGCAAATGAAGGTGCAATTAAGTTGGCTCGTAAATGGGGTCAGCTCAATAAAAACGGCGCCTTTGAAATCATTACGTTTGATCACAGCTTTCATGGTCGCACATTAGCAACCATGAGTGCCTCTGGTAAGCCAAACTGGGACACGATGTTTGCTCCTCAAGTAGCTGGCTTTCCAAAAGCAGATCTGAATGATTTGGATTCTGTTAAAAAGCTGGTGACCGATAAAACGGTTGCCGTAATGCTTGAGCCTGTTCAAGGAGAAGGCGGCGTCATCCCAGCCACTAAAGAATTTATGCGCGAGCTGCGTCAGTTCACGAAAGATAACAACATCCTTCTCATTGCTGATGAAGTACAAGCAGGATGTGGCCGTACTGGCACCCTCTTCGCTTACCAACAATCCGGCATCGAGCCTGACATCATGACCTTGGGTAAAGGTATTGGTGGTGGCGTTCCCTTGGCAGCCCTCATGGCAACTGATGCGATTGCCTGCTTTGTGCCTGGTGATCAAGGTGGGACCTATAACGGCAACCCATTGATGACTGCAGTAGGTATTAGCGTGATCGAACAGTTATTAGCCCCAGGCTTTTTAGATAGCGTTAAAGCTAAAGGTGAATTACTCAAATCCGAATTGCTCAAACTTTGCGCTGAGTTCAATCTCGAGGGTGAGCGTGGCGAAGGTTTGCTGCGCGCTCTCATGCTAGGGAAAGATATCGGACCTAAATTAGTAGAGCTTGCTCGTGATCGCGGCCCTGAAGGTCTATTGATTAATTCTCCAAGACCAAACCTCTTGCGCTTTATGCCAGCATTAAATGTCAGCGATGATGAAATTCGTCAGATGTGCAATATGCTGCGCGAGTTACTCAAAGAAACTGCTTAAGCTGTTTTGTGACAACTGGCTTACTCGCCTAAGTAGGCAGTGCGCACTCTCGGGTCTTGAAGTAGCTCTTGCCCCGCGCCAGTCAGCGTGATCAAACCACTTTCCATCACATAAGCCCGATCGGCCATCTGCAAGGCTAGTCGGGCATTTTGTTCGACCAAGAGAATCGTCATCCCATTTTTTGAGAGATTACGAATAACATCAAAAATGGTTTCCACCATGATGGGTGACAAGCCCATAGAAGGCTCATCTAACAACAAGAGCTTAGGCTCTGCCATCATTGCCCTACCCATCGCGACCATTTGTTGCTCACCACCAGACAAAGTGCCAGCAAGTTGCGAGAGACGCTCTTTCAGTCGTGGGAAATAAGAAAATACTTCCTCTAATTTCAAATTGATGGCTTTCGCATCTTTCTTTAAGAATGCACCCATCTGCAGGTTTTCCAAGATGGTCATGCGCTTAAATACGCCTCGACCCTCCGGCACAAGGCCCAAACCTAAGCGGACTAATTCATAGGCGGGCAATTGGTCGGTATTTTGATCAATAAACGCAATCACACCTGCAGCGGGCTTTAACAAGCCTGCTATGGCTTTGAGACTAGAGCTCTTACCTGCACCATTCGCACCAATCAGGGCAACCAACTCCCCCTGATTAACGTGCAGGTCAATTCCTTTGACAGCATTAATGCCGCCATAAGCTACTTTGAGATCTTGTACATGAAGTAAGGCGCCCATTACACCGCCCCTTGACCTAGATACGCTTTAATTACCTCAGGATGAACGCGCACATCTGCAGGTTTACCGGCAGCGATCACCTTGCCGTAATCGAGCACGGTCAAGCTATCGCAAATACCCATCACCAAACTCACATCATGTTCAATCAAAAGTATCGTTTTACCATCTGCACGGATACGGAGCAGCAACTCACGTAATTCCAATTTCTCGGTAGCGTTCATACCAGCAGCTGGCTCGTCCAAAGCGAGAAGCTTAGGCTCAGTCGCCAAGGCTCTCGCAATTTCTAGGCGACGTTGATGGCCATAAGATAAATTACGCGCTTGCAACTGCGCATAGTCACTCAAACCAACATAAGCGAGCAATGCAAGGGATTTCTCCCGAATAGCAAGCTCTTCACGCTTGGTTGATGGAAAGCGGAAGATAGCGCCCAGCAACCCTGCTTTAGAGCGGCAATGACACCCTACCATCACATTCTCAAGCACAGTCATTTCACCAAAGAGGCGAATATTCTGAAAGGTTCTTGCCATTCCAGATTGAGTCACTTGTGATACGGATTCTGGGAAGTAAGCATTGCCATCAAATAAAAAAATTCCTGAATCGGCTGGATATAGGCCGGTGATAACATTAAAGAACGTTGTTTTCCCGGCGCCATTGGGACCAATCAAACCAACAATCGAGCCATGGGGAACTTGTAATCCGACTGAATCTAAGGCTTGTACACCGCCAAAGCGCTTTGATACATCGGCTACATCGAGCAATAAACGAGCGGCCATTATTTGCCACCACCTTTTTGCCAAATACCGCCTGGGCGATATAGCATCACCAGAATCAAGGCTAGGCCGTAAATCAACTGACGAATCACTTCAACGTCTACGATCACGTGCCCAAAGAGTGCTTTTTGAACAGGTTCCGCAACACCACGTAGCACCTCTGGAAATACCGCTAACACAATCGCACCCAAGATCACACCGGGGATGTGGCCGATACCACCAAGTACTACCATAGCCAAGACGACAATCGACTCCCAAAGAGTGAAGGACTCTGGCGATACAAACCCTTGGAATGCCGAAAAGAATACGCCCGCCACACCGGCAAAAGATGCGCCAATTGCAAAAGCAAGTAACTTCATATTGCGCGTATTGATACCCATGGCTTTAGCAGCAATCTCATCTTCGCGAATAGCGACCCAAGCTCGGCCAATCCGAGAGTTCTGTAAATGGAGGCACACAATCGTCACTGCAATCGCCAATATCAAGAATAGATAAAACACTAAATACAAACCAGGAATTTGCACAAAACCCAGATCTAAAGGCTTTGCAAAAGAGATGCCAAACAGCTGAATAGGATCAATTGCAGTAATACCCTTAGGCCCATTGGTCAGATTTAAAGGGCGATCGAGATTATTCATGAAGATGCGGATAATCTCACCAAAACCCAAGGTGACGATTGCCAAATAATCTCCACGTAACTGCAGAGTAGGAAGGCCCAGAAGAATTCCAAAGAGTGCGGCCAAGATCATCGAGAAGATGGCTACCATCCATGGAGAAAATTGCATCCCCTGCGGAAGTGCGGCTGCGATCGTTTCAAAATGTTGGGGTAAATGTGGTGAAGCCAATAAAGCATAGCTGTATGCACCCAATGCATAAAAGGCGATATAGCCCAAATCCAAAAGACCGGCAAAGCCCACAACAACGTTGAGACCTAAAGCAAGGATGATGTAAAGCAGCGCAAAATCTACAACCCGCACCCAATAGTTGCCACCACTTGCACCCACAATCCATGGCAACAGAAGCAGTGCGAGAGCACCCAAACAAAAATAGGTAGAACGATTGAGATGATTTGCGGCAAGCTTCTTAAGCACGATCAGAAACCTTCTCACCCAATAAGCCAGTAGGGCGTAACACGAGTACCAGAATTAATACTAAGAAGGCAAAGATATCTTGATAGTTCGAACCAAAGACGCCACCAGTAAGCTCGCCAATATAGCCAGCGCCTAAGGCCTCTATTAAGCCCAGCAATAAGCCTCCCAGCATAGCCCCTTGCAAATTACCAATACCACCCAACACAGCAGCAGTGAAGGCCTTCAAGCCAGGAATGAAGCCCATATAAAAATGCACATTGCCATAGTTACTAGCGATCATTACGCCAGCCAGACCCGCCAAAGCGCCGCCCAACATAAACGTGATGGATATGACACGATTGGGATTCACACCCATCAATGCAGCAATTTGAGTTTGCTCAGCAGTAGCACGCATCGCTCTGCCAAGCTTTGTTTTTTCAACCAAAAACAATAGACCACACATCACCACTAAAGCAACAATGATGATCACGATCTCTTTACCGGTAATTGTTGCACCAGTAGCACCAATTTCAATTGGGATTGAGGGTAATAGTTGTGGATAGGTCATCGGATTGCGAGACCAAATCAACATCGCAATGGTTTGCAGCAAGATTGACATACCAATTGCAGAAATGAGTGGAGCTAAACGAGGCGCATTACGCAAGGGCCGATATGCAATACGTTCAATCCAATAACTCAGACCTGCGCAAACCGCCATTGTCACTGGCAATACGATCAATAGAGTAAGCCAACCTGGTAAATCGCTAGTTAAACTCAGAATCAAGCGCAGCAAAGACAGCGACACCATTGCGCCAATCATGAGTACTTCACCATGTGCAAAGTTAATAATTCCCAGCACGCCATAAACCATGGTGTAACCCAAGGCGATCAAGGCGTAGATGCTACCGAGCACTAAGCCATTGATGATCTGCTGAAGAAAAATATCCATGAGTGATTTGAATAAAAACTGAAGGGTACAAAAAAAGAGCACCGCATCTGCGGCGCCCTTTTAATGAATCTTACATATTGATGACGTCAAGAACTGTTTTCTTTTTGTCCTTGAAGTCATAGAGGGTAATTACCCCCTCCTTCATATCACCTTTGCTATCAAAGGCGATGTTACCGACTAAGCCATTCATCTTGGTGTCTGGCATAACTAGTAAGATCTTAGCTGGATCAGTTGAGTTGGCGCGCTTCATTGCATCTACTAATACAAATACAGCGTCGTAAGTAAACGGAGCGTAGATTTGTACATCAGAGTTAAAGCGCTCTTTATAACGCTTCTGGAATTCAGCGCCTTGAGGCATCTTAGAGAGTGCTTTACCAGCTTCAGAGCATGTGACATTCACTACTGCATCACCAGCCAACTCAGCCAGCTTCTCAGTACACATGCCATCGCCACCAACAATCTTGGCTTTAATGCCCAGCTCGGCTGCTTGCTTCACTAAAGGGCCACCGGTAGCGTCCATTCCGCCATACATGATGACATCAGGCTTACTACCTTTAATCTTGGTCAAAATTGCCTTAAAGTCAGTTGCCTTATTGTTACTTGCTTCACGTGTTACCACTTTCACACCGGAAGCTTTCACTGTTTTCTCAAACTCATCAGCCAAACCTTTGCCATACTGAGAAGAGTCGTCAACGATAGCTACCGTCTTGGCATTCAAGGTTTTAGCAACGTAATTGCCTAAAGCTGGGCCTTGCTGGGCATCAGTCGCAACGAGACGATACGTTGTTTTAAATCCTTGCTTGGTGTAATCGGGATTAGTTGAGGATGGAGAAATTTGAGTAATGCCTGCATCGCTATAGATTTTTGAAGCAGGAATGCTAGTTCCAGAATTTAAGTGGCCTACAACGCCGACCACTTTTGCATCTACTAATTTTTGTGCAACTTGCGTTGCTGTTTTTGGATCTTCTGCATCGTCCTCTGGCACCAGAGTGAGAACTACTTTTTTGCCATCGATCGTCAAGCCTGCTTTATTAATTTCTTCAAGCGCCAAACGTGCACCGTTCTCATTATCTTTACCCAAGTGAGCAATAGGGCCAGTTAAGGGGGCTACGTGGCCAATCTTGACCTCAATACCATCAGCGGGAACTGCAGCAGCTTTATCGCCACTCTTGCCACAGCCAGCCAAAATCAGTGCCGCCGCCGATAAGGCGATAGCAGTTTTCATAAAAATCACTTTTGATGCTTTTGACTTAATCATCTACAGCTCCTCGGTTATGAATCAATACTTCAATCGACTAAATTTTTAGGCAATGAGAATGTGACATCCTCTACTACCCCTGGTAAGGCACGCACACTGCGTGGCCCAAACTCTTGAATGCGGGAGACGATCGACTGCGCCAAACTTTCAGGGGCAGAGGCTCCAGCGGTTAAGCCTACGCGTTTTTTACCCACAAACCATTCTGGCTTCAGCTGCTCGGGAGCATCGACCATGTAAGACGGTACCCCCAACTTTTCTGATAATTCACGCAAACGATTGGAGTTTGAACTTGACGAACTTCCCACCACAATAACTACCTCTACTTGAGGCGTCATAAATTTCACAGCATCTTGGCGATTTTGAGTGGCGTAACAGATATCTTGTTTGCGAGGCTGGACAATACTAGGAAATTTTTTAGTGAGCGCTTCAACTATTTCTTTGGTCTCATCAACTGACAAAGTCGTTTGCGTCACAAAAGCCATTTTCTCTTCACTAGAAAATGACAATGTTGCAACATCAGCCACTTTTTCAATCAAGAAAACACCCTCTTTTACCTGCCCCATCGTACCTTCAACTTCAGGGTGTCCAGCATGACCAATCATCAGCACCGTGTAGCCATCTTTACACATCTTGACAACTTCAAGGTGCACTTTGGTAACCAAAGGACAAGTCGCGTCATATACCTGCAAGCCACGCTGCTCAGCTTCCTTACGAACCTCTTGCGAAACGCCATGGGCACTAAAAACCACAATGCCGCCCTTGGGCACTTCATGCAACTCCTCTACGAAGACTGCACCTTTACCACGCAGCTCATCAACAACATAAGCGTTGTGAACAATTTCATGGCGTACATAAATAGGAGCCCCAAAACGAGTCAGGGCTTCGTTAACAATATTGATTGCACGATCAACACCCGCACAAAATCCGCGGGGCTGAGCCATCAAAATTTCAGGGTGATCGACTGTGCTCATGTTTTAGAGAATGGCCACGATCTGTGCTTCAAAAGTGACTTCTCTTCCAGCAAGAGGGTGATTGAAATCAAACCACGCACCCTCTTCGTTGATCGATTGCAAAACACCAGCGTATTGAGCGCCACCAGGCGCATTAAATTCAATGACATCACCAGGATTGAATTCCGCATCATCATCGCGACCTTCTTTCAGCGCCTTCAAAGAAACCCATTGCACTAAATCTTCTTTGCGTTCGCCAAAACTTTCATCAGGAACTAGCAAAGCGCTTTTTTTATCGCCAACACCTAAACCCAACAACACTTTTTCAAAGCAAGGTGCAAATTGTCCAGAACCCATCAAAACCGTCGCAGGACGATCAACAAAAGTATTGATGTAATCCTCCCCGTTCGGCAAAGTCAGCCGATAGTTGAGAGTCAAATAGGAGTTAGGCAAAACGGTAAGCTTAGTCATAAGGTGATTGTATCTAGCCCTGCGTCAGTAGTGGATTCTCCGATCCCTCATTGGCCCAAAAATGAGCAGCCTCGAGAAAAGCTCAGACTCCATGGAGCCCGCTGTCTGACTGATCCAGAATTATTAGCCATCTTTTTACGGGTCGGCATCAAAGGGAAAAGCGCTGTAACCCTAGCCAAGGATTTACTACATTACTTTGGCAGCCTGCCACGCCTTCTGGCTAGTAGCCCAGAAGAATTTACCCGCATCCATGGCATGGGCATCTCCAAGTGGTCTCAAATCCAGGCGGCTCATGAACTAGTAAAGCGCAGCCTGGAGGATGGACTTTCTCAGAACGGCATTTTTTCCTCTTCCAGCCACGTTAAGGAATTTCTTCAAACCAAAATTGGGGCTCTTCCACATGAGGTCTTTTTATGCCTTTATTTAGACTCAAGGCTGCAACTCATTGAGTGTCAGGAGCTTTTTAGGGGCTCCATTACCCAAACCGCTGTCTATCCCCGTGAAATCCTCAAAGAAGCCTTGGCGAGGAACGCCAGCGCTCTGATCGTGGCACACAACCACCCCAGCGGGAACCCGCTCCCGAGTTCGGCAGATCAAGAGCTCACTAAAACCTTGTCCAAAGCGCTTGAGCTGGTGGATATTGCGCTGTTAGATCATTGCATTGTGAGTAATAGCGGATTTTTCTCTTTTACTGAGTCAGGCCTTATGAATATTGAACATAAATGATAGTAATTACTAACTTATAGTAATAATGAAGCACTTTAGCTTGTATATAGGCCGTTTTTCAGGCCCAACCCCCTCACTAAAGCTAATAAGGACTAGCCCAAAATCAGCTTTGACTGATACAATCTTCTTTTTTCGCAATTAATGGAGTTATGTCATGGCAAAAGTTTGCCAAGTCACTGGGAAGAAGCCGATGGTTGGCAACAATGTATCCCATGCAAACAATAAAACGAAGCGTCGCTTTTTGCCGAATTTGCAAAACCGTCGTTTCTGGGTTGAATCTGAAAACCGTTGGATTAGCTTGCGCTTAACCAATGCTGGTTTGCGCGTTATCGACAAGAATGGCATCGATGCTGTTTTGTCTGATCTGCGTGCACGTGGCGAAATTTAAGGAGCGCACAAATGGCTAAAGGCGGTAGAGAAAAAATCAAGTTAGAGTCATCAGCAGGTACTGGTCACTTCTACACAACTTCAAAAAACAAGCGTACTAAGCCTGAGAAAATGGAGATCATGAAATTTGATCCAACCATTCGCAAGCACGTTGCTTATAAAGAAACAAAGCTGAAGTAATCTACTTCACGCAATTAAAAAACCCGCTTAAGAGCGGGTTTTTTATTACCTTAATTTTTATTCAACTTAAGCGTATCGACGCAGTCTTAAAGAAAATTCGCGCAAGCTTGTGAGACCGCTATCTTCTGCACGCTGACACCACGAATGCAACTGTGACACCAACTGCTCTCTGCTTGCGCTAGAGCGGCCCCAGATTGCCTGTAGGTCACGACGCATCTCAATCATCTTGCGTAACTGAGCATTACTTGCCATCAACTCTTCTAGCTTAGCTTTCTCTTCCTCGCTTAAGCGAGACTCATCTTTGGAAAGCCAAGTACGAGCATCACTCAAATGAGACGCCAGAACCTGCATATGTTGTACTTCGTTACTAAAGAAGTTGCGCAATGTCTTGCTATAGCGCGCCATGATTTCGTAACGGTTTGCAATGATGGCTTCCAGCGTATTCTGATCAGCAGGACGCAGGTCACTCAACACTGGTTTAGGTGGAGTCTTCTTCACTTTTGCCAGACCGACTGCACTCATCATCTGAATGTAGAACCAGCCTATATCAAACTCGTACCACTTATTTGACAGCTTAGCGCTCGTTGCAAAAGTATGGTGATTGTTATGAAGCTCTTCACCACCAATCAAAATGCCCAAGGGGAAAATATTCCTAGACGCATCTTCGCAATCGAAGTTGCGATAGCCCCAAAAGTGACCGATACCATTAATAACGCCTGCAGCAGTAATAGGGATCCATAACATCTGGACAGCCCATACGGTTAAGCCAATGCCGCCGAATAAAAAGACGTCGATGATGAGCATGATGGCGACACCCTGCCAAGAAAACTTGGAATAGATATTGCGCTCGATCCAATCATCAGGTGTGCCGTGACCGAACTTATCCATCGTTTCTTGATTCTTAGCTTCATTTTTATAGAGTTCTGCGCCGCGCGAGAGAACGGTGCCAATACCCAAAATTTGTGGGCTATGGGGGTCGTCTACAGTTTCACATTTGGCGTGATGCTTGCGGTGAATCGAGGCCCATTCTTTGGTCACCATTCCGGTAGTGAGCCAAAGCCATAAGCGGAAGAAGTGTGAAACGATTGGATGGAGGTCTAAAGCCCGATGTGCCTGGCAGCGGTGCAGGAAGATCGTGACTGCCGCAATCGTAATGTGCGTTACAGCCAAAGTGAACAGCGTGATCTGCCACCATGACCAATCTAAATATCCATTGGCAAGCCAATTGAGGAATACATCAAAACCTGAAACTGTGTTCAAAAGGGAATCCCTAAAGAGGTCTAAAACTCTATTTTAGTTCTTTAGGGGCCTTCTTGTTTTTGACCTTAGTCTCTTTTTGATCGTCTTTTTCTAATTCAGGAGCAGGGGCGGCAGCCTTCTTCTGGAATACGGCTCCAAAAAAGCCATCAGTGCCGTGAATATGAGGCCACAACTGCCACCAAGGATTATCTGTAGAACAACCTAAAGGCAATTTATCCTTTGGAAACAATGGCTTAAGAACCTCAGCAGCTGGAACAGCCTCAAATTGAGGGTGTTTTGCCAGAAAATCCTCTGCAATTGCTTGGTTTTCCTGAGGCAAAAGGCTGCAAGTGGCATAAACCAAACGTCCACCAGGCTTAAGCAAGCGGGCAGCAGAGGCCAAGATACTCATCTGCTTCTGATTTAGCTCCAAGACCCCAGCTGGAGTTTGACGCCACTTCAGATCAGGATTACGGCGCAATGTACCCATGCCACTGCAAGGGGCATCCACCAGGACTCGATCAATCTTGCCAGCCAAGCGCTTGATCTTGGCATCGTTCTCGCTATCAATCCAAACGGGATGAACATTTGAGAGGCCGCTACGGGCCTGTCTTGGCTTTAAATTCGCCAAGCGACGCTCTGATGTATCAAAAGCATAAAGACGGCCTGTAGAGCGCATCAAGGCACCAATTGCCAAAGTCTTACCTCCGGCACCGGCACAGAAGTCAACCACCATCTCGCCACGTTTAGGGGCAAGCAAATAGGCCAAAAGCTGACTGCCTTCATCTTGCACTTCAAACATGCCAGCCTTAAAACCAGCGGTATTCTGCAACGCAGGTTTACCCATAATGCGCACACCATCAGGTGCATAGGGAGTTGGTATTGCTTGATAACGACCACCCAATGCATTCATCTGCGCCAGCAATTCTTCGCGATTGGTTTTCATGGTGTTTGCACGCAAGTCGAGAAGCGCTGGATGCATTAATGATTTCGCAAGCTCTTCACGCGTATCTTCACCAGGATATTTTCCAAAAGCATCCCACAACCATTCTGGCAAATTGTTGCGAACCAAGGGATTTAAAGCAGTAGGGTCAACGGTAGCAAATCGTTGCAGCCATTCGTATTCTCCAGCCTTGAGAACGTGAGCGAGGTCCGCAATTGCGCTCTCCGCACGGTTCGCAGAACCTAACCCGCCTTCCGATAGGGCGGACAGCAAACCCAATAGGGCTAAGCGTCTAGACTGGGAACCTTCACCGCTCACTGCAAATTGAGAGAACTCATTTTTACGACGCAAAATTGCAAATGCACTCTCCGCAATAAGTGCACGATCACGATTGCCGAGCTGAGGTTCAGCACGGAAATAACGACTCACTACGCGATCGGCTGGCTGCTCAAAGCTGAGCAATTCTGGAAGCAAGCGCTCTAAATGAATTGCATGTTGAGGCAATGCTTTGGCATTAGAAAAATTCTTTTGACCTTCGGGTGCAATGAGATTGCCGCTAGCATTACGTCGCTCTGGGCGGCGCAAGGGATCTTTAGATTTGGTTGCGTAGCTTTTATGTGGCGCTAATCTGTTGCCAGATTTCCGGGGTGGGCGTTCTGCACTCATAATTTAAAAAATTGCGACTCTGGGGGTTGTAACTTCACTTGATTACCTTCTATTCGCAATCGTCCATCAAGGAACCATTTTACGGCCCGCGGGTAAATCTGATGCTCGGCAGTCAAAACACGTGCCGCCAAAGTATCCGCATTGTCGCCAGCGAGCACTGGCACAGAGGCCTGGCAAATGATTGGCCCCTCATCTACCCCCTCATTTACAAAGTGAACTGTCGCCCCATGCTCCTTGACGCCAGCTTCTAAAGCCCGCTCGTGGGTATGCAAACCGGGGAATGCTGGCAATAGAGCCGGGTGAATATTGATCAATCGACCCTCGAAATGGCGAATAAAGCCTGGGGTCAGAATTCTCATAAAGCCCGCCAAGACCACCAAATCAGCCCCCAGTTCATCGATTTTCTGGATGAGGGCAGCATCAAAGGACTCACGCGAGGCATGCTCCTTGTGCTCAATAGCAAAGGCAGAAATACCCTGCGAGCGAGCAAAATCAAGACCCTTGGCCGCAGAGTGATTGGCTATAACCCCTGCAAACTTGACTGGCCATTGCTCTTTTTGAGCAGTTTTAACGATGGCCTCGAAATTTGATCCGCGGCCTGAGATTAAGGTAACGATAGAAAGCATGCCCACAATATAATTGATGGCTACCCTGAAAGCGATTTTGTGAACGTATTCCGTGGCCCGACCCAGTTTTCTGCAGGACCAGCTTGTGCCCTAAGCATCGGTAATTTCGATGGTGTGCACAGGGGTCATCGCGCCCTACTCAAACAGCTCGTGGATGGCGCCAAAGAAAGGGGTCTGGTGAGCTGTGTCATGACCTTCGAACCACACCCCAAAGAATTTTTCTCTCCCGAGCAAGCACCCCCTCGCATTCTGAATCTGCGCGACAAATTAGCGGCGCTATCTGAACTGGGAATCGATCGTGCAGTAGTCGAACATTTCAATACTGCTTTTGCGCGCCTCTCTCCCGACGAGTTTGTTTCTGAAATTATTGTTAAGCGTCTAAATGCTAAATGGATCTTGATTGGCGATGATTTTTGCTATGGCGCAAAACGTGCTGGTAATTTTGCAAGCCTTAAAGCGGCCGGTGAAAAATACGGCTTTGAGGTATCTAGCATTCAAACTATCTTGGAAGATGGTGAGCGCATCTCGAGCTCAGCATTACGAACTGCACTTGCTAATGGTGATATGACGCATGCAGAAAAATTATTGGGGCGTCCTTATGCCATTTCTGGTCACGTTATTCATGGACAGAAACTCGGCCGCACACTTGGCTTTCCGACTTTGAATTTAGCAGTTGCCAATCACTTGCATCACCGCAAACCAGCGACTACTGGCATCTTTACTGCGCAGGTTTTGGGTTTAAGTGATAAGCCCCTGCCAGCCGTAGCCAGCCTAGGCGTAAGGCCTACAGTAGAAGACGAAGGTCGGGTACTACTTGAAACCCATATCTTTGACTATCAACAAGATGTTTACGGAAAAATTATTACCGTTGAACTCTTAGAAAAAATTCGTGACGAGGCCAAGTATGACGGTCTCGATGCCCTAACAAATGCGATTGCATCCGATGCAAAGCATGCCAGAAATTATTTCCAGAAAAAAGCGTATGTCTGAAAAAGAAAATTCTTACCCCGTCAATCTGCTTGATACCTCATTTCCAATGCGAGGGGATCTAGCTAAGCGTGAGCCACAATGGGTTGCTCAATGGCAGAAAAATAAGCTGTACGAAAAAATTCGTGCGGCACATGCCAATCAACCAAAATTCATTTTGCATGATGGTCCTCCCTATGCAAACGGCGACATTCATATTGGCCATGCGGTCAACAAGATTCTGAAAGACATGATTGTGAAGTCCCGCTGGCTCATGGGCTTTGATTCTGCTTACGTACCAGGTTGGGATTGTCATGGGATGCCAATTGAGATTCAAATTGAAAAACAATTTGGCAAGAACCTGCCAACTGCGGAAGTACAAGCCAAAGCTCGCGCATATGCCCAAGTCCAAGTAGACAAGCAAAAGATTGACTTTGAACGCTTAGGTGTCTTAGGCGACTGGAATAATCCTTACCTCACCATGAACTATCGCAATGAGGCCGATGAAATCCGCGCCTTAGGCAAGATCTGGGAAAAAGGCTATGTATTCCGCGGCTTAAAACCAGTGAATTGGTGTTTTGATTGCGGCTCAGCGCTCGCTGAAGCTGAAGTTGAGTACCAAGATAAAACGGATCCAACGGTCGATGTCGGCTTTGCCTTTGATGAGGCCCAGCGCCCACAGCTTGCCAAAGCATTTGGACTTTCTGAGCTGCCAAACAAGCCCGGTCAGATTGTGATTTGGACAACGACCCCGTGGACCATTCCTGCCAACCAGGCAATGAACGTTCATCCAGAAGTTACTTATGCATTAGTGGATGTTGGTGACAAGCTTTTGATCCTGGCTAAGGATCGTGTGGAAACTTGTCTACAAGACTATGGTCTAGAAGGTAAAGTGATTGCAACTTGTAGCGGTGCTCAATTAGCAAACATCTCTTTCTGGCATCCGCTAGCGCCATTGCATGAAGGCTATAAACGCCTGTCCCCAATTTATCCAGCTGAGTACGTCACACTCGATACAGGTACCGGCATCGTTCACTCTGCCCCCGCCTATGGTGAGGAAGACTTTAAGTCCTGCAAAGCAAATCAATTGGCCGATAAAGATATTCTCAATCCAGTCATGGGCAACGGTGTGTATGCCTCTTGGTTGCCACTCTTTGCCAATGAATATATCTGGAAAGCCAATCCAAAGATTGTAGAAGCTATGCGTGAGGCGGGAAGCTTATTGCGCGATAAGATCTATACCCACTCATATATGCATTGCTGGCGCCATAAGTCCCCAATTATTTATCGCGCTACTTCACAGTGGTTTGCGAGCATGGATAAGAAGCCAGCTGATGGCAAAACTAGCTTGCGTGAGACTGCTCTAGCAGGTATTGATAGCACTGAATTCTTCCCTGCCTGGGGCAAGCAGCGCTTACACAGCATGATTGCCAACCGTCCTGACTGGACCTTGTCTCGTCAACGTCAGTGGGGCGTGCCGATGGCCTTCTTTGTGCACAAAGAAACTGGTGATCCACATCCGCGCACCGTTGACTTACTCGAAGAAGTCGCTAAGCGTGTAGAAAAAGGCGGTATAGAAGCCTGGCAACAACTCGAAGTTTCTGAATTACTTGGTGATGAAGCCGCTCAATACGAAAAAAATCGCGACACACTAGATGTTTGGTTTGACTCTGGAACAACGCACTGGCATGTGATTCGCGGCTCACACCGCAATGAATTGCTGACTGCTGCCGCCGAAACACCTAATGGCCGCTTGGCTGATTTGTACCTTGAGGGCTCAGATCAACATCGTGGCTGGTTCCACTCTTCCTTGCTAACTGGCGCTATGCTCGATGGCAAGCCGCCATATAAAGCATTGCTCACCCACGGATTTACTGTGGATGGTCAAGGTCGCAAGATGAGTAAGTCTGTAGGAAATGTCATTGCCCCACAACAGGTCGCCGACAAACTCGGCGCTGAAATCATTCGCCTTTGGGTCGCCTCAACCGACTACTCTGGTGAGATGACTATCTCCGACGAGATTCTCAAGCGCATTACTGAGAGCTATCGTCGTATTCGTAATACTTTGCGCTTCTTGCTAGCCAACCTCTCTGACTTTGATCCAATCGAACATGCGATGCCTGCGGAGCAATGGCTCGAAATTGATCGTTATGCAGTGGCGCTCGCCAATCAATTACAAGGTGACATCGAAGCGCATTACAAGGCTTATGAATTCCACCCAGCGGTTACTCGAATGCTCAATTTCTGCTCGGAAGATTTAGGTGGTTTCTATTTAGACATCCTGAAGGACCGCCTCTATACCAGCGCAGCAAATTCACCCGATCGTCGTGCCGCCCAGAATGCGCTCTTTCACATCACCAAGAATCTCTTGAAGTGGTTATCACCCTTCCTCTCCTTCACTGCCGAGGAAGCATGGCAATCATTACCGTATGGCTCAGGTAGCAAGCCTTCTGAATCCATCTTCATGGAAGAGTTTGGCGCTTTACCTGCCATTAACAATGCCGATGAATTGCTTGCCAAGTGGCATCGTATTCGCGAGATTCGCTCAGAAGTCACGAAAGCAATTGAAGTGGAACGCGAAGCTGGCAATGTTGGCTCATCCCTACAAGCCGAGCTCACAATTAAATTAGGCGATGTCGACTTTGCTATCTTGCATTCACTGGAAGATGACTTACGTTTTGTCACGATCACCTCAAGCGCTAATATTGAGTTAAGCAATGCGGGCTTAGAAGTTCTCGTGCGCGGCAGTCAATATAAGAAGTGTGGGCGCTGCTGGCATCACACCCAAGATGTTGGTGCCAATACGGATCATCCAGAACTTTGTGGGCGCTGCATTAGCAACCTATTTGGCGATGGTGATCATCGCTTGTTTGCCTAAATATTAAATTTTGATGAGCATAACTTTTTTACGCTGCCTAGCGATTGCCACAGTAACTCTGCTGCTGGACCAATCAACCAAGTGGCTAGCACTGAGTCACTTACAGATGGGCATACCAGATCAGGTACTTCCCTTTCTCAATTGGTTGCTACTGTTTAATCCAGGCGCAGCGTTTTCTTTTCTGGCTCAAGGTTCTGGTTGGCAGCGTTGGTTTTTTACTATTCTCGGTTTAGTTGCCTGTATTTACATTCTGATTGTTTTACGGAAACATCAAGAAGATCGTCTGCTTTGTGTGGCCCTGAGCCTCATTCTTGGCGGAGCCATAGGCAATGTATTGGATCGGCTGATGTATGGCGCAGTGGTCGACTTTATTGATGTGCACTATGCCCATTGGCATTGGCCAGCATTTAATGTGGCCGATAGCGCTATTTGCATCGGGGCAGTACTAATCATTTTCGGTGAATTGCACAAGTCATTTGGCAAATCCCCTCAATCCCATTAAGCTGGCGCCATGCAATCCCTTTTAAATAAGAAAATCGTTCTTGGCATCTCCGGTGGTATTGCCGCCTATAAGACGCCAGAGCTCGCGCGCCTTTTGATGCAAGAAGGTGCATCAGTGCAGGTAGTGATGACAGAAGCAGCTCAGCAATTTGTAACTCCTGTAACTATGCAAGCCCTGACTGGCAATCCGGTTTACTTGAGTCAATGGGATAGCACTATTCCAAACAACATGGCACACATTGAGCTGTCTCGCTCGGCCGATGTCATTCTGATTGCGCCTGCAAGTGCTGATCTCATGGCGAAGCTTTCTCTAGGCCTCGCAGATGACTTATTGACTACACTTTGCCTAGCAAGAGATTGCCCCCTTCTACTCACACCAGCAATGAATAAGCAGATGTGGGAACATGCGGCCACCCAAAGAAGTGCCGAACGACTCGAAAAAGATGGTGTGACATTACTTGGTCCCGCTAGCGGTTTTCAGGCATGTGGTGAAGTTGGCATGGGTCGCATGCTAGAACCCGCTGAAATTACTGAGCAAGTCATTGCCTTTTTTCAGAAAAAAACGCTAATCGGGAAAAAAGTACTGATTACTGCTGGCCCAACATTTGAAGCAATTGATCCAGTTCGAGGCATTACTAACCATAGCTCTGGCAAGATGGGTTTTGCTATCGCGAGAGCAGCCCTAGAGGCTGGTGCAGAGGTTCATCTGATTGCAGGCCCTTGTGATCTCTCTACTCCACTAGAAGCCACGGGTAAGATTACCCGCACGAATGTAGTAAGCGCTCAAGAGATGCATGTTGCGACATTAGCGGCAGCGGATTGTGATCTATTCTTTGCAGTGGCTGCAGTAGCGGACTGGGGTGTTGCCAAGCCCGCGAAGGAAAAGATTAAGCGCAATGGCAAAGAAGCTCCAAGCATCGAATTTATAGCCAACCCAGACATTCTTCTTGATGTTGCTAAAACAGTCAAAACTAAAAGTGGCAAACCTTACCCATACTGCGTAGGCTTTGCAGCTGAATCGACTGATCTAGAGCAACATACTGATGAAAAAAGAAAGCGTAAAGGCATTCCGATGATTGTTGGCAATATTGGTCCCGACACCTTTGGTAGCGATCTAAATCAATTACTCGTAATATATGCTAGTGGCAGCAAAAAACTTGCCAAGGCTGAGAAACTACATTTGGCTCGTCAATTGATTCAGCTAGTTGCCAAGAAAATTTAGCTTCAAAGTTTTTTCATTTTCACCTCCAGTTTTAGGAAATCCCATGCAAGCTCTTCAAGTCAAAATTCTCGATGAACGTATGCGCGATCAGTTGCCTAGTTATGGCACACCAGGAAGTGCCGGTCTAGATCTACGAGCCTGTATCGATGAAGCCATTGAGATTGCCCCGGGCCAAACTGTATTAGTCCCAACCGGGCTTGCCATTTATGTAGAAGATCCTCGCTATGCCGCCTTTATCCTGCCACGTTCTGGCCTGGGACATAAACACGGTATTGTGTTGGGCAACTTAGTTGGCCTAATTGACTCGGACTACCAAGGTCAACTCATGGTGAGCACCTGGAATCGTGGATCCACCCCATTCAAACTCGAGCCAATGGAGCGTTTGGCTCAATTGGTAGTGATGCCAGTACAGCAAGTTGAACTCAAAGTAGTGGAAGAGTTTACTGAAAGTAGTCGTGGTGCCGGTGGATTTGGAAGTACTGGCAGAACTTAAAGTTATAAAAGCCGCCACTCGTAATGCAGAAGACCACCCTTGGGTGGTCTTCTGCATTTATCAATAAGTAAAATTGGTTTTTAAGCTGATTTATTAGCGCTCTCGATAAATCTCTTTCGAGCTGGTGCCAAAACAAACTTTGCCGTAAATGCTGCGGTAATTGTTACGGCAGCTCCTAAAATCAACACAATATCCCAGTTACCACCCGCAGACAATACTGATGCCAAAGGCACAATTAAAGAAGCAGTGCCTTTTGCGGTATATAAAGTTCCTGCGTTACCAGCTGCATTCTTAACGCCAAAAGTATCGGCACAAATGGCTGGAAAAATCGAGAAAATTTCACCCCAAAACAAAAATATTAAGGCGGCAAAAGTCATAAATGCCATTGGCTCATGGCCATACTTCATTAGCCCTAACATTGCCAACCCCTCACCAAAAAATACAAAAAACATAGTATTTTCCCGTCCTAAACGGTCAGAGATGAAGCCGCAAAGAGGACGTGTAAAGCCATTGCAAAGGTTATCAATAGATAAAGTCATTGTTAACAGCGGCAGAGTTAAACCAAACAAGGTAATGGGTAATTTGGCTAAACCATAATCTTTAGCAATAGGGCCAATTTGCGCAGTTGCCATGAGACCGCCGGCTGCAACAACCACGAAAATGACATAAATCAACCAGAAGATTGGCTTTTTAATCATTTCGCCAGACGTGTAATCAACCTTGGTTGTCACAATACGAGGAGCGGCCTGAACTCCAACCGGAGGTTTTGGCTTAGTCATGAGTAAGGCGAGTAAAAAGATTAAAGCGCCTTGTGCGATTCCAAAAAATAAAAATGCATGCTCATATCCATCGGTCAAAATCATATTGCCAATAGGAATAACGGTAACTGCAGCACCAGCACCAAAGCCTGCAGCAGTTAAACCAGCTGCTAATCCACGCTTATCTGGGAACCATTTCAAGGCATTACCAACGCAAGTTCCATAAACACAACCCGCGCCAATACCAGCAATGACAGCCGCAACATAAAGCATCTCTAGGCTGGTGGCAAAACTATCAAGCACCCACCCAGCCGCCGCAAATACCGCGCCGATAAGAATGACAAAGCGAGGACCAAATTTATCAACCATCCAGCCCTCAACTGGAACTAACCAGGTTTCAACAACAATAAAAATCGAAAAAGATAACTGAATTGCAGAAAGAGTCCAGCCTGTCTTGACCTGCATTGGACTCACAAATAAAGTCCACGCATATTGTAAATTTGCGACCAGCCCCATACATAGAATGCCAAAAAAAAGCTGCGCCCACCTGTTATGCCAGGGTTTTGTACTCATTTAATCTGTCTCCGATTTATAAATTTTATAATTGCACATCAACTTATTGGCGCAGCCCATCAAAAAACATCAACTTGTCTATTAATGCAACTTTTACCAATAGGGGTCGGTGACCACAAATCAAAGTAGCAATAAAATAATTTTTGTATTTTTTATCGCGCTTCTAAGGATAAAATTTTCACATGTACACATTTTTTTATATAGCGTATTTTTTAATCGTTTGTACCTAAGAAAAATTAATTTAGATATTAAAAATTGACGGGCATCAATCTTTGAGGAAATAGTTATTTACCTTTCTGAGATTGCAAATATATTACCCACGCAAGCCCAAATTTATCTCCACTAACATTTAGAGTGAAATTTGAAATTACTGAAGTTTTGCTATATTCCAAAAAATGTAGCCATCATTGCATTGATGGCCTTCCTTGCTGTTCTATCGGATGCAACAGACTTTGATCCCGAGAAGAAAAGAGCTGCCAAAACCACCAGAATCCTTTGGGACTATTCGCGGTTCAATAAGAATAGTGGCGGTATTGAACCGCTTAAAAAGGAAGATATTGATTTTTTAAGCGAGGTCGTATGGCAAGATCACGGACTGCCTAAAAGATTTATTTCCGAGGCTGAGTGGAGTTCTTACGAGAAGCTTGCCAAAAAGAAGGGTTATGAACTAATCCCCCAATTTATTCTGGCGGGCGGGAAGAGGTTAAAAACTGCGGGCAATCATTACTTAAAGATCAAAGATCTCATTGATAGTAATTTGAAAAATGGCATTTCATTAGCCTTTGATCAGAACGGAAACCCAATTAGATCAATATCCGAGCTTAACGGTGACTGCCTGGTTTCATCTGAATTGCTCGATAAATACTTGGAGAGCTCAAAAACATTATTTGGTGAACCACCGCCATTGCATTCGATACGCGGTTACAAAATGCTAAGTCAAGCTAACCAAATTTTGGCCCAGATTGCATACCTTAAGCTAGACCCACTTAATCTACCCCGCCGACTACCGGCTGACCCCAGCTCCACAAAGCTGGCAATTCAACAATTAGCCCTCCAAAATTATGAGCTCTTTCCCTCCAAAGCAACCTTTAATCAAGCATGGTATCGACTAACAAAAAGTGGGGAGATTCGTTACACAGATAGCGCATAACAAACGTAAGACTAAGCAAACAAGTGCTGATGAAATACAAAAAAAAAGTAAGGCCACCTAAAGGTGGCCTTACTTTTACTCACAAGGTATGAAGGGGATTACTTACGAATATGCGCATGACGAGCAGCGTCTTGCGACATGCCAGCACCAGCACCTTCACGAGATTCTTTTTCAGCAGTGATTTCTTTGCGACGCTCTTTGCATGAGCCAGCAATTTCTTGCAAGGCCTTGCGAGCACGCGCTGCAGATGCTTTGATTCCTTTACCTTGAAACTTTTCATTCTCCGCTTTGTAAGTTTCAAAAGCTTCCAGCAATTTATCGTGATGAGACATGTTTTCCCTTTATTAGTAAATCTAGTGTGGATTAAATTTCTTCTGCAGGAGCTATATCAGCCTTAGCAGCCTTACCTGGTAATTTTGGGGTATCAAAGTTCAACAGCACTTTGCCATCTGCATCGATATCCACATCTACATGACCGCCCTGAGCCAACTTACCAAACAGTAATTCATCAGCAAGGGCCTTGCGTACAGTATCTTGAATAATCCGCTGCATTGGTCTCGCGCCCATGAGTGGGTCGAAACCATGTTTAGCCAAGTGTGCACGTAATGCTGGGCTAAAGGTAGCATCGACCTTCTTCTCATGCAATTGCTCTTCTAACTGCATCAAGAACTTATCCACCACACGCATGATGATAGTTTCATCAAGTGCCTTGAAGGAAACGATAGCATCTAAACGGTTGCGGAACTCAGGCGTGAAGAATTTCTTAATATCAGCCATCTCATCACCAGTCTCACGGACATTGGTAAAGCCCATGGTGGATTTCTGCATCGCTTCAGCACCAGCATTTGTGGTCATGATGATGATCACGTTACGGAAGTCAGTTTTGCGACCATTGTTATCCGTCAAAGTACCGTGATCCATCACCTGCAAGAGGATGTTGAAAATATCTGGATGGGCTTTTTCAATCTCATCGAGCAAGAGGACGCAATGCGGCTTCTTATTGACGGCTTCAGTAAGCAGGCCGCCTTGATCAAAGCCAACATAACCTGGAGGGGCACCAATTAAACGGCTAACGGCATGACGCTCCATGTACTCAGACATATCAAAACGTAGAAGCTCAATACCTAGGATATAAGCAAGCTGTTTTGCAACCTCAGTCTTACCAACACCTGTCGGCCCTGAGAATAAGAATGAGCCAATTGGGCGATCAATCTTGCCAAGACCGGCACGAGTCATCTTAATGGCGCTAGCCAAAGCCTCAATGGCAGGATCTTGACCAAAAACCACGCTCTTAATATCGCGATCCAAGGTTTGCAGCTTGCTACGATCGTCCACAGTGACAGATTGGGGCGGTATACGAGCAATCTTGGCAACAATCTCTTCGATCTCGGGACGACCAATGGTTTTCTTCTGCTTGGACTTCGGCAAAATACGTTGAGCAGCACCTGCCTCATCAATCACATCAATTGCTTTATCAGGCAAGTGACGATCATTGATATATCGGGCAGAAAGTTCTGCTGCAGCCACTAAAGCGCCAGCTGCGTATTTCACGCTGTGGTGTTCCTCGAAGCGAGATTTCAGGCCGCGCAAAATTTGCACAGTCTGATCAACGGTTGGCTCCACTACATCTACTTTTTGGAAGCGACGTGATAGAGCTGCGTCTTTTTCGAAGATGCCACGGTATTCAGTGAAGGTGGTTGCACCAATACATTTGAGTTGCCCATTAGACAGGGCTGGCTTTAATAAATTACTTGCATCTAAAGTGCCGCCCGAGGCAGCGCCCGCACCAATCAGGGTATGAATCTCATCAATAAATAAAACGCCATGAGCGTGATCTTTTAGTGACTTAAGAACACTCTTTAAACGTTGCTCGAAGTCACCACGGTATTTGGTACCAGCCAGTAATGCACCCATATCTAATGAATACACGGTGGCGTCAGCCAAAATGTCGGGTACATCGCCCTTAACGATTCTCCAGGCCAAGCCTTCAGCAATGGCAGTTTTACCAACACCAGCTTCGCCAACTAACAAAGGATTGTTCTTGCGGCGACGGCAAAGCACTTGAATCACACGCTCTACTTCGCTCTCACGACCAATCAGTGGGTCAATCTTCCCCTGGCGAGCCAAGGCATTTAGGTTCTGGGTGTACTGATCGAGAGGGCTCTCTTTACCTGACGAGGCTGCCTCTTCTGTCTCTTGCGTAGTGTCAGCAGGCTTTACATGCTCAGTTTGGTCTTTACGAACGCCATGGCTAATGAAGTTCACGACATCTAAGCGAGTAACGCCTTGCTGTTGCAAGAAGTACACCGCATGAGAATCTTTCTCGCCAAAGATGGCAACCAATACATTTGCACCAGTCACTTCTTTCTTACCATTGGATGTCGATTGCACGTGCATGATGGCACGTTGAATCACTCGCTGAAATCCTAATGTAGGCTGTGTATCTACTTCATCATTACCGGGCACTACTGGTGTGTTGTCATTGATAAAGTTTTTCAGTTGAGCGCGTAACTCTGCGATATTGACAGCGCATGCCTTGAGTACTTCTACCGCGGTAGCGTTGTCAAGCAAGGCGGCCAGCAAATGTTCCACGGTAATGAATTCGTGTCGGGATGCCCGTGCGTCAACAAACGCCATGTGCAGACTTACTTCTAGTTCTTGGGCAATCATGCTTCCTCCATAGTGCACTGTAGTGGGTGACCCGCTTCACGGGATAATTCAATAACTTGATGCACCTTGGTGGCAGCAACATCACGGGTAAATATTCCGCAAACGCCTTTACCAACCAAATGAACTTGCAACATGATGCGCGTTGCTGTTTCGTGGTCCTTATTAAAATACTCCTGAATGACCATCACTACAAATTCCATCGGCGTGTAATCGTCATTCAGTAACAAAACTTTGTACATTGAAGGAGCCTTAACTTGCTCGACCTGTTTTTCGAGCAAAAGGGTGTCTTCAACGTAGGGATTGGCGGGGACGCCAGTAGTGGGATTTTTGGGAGTGCGGCTCATGAGAAACATTCTAAACACAGATATCCAAACTTATTTAAAGGAGGGTCTTGTTGCGAAAAACACGCAAAAAGCCCCATTTAAACCATATTGGGGCATTTTTCGATAAAAAAAGGGGTCATTAATAGGGGGTAAGTGCATATAACTCCTTGACACCCCTACAAAAAGGGCAAACAATCAGGGGGTAGGCTTCAAAAGAGGTTCTATTTAGGCGTGTTGTGGATTGAGACTGATTAAAAAGTATTTACCCTCATCACGGTTGTTTTAAGTTTATGTAATGGAGTTCGCATGGCGACCGGAATTGTTAAGTGGTTCAATGATGCAAAAGGTTTTGGCTTTATCAAACCTGATGATGGTGAAGAAGAGTTGTTCGCGCATTTCAGCGCAATTACTATGCCTGGGTTCAAAACCCTTAAGGAAAACCAAAAGGTAACGTTTGACATTACCCAAGGTCCTAAAGGCAAGCAAGCTACCAATATCCAAGCGGCTTAATAGTCCTTAGATCATTATGGAAAACCCAGGATTCGTTCCTGGGTTTTTTTTCGTCTAAAAATTGGCTCACTTAAAATACTAGTAATGAAAACAACTGCTCAATTTTTCTGCAAGCTCATTGCAGCTACTCTTTTTATCGGATCGTCGCTGGCCTTGGCACAAGTGAACGTAGGCTTACCGACTATTGAACTCAAGACCGGCATCTATCGCATTCAGGCAGAGCTTGCTGATACCCCCAAAGCAAGAGAAGTTGGCCTCATGAATCGCACTAGCATGCCTACGAATTCTGGAATGCTGTTTATCTTTGAACAAAAAGCTGGTCATTGCTTCTGGATGAACAATACCAAGATTCCATTGTCGATTGCATTCATCGCAGACGATGGCAGGATTGTGAACATCGAAGAGATGCAAGCAGAGACAACCAACAATCATTGCCCAAGAGCTAATGTTCGTTATGCTCTCGAAATGAATAAGCAGTGGTTCTCCGACAGGGTGATTGTGCCGGGCAGCATTATCAGCGGCTTACCAAAATAATCATTAGGCTTTTCTAATTCTTTAGTATGAATTGGGCGGCAGATTTCACAAACTCAGACTCTTTTTGATTAAAGCCGTGATAAGCCCTTGAGCCGCAAACATCACCCTCGCTAATTCCGCCTTCAATCTGAATGAACTGGGATCTCAATTGCTTTGATCGTCCCTCGATAATTCTCTCAGACGAAACGAATGGCGTTGATCCACAGCCATCGTCAACATGATGAATTGCTAGTACCGGCACCGTCACATCCGAATCTACCGTTGCAGATCTGAAAGTTCCTGCCACTATGACTCCAGCTATGAGTCTTTCTTTTTCTTTTCCGCCATTAACAAATTCGGTAACGCTTACGGTACCCATGCTGTGACCAAATATCCATACTGGTAGATTGAACTTTTCTTTGTAATAAGAAATGACATTCAAAATTCTTTGCTGATGATCTCTAATGGATCGAGAGTTACGCATACCAGCCCCCAGGTCATAAGGGGTATCAACCAAAACAGAGTCTATTCCGTATTGAGCCCAGAGATCCTTGGATCTGACAAAAGTATGGCCGTTAGTAGTTGAGCCATCGTCCTGCAAATTTAAGACGCCACCACCACCAGGAAATAGCAACACAACTGCCTTGGCATTTTTAACTGGAGTAAGCAATGTTCTAGTCGGAGCATCGTCTTTATGGGGAACATCAAAAACCTGAGAATATGCGGAAGAGGACATCAGCGCCCCGATCGCAATAACTATGTAAATGATCTTCATTTGCGGATTCTTACATGGCACGAAATAAAACCACCCGAAGGTGGCTTTATTTAAAACAAGTACTCATTACTCAAAGTGGCAGACATAGTGCACTGGTTGCTCAGCGCGAATAATAAAGTAACCACCTTTTTCTACTTCCCAGGTTTGACCAGCCTTGAACTCTTGCTCTGGAGCGCCATTGATGCTGACAAATGCGTTGCCATCAACCACTTCCATTACTTCTTTGGTACTGAGGTCAAAGCGCAAAGTGCTTGGCAATACCACGCCAACAGACTTACGTACACCATTAGGCAAGGTCACTGTGTGTGAAACACATTTGCCATCAAAAAATACATTGGCTTTTTTGCCAACTGAAACTTGATCAAATTGCATCTGAGTTCTTTCTATTTCGTTTGGTTCTAATTTGGATTATTTCTGAGCACGCTTGCGCTTAGCAATTTCAGCAATACGCATACGCAATGCATTTAGCTTGATAAAACCACCGGCATCTGCTTGGTTATACGCACCACCATCATCATCAAAGGTAGCAATATTTTGATCAAACAAAGTATTGGCTGAGTCACGTGAAATCACGGATACAGAACCTTTGTAGAGCTTGAGACGGACAACACCATTCACCATCTGTTGAGTATGATCAATTAATGTTTGCAGTGCGAGACGCTCGGGAGACCACCACAAGCCGTTGTATATCAAGCTAGCGTAGCGAGGCATGAGGTCGTCTTTTAAGTGAGCTACTTCGCGATCTAGAGTAATGCTCTCGATTCCGCGATGGGCCTTCAAAAGAATGGTGCCGCCAGGAGTTTCATAGCAACCCCGGCTCTTCATACCAACAAAGCGGTTCTCAACCAAGTCAAGGCGACCAATTCCATGCATGCCGCCAATACGATTGAGCTCTGCCAACAATTCATGCGGTTTATAAGCTTTGCCATTAATTGCCACAGGGTCGCCAGCTTTAAATTCAATCTCAATGATCTCTGGGGTATCTGGTGCCTTCTCAGGAGAAACTGTCCAGCGCCACATTGACTCTTCAGCCTCGGCATTTGGATTCTCAAGATGACGGCCCTCATAGCTGATATGAAGCAAGTTAGCGTCCATTGAGTAAGGAGAGCCGCCTTGCTTATGCTTCATCTCAACTGGAATGCCATGCTTCTCAGCGTAAGCCATTAACTTCTCGCGGGAGAGGAGATCCCACTCACGCCAGGGTGCGATCACCTTAATTCCCGGCTCAAGAGCGTAGTAGCCCAATTCAAAGCGAACCTGGTCATTCCCTTTGCCAGTAGCACCGTGAGATACAGAGTCAGCACCAGTTAAGCGAGCGATTTCGATTTGACGTTTAGCGATCAATGGGCGAGCAATTGAAGTGCCCAAAAGATACTCACCCTCATATATGGTGTTGGCACGGAACATCGGGAAGACAAAGTCACGCACAAACTCTTCACGCAAGTCATCAATAAAAATATTCTCAGGCTTGATGCCAAATTGCAATGCCTTAGCACGCGCTGGCTCTAACTCTTCACCCTGACCTAAGTCAGCAGTAAAGGTCACAATCTCGCAACCATAGGTGTCTTGAAGCCACTTCAAGATCACACTGGTATCGAGTCCACCAGAATAGGCTAGTACGGCTTTTTTAATATCAGACATGATTTCTTATTCAATCAAAAATTAATAAATGGATTAATTACTATTTTCTTGCTTAGTCCAAGCGACCGCAGAGTAAATACTCCATCAAGGCTTTTTGGACATGTAAACGGTTTTCTGCTTCTTCCCACACAACACTTTGCGCACCATCAATCACGCCTGCTGAAACTTCTTCACCCCGGTGTGCTGGCAAACAATGCATAAATAAAGCATCTGGTTTTGCTACTGCCATCAACTCTTCATCAACCATCCAGTCTTGGAAAGCATTCATACGCAAAGTATTTTCAGCCTCATAGCCCATGCTAGTCCAAACATCAGTGGTGACTAAATCTGCATCCTTGCAGGCATCCTTAGGATCAGCACAGATCGTCAAATGTTTTGCTGCATTCTGCGTCAAACGCGCAGGATCCAATTGGTAGCCTGCAGGTGCCGAGAAGCACAATTGAAAATCTAAGCACTCAGCCGCCTGAATCCAGGTGTAAGCCATATTGTTAGCATCACCGACCCAAGCCACCGTTCTACCCTGAATCGGGCCGCGCGCCTCAACGAAGGTAAAGATATCTGCCAAAACTTGGCAAGGGTGATATTCATTTGTAAGGCCATTGATGACTGGGACCCGTGAGTTCGCAGCAAAACGCTCAATAATCTCTTGGCCAAAAGTGCGAATCATGATGATGTCAGTCATGCGCGAGATCACCTGCGCTGCGTCCTCTACAGGCTCACCACGACCTAATTGAGTATCGCGAGTGTTCAGGTATACCGCATGACCACCAAGCTGATGTATGCCCGCTTCAAAGGACAGGCGAGTGCGCGTAGAATGCTTTTCAAAAATCATTGCCAAAGTACGGTCATGCAAAGGATGCCAAGTCTCATAACTCTTGAACTTGGCTTTGAGCCAGGCTGATCTTTTTAGTAAGTATTCATATTCCTCACGAGTGAGGTCAGAAAACTGCAGGTAGTGCTTTACCTGACCAGGCACTTGAGGCTTTGCCAGAGATGTCATAGTTGAGCTTTCTACTAAAGTTTTGGCTTGCATTTTTTTCTTAAACCATTCAACTGCACGAAAATAGAACATAAAGCCATCTTACGGCCACCTCAGGCTGTTAAGCTAGAGGGCTTAGTAATACTGATTCTTACGAACTTCTTTACGCCAACTTGAACCACAAAAAGCTTTTCATTCAAGGCATTACCACTTCTGGCAAACCATTTCGGCCCAGCGATTGGGCGGAGCGTCTTTGCGGGGTGATGGCTACCTTTCGCCCTCCAGGAGATTCTGGAGACCCTCGCTTCACTTATTCGCCCTATGTCAGACCAGTGCTTATTGCCAAAGTGAAATGCGTTGTTATCGATACTAGACTGCGCGATCTCGATCCTCGGGCGCTAGACTTTGTCATGAACTTTGCCCAAGACAACGACCTACCAATCGAAGAGGCCTGCGAGTTCAACCCAACACCCACAGCTCAGCCTTAAAAACAAAAACCCGCTCTGATAAGGAGCGGGCTTAGGTCGAAACGATGATTCGACCAGCCTAAAACTTTTACTAAATTACGCTGCCATCGCCTTGATAGCTGCAGACAAACGTGACTTTTGACGTGCTGCAGTATTTTTGTGAGCAATCTTCTTGTCAGCAATCTTGTCGATTGTTGCTTGAGTTGCTGCGAATACTTTCGCTGCAGAAGCTTTGTCACCAGTTTCGATTGCTTTACGAACTGCCTTAATGGAAGTGCGGAGCTTTGAACGCAAACTGGAGTTATGCTCGTTCTGTTTTACTGCCTGGCGTGCGCGCTTGCGCGCTTGTGCTGTATTGGCCATCTTTAAACCTTGCCTCTATAAATTGCAAAATGCGATTAGTTAAAAATCTCGCGGACTTGCTAGATTCATAAGCAAGCTCGCCAAAACCCAAGATTTTACCTTAAAGGGGCAAAAAAGCCCAGTCCACCCACAAATAGGTGAAAATCGGCTCATGAATCTGCTTTCTGCCGCCGCCAAGGTTAGCTCTCTCACCATGCTTTCCCGTATTACGGGCCTGCTACGGGAGACCCTGATTGCCCGTAGTTTCGGGGCTTCAGAGTGGACAGATGCCTTTAATGTCGCTTTTAGGCTACCCAATTTACTTCGCCGACTCTTCGCTGAGGGGGCCTTTTCCCAGGCATTTGTCCCGATTTTGGGCGAAATTGCCACCCAAGAGGATCAAAGCAAGGCCAAAATCCTCATTAATGCGGTCGCCACGCTCTTATTCTGGGCTTTGCTCCTAACGGTACTACTGGGCGTTATTGGCGCGCCCTTGCTCATTTTGGTGATTGCTACAGGCTTTCAAGGTGGGCCGGCCTACGATGCCAGCGTTGTGATGACCCGGATCATGTTCCCTTATATCGGGCTGATTTCCATGGTGTCCCTCTCAGCAGGGATTTTGAACACCTACCATCGGTTTGCGCTTCCTGCCTTTACGCCCGTCTTGCTCAACCTCGCTTTGATTGGTAGCGCCATCTTTTTAGCACCTCACTTAGAGCAACCAATTTATGCGTTAAGCATTGGTGTTCTTTTAGGCGGCATTCTGCAACTGGTAATTCAGGTTCCAGCTCTCTCTCGCCTAGGTCTTTTGCCACGGATTGGTTTATTGCCTGGAGCCATCAAAGCAGCCATCGCCAATCCTGATGCAAGACGCGTCTTGAGACTCATGGGGCCAGCTGTATTTGCCGTGTCAGTTGCGCAAATCTCTTTGATCATTAATACCAACATCGCATCGCGCTTACAAGCCGGTAGCGTCTCATGGCTCTCATATGCAGATCGCCTGATGGAATTCCCAACGGCACTACTCGGGGTTGCACTCGGCACCGTTCTGCTACCAAGCCTGAGCAAGGCGAATGCAAAAAATGATTTAGTACATGCTGGTGAACTATTGGTATGGGGCTTGCAGCTGACCTTCTTGCTTGCAGCGCCCTCTGCAATTGCACTCTTTATTTTTGGCGAGCCATTAGCTGCAGTCTTGTACCACTATGGAAAATTTAATGCGCTTGATGTGTTGATGACGCAACGTGCATTAGCTGCCTATGGAGTGGGCCTCATTGGATTAATCCTAGTGAAGATTTTGGCACCGGGCTTCTACTCACGCCAAGACATTCGCACCCCCGTCAAAATTGGCCTATTGGTTCTAGTCGCCACTCAGCTGGCAAACCTAGTATTCGTACCTTGGCTTGGTCATGCTGGTCTGGCCTTATCTGTGGGCACCGGCGCCTGTCTCAATGCCGCCCTGCTATGGTTTGGCCTACACAAACGAGGGGCTCTTCCAGGCGCTTCATGGGCTAAGTATTTGGGGCAACTTCTTGTAGCTTTAATCCCCTTTTCGGCAGTCCTTTTTTATGCCGCAGGCGCCCACAATTGGATTGCCCTTCAAGCGCAACCTTGGCTGCGCATTGGCCTAGTTGCTTTATGGTTGGCTGCCGCAGCCATTGTTTACTTTGGTGCCCTAGCTTTAGTTGGAATTCGCTGGCAAAAATTCCTGCGTCATGCAAAATAGGATGTATGCCAACACAACAACTTGACTACTTCACTTCCCTGGTCACTGAGGACGAACACTTCCCATTAACGGAAGCTGCCATCGCTGTAGCACAGCATGCATATCCAGATCTGGATGTTCAAGGTGTTCTCGATCATCTTGATGAGCTGGGCAATAAATTAAAAACACGTATTACACCCGATACTTCACCAGTTCAGCGCTTGCAAATTCTGAAGCACTTTTTTTATACCGAACTGGGTTTTGGTCCCAACCCAAATGATTTTTATGCCCCTGAAAATTCTTATTTGCACTATGTGCTTGAGAATCGTAGAGGCATTCCTATCTCCCTAGCAATTCTGATGATGGAATTGGGCCAACAGATTGGCCTGAAAATTCGGGGGGTTTCGTTTCCGAATCACTTCATGATGCGCATCTCCTTGCAACAAGGTGAAGTGATCATGGATCCTTTGACTGGAGAATCCCTCTCGAAGAATCAACTGCAGGAGATGCTTGATCCCTATCTCGATGCCAAAGGCTATCGTGGTGAGCTCAGCCTCCCGCTAAACGTCTTCTTAAGGGCCTCAAGCGCACGTGAGATCTTGTCTCGATTCCTGCGAAACCTCAAGGTGATTTACTCAGAACATGAACGCTGGGAGCGCTTGCTAGGCATTCAGGAACGTTTGGTGATTTTGCTGCCAGACTCTATTGAGGAGATCCGAGATCGTGGCCTCATCTTTGCGCAGCTAGAGTATTTACGCCCCGCTTTGGAAGATATGCATCGTTATCTCAGCGAATCTCCTGAGGCAGAAGATGCTAGCGACATACGTGAACATATCGCTACTTTAGAAAGTCAAACTAAGCTGCATTAATTCAGCTTAGTTGTTCTTGCGCTGAAATAATTTATAGAGTGCAGCAAATACTACTGGCACAGCTGCCGCACCGATACCTATCAGTACGATCACGTTTAAGTTTTGACGAATAACAGGGATATTTCCAAAAAAATATCCGGCGATCACTAATCCAAATACCCACAGTGCTGCACCCGTGACATTAAATAACTGAAAGCGCGTGAAGTTCATCTCCGATACACCGGCAATGAATGGCGCAAAGGTTCTGATAATAGGTAGAAAGCGCGCCAGAATAATGGTTTTGCCACCATGCTTTTCATAAAAGGCATGCGTTTTAAGCAAGGCGCCCTGATCGATCCAACGCGATTGACTGCTAAAGATCTTTTTCCCAATCCAGCGACCAATGAAATAATTCACGGTATTACCGACCACTGCGGCAATCAATAGTCCAATACATAAAGTCCAAATATTGAAGTGCTCTGTAGCGCAATAGGCGCCCGCAATAAACAAAAGAGAATCGCCAGGCAAAAATGGAGCTACTACTAAACCCGTTTCAGCAAAGATGATGGCAAAAAGTAAGCCATATGCCCAAGGACCATATTGAGAAATGACAACGTCTAGGTGTTTATCAATATGAAGCAATAAATCACTAATTTGCAAAAGGGTATCCATCTAGTCGCTCTCTAACATGTAGTTTGTTGCGGATATTAACAGGCTCTTATAATGAAGCATGCAAACTGAACCCTACATTCAGCCTATGCAGTCGCCAAAAGTCAGTCCAATACTTTGTATTGTGGGGCCTACTGGTGCAGGCAAAACCCATCTCGCCATGTCATTGGCTGAGCACGCTAAATCCATTGGTATCACCATTGAATTAATCAGCATGGACTCAGCTTTGGTGTATCGCGGTCTCGATATTGGGAGCGCAAAACCAACTCCAGCAGAACAAGCTGCTGTAATTCATCACCTCATCGATATCCTTGAGCCCACCGAAGTATATTCAGCGGCGCGATTTGCTAAAGATGCTAAACGGCTCTGTGAAGAAATTCGTGCTCGCGGAAATATTCCCGTCGTAGTGGGTGGCACCATGCTGTATTGGAGAGCTTGGGCATATGGCCTCTCTTCATTACCAACCGCTAATCCAGAAATTCGAGTCCGCTTAGATGAAGAAGGTAAAACATTAGGTTGGCCTGCGATGCACGCCAAACTTGCTCTAGTTGATCCAGAAACTGCAGCACGCTTAATGCCTAATGACTCTCAACGAGTGCAGCGCGCCCTAGAGGTATTTGAAATCACCGGCAAGCCAATGTCCACGCTGCTAGCAGATTCACCCAGCGAAGATGGCAGAGAAGGATCAACTATTCCTGACTGGATCAAATTGGTATCGCTTGAACCGAGTGATCGTAAACGACTCCACCAAAATTTAGAAAAGCGTTTTGATGAAATGCTGCTTGCCGGATTTTTAGAGGAAGTTAAAACACTGCGCAGCAATTCTGGATTGCATGCAGATCTGCCTGCTATTCGCTCCGTAGGCTACCGTCAGGCTTGGGAATTCCTGAATGGGGAAATTGATGCGGAGCAAATGCGCTATAAAGCGTTGGCTGCAACAAGACAACTCGGAAAACGGCAGCTGACTTGGCTCCGAGCCATTGCCGGTAGGAATACTTTTGACCCCTTCAACCCAGCAGAGCTGAAGGCAGCTTTGGATTACTGTAAAAACAACTTAAAGATGTAAGTTTGCGTTGAGCGCTTAAATCACGATCGTTTGTGGAGCGCCCTGAGGACGCTCAAGCACTTCACCAACTGTCCACGCTTTTAAACCTTGCGAGGTTAATGATTTGATCGCAACATCTGCTTGGCTTGGGGCAACGATCACTACCATGCCGATACCGCAGTTAAATACACGCACCATCTCTGCATCCGCAACGCCACCCTTCATCTGCAACCAACGGAAGAGTTCTGGCATTTGCCAGCTGTCACGATGTAAAACTGCTTGAGTGTTTTCCGGCAAGACACGTGGTACGTTATCCACTAAGCCACCACCAGTAATATGGGCCATTCCTTTAACGTCAATCTCAGAAATTAATTTCAATAATGGTTTGACATAAATTTCAGTAGGGGCCATCACAACATCGCCCAAGGAGCGACCGCCTAAGTCATCGCTAGGCTTTGCACCTGCACGTTCAATAATCTTACGCACCAAAGAGTAACCATTGGAGTGCGCGCCACTCGAGCCAATTGCCAACACCACATCACCAGGAACAATGGTTTTGCCGGTAATAATTTTGGATTTTTCAACTGCGCCGACTGCAAAGCCAGCTAAGTCATATTCGCCAGGAGGATACATACCAGGCATTTCTGCAGTTTCGCCACCAATAAGTGCGCAGCCAGATAATTCGCAACCTTTGGCAATACCGCCAACAACAGTTGCTGCTGTATCCACGGTTAACTTACCGCAGGCGAAGTAATCTAAGAAGAACATCGGCTCTGCACCCTGAACCAAAATGTCATTCACACTCATCGCAACTAAGTCTTGACCGATCGTATCGTGACGATTCCACTCAAATGCCAAACGTAGTTTTGTTCCTACCCCGTCTGTGCCAGATACCAAAACGGGCTCTTTATAACGCTTTGGAATCTCAAAAAGAGCGCCAAAACCACCAATTCCAGCCAAAACACCTTCTCGCATGGTCTTTTTAGCCAAAGGCTTAATGCGGTCGACTAAGTCATCACCAGCATCAATATCAACCCCCGCATCACGGTAGGAAAGGCCTTTTGAGGAAGAATTGATAGATGAAGTCATATTTGAGCTGGGATAATAGTAAAAAATGCTAATGGATCAGTAGAATCATTGAATTCTAGAGGATTACTCGTAATGGCTGAAATTTTTACCCCTTTTTTGACGGCATTCATCCTGGCATATGCCCTGCGCCCCCTTTGCCTGTGGCTGGAGAGGCGTCAGATTCCCCGCCCTCTGGCCGCAGCGCTCAGCATGGTGGTTGGCCTATCTCTGATTTTTGGCATCTTTGGTCTCTTAATTGGCCTTCTGAAATTTGAGATTCCCCTAATTAAAGCCCAACTCCCGGAATGGATTGCCAGCACTCAGTCTTGGCTCGGACCCAAGCTAGTCCAAATGCATATTGATATTGATTGGGGCGCCTTCAAAAGTAATGTCACAGCAAAAATTACGGAACATATTAGCGATAACGCAGATACCTTAATTGGCAGCACGATAGATACCGTGCTCGTATCTGGAAGCTCTGTCCTCTCTGGATTTGTAAATGGTGTCTTAATTATTTTTGTGATGTTTTATTTGCTGATTGATTGGGAACATTTTTTTGGTCTGATCAAAAAATTGGTTCCGCCACGCGCACAAGAAACCGTACATCACTTAGCCATGCATACCGATGGCTTGTTATCCCAATATTTGCGCGGCATGTTGATCGTCATTTCTATCATGGCCGTTTTTTATAGTATCGGCCTAACCGTAATCGGAATTAAAGGAGCTGTTGCACTAGGCGTCTTTACTGCCATCATGATTGTGATTCCTTATATTGGAATCACTTTAGGCTTAAGCCTTGCAGTTCTCTCTGCGTTATTACAATTTGGTATGAGTACTCAACTAGTTGGAGTCCTTGCCCTGTTTGGTCTGGGACAATTTCTAGAGGGCTTCTTCCTAACCCCGCGCCTAGTGGGTGAGCGCATTGGACTTCACCCAGTAGCAGTGGTTTTTGCTTTGCTACTCTTTGGCAAGATCTTTGGTTTCTTTGGCGTGTTGCTTGCCTTGCCAATTAGCGCCGTCAGCTTAGTGCTCGTTCAATACCTTTGGTCTGTCTATGCACAAAGTTCTTGGTATCAAAAATAATTTCGCTTTAATGATTACCTCTTCGTGAACATACCTCCGCTTCCAAGACAATTCGCCTTAGATATTAGCCACGCACCTAAAGCCAGTCTAGACAACTACCTGCCAGGAAAAGATCGCGCATTAGTAGCGACATTACAAAGACTGTGTCAATCTTGGGTAAGCCCCTCTACAGAGGAGCCTAATAATCCACTCAACCATCGGTGGATCTATTGGTGGGGACCTGAAGGCTCTGGCCGATCACACTTACTTCAAGCCATGGAACAGGCTGCAGAAAATGCCAGCCTTCAATCTTTCTCGTTAAATCCGAGTGAGCCTGTATCTTGGGTGCGCCTTGAGGAAAAATTACCTACTCTTGTACAAACCGATACCGCCTCAGTCATCACGGTAGATGATGTTGATCGTTTAGATGAACGCTTGGTTGGCGCCCTCTTTCGGATTTTGAATGAAGTTCATGCCAGTAAAAATATTCATATCTTCATGGCTGGCAAAGCGGCGCCGACTAATTTGACACTCCGAGAGGACCTCCGAACACGTCTAGGCTGGGGTTTGATCTTCCAAACCCAACTTTTAGACGATGATGAGAAAATACAAGCATTGGAGCAGGCAGCCAAAGAGCGTGGATTAGTCTTATCTCCAGACGTCTTGCCATGGTTGCTAAATCGCTTTTACCGTGACATGCCCAATTTAATGGCTTTAATTGATGCTTTAGATGCTTATTCATTAGAAACAAAACGTGCTGTAACCTTGCCCCTGGTGCGCGAACTCTTACAGCCCAAATAATCCATTCATTACTCTATTTGTGACCCAGCTAGCCCTTTTCGATTTAGACCACACCCTACTCCCTTGCGATAGCGATTATGAGTGGGGCCAATTTTTGGCTCGCATCGGCGTAGTTGATAGCCAATACTATGCTCGCCAAAATGAACGCTTCTATCAGGACTACAAAGACGGCAAGCTCGATATTCATGAGTTTCTGCGTTTCGCATTAAAGCCTCTCTCTGAACACTCACGCGCCCAATTAAAAGAATGGCACGACGCTTTTATGGAAGAAGTGATTCGCGGTCAATTGCGGCAAGAAGCTATTGATTTAGTAAAGCGCCACCAAGATGCAGGCGACTTATGCTGTGTGGTCACCGCCACTAATAGCTTTGTGACTCGCCCAATTGTTGAAAGTTTTGGGATTGAGCATCTCATTGCTACTGAGCCGGCGACTAGCGATGATCACCCTCTGTCAAATTACACCGGTGAAGTCAAAGGCATTCCAAACTTTCGCGAAGGAAAGATTCAGAATCTGCATGATTGGCTAGCGAACCAAAAACTGAGCTTGAGCACATTGCCGCGCAGTTACTTCTACTCTGACTCGATGAATGATTTACCCCTACTTGAACAAGTAAGACATCCTGTTGCCACTAACCCTGATGATCGGCTGCGCAGTGAAGCGCAAAAGCGCGATTGGCCCATTCTTGAATTGTTTGCATGATTACTAAATTTATTAAGCGCATCTTGCGTCGTGACCCTATGGTCAAACATACGCAAGCGAACAATACGGGAGCCCCTAAGCGCATCCCAAAAAAATCGCATCGCATTGATCCACACTTACTCTCTAAGAATGCTGTCAAAGTAACTCAAACCTTGCAACAAGCAGGTTACGAAGCATTTATTGTTGGTGGCGCAGTACGCGATCTTGTTCTCGGAATTGGCCCCAAGGATTTTGATGTAGCAACCAATGCAACCCCTGATCAGGTGCAAAGACTATTCCGCAAGGCGCGCCTCATTGGTCGGCGCTTTCAGATTGTGCACGTGACCTTCTTTGGCAAGGGTCATCCAGAAATTATTGAGGTATCAACCTTTAGAGCCCTGCTAGATAACGCCGGTGACCATGTTGCTGAAAGCGGTCGCATTTTGCGTGACAACGTTTGGGGATCGCAAGGTGAGGATGCAGCACGTCGTGATTTTACGATTAATGCAATGTATTACGATCCTTCAAGCGAGACAGTCTTGGACTATCACGGTGGTATGGTCGACATGCAAAAGAAAACATTGCGCATGATTGGCGATCCTACAAAACGCTATCGAGAAGATCCTATTCGCATGCTCAGGGCGATTCGTTTTGCAGCTAAAACTGAATTTACCCTGGATGCTGCTACCCGTGCGCCAATTGCCAAGCTGGGCAAGCTATTACAAGATGTGCCATCAGCAAGACTCTTTGATGAAATTCTCAAACTCTTAATGTCAGGCTATTCTTGGGCTGCTATTCAAGGACTACGAGATGCTGGTTTACATCATGGCTTGTTGCCGCTTCTAGATCACATCCTAGATAACAATGAAGCCTCTAAAGGTGCCAATGATTTTGTAAAGCTAGCCCTTGCCAATACGGATGAACGAATCCAGTCAGGTAAAAGTGTTTCAGCAGGCTTTTTATTTGCCACATTACTTTGGCCCGATCTCCTCCAAAACTGGAAAGCAAATATCGCCAAAGGAATGGCTAATATCCCAGCACTGCACGATGCCATGGATGACACGATCGCCACACAAAGTAGCGGCATGACGATCCAGCGCCGCTTTGAGAGTGATATGCGGGAAATCTGGTCTATGCAGCCCCGTTTCGAAAAACGGGTGGGGCGCTACCCTTATCGCCTTGTTGAATCCCCACGCTTCAGGGCGGGTTATGACTTCATGCTTCTGCGCTGCGCCACAGGCGAACAGAATCCAGCCATCGGCGAATGGTGGACTAACTTCATTGCGGCCGACCCTGTGGGCCAAGAGGAGCTGATGGCCAGGGCTAAAAATGAATCTGGCTCGACACTAGGATCGCCAGTCAAAAGACGCCGACGCAGGAAACCCAAAGCAGCCACCCCAACAGAACCTGAGGCAAGCTAAGCAGACTTAGAGAAATTTCAGTAAAGTAGTTTCATCTCTAGTTTGGAATCGTATGGCACGAGCATTTATCGGATTTGGTGGCAATATCGGCGACACGCGTCAACTCATCACTGACGCCATCGTTTGTCTGGCACAGCGCTCAGAATTACATATTCTGGCCAAAAGTTGCTTTTATCAAAGCGCACCTGTCGACGCACTTGGTGGCGACTACATCAATGCCGTTATTGAAATTGAAACTCAATTAAGCCCTTACGGCCTTCTTCATGTCTGCCAAGCTATTGAACAAGAATTTGGTAGAGAGCGTCCATATGCAAATGCGCCGCGCACCCTGGATCTCGATATCTTGTCTTTTGAGGGCGTTATTCAAAATGAAACTGAGTTAATGCTTCCTCATCCCAGAATCATCGAACGCTCATTTGTATTGCTCCCTTTACTCGAAATCGCGCCAGACTTCTTCCTGCCGAATCTAGGCGAACTAAAGGCCTACCTCCCAAAAGTAGCCCATCAAAGAATCGAAAAACTCGCTTGCCGTAACTGCAATTGCGGGGAAAAAGACGTTTATAGCCAAACGGCGCATTAATTCATTAAACTCACGCCATGGGTTACTTACAAGGCGACAAGCCACTCTCAATTACTAAGCTGCTGGCGATGCATGCCGAGCATGAAAAAATCACCATGCTCACTGCATATGATTCGACTATGTCTGCATTGCTAAATCGCTGCGGGGTTGAGGTCATCTTAATTGGCGACTCTTTGGGTAACGTCATTCAAGGCCACTCCAGCACAACGCCGGTGACTATTGAACAAATGGCTTATCACACCGAATGTGTCGCCCGCGCCAACACCCACGCATTTTTGATCGCTGACTTACCTTTTGCCAGCTATGGTGACCCGGTGCAGGCTTTGGATTCTGCAGCAATGTTGATGCGTGCTGGCGCTGATATGGTCAAACTAGAAGGTGGAGACTGGCAAGTCGACATCATCCGTTATCTGGTAGAACGCAGCGTTCCTGTCTGCGCTCACCTTGGCTTGCTTCCTCAGTCCGTGCACGTACTCGGCGGCTACAAAGTTCAAGGCAAGTCCAAAGATGCTGCTACGCATATGTTGGAGCAAGCACTTGCCTGCCAAGAAGCAGGGGCGCAAATGGTTGTGCTTGAAGCTATCCCGTCCTCACTTGGCGAAAAGATTACCGCTGAACTCCATATTCCGACCATAGGAATTGGAGCGGGCCCAGATTGCTCTGGTCAGGTATTAGTTCTGCAAGATATGCTGGGCATTAGCCCCGGCAGACCTCCCAAGTTTGTTAAGAACTTCATGGAAGGCCATCACTCTGTAGAGGCCGCAGTTAAGGCCTACGTGCGTGAAGTCAAGTCCGGAAAATTTCCCGGACCTGAGTACGGTTTTGCTGGCTAATTAGCTAAAGAAACTCTTTACACCGTCAAACCAACCCTTTTGCTGTGGGCTATGTTTGTCACCAGCAGATTTAAGACTGTCATCAAACTTCTGCAGCATTTTCTTTTGCTCGTCAGTCAACTTCACAGGCGTTTCAACGACAACGTGAACAAATAAATCACCCACTAAGGTTGAGCGCAAGCCTTTAATGCCTTTATTACGCAAGCGGAAGGTTTTGCCTGTCTGAGTTCCCTCGGGGATGGGGAACTCAACCCGACCTGAAAGTGTTGGCACTTCTATCTCGCCACCAATAGTGGCTGTTGCAAATGAGATTGGCATCTGCACATGTAAATCGCTGCCATCTCGCTCGAATACCTTATGGGGCTTAACGCGCACCTCTACATATAGATCGCCCGCTGGACCGCCATTAATACCTGGCTCACCATTACCGACCGAACGTACGCGCATACCATCATCAATGCCCGCTGGAATTTTGATTTCTAGGGTTTTTTGTTCTTTATGCTTACCGGTGCCATGACAAGTTTTGCAAGGCTTAGGAATGTACTCGCCAGTACCACGACATTTAGGACAAGTTTGTTGCATAGAGAAGAAGCCCTGCTGCACACGGACCTGACCATGACCATTACAAGTAGTACATGTCTCAGCCTTAGATCCAGGCTCTGCGCCAGTGCCATGGCATGGCTTACAGTTACTCCAACTGGGCACCCGAATTTGAGTTGTATAACCCTCAGCTGCTTGCTCAAGGCTAATGTCCATGTTGTAGCGTAAATCTGCGCCTTTATAGACTTGTGGACCAGACTGACGGCCGCCGCCTTGACCGAAAATATCACCAAAGATGTCGCCGAAGGCATCTGCAAAGCCGCCGCCGCCAAAACCACCTCCACCGAAACCGCCGCCCATAGATGGGTCTACGCCAGCGTGCCCATACTGGTCGTAAGCTGCTCGCTTATTAGGATCTGTGAGTGTTTCGTAGGCTTCTTTAACTTCTTTAAATTGGGCTTCAGCCGTTTTACTATCGGGATTGCGATCTGGATGATATTTCATTGCCATCTTGCGATAAGCCTTTTTCAACTCATCGTCACTGGCACCTTTTGCTACACCAAGCACTTCGTAAAAATCGCGTTTACCTTTAGACACAGCCTATTCCTCTCAACAACCTGAATGACACAAGTCGGCACGAGGCCGACTTGTTATTTAAGTACATCAAAACTACGTTAACGATACGTGTTGACTAGATTATTTCTTGTCATCAACTTCTTTGAAGTCCGCATCAACAACATCAGCATCTGGGGCTGCTTTTGGCTCGCCACCAGGAGCTGCGCCTTGAGCAGCACCTGCTTTAGCTTGTTCAGCAGCCATGACTTTCTCGCCCAGCTTCTGACTTGCTTTACCCAAAGCTTCGGTCTTGGCTTCAATGGCTTCTTTATCGCTACCTTTGATTGCTTCATCCAATTCTTTGAGGGCCGCTTCAATCGCCTCTTTTTCAGCGGCTTCTAAGCTAGCACCATGCTCTTCCAAGGCCTTCTTGGTAGAGTGAGCCAAGGCATCTGCAGTATTGCGTGCAGTTACCAGCTCCAATGCTTTCTTATCTTCAGCAGCATTGGCTTCAGCATCTTTCACCATGCGTTGAATTTCTTCTTCAGTCAAACCAGAGTTTGCCTTGATGGTGATCTTGTTCTCTTTACCAGTGGTCTTGTCTTTTGCAGTTACATGCAAAATACCGTTGGCATCGATATCAAAAGTCACTTCAATTTGTGGCATACCGCGTTGCGCAGGTGCAATACCTTCGAGATTAAATTCACCGAGCAATTTATTTGCAGCCGCCATCTCACGCTCACCTTGGAAGCATTTGATAGTTACCGCAGGCTGATTATCTTCTGCAGTAGAGTAAACCTGTGAATGCTTGGTAGGAATCGTTGTGTTCTTCGGAATCATCTTGGTCATCACGCCACCAAGAGTTTCGATACCCAAAGACAATGGAGTCACATCCAAGAGCAATACGTCTTTGCGATCGCCAGACAATACGGAACCTTGAATAGCTGCACCAACGGCTACCGCTTCATCAGGATTTACGTCTTTACGTGGCTCTTTGCCAAAGATTTCTTTTACTTTGTCTTGAACTGCAGGCATACGAGTCTGGCCACCGACCAAAATCACGTCGTCGATATCCGCTACGTTTACGCCGGCATCTTTAATGGCAGTTAAGCAAGGACCAGCGGTACGCTTGATCAACTCTTCTACCAAAGATTCCAACTTAGCACGGGTCAACTTCAAGTTCAAATGCTTAGGACCGCTAGCATCAGCTGTCACATAAGGCAGGTTAATTTCAGTTTGTTGTGCAGATGACAATTCGATCTTGGCTTTTTCTGCAGCATCTTTCAAGCGTTGCAATGCTAAAACGTCTTTGCTCAAATCAACGCCTTGCTCTTTCTTAAACTCAGCAATGATCCAGTCAATGATGCGTTGGTCAAAGTCCTCACCACCCAAGAATGTGTCACCGTTGGTAGAGAGCACCTCAAACTGCTTCTCACCATCAACGTTAGCAATCTCAATAATGGATACGTCGAATGTACCGCCGCCCAAGTCGTACACAGCAATCTTACGATCTACTTTGTCTTGCTTATCCAATCCAAAAGCCAATGCGGCAGCAGTTGGCTCATTAATGATGCGCTTGACATCTAAGCCGGCAATACGACCAGCATCTTTGGTAGCTTGACGTTGGCTGTCATTAAAGTAAGCAGGAACAGTAATCACCGCCTCGGTTACTTCTTCGCCAAGATAGTCTTCGGCAGTCTTTTTCATCTTGCGCAAGATCTCAGCAGAAACTTGCTGTGGCGCCATTTTCTTATCGCGTGCCTGAACCCAAGCATCGCCATTGTCTGCTTGAATAATTTCATAAGGCATCAGGCTAATGTCTTTTTGCACTTCAGGATCGGTAAACTTACGACCCATCAAACGCTTCACTGCATAAATCGTATTTTTAGGATTAGTCACTGACTGACGTTTTGCTGGCGCACCAACCAATACTTCACCATCCTCAACATAGGCAATGATGGATGGAGTTGTACGACCGCCTTCTGCGTTCTCGACAACTTTAGGTGCATTGTTTTCAACGACTGAAACGCACGAGTTAGTGGTTCCTAAGTCGATTCCGATAATCTTTCCCATAATTACTCCAAAAAATTAAGTTACTTTGTTGTACTTCTAAGTTGATTGAGGCAATTCATCTGAACTGCCGCGAATATTCCAATACCCAATAAATGGGGTCTAAAAAAGGGAATTCAAGGGGTAGAAGAGCAAAAAAGGCAGAAATCTGCTCTTTTTATGCTTTATTCGGGATTTAAACCCTCTTTTGGGCTTATTTCGGGGCGCTAACGGTCACCAAAGCAGGTCTGAGAACCCGATCTGCCACGGTGTAACCCCGCTGAAGCACTGAAACTACGGTATTAGCCTCTTGCTCAGATGGAACTGAGGCAATAGCCTGGTGATGGTGCGGATCAAATTTATCCCCCACCGCAGGGTTAATTTCTGTCATCCGACCCTTTTCAAAAGCAGATAAAAGCTGCTTTAAGGTGATTTCCAGACCTTCTTTAAAGGCCTTAGCATCGCCTGCGTCTGTACTCAAGGCCGCATACAAACTGTCAGTTACTGGCACTAAGTGCTCAGCGAAACTTTCAATCGCAAACTTATGGGCCTTCGCAATATCTTCAACTGCACGGCGACGGATATTTTCACCTTCAGCTTTGGCGCGCAGGAAGTTGTCTTGTAAGTCGGATACCTTCTGATTGAGTTCAGCGATCTCTTGTTCAGGTGTTTTTACCGCAGGAGTTTCTGCTGCAGTCTCAACAACTGGATCAGCCGCAGGGTTCTCCTGCTCTGGTGTTGGGTTTTGATTTTCTTGTGTCATGGACGCTAATTCACTTTTCTGTAGTTGAGGCTATTACTTTGCTATGTGGGGTCAGTGTATTCAATTTCAAGACCTGTTCTTCGCTTGCTCGGCTCTTTCGTTCCGCTTAGCAAGCTCTTCTGCAGACTCTGTACCCAAAGACCAGCCCAATAAATGCTGATAGACAATATCGCTCAGAGCCTCTATCCACTTAGGGTTACTGTTCATGCAAGGAATATAACGGTAGTCTTTTCCACCATGTGCCAAGAAGTCTTCTCTGGCTTCCATAGCAATCTCTTCCAGTGTTTCAAGACAATCCGCCGGAAATCCAGGGCAGAAAATATCGACTCGCTGACAACCTTCCTTCGCTAATTTTTCAATAGTTGGTGCGGTATACGGCTTCAACCATTCGGCTTTTCCAAAACGAGATTGAAAAGTTACTAGATACTGCCCTGGCTCTAATCCCAGAGATTCACCCAGCAAGCGTCCTGTTTTTAAACACTCACAATGGTATGGGTCGCCCTTCATTAAATTGCGTTTTGGCAACCCATGGAAAGACATCACAAAACGATCGCCACGTGCAAAATCTGGGCGTCCATCTTTATCCCAACTACTAAGCACCTGATCACGTAAAGCAGCAATGTAGGCAGCATTGTCGTGATAGTGCTTCACCAGACGCAACTCAGGTTGATCGCGCCAAGTGCCGAGTACGCGAAAGACTTCATCAAAGCTTGAGGCGCTAGTAGTGGCTGAGTATTGTGGGTATAGGGGTAATAGCAGCAAGCGCTCCATTCCTTGGGCCTTCAGGTCTTCCAGGGCCTCTTGGGTCGAGGGCTTGCCATAGCGCATCGCCAAATCGACCAAAATAGTATGGCCCTCATTGGCAAATTTCTCGCCCAACTCCTTCGCCTGTAAACGCGAGTAATGCATGAGTGGTGAGCCTAATTGTGGCAACCAAATAGAAGCGTATTTTTTAGCAGAAGCGCCACTGCGAATCGGCAGAATAATTCCGTTCAAAATCATCCACCAAATAAAGCGTGGAATTTCTACGACTCGCGGATCGGAGAGAAATTCTTTTAAGTAAGCTCGCACTGCTTTTGGTGTTGGAGCAGATGGCGTGCCTAAATTCAATAACAATACTGCCGTTTTGGAAGCGCGTAAGTGTGGATTCTGATTCAAAATAAGTGTCTCTAGTTAAAAATAGTATTCAGTTCAAAGCTCAGGAGCTTAACGCGCCCGATAATAATTTAGAGGTGATATCGACAATTGGTATCACCCTGTCATAAGCCATACGGGTTGGGCCAATCACCCCTAGGGTTCCTACGATCTGCCCATCAACACTATATGGGGCGCTGATTACCGCTAAATCTTCGTAAGGCAAGAGATCACTCTCTCCGCCAATAAAGATCTGAATACCATCAGCATGACTCGATACATCAAGTAATTGCATCAGAACTGATTTTTGCTCCAACATATCAAACATCTTGCGCAACTTATCAAGGTTAGAACTTAAATCACCGACATTAAGTAAGCGCCGTTCACCGGAAAGCACCATGTCACCCCGACTCATGTCGTAATCAGCAACACCACTCTGCAATGCTAAAGCCATCAAGCCAGAAATGTCTGCACGTAAATTATCTAAATCCGATTTGAGATGCAAGCGTACTTGCTCAAAACTTTTTCCAGCAAACTGGGCGTTAATGTAATTACCCGCCTCAATTAATTGACTGGGCGTGTAATCTTGAGTGGTCGGCAAAATGCGGTTTTGCACATCACCCTCTGGAGTGACCATAATGAGCAAAATCTTGCCCTCACCCAAACGCAGAAACTCGATATGCTTAAACACTTGGGCACGCTTTGGGGTCATCACGACACCGGCGAAATGGGTGAGATTGGACAAAATCTGAGCCGCTGAATTCAGCACCCGCTGTGGAGAATCTGGCAAGAGTCCCTTTTCAACTTCACGAGCCGCCATTGCCTCCAAGGGACGGACAGTCACCATGGTGTCAACGAAGAGGCGATACCCCCTAGGGGTTGGAATACGGCCAGCAGAGGTGTGGGGGCTAGTAACTAGGCCCATGTCCTCTAAATCAGCCATGACATTGCGAATAGTGGCGGCTGAGAGGTCTAAACCTGAGAATCTCGATAGCGTACGCGAGCCAATAGGCTGACCCTCCTCGATATAGCGCTCGATGAGGGTTTTAAGTAAAGCGCGGGAACGTTCATCCATGTTGGAAGGGATTTTATGCCTATGGTTTAATCGTTATATGTTAAGCCCATCCCCAAATTCCTCCAAGAAGGCTTTTAGCCGGGTGGCGCTCGTCGGCAAACTGCAGACAGACGGCATCGAGGAGCACCTTCAGGATCTAGCCAAATTGGTCTCCGGATTGGGTTGCGAGGTCTTTATTGAGGCTGGTACTGCCGCTCATCTGGGCTTAAGTGACTACCCCACTAAAACGGCCCAAGACTTTGCTGGAGCCATTGATCTGGTAGTGGTGTTGGGCGGTGACGGCACCATGTTAGGTATTGCTCGCCAATTAGCAGGTAGCAATGTTCCCCTAGTTGGTATCAATATGGGTCGTCTTGGTTACATGACCGACATTCCAATTCAATCTGTCAAAGAGACTTTGCCAAAAATCATCGCCGGTGAATATGAAGCCGATACCAGAACTCTGCTCGACGCTGTCGTGCTGCGCGATGGTAAGGAAATTAATCGCGCCTTAGCACTCAATGATGTGGTCGTAAATCGCTCTGGTATTTCTGGAATGGTTGAGCTAGCAGTTCGCGTCAATGGCTCCTTTATGTACAACCAGCGTTCGGATGGTTTGATTGTCTCTACTCCGACAGGATCTACCGCCTACGCCTTATCGGCTGGTGGGCCCATCTTGCATCCACACGTTGCTGGGATTTTGCTAGTACCGATTGCGCCGCACTCACTCTCCAATCGCCCGATTGTCTTGCCCCAAGATAGTCTTACGGTAATCGAGGTAATTAATGGACTGGAAGTGATTGTCAACTTTGATATGCAGTCGCAAACTAATCTGCAAAGTGGTGACAAGGTTGAAGTGCGTCAATCTGATAAAACGATTGCTCTTTTGCACCCGAGCAATCATAGTGACTACAAAACTTTGCGCGAGAAGTTGCATTGGAATGAATACCCGTCGACATTCTGATGTCGAGTTCTTTGCTACGCTAATACATGCTTCAAACCATCTCACTTCGTGACTTTGTCATTGTTGACCAACTTGAGCTCGACTTTGCAAGTGGCTTTACGGTTCTCACTGGAGAAACTGGTGCCGGCAAATCTATTTTGCTAGATGCCCTAAGTCTTGTGCTGGGCGAGCGCGCAGATAGCAGTCAAATTCGAGAAGGTGCTAATCGCGCCGAGATCTCCGCCCTCTTTCGGATTGATCCAGAACTCATTCAGTCCTTTAGCCAATGGCTAGATGATCAGGGCTTTCCCGTGGAAGATGATGGTCAAAGCCTATTACTCAAACGAACGGTTGAAAGTAGCGGTAGAAGTCGTTCTTTTATCAATGGCAGCGTTGCAACATTAGCGCAGCTACGTGAGGCTGGTGATCAGCTAGTTGATATTCACGGGCAACATGCGCACCAACTACTTTTGAAGGGTGGCGCGCAACGCGAACTTTTGGATCGTCATGCAGGTTTGTTACCGCTCTCTACAGAAGTAGGATTCGCATTCAAAACCCTAAGTGAATCGCGTCGTCGCTTACAGCAAGCAGAAAATGCGGGGCAAGATGTCGAGCGTGAACGTGAACGTCTACAGTGGCAACTAGAAGAATTAACAGAGCTCTCTCCTCAAGAAGGTGAGTGGGCAAATATTCAAAGTGAGCATGCAAGATTGGCCAATGGAGCCAAACTCATTGGTGGATGCCAAGAAGCCATTGAAATCTTAAGTGATGCCGATAATTCTCTAGAGTCCTCACTATCCAAAGTCAGCGGTAATATCGGCGCATTAGCTGAACATGATCCTGCATTAGTTAGTATTAGCGAATCTCTGGAGAGTGCGCAAATTCAACTGGATGAGGCCATTCATGGACTCAATCGCTATCTACAAAAAATTGATTTGGATCCGGCCAGACTTGAGCAAGTTGAAGAGCGGATGCAGGCCTTGCATGGCGCCTCCAGAAAATATCGCACTGAAACTGATGAGCTCCCGAATTTACTTATTGAGACTGCTGAGCGCTTAGAGGCATTAACTGCATCACAGAATATTGATGCCCTGAGAGAAAAAGTAAATCAAGAAGAAGCAAACTTTCTTAAGTTAGCAAAGCAACTCTCACAGAAGCGCAGCAAAGCTGCAACCGAACTTGGTCAGCTGGTAACCGATGCTATGCAAGATTTATCTATGGCTGGTGGTCGCTTAGAAATTGCCCTCACACCACTACAGGAAGGTGGATCACACGGCCTAGAACAAATTGAGTTTTTGGTAGCAGGTCACGCAGGTAGCACACCGCGATCATTAGCGAAAGTAGCCTCCGGCGGTGAACTTGCTCGTATCAGCCTTGCCATTAGCGTCATTACTAGTAAGGCTTCCTTTACGCCGACTCTCATATTTGATGAGGTTGATGCCGGCATTGGCGGGGCTGTTGCCGAAACGGTTGGCAAGCTCTTGCATCAACTGGGTCAGACACATCAAATTCTATGCGTTACCCATCTTCCGCAAGTTGCCGCACAGGGCAATCACCATCTCAAAGTGAGCAAATCTCAAAATGGGGATAAGACAGTTTCACAAGTTCAGCCTTTGGGCAGAATTGAGCGGGTCGAGGAAGTTGCCAGAATGCTCGGTGGGGCAACCATCACTGACACCACTCGACGACATGCACGCGAGTTACTAGAACAACATTAAATTCATTTAAATGCCCGATGGTGCCCTAAAGATGTCTTGCCAAAGCAGCAAAACATCATCTCGAGCCCTAAGCAGTTCAGACTCATCCTCCAAATGAATGCGCGTCTTTTCTGCGCCATCCAAACGTAAGCGGTGTTGATGCGCCCTTAATAAGCGATAAGCATCTCCAACCTTTTGAGCGGCAAGCGCTTGAATTAAGCCTGCTTCACCAGCAATCCTCAAAAGAGCAATATTGCCAAGATTACCAATCAATTGTGGGTATTGATGTGCATAAGCCAAGACTAAAAATTGAACAATAAATTCAATATCAACCATGCCGCCAGCATCATGCTTTAAATCAAAGCTCTCGCCCAGATTCGGATGGCCTTCATGTACCTTACGGCGCATCTCCAAAATTTCAGATCGCAATTGGTCAATATTGCGCTTCTGACTTAGTACTTCTGATCTGACAATATCAAACTGAGCGCCTACCGCAAGATTGCCAGCAGCAAAGCGGGCGCGCGTTAAGGCTTGATGCTCCCAAACCCAAGCGGCGTTATCGCCTTGGCGCAATTGATACTTTCTAAATGCCTCTGCATTAGTAACCAAAAAGCCTGCTGATCCATTGGGGCGAAGTCTGGTGTCAACCTCAAACAAACTACCCGTTGCAGTAAAAGCAGTCAACCAATTAATCATGCGCTTCGCCAAGAGCGCATATATTTCTTGAGCAGCATGATCGTTTTCATTGGCTTGATATAAAAACACCAAATCCAAATCAGAGGAGTAACCTAATTCCTTGCCACCCAACTTACCGTAGGCGATGATTGCAAAGGATGGGGTAGTGTCAAACGGTAAGTCATATTTCTTAGCTACCGTAGGCCAGACTCGCTCAAAGGTAACCTGCAACATCAAATCAGCCAAAGCCGATAAGTGATCACTCACCTTTTCAACAGAAAGGGCTTGCTCTACCCCGATTCCTAAATCAGCTAGCAGCGTAATAAAGGTCTCTGTATGGTGGGTGACCCTTAAGATATCCATGGCCTGCTCTGAGGCATCGCCCTCAGCCATGACATCGTCTAAACGCACATTTAGGTTGGCCCTTACTTCACGCCAATAATCCTCAGGGCGATCAATCAGCGCTCTCTCTGCATGAGAGTTCAATAAATAATCCAATAGATGAGGATGCAGCGTAAGGTATTGCGCGCCCCACTGTGATGCCTTTAACAAAGCCAGCACATTAAATAAAGCTTTGGGGTACTCAGCCAATATCGATAAATAGGCACTACGTCGTGCAACTGCTTCCAGTAAGTCAAAAAAACGCAATAGGGTCTGATCTACTGTTGGCAAATGACTTTGATCTGCCATCAAAATATCAGCGGCACTACGCATTAAATTATCAAAAATTAAGCGGCTTTTTTCTGGCAGCTGCCTTGCTTTAGGGCTAGCAATCCAGGTCTGCCATCGAAGCAGAGATTGAGGAAAATACTTTTCATCTGGCATCCAATCCTGCGGTGCAAGGTCAAGCCTTTCCTCATCGTCCAATAAAAATGCTTTTTCAAATAAACGTGCAACATTATTTTGGTGCCGCTCCAACTGGGCAAGAAAACTCGCATCATCTGTGAAGCCCATAGCTTCAGCTAAGCGCAGTCGAACAGCAGAATCATCAGGGAGGTAATGCGTTTGCTGATCATCCCAAACCTGAATACGGTGTTCAAGACGTCGTAGAAAAATATAGGCGTCACTGAGCGCTTCTACCTCTGGTAAAGGCATGATGCGACGCCGCCCAATCAGATTGAGCACTTCTAAACTTGGGCGCACTCTAAAACGAGGGTCGGTACCACCGCGCATCAACTGAACCATTTGCGCTAAAAACTCAATCTCCCGAATACCGCCACGTCCCAACTTAATATCATGGGAGCGGCCTTGATGACCAGCAGAACGCTTCTCCGCTTCACGCTGAATTTGCGCATGTAGATCACGAATAGAGGCGATAACACCGTAATCTAAATGCCGGCGATAGACAAATGGTCGAATGATTTGGTCTAGAGATTTTTCACAATGGGCATAGTCATGCGATCCGGGTAATGGCGCAATAAGCCTGCCCTTAATCCAAGCGTAACGCTCCCACTCCCTACCCTGTACGAGCAAGTACTCTTCGAGCATATCGAGACTGCAAACCAAAGGACCAGAATCACCATTGGGGCGCAAACGCATATCCACCCTAAACACAAACCCATTGGCATCATGCTCAGATAGCATTTTGATTAAACGCTGACCCATGCGTGTAAACCACTCATGATTCGATAAGGTTTTGGGACCTCCTCGCGTTTCACCCTCATGCTCATAGAGAAATATCAAATCTATATCGGAAGACAGGTTCAACTCAAAACCACCTAGCTTCCCCATGCCAACTACCATGAGTGGCATTTCAGTATTGCTTGAGCTACTCCAAGGTAATCCAAAGCGACTTTGCAAATCTCTGCGGATAAATGCAATAGAGTCCGTGGTAGCCAGTTGCGCAAAGTGACTAAGACTATGAGTAACCTCTTCCAGACTGGCCATGCCGTTTAGATCACGAAAGGCCAGCCATAGCATTAGACGCTGACGAGCCAAGCGCAAATCAGACATAAATTGCGCCTCATCATGCCCCTCGCTCAAGACATCAATCCGGCAGGGATCAAGAAGGCCCTTAATCCCAGCTAAATCAATTTTTTGCTGCCCATGGGATCTGAGCCAATCAAGCCATTCCGGCTTGGCATGAAGCCAACGCCTTGCATAATTGGAGTGTCGCTCTAAAAACTCGATTTGCCTTGAAAATTCATCCATCCCCCCATCTTAATCCCGACTAAAAGTCGATCAAGAGATGATTGCCGATCGTACAGAGCCTGACGGATAATAGAGGTCATGCTGCAAAACATCATTCCACCTCGCCTTAAGAGCGTGCTTGCAAAACGTCCTCCAGGTTTGGGTAGGAATTGGCGTAAGCGCGCCCTGATTTTGGGTGGAGTTGTGTTGGCGCTCTTTGTCATTGGGCATCTTGGGGTGCGATATGTGCTTTGGCCCCAAATTCAAAAATCTAAGGCATCCGTTGAAAAACTCATCAGCACCCGCACAGGAATAGATGTCACGATTGATGATCTGAAGGTTTCTTGGACGGGCATTAGGCCAGCATTTGAAATGAATGGTTTGCGTTTTAACAGTCCCAACAAAACGAAAGCCCTGCTCTCCATAGAAAAGATATATGGCGAACTCAGCTGGAACTCTTTCTATCACTTAGCTCCTTATTTCCATGAGATTCATTTCGAAGGCGCAGAAATTTATGCGCAACGCAATACTAAGGGTGCCATCTCAGTAGCAGGCATTCCTCTGGACGGTAACTCAAGCGATTACTCTGCTGAAAATTGGTTGTTTGCACAGGACAGTATTGAGGCAAAAAAGGTTAAACTTTTTTGGAATGATCAGCAGAATAAGAAAGCCATTACATCGATTGAGGTGCTCAATTTAGACCTCACCAATGGCATTCGTAGACATGATGGCTCGCTCATCGCCATTACCCCATGGACAAAAGGACCAACTGAAGTCAAAGTAAACTTTGTCCCACACTTAGGTGGGCAAGCAGGAAACTGGCGTGACTGGATTGGTACGATCTCGTGGAATTTAGCGGACCTAGACCTAAATCAAGTATCCAAAGAGTTCAATCTTGGCATTCATACACTTGAAGGTGTGTTGAGCTCGAATGGCAATCTCAAAATTGATAATGCCCAGCCTGATGGTGGTGAATTTTATGTTGCAGTCGATAACCTGGTTGTTCAATCCGCAAAAAGTGAAGATGCAATTGCACTAGGTAGGCTCGAAGCTAATCTCGTACAAGAAACAAATGATGGCTTGATCGCAATCTCAACGAAAACATTTGCTTGGCGCGATATGGACAGCCCAAAATCTGCGCCACTGGAAAAATTAAGTCCGATGACCTTTCGCTGGCGCCCTCCCGCAGCTGATGGAGAGATTAAAGAATTCGGATTTTCTTCACCCAAGATTTCAATAGATGATGCAACCTTATTTGCACTGAACCTACCGCTCTCTAAAAAAGTGCATCAATGGATCAAGGCTGCTCAAGCTGAGGGCGATTTGGAGAATGTTGATATCCACTGGTCAGAAAGTAAATCCGCTCTTTCAGCCCTGAATATTCCTGGAGGATGGTTCAAGTCCAATAAACTGGATTTCACAGTGAGCGCCAAACTGATTAATTTGAGCTTTATTGGCGTCAATAAGTCGATGCCCTCGGTATCGAATCTGTCCGGCTTTATTTCCAGCAGCCAAAGTGAGGGAAGCTTCTCCCTCAACTCCAAAGACCTTGGATTAGAAATTAATGACTTCCTCGAAGATCCGAAGATTCAACTTGACCGTGCAAGCGGGCAGATTAGCTGGGCCAAAAAAAGAGGGCGCTGGGTCGTTAACACCAACAAACTCTCCCTAAGTAATCCTGAAATCAATACCAATTTGAGTCTTAACTACATTATTGGTACACCGAAAGAGGCTGACTTTATGGCCTTAGATATGCAGTTCCTACATGCCAATGCAAAAACAGCATATCGCTATTTACCTGTTGGTATGGGCAAAGATGCGAGAGTGTATTTAAGCAAGGCGTTTAATGCTGGCACTATTCAAAATGGCACTCTGCATATCAAAGGAGATCCCAATCAAGTACCGTTCCCTGATAAACAACAAGGTGAGTTCAGCTTAAATCTTCCAATCTCTAGCGCAGCGTTTACTCCAGTACCGCTCTTACCAAGCAATCAAGGAACCTGGTCCACCTTTACCAATGTAAATGGCACTGTCGCCATGAGCAATTCTAGTTTTGCAGTAGATATTCCGACCGCAAGCTACAAGCAGGTGGCGCTGAGCGGCTTTCATGCAGAAATTCCCAATGTCAGCGCTAATCAATTAACGCTATCCGTAACTGGCAAGGCCCAAGGCCAGGCACCAGAACTACTGGAGTATTTTTATGCTTCACCAAGCGGAAAAAAACAAGACAAGATTGCGCAAAGCCTACGTGTTACTGGGCCCATTGATCTGGGCATTGGTTTAAAAGTTCCCCTATCTGGATCCGCCGATACCAATATTGATCTGAAATTAACGCTCCCGGGTAACCGTGCTGAATGGGGTGACTTCCCTCCATTTGAAAATCTCAAAGGAAACATCCGCATTACCGAAAGTAACCCAGAGTTCGAAGATGTTTCTGCAAATTTCCTGGGTGGTTCGGTCAAAATTTCTAGCAATGACAAAAATAGCAATAAACAAAATTTCAATATCGCCGGGGACATCCAGGCTAGCTTTCTAAAGGCCTATCTTGCCAACTCCTCACGTTCACAGCCAAATGCCATGCTCAATGCTATGAATGGCACCATCAAATACGATGGCACCATTAGCTTTAATAAGCTTGGCAGCGATTCAAACCTTCGCTTTGATCTTCGGGATTGGTCTATCAACGCCCCAGCACCAGTTAAGAAATTAGCAGGCGCCGCAATGACAGGCGAAGTAAATATAAAAACATTTTCTAGCGAAAAAAATAATGCTAATCGCGCAAGTTGGTCTGGCAAGATTGGTGAACTTTATTCCACACAAGGAGTCCTGAGCCGCGATGATGAATTGCGCTATAGCCTTGGAATCGGCGCCCCACCTAATTTGCCACAGCAAGGCTTCAACCTCAATTTAGTAAGCAGTGAACTCAACCTAGATGCTTGGCGAGATTTTTTGGGAGCTAAATCACCTTCACGCACACAAGAAGCTGAATCCAATACTGGAAACATTCAAATCACAGCGCAGGTTAAGAAGCTCACTTTATTTGATCGACTGTGGCAGGACGTGAACCTATCAGCAAATAACAAAAAAAATGTTTGGGATGTAATGCTTGGATCTCTCCAGGCATCCGGCCAATTTCAATACCAAGCGGCTAATAAAAACAACGCAAGTGGCCTGATCAGTGGACGCCTTACTAAACTCAAAATTCCGGATGTTATTGCAAACCTACCCACAAAACCAGGCTCATCAAACCAAGCAACATTTACCCCCGACTCTATTCCGAGCTTAGATATCTCCATTGACGATCTGAGCTGGAGTAAGGCGCGACTTGGCCAGATCAAAATTAAAACCAGAACCAGCGATAACACGCTAAAAATTGATTCGATACAGACTGATAATCCTCAAGGTTCCAGCCAAATTAATGGTCAGTGGAATGGGGGCACTAAGAATGAAGCCGAACACAGTACTCTGAACATCGATATGGATGTCAAAGATGCCGGTCAGATCATTGCACATTGGACATCACAAAAATCCATTGAGGGTGGACACGGCAAAGTTAGTGCCAATGTGGAATGGGATGGCTCACCATTTAATCCGCAATATGAAACCCTCTCCGGCAAGGCAAGCCTTAATCTTGAAAAAGGAAGGCTGTTGGAAGTCAATACTAGCAGCGCAAAAATATTAGACGTACTGAGTCTGCAAAGCTTATTTAGATTTGCCACTCTAGATATCCAAGGTGGCCTTGGCAATATCGTTACTAAGGGCACACCTTTTAATTCGATTACAAGCAACTTTGATATTAGTAACGGTGTTGCACAAGCCAAACAATTCAATATGAATTTAGATCAAGCGCGTGTTGCAATGACTGGGCAAATCAATCTTTCAAAGCAAACACAGGATTTGCGCATCACTATTTTTCCGACAATTGATGCGACTGCAGGATCGCTTGCTGCATTTGCAATCAACCCCATCGTGGGTCTGGGTGCCCTAGTTGGTCAGTACCTCCTTACGAGTCAGATTAACCGTAGCTTTCAATCCGATTATTTAGTGCAGGGCTCATGGGATAACCCAGAGGTCATTCCATTGGATCAAAAAGGTCAACCGATTGATACTCAAACTTTTGACTCCATTCGAAAAAAAGAGCTGCTCATGGAGCAAAGTAAGCCCAGCTCTAATAGCACCCCAAACAATTCGGGTAGCGACGCACAAACCACCAACTAGATTGAGATGAGTAAACCTATGAACTCGGCAGAACTGAAAATAGCCTCTATTCAGATGGTTTCCAGTCCAGACATTCAGGAAAATCTCAATACGGCTAGGAGACTCATTGACGCTTCGGCCAAAGATGGGGCTCAATTGGTAGTGCTTCCGGAATATTTTTGCTTAATGGGGCTAAAGGATACTGACAAAGTTGCTGCTCGCGAAGCACTTGGTAGCGGTCCAATTCAAGAACAGCTAGCAAGTTTTGCTGAAGATAATCAGATTTATTTGGTGGCTGGCACTATTCCACTAGAAACAAAAGATCCAGGCAAGGTGCTAAATACCATGCTGAGCTACGATCCCAGCGGCAAACAAATTGGGCGTTACGACAAGATTCATCTTTTTGGCTTTCAAACCAAAGCAGAGCGCTATCAAGAGTCTGAGACCATTGAAGCGGGCAATGCTCCCCAACTTCTCAAAATCCATCACAACAATGAAGACTGGACTTTTGGTCTGAGCATTTGTTATGACCTCCGTTTTCCAGAACTGTATCGTGCGATGGGTCCAGTGGATTGCCATATTATTCCAGCGGCGTTTACTTACACAACAGGCAAAGCCCACTGGGAAATTTTGCTACGTGCTCGTGCCATTGAAAATCAATGCTACGTCTTATCCTCGGCACAAGGGGGCATACATCCCAATCAACGCCGCACTTGGGGCCACAGCATGCTGATTGACCCTTGGGGGGCGATATTGGCAGACCTCCCTGAGGGGGAAGGCTTTATCTCAGGGACTTTAAGCAAAGATAAATTAAACGAGGTACGCTCTCAGTTACCTGCACTTGCACACCGCAAGCTTTAATGAAAGATTTGCCGAATCACATGAATGCACCAGAAGCACTATTTCCTGCCAATTTGACAAAAGCCAAAAAGCAAGCAGACCTCATTAAATTAGCCAAGTCCATCTTGCTTGAACCAACCGGACTATCCGAGCAAGATTTACACCGCACTTTTGGCAATATGTTTACGCATCGCTTGGATGATGCTGATTTATATTTTCAACATACTCGCAGCGAAAGCTGGAGCCTTGAAGAAGGTATTGTGAAATCTGGCAGCTTCAATATTGACCAAGGCGTTGGGGTGCGGGCCATTTATGGTGATAAAACGGCATTTGCTTACTCAGATGAAATTAATCTAGAGGCTTTAAATAAAGCAGCAAAAGCAACTCGTGTGATCGGCCCCGAAGGTGGCAAGAGAGCAGTAGCCAGCAAGCTATTTAACCCGCTATCTAACAAGCTGTACTCTGATCTCAATCCTCTAGACTCATTACAGCCAAATGAAAAAATTGCTCTACTAGAAAGCATTGAGCGTCGCGCAAAAGCACGAGACCCTCGCATCATTCAAGTCATGGCTAGTCTTGCTGGTGAGTTTGATGTTGTTTTAGTAGCAAGAGCAGATGGTCTTCTTGCGGCAGATATTCGCCCCCTCGTTCGCGTCTCAGTTCACGTGATTGCCGAACAAAATGGTCGCCGTGAATCTGGCTCCTCTGGTGGTGGCGCACGTCACGACTACCTTTACTTTGATACTGAGTTAATTAATCGCTATGTTGATGAAGCTGTAGATGGAGCTTTAGTTAATCTTGGATCACGACCAGCACCCGCAGGCCCAATGACCGTAGTCATGGGTCCAGGTTGGCCAGGCGTGCTTTTACATGAAGCAGTAGGACATGGTCTTGAGGGTGACTTCAATCGAAAGGGATCTTCTGCTTTTGCTGGTTGCATCGGCCAACGTGTTGCCGCTAAAGGTGTCACTGTAGTTGATGATGGCACATTGTCTGGACGTAGAGGCTCGCTCAATATTGATGACGAAGGCACGCCTACACAGTGCACTACCTTGATTGAAGATGGAATCTTGAAGGGCTATATTCAAGATAGCCTGAATGCACGTCTGATGAAGATGCCACTCACAGGCAATGGACGCCGTGAGAGTTTTGCTTCCTTACCAATGCCCCGCATGACAAATACTTATATGCTGGCCGGCAAAGACAATCCCCAAGAAATTGTGGCAAGCATTAAACGAGGTCTATATGCGGTCAATTTTGGCGGCGGCCAAGTGGATATCACTAGCGGCAAATTTGTCTTTTCTGCCTCCGAAGCCTATTGGGTAGAAAACGGAAAAATTCAATACCCCGTCAAAGGCGCCACGATTATCGGTAGCGGTCCAGAGTCCTTAAAACAGGTCTCCATGATCGGTAACGACCTTAAATTAGACGGCGGAATTGGGGTTTGCGGCAAAGAAGGCCAAAGTGTACCGGTAGGGGTTGGACAGCCTACTTTAAGGATTGATAGCCTGACTGTTGGCGGAACAGCCTAAGACGGCTTAATTACGGCTTAAAATAGCCGTATGAGCCAACAAAATACTAATCCCGCTAATTGGTACTCCGCCGTTGATAAAACGTCTGATACCGACGATCAACGCATTGATAACATTACTGTTCTGCCACCGCCAGAGCATTTGATTCGGTTTTTTCCAATCTCTGGAACACCGACAGAATCGCTCATCAGTAAAACTCGCCAAAAAATTCGCGACATTATTCATGGCAAGGATGACCGCTTACTCGTCATCATTGGACCTTGCTCGATTCATGACCCCAAAGCTGCATTGGAATACTGCCAACGTCTTTTAGCAGAGCGTACCCGCTTTGCAGGTGAACTCGAAATCGTGATGCGTGTCTACTTTGAGAAACCACGCACTACGGTTGGCTGGAAAGGGTTGATTAACGATCCTTACCTCGATGAGTCCTACCGTATTGAAGAAGGCCTGCGTCTGGCTCGTCAAGTCCTCATGGAAATTAATCGCCTTGGTATGCCAGCGGGCAGTGAATTCTTGGACGTCATTTCTCCGCAATACATTGCTGACCTCATTTCTTGGGGTGCTATTGGTGCACGCACAACCGAAAGTCAAGTTCATCGTGAACTCGCTTCTGGTTTATCTGCACCGATTGGATTCAAGAATGGTACCGATGGGAATATCAAAATTGCAACCGATGCTATTCAGGCTGCGGGTCGTCCACACCACTTTTTATCTGTTCATAAAAATGGTCAAGTATCGGTTGTTGAAACTAAGGGCAATAAAGACTGTCACGTTATTTTGCGCGGCGGTAAAGAGCCAAATTACGAGGCTCAGTTTGTTCAAGCAGCCTGCGCTGAGCTAGAAGCCTCCAAGCTTCCAGGCAGTTTGATGGTTGATTTGTCACATGCCAATTCAAGTAAAAAACATGAGCGCCAAATCATTGTGGCTGATGATGTTGCTCAGCAAATTGAGTCCGGTTCACATCAGATTTTCGGTGTCATGGTAGAGAGCCATCTAAATGACGGCGCTCAAAAGTTCACGCCTGGTAAAGATGATCCAAGCAAGCTCGAATACGGCAAGAGCATTACCGATGCCTGTATTAATTGGGATGATTCTGTTCAAGTGCTCGAACGACTTGCGGCTGCAGTCAAGAAACGCAGAAGCCAGAAAAAGTGATGTGCTGTTGCTAAATTAAATTAGCCATCCTACTGAAAGAGACTAATTTATTTAGTCTCTTTTTTTTCGTGCTTCCACAATACGTCTGTACCACCTGCAGCACGATTCAGAATGCGTGACAACACAAAGAGTAGATCGGATAAACGATTGACGTATTGACGAGGCGAATCATACAAAGGCTCTTCCCAACCTAAACGCACAATTGAGCGCTCTGCTCTTCTGCAAACTGTGCGGCATACATGTGCTTGTGCAGCGGCACGTGTACCACCGGGAAGAATAAATTCTGTCAAAGGCGGTAACTGCTGATTGTATTTTTCAAGCCAAACATCCAATTGAGAGACGTGATCTGGATTGAGCAGCTTGTAGTTGGGAATGCAAAGCTCGCCACCCAAATCAAATAAATCATGCTGAATCTGCAAAAAGAGGGCTTTTAACTCTTCGGCAATGCCTTGAGGGATCTCTTCGGTCATCAAAACGCCGATTTCAGAATTGAGCTCATCAACGTCACCCATGGCGCAAATGCGTAAATGATCCTTTTCAACGCGACTTCCGTCTCCAAGACCGGTCATGCCAGCATCGCCCGTTCTAGTAGCGATTTTTGATAGTCGATTTCCCATGAGCCTAATTATAGGTAAATGGCTAAAATGATTGTTATGAATATGGTGACCCCGCCCCCCGATTTGGCCGCTATTAGCGCCCTTCAGACCAAACTTGTTTCGGCTCTACGACCGATACTCCCTGAGCATGCCTTGCTTTGGGAGCCTGAAGACACGATTCCCTATGAATGCGATGGTTTGGCAGCATATCGGCGCATGCCATTAGCAGTAGCTCTGCCAGAAACTGAAGAGCAAGTTGCCCAGATTCTGAAGGTTTGCTTTGAGATGGCAATTCCAGTAGTACCTCGTGGATCCGGAACGGGCCTCTCCGGTGGTGCCATGCCCTTGTCACAGGGTTTGGTGCTGTCACTTGCCAAACTCAAAAAGATTTTGAGTATTGATCCATTTACCCGTACCGCGGTAGTACAGCCTGGTGTTCGTAATTTAGCCATCTCTGAAGCAGTAGGTCACTTAGGCTTGTATTACGCACCAGACCCATCGTCACAAATTGCATGTTCGATCGGCGGCAACGTCAACGAGAACTCTGGTGGCGTGCATTGTCTAAAGTATGGATTAACCCTGCATAACGTTTTGCGAGTTCGCGGTGTTCTCATGAATGGCGAGATCATCGAGTTTGGTAGCTTGGCGCCCGACTCTCCAGGATTAGATTTACTTGCCATCATGATGGGTAGCGAAGGCATGCTCGCCGTAGTTACTGAAGTGACTGTCAAATTAGTTGCTAAACCAAAACTGGCGCGCGTCATCATGGCCAGCTTTGATGATATTGAAAAAGGTGGCAATGCCGTTGCCGCCATCATTGCTGCCGGCATTATTCCTGCGGGCTTAGAGATGATGGATAAAGCCACTACTCGCGCAGTAGAAGAATTTGTTCATGCAGGCTATGACCTAGATGCAGCAGCTATTTTGTTGTGTGAATCTGATGGCACCCCAGAAGAAGTTGCTGAAGAAATTGAACGCATGACTAAAGTGCTTGAACAAGCAGGTGCAAGTGGAATTCAGATCTCTAAGGATGAGGTTGAGCGCTTGAAATTTTGGAGTGGTCGTAAGAATGCATTCCCTGCAGCAGGTCGCCTAGCGCCTGACTACTACTGCATGGATGGCACGATTCCACGGCGTCATATTGCCACCTTACTTAAACGCATTCAGGATATGGAAGAAAAGTATGGTCTTGGCTGTCTCAATGTTTTCCATGCAGGCGATGGCAATATGCATCCACTCATTCTGTTTAATGGCGCCGATCAAGAAGAGTGGCATCGCGCTGAAGAATTCGGCACAGAAATTCTAGAAGCCTGTGTGGAGTTAGGCGGCACGATTACTGGCGAACACGGCGTTGGTATTGAGAAAATTAATTCTATGTGTGTGCAGTTTGGTGAAGGTGAGCGTGAATCGTTCTGGGGCGTTAAGGCTGCATTTGATCCAGAGAAACTCCTCAACCCAGATAAAGCCATTCCGACGCTGAGCCGTTGTGCGGAATACGGCCGTATGCGCATTAGTGGCGGCAAGCTGCCCCATCCTGAATTGGAGCGCTTCTAATGACTAGCTCCAATTCAAGCAACCCCCAGATCAACGCATTCCGTGAACAGATCCTAAATGCTGCCAAGACCAATACACCGCTTTCCATTGAAGGTGGTGGCACAAAGGATTGGTATGGCAACCCTAATCAGTTTGAAAAATTAGATACTCGCTCTTATGCAGGCATTTTGGAATACCAACCTGAAGAGCTGGTAATCACTGCTTGTGCAGGCACACCCCTTAAAGAAATTGAAGCCGCGCTTAAAGAAAAGAATCAAGTGCTTGCTTTTGAGCCGCCTCACTTTGGTGAGCAGGCTACTTTTGGTGGCGCAATTGCCGCAGGACTTGCTGGGCCTGGCCGAATCAGCGTTGGCAATTTCCGCGACTTCGTTTTGGGTGCTCGGATCCTTGACGGCAAAGGTCAAGACCTCGCCTTTGGCGGCAAAGTCATGAAGAACGTCGCAGGCTATGATGTTTCTCGTTTGCTGCCAGGATCTATGGGAACGCTTTCTTTATTGCTTGAAGCATCCGTCAAGGTATTGCCAAAGCCAGCAGCAACAGTAACTCTGCGCTGTCAAATCTCACAAGGGGCTGCATTGAAGGTCCTAAATGAATGGGCTGGTCAGCCTCTACCACTCTCAGCTAGCTGTTGGATTGGTAATGACAAAGATGCTGATGGTGAGTTGACGATTCGTTTGGCAGGAGCTGCGGCTGCAGTTAAGGCGGCTATTCCATTGATGAGCTCACTCGTTAACGCTCATGAAATTTCTGCAGAAACTGCAGAAACATTTTGGAATGATTTACGTGAGCAAAGATTATCGTCTTTCAATAACCTGGGCGCTGATCAAACCCTCTATCGTCTGGCGCTACCGGCAGCATGTGGGCCCTTAACCATTCCAAACTCGAGCAATGATGTTGTTCTCGAATGGCATGGTCAGCAACGTTGGATTAAAGCTGCCGGTGATGAAACAACATTTACGTCTATCAAGAAACTAGCCAATAGCCATGGTGGTCATGCGACTCGCTTTAGGCAAGGCGCCAATGTGAATCCCTCTTTTGAGCGCTTTACTTTACTCAGCGAACAAGCCCACTCCAAAGCCCTTGAAGCAGTACAAGCACGCCTGAGATCTGCATTTGATCCAGCCGGTGTATTTGCCACTAAACGTCTTCCATAAGTTTTTCTATGCAAACTCAACTCGCTCCTCAATTTGCCAATACACCTGAAGGTATAGAGGCAGCCCGTATTCTAGGCAAGTGTGTTCACTGCGGTTTTTGTACTGCTACTTGCCCAACTTATCAACTGTTAGGCGATGAGCTTGATGGCCCCCGGGGTCGCATCTATTTAATTAAACAAATGGCAGAAGGACAAGCGCCAACTGAAAAGACGCGCCTACATTTGGATCGCTGCCTAACCTGTCGCAATTGCGAAAGCACCTGCCCTAGTGGTGTGCAATATGGGAATCTGGTAGATATTGGCCGCAAATGGGCCGAAGAAAATACCCCAGCTCGCCCCCTACGAGAGCGCTTAACGCGCTGGGCTCTTAAGGAGGGCTTAACAAAGCCGGCATTATTTAATTCGGCAATGACATTGGGTCGCTTGGTGCGCCCACTGATGCCAAGTGGCATCAAGCGCAAGATTCCACTTGCCAAGAATAAGGCCTTGAATCAAGCAACCGATCCCTATGCTAGGCCAAATACCCAACATGCGCGCAAGATGCTCATTCTTGAGGGTTGCGTTCAACCGGGCATGTTGCCCAATATCAATTCAGCAACTGCAAGAGTTCTAGACGCCCTAAAAATCCAACTGATTAGTGCAACAAACGCTACTTGTTGCGGAGCTTTGCGTTATCACCTAAATGATCAAGTGGGTGGCCTCGAAAATGCCCGACAAAATATTGATGCATGGTGGCCAATAGTTGAAGATGGCGTTGAAGCGATTGTGATGACCGCCTCTGGCTGTGGAGTGATGGTGAAAGATTATGGCCATCTACTTGCCGATGATCCCACTTATGCAGCTAAGGCTAGGAAAATTTCAGATCTCACCAAAGACATCGCAGAGATTTTGCCCTCATTACAAAATGAGTTAGTTCAATTGATTGGCTCCGATCAAAAACCAGGCGTTGTTTATCATCCACCCTGCACATTGCAACACGGTCAACAGATCCGCGGAAAAGTGGAGGCCTTGCTTTCCGGTTTAGGTATCGGTGTACGCCTATGTAATGACAGCCATCTATGCTGTGGCTCTGCAGGCACCTACTCTGTAACGCAACCAGAGCTTTCGGAGCAATTGCGTAAGAATAAATTGACTCACCTTAATGCTGCCTGCGAGGAATCTGGCGCTGAAGTCATCGTCTCCGGGAATATTGGCTGTATCACCCATCTCCAGCAAGACGACACACCCGTACTACACTGGATTGAAATCGTGGACCAACTGATTGGGAAGCAAACCAAGACTCAATGAGCTCTCTTATTTTTAATCTGATTCAAGTTAAAGAGCGCATTGAGCTAGCCGCCTTAGCTGCCAAGCGGGAGCCTGAAGAAATTGAACTGCTGGCCGTCAGTAAGACCTTTCCTGCATCAGCTATCGAAGAAGCAATGCATGCTGGTCAGTCTGCGTTTGGCGAAAACTATGTGCAAGAAGCAGTTGAAAAAATTACTCAGCTCGAAAAGCTGCGTCCTTGGTTAGTCTGGCACTTTATTGGGCCACTCCAAAGCAATAAGACTAGAGAAGTTGCTGAGCATTTTGACTGGGTACATAGCGTAGATCGTCTAAAAATTGCTGAGCGTTTATCTGCCCAACGTGGCGAGTTTCCAAATCTTCCGGAATTGCAACTTTGTGTGCAAGTAAACGTAAGTGAAGAGGACAGCAAAAGTGGTGTAGCACTTGCCGAAGCAGAGACCCTCTGTAATGCAGTCAGCAAATTACCAAACGTAGTCCTCAGAGGCTTAATGGCAATACCTGCACCAAACCCAGACCCCCAAGTCCAGCGTGAGGCGTTTGCGGCTGTGCGTAACTGCTTTATGCGCATTCAATCGAGCCATTTGCTTGACCCAGCCTATCAATTCTTTGACACCCTATCAATGGGAATGTCTGATGATTTAGAGTCGGCGATAGCCGAAGGTAGCACTATGGTGCGAGTTGGAACAGCTATTTTTGGGAAGCGCGATAAGATTACTAAATGAGTCAACAAAATAATATGCAAATCAACAGTAATGCACACATCACCTTTATTGGTGGTGGCAATATGGGTCGCGCATTAATTAGCGGCCTTCTGGCTAATGGATTTGAGCCTAACCAAATCTCAGTAGTTGAAGCAAACGCGTCCACCGCTCTAAAACTACATGAAGATTTTGGGGTGCAAGGTATTGCTGCCTTAGAGCAAATTGCATTTGATTTTTCAAAAAATAATGTGCTTGTCATGGCCATCAAACCACAAGACTTTAATGTGGTTGCTAAAGGCCTAGCCTCTAAGCTTAAGCATGCAAGCGCTCCTGGTCCACTTATTTTGAGCATTGCTGCAGGTATTCGCTTAAAAGATATGAGTCGCTGGCTAGACCATACTCGATGCGTACGTGCTATGCCCAATACTCCCGCACTCATTGGCAAAGGTATTACCGGCCTATTTGCAGATGCCGCAGTCAATGAACCTGATCGCGCTCTAGCAGAAACTATTTGTAATGCCGTTGGTCAAGCGGTTTGGGTTTCTGAAGAAAAATTGATGGATGCCGTTACAGCAGTATCTGGTAGCGGCCCTGCGTATGTATTTGCATTCTTGGAAGCTATGCAATCTGCTGGGGAAAAACTTGGGCTAGATGCGCAAACTGCTCGTCAATTAGCTTACGCCACTCTTGAAGGCGCCACCCAGCTAGCGCATAACTCAGATGAACATGCGGGCATCTTACGCGAACGCGTTACCTCTAAAGGCGGCACTACCGCTGCTGCTCTTGAGGTGATGAAACAACATGGCTGGCATGAGATCTTAGAAAAAGCGATTGATGCTGCCAGTCAGCGTGGCAAAGCCATGGGCGATGAGCTAGGTCAAAGCTAATTCAGACTGAGCCCCAACACAATTCCTAGGAATAAAAACCCGCCCAACCAGTTGTTATGACGGAAGGCTAGAAAACACTCTTCCCGCTTCCTGGTGGAAACGAGTTTGAGGTGATAGATCGCACAGGCTAAGGCCATCACCCATCCAACTAAAAAGTAATTGCCAAGTTCTGCCAGTGCTGCTACCCACAACTGACTAAGGAACAACACAGCGTAGCTCAGACCAATCGCGAGCACCTCATATTTACCGAAAGTAATTGCAGACGTACGCAATCCTAGTCGTAAATCATCTTCACGATCCACCATTGCATATGCAGTGTCATAAGCAATTGCCCAAAAAATATTGCCTCCAAATAAAATCCAAGCCTCGAAGGGAATGTAGTTCAGAACTGCTGCATAGGCCATAGGAATACCAAAGCCAAAAGCAATGCCAAGGACTGCTTGTGGCATTGCAAAGAAGCGTTTAGTAAAGGGATAGATAAAAGCAATCAATAGTGCGAGCACTGAAAGTTGCTTTGTGAAGGCATTAAGTGGCTGTATCAATAAAAAAGCAATCAGCGCTAAGCAAGCCGCTACGGCAACCGCCTCTTTCCCAGAAATTTTTCCACTAGTAACAGGACGCCCCTGAGTCCTCTGCACGTGACGATCAAAGTCACGATCAGCATAATCATTGATGGCGCAACCTGCACTTCTCATCAGAAACGTGCCAACCACAAAAATGAATAAGGTTTCTAGGTCAGGGATTCCGGAGCTTGCCAACCAAAGCGCCCAGAGCGTAGGCCATAAAAGAAGGAGTGTGCCAATCGGCTTATCTAAGCGAATGAGATAAGCGTAGGCTTTAAGGCGATCTTTCAGAGGCATAGCCGAATTATGCCTTCAGAAATTCTGCTCTAGACCCCAGCCAGCGCTCTAAATGACGCTCGACAATGTCGCCATGATCAGCCAATAGACGATCGGCAGCTTGCTGAGCCAACTCAATCAACCAAGCATCTCGCTGGAGATCCACAAAGCGCAGCATGGCATCGCCTGACTGCTTGGCCCCCAATAATTCACCAGGACCACGTAGAGATAAATCTCGCTCAGCAATGACAAAACCATCCGATGTCTCGCGTAAGGTTTGTAAACGCTCTTTGGCGGCAAGTGATAAGGGTTCTGCATACATCAAGATACAGACTGAATCTGCCGATCCGCGACCCACACGCCCCCGTAATTGGTGAATTTGAGCATACCCAAAACGTTCAGCATGCTCAATTACCATCAGCGCTGCATTAGGAACGTCCACACCAACTTCTATTACGGTAGTAGCTACTAGCAATTGAATTTCATTTGTCTTAAAGGCCGCCATCACAGCGGCTTTTTCATCTGCTTTAAGGCGTCCATGTACTAGACCCACTTTAAATTCTGGCAAGGCTTGGGTTAATTGCTCAAAACTCTCTACAGCAGTTTGTAATTGCAATGCTTCTGACTCTTCAATCAATGGGCATACCCAATAGGCCTGTAAGCCTTTGGATAGCCAGCTCTGCAATCCAGCAATCACCTCATCACGACGACTAGCCTTGACTACTTTGGTAGCGATAGGCTTGCGTCCAGGAGGTAATTCATCAATTACTGACACATCTAAGTCAGCGTAGTAGGTCATTGCCAATGTACGTGGAATTGGGGTGGCGGACATCATCAGTTGATGGCAGTAAAACAGCTCTGAGCCAACGCGCTGCTGAATCTCTAAACGCTGACGTACTCCAAAGCGATGCTGCTCATCAATTACCGCAAGGCCTAACTTAGCAAACCGTACGTTCTCCTGAATCAAGGCATGCGTACCAATAATGAGTTGAGCGCTACCACTTTCAATCTTCTCTTGAGCAAGCCTTTTTTCTTTTGCTTTTAGACTACCTGATAGCCAAGCGACTTCGACTCCTAAGGGCTCAAACCACTCCTTCATTTTGAGATAGTGCTGCTCAGCCAAAATCTCAGTAGGCGCCATCACTGCAGCCTGGTAGCCATAATCCATCACTCGTGCTGCTGCCAAAGCAGCCACCACAGTCTTGCCGCTACCCACGTCGCCCTGAAGCAGGCGATTCATAGGAAAGGACTTGGAGAGATCCTTGCTAATTTCATCCCAAACACGTGTCTGGGCGCTAGTTAATTGAAAAGGCAACGCCTTGATCAATCCCGCCTCCAAGCTGTTGCTACCCACAGTTTGCTCAGCAAAACTGGGTGCATGTCGCTCTCTACGAATAGCATGTGCCCGCTTTAAAGAAATTTGTTGCGCTAGGAGTTCTTCAAATTGGACGCGACGCCAAGCGGGATGTGTGCGCTCTAGCAAGGCATTTGTATTAGCATCTGCCGGTGGTTGATGCAAGTAAGTAATTGCAGTCTGCAAGTTGGGCCATTCATTACTTGGTAGTAGCTCTGCCATGAGTTTTTTAGGTAGGAACTCCGCCAAACTATCTCGCAAACTTGGATCACGCATTGCTTGAGTAACCGCCTTACGAATGACTGTTTGCGATACTCCAGCGCTTGCTGGGTAGACTGGGGTCAAGCTCATTGGTAATGGCGCATCTGGAGTCACCGCACGAACTGTTGGATGAACCATCTCAGGCCCCTGAAATCCTTCGCGTACATCTCCCCGCACACGAATATGTGCGCCAACGGCCATTTGCTTTTGCTGACTAGGGTAGAAATTGAGAAAACGAAGGTTTAGGGTCTCTGAATCATCCTCAATAGTTACCAGCATCTGCCTTCTGGGACGAAAGAGGACCTGATTACGAATGACAATACCCTGCGTCTGCACTGAGCTGAAACGTCCCTGAAGGAGGCTTTCTTCAATAGTGAGCAACTCAGTCTCATCTTCATAACGGGATGGAAGATGCAAAGCAAGGGCCATTGGGCTATCTAAACCCATTTTTTGGAGTGTGTTTGGCGCTTGCTTAGTAGTCATCGTTAAAATCTAATACCTGATGGTAATGCTATGCAACTTTCCGACTTCAATTACGAACTTCCACCCGAACTAATCGCCCAACACCCCTTGGCGAATAGAACCGATAGCCGCCTCTTAGAGGTGAAGGCTGAGGGGGGAAATCACGTCCAGTTACTAGATCGCCAGTTTAAAGACATTCTCAACCTGATTAAGCCAGGGGACTTATTGGTATTTAACGATACCAAGGTGATTCCGGCCCGACTGCATGGGAAAAAAGAGACTGGCGGCAATGTCGAACTCCTCATTGAGCGCATTAGCGGTGATAAACAAGCTTGGGTCCAAATCCGCGCCTCCAAAGTGCCTAAGACTGGTTCCACCGTTCATATCCACAACCAAGCGGGCGAAACATTTCCTGTTGAAATGATTGGTTATGACGGGCGCTTTTATGAAGTCCAGTTTCCCGAGAATGTATTTGCCTTACTTGAGCGTTTTGGTGAACTACCTTTACCACCCTATATTGAACATCAACCCGATGGTGAAGATGCGCAGCGCTATCAAACTGTTGTCGCCAAGAATCCTGGAGCAGTTGCAGCGCCAACCGCAGGCCTTCATTTTGATGAGAACATTCTTCAACAACTCCATACTGCAGGTGTTGAACAAGCCACCGTGACTCTACATGTTGGGGCTGGAACCTTCACACCAGTTCGCGAAGAAGATTTATCAAAACACAAAATGCATTACGAATGGTTCTCCATTCCAGAGGCCACCTTACAAGCCATTGAACAAACTAAGCGTAATGGTGGAAGAATTGTTGCTGTTGGTACTACCAGCTTGCGAGCCTTAGAGAGCCATGCAGCAACAGCTCAAACAAGCGGCGAGACGAATCTATTTATTACTCCGGGATTTCAATTTAAAACGGTAGATTGTTTGCTAACTAACTTTCATCTACCAAAATCTACTTTATTAATGTTGGTGAGCGCCTTTGCGGGTATGGACAATATCCGCACTGCTTATCAACATGCCATTCATCAAAAATATCGTTTCTTCAGTTATGGGGATGCGATGTTTCTGAGTCGACTTGAGAATACAAAGCCATGACCAAACCCGTTCACTTTAATATCTTGGCGCGCGACTCCCAAAGTCCTGCGCGTCTTGGTCAGCTTGATCTGCCACATGGCAGCGTGCAAACACCGATCTTTATGCCAGTGGGAACGTATGGCACTGTGAAAGCGATGACACCGCGCGATCTTCATGAGGCCAAAGCACAAATTATTTTAGGGAACACGTTTCATCTTTGGTTGCGCCCAGGCTTAGATGTCATTAAAAAACATGGTGGCTTACATCGCTTCATGGGATGGGATAAACCTATCTTGACTGACTCTGGCGGCTTTCAGGTATTTAGCTTAGGAGCACTACGTAAGATCTCTGAAGAGGGCGTCACTTTTGCTTCACCAATTAATGGCGACAAACTTTTTATGTCCCCTGAAGTGTCGATGGAAATTCAGGCGGTATTAAATAGTGATATAGCCATGCAATTTGATGAATGCACCCCTTACGAGATAAAGGGTCAACCTACATCAGAGAAAACGGCACGTGCCTCCTTGGAGATGTCATTGCGCTGGGGTGATCGCTCACTCAAACGTTTTAGAGAACTCAATACTGGTAATGGACTCTTTGGCATTGTTCAAGGTGGGATGTTTGAAAACCTCCGCGAGTTTTCTTTAGATGCAGTGAGTCAGCAGGGTTTTGACGGCATCGCCATTGGCGGCTTATCTGTTGGCGAACCAAAACCAGAGTTTGAGCGCATCCTCAATTTCACGGCACCTAAATTACCAGAGCATATGCCGCACTACCTTATGGGTGTAGGCACTCCTGAAGATTTAATGTTGGGGGTGAGCCTAGGTATCGATATGTTTGATTGTGTAATGCCTACCCGCAATGCGCGTAATGGTTGGTTATTCACTCGCTTTGGGGACCTCAAGCTACGTAATTCTGGCTATAAAGACGATGATCGCCCACTAGATCCTACCTGCACTTGCTATACCTGTCAGAACTTCACCAGATCCTACTTAAATCACCTCCAGAAGGCTAATGAGATCTTGGGCTCCCAACTCAATACCATCCACAATTTGACCTATTACCTCCAACTCATGACTGAAGTCAGGGAAGCCCTCAGCAAGGATCGTTTTAGCGCCTATCGTGAGGAATTTCACGCTAATCGGCAGCGGGGCGTCGAACCCGGGCAGGATTAACAGCCCCAGAGGGGGATTAACCCCCTCAAATCAGCTCCAAAGCCCCATACAGTTTAGAATTGCGGGTTTACGGCTTTCTATTTCAAGCCTAAAAATGAAGCAGTTTCCAATTGGTAATTAACGGAGGTTTTGTATGTGGATTAGTAACGCTTTTGCCCAGGCTTCAGCCGGGGGTTCTGATGCAGGCGGCTTGATGAGCTTCCTACCTTTAATTTTGATGTTTGCAGTGCTGTACTTCATCATGATTCGCCCACAAATGAAGCGTCAAAAAGAAACCAAGGCAATGCTCTCAGCTTTGGCTGTTGGCGATGAAGTGGTGACTGTTGGCGGCATCTTCGGCAAAGTAAGCGCTTTGAAAGATGATGTAGTTACTGTTGAAATTGCTGCCGGCACACAAGTGCAATTGCAAAAAGGCGCCATCACTACAGTATTGCCTAAGGGCACTTTGAAGTCTGCTTAATTCGTTTGTTTAAAAGTATCTCGATATGAATCGCTACCCTCTCTGGAAATATATTGTTATCGCCGTTGCTTTACTGATCGGCGGACTTTACTCATTACCCAATTTCTATGGTGAGGCTCCAGCGGTTCAAGTCTCGTCCGCCAAACCAACCATTAAGGTTGATTTGGCGACACAATCTCGTGTTGAAAAAATTCTTGCTGATGCTGACATTAACAACACCGGCCTATTTTTTGAAAATGCCGGCAATGTAGGCTCGATCAAAATTCGCTTTAACAATACTGATATTCAACTACGTGCTCGCGATCTCTTGCAGCAAAAATTGAACGTTGATCAGAATGATCCCAATTACACGGTCGCCTTAAACCTGCTATCAAATACACCGGGCTGGTTAAATGCAATCAATGCCCTACCAATGCCATTAGGCCTAGATCTGCGTGGCGGTGTCTACTTCCTTTTACAAGTAGATATGAAAGGCGCCGTACAGAAAAAGGTAACTTCTTTAGCGACAGATATTCGCAGCCAATTACGCGATAAGAATCTTCGTCATCAAGGTATCGATCGCAATCCAGAGTCAATCTCCATTAATTTCGGTAGCAGCGATGAAGCTGAAGTGGCTCGTACCCTCTTAAATACTTCCCAGCCTGATTTGATTTGGTTAGTAAAAACTAGCGGTGGCTCTGCGAAGTTATCTGGAGAGTTTAAGCCTAAGGCTTTAAAGGATATTCAAGATAACGCTGTTAAACAAAACATCATCACTCTGAACAAGCGCGTGAATGAATTAGCAGTGAAAGAACCTGTGATTCAACAACAGGGTGCTGAGCGCATTGTTGTTCAGTTGCCTGGCGTACAAGATACCGCACGTGCCAAAGATATTATTGGTCGTACAGCAACATTGGAATCCCGTCTTGCTGATCCTCTAGTCTCCTCAATCGGAATTGGCGAAACACCACCTCCTGGAATGGATACCTTCCGCTTTGGAGAGAATCGTTTAGGCGTATTTAAAAAGTCAGTGATTTTTAGTGGTGATCGCATCACTGATGCAAGTGCTGGCTTTGATCAAAACCAACGCCCTGCAGTCAATATCTCCTTGGACGCAGCTGGTGGTCGAGTGATGCAAGAAGTAACTCGTGAAAATATTGGCAAACCCATGGGCATGATTTTGTTTGAAAAAGGTAAAGGTGAAGTTCTCACCATTGCCACGATTCAAGGTGAATTTGGGTCTAAGTTTCAAATTACTGGTCAACCCACTACCGAGAGTGCAAACGACTTGGCCCTCTTGCTGCGCGCTGGCTCGCTAGCTGCCCCAATGGAAATTATCGAAGAACGTACGATTGGACCGAGCTTGGGCGCCGAGAATATTGAAAAAGGCTTTAAGTCTCTTTTAATTGGTTTTGCTGCGATTTCTATCTTCATGGTTGCCTATTACTTATTGTTTGGCACCTTCTCTGTGGTCGCATTGGCTGTGAACCTATTACTACTCATTTCTGTCTTATCGATGCTGCAGGCAACCCTTACGCTACCAGGCATTGCTGCGATGGCATTGGCATTGGGTATGGCGATTGACTCTAACGTCTTGATTAACGAGCGTATTCGTGAAGAGCTTCGCAATGGTTCCTCACCACAGACTGCCATTTCAGTTGGTTTTGATAAAGCCTGGGCAACTATTTTGGATTCCAACGTCACTACTTTGATCGCTGGTCTTGCGCTCTTGGCTTTCGGCTCTGGCCCTATCAAAGGCTTTGCGGTAGTTCACTGCTTGGGTATTTTGACCTCCATGTTCTCGGCCGTCTTCTTCTCACGTGGTCTAGTCAATCTTTGGTACGGTAGACACAAGAAGATTCAAAAACTCGCGATCGGCCAAGTTTGGCGTCCACAGGAGAAATAAGTCATGGAATTTTTTAGAATCAAAAAAGATATTCCATTTATGCGCCATGCATTGGTGCTCAATGCCATTTCCTTAATTACCTTCTTAGCTGCAGTCTTCTTCCTTTGGCATAACGGCCTGCATCTTTCGATTGAATTTACAGGCGGTACAGTGATGGAGGTTACCTATCCTCAAACTGCACCACTGGAGTCAATTCGTAGCAAAGTTGAAAAACTCGGCTATGCGGATACCCAAATTCAGAACTTTGGTAGCTCACGCGACGTAATGATTCGCCTGCCTTTGCAAAAAGACGCTGAAGGTAAGTTGATTTCATCTGCCGACCAAAGCAATGCCGTCATGCAAGCGCTTGACCCAGCCACTTCTGGCGTCAAACTACAGCGCGTTGAGTTCGTGGGGCCACAAGTCGGTCAAGAATTAGCGATTGATGGTCTAAAGGCGCTGATCTTTGTGATCATCGGCATCGTGCTCTACCTCTCTTTCCGCTTTGAGTGGAAGTTTGCCCTTGCCGGCATCATTGCGAACTTACATGACGTCGTGATTATTCTTGGCTTCTTCGCTTTTTTCCATTGGGAGTTCTCACTCTCTGTTTTGGCAGCCGTTTTAGCAGTTCTGGGCTACTCCGTAAACGAGTCAGTGGTGATCTTTGACCGTATTCGAGAAAACTTCCGCAAATATCGCAAGATGAATACGCGCGAGATTATTGATAATGCGATCACCAGTACCATCAGCCGAACTGTCATTACCCACGGCAGTACCGAAATGATGGTTCTTGCAATGCTGATCTTTGGTGGCCCAACGCTCTTCTACTTTGCCTTAGCGCTGACTATCGGCATCTTATTTGGTATTTACTCTTCAGTCTTCGTGGCTGCAGCCCTAGCAATGTGGCTAGGAGTTACTCGCGAAGATTTAGTGAAGGGTGATAAAAAGCCTGATGACAATGCTCGCAATGATGATCCAAATTTCGGAGCGAGGGTTTAAGCCTTTGTCTGGATCAGCTTAAGGCGAGCATTTCTTGATCAAGGGCAGCTAAGATTCGTTTAGTTGCCCCTTGATGTTCAATGGTGTAGGTCTTAGCAGCTTCGCCCATCTTAGTAAGCTCAGAAGTATTTAAGAGCATTCCCTTCAAAGATTCTGTCAAAGCAATCGTTTCGCCCACTAGCAGCTCACCTTTGATGCGCTTAGCAGCGCCGATTGCAATTGCATCTAAGGCGGCTTGCTGGAAGTTATAAGTGTGCTCACCGAGCAAGACGGGGCAACCTGCAGCACAAGCTTCAATTAAGTTCTGGCCGCCAAAGGGTAATAAGCTACCGCCCATCACCACTAGATTTGATGCGCTGTAGTACAGCGGCATCTCACCCATTGAGTCGCCCAAGATGACATCTAGGTCTACGCTATCTTTTGGCAAACCAGCCCATTCAGAGCGGCGACGGAATTTCAAACCAGCAGTATGAATCTGATTAGCCACCTCGTCAAAACGCTCAGGGTGACGCGGAACCAAACATAGCAAGGGCTGTATCTCAAAAGCATTGCACAGCAATAGATCTTTCCAGGCCTTAAGAATAATTTCTTCCTCACCGTCACGCGTACTTGCAGCACATATCATGAGGCGTTTACTTGCATGCAAATGTTCTTGCCACTCTTTTCCTTGAGCAACTAGATTTGCATCCAAAGGAACATCAAACTTCATATTGCCGGTGATTACTACGTTTTTCACACCTAGACTACGATAGCGTTGTGAATCAAATTCTGTTTGAGCCAATATTCCAGCAAATGCTTGAAACAATGCACGCCCAGCTTCACCGAAACGATTTACTCGACGTGCGCTTCTTTCGGACAAGCGAGCATTGACTAAGAACAAAGGCAAACCAATTTCTGCACAACGAAATACAACCGTTGGCCAGGCTTCGGTCTCCATGAAGAGCCCAAACTTTGGCTTAAAAGTTCTTAGAAAATGCCCTACACACCAACACAGGTCATAAGGCAGATATACCTGGCGAATTTTCCCGGCTGCTATGGCTTTGCTAAAGAGCTGTTTTCCAGTTCGACGGCCATTCAAGGTCATGTGGGTCAACAGAATAGATTCGCCACGAGCAAGATAAGCCTCAATCAGGGGCTGAGCTGCACGAGTCTCCCCAACAGATACGGCATGTATCCAAATTGACCCTTTGGTATTGGGTTTGTCATACCCAAAACCAAGGCGCTCCGGAATGTGATGCAGGTAGGCAAAGGAGTGTCGTGCACGCCAAGCTAAACGCACAAAAGCTAGTGGCAACAGAAGATGCCATAGCAGTTGATAAACAGCAAACCAGAACCGAGGACGCGCCCCGTATTCTGAATTCGAGCTCACACTCACTTTTTGAGGCGTTCGGTCAATTCAACCGCCTTACCTAAGTAGGAAGAAGGCGTCATTTCAAGCAAACGGGCTTTTGCATCTTCTGGAATCTTCAAACCACGAATAAAGTTTTGCAAGTCGGCTTGATTGATACCTTTGCCACGAGTTAATTCTTTCAATTGCTCATACGGGTTCTCGATGCCATATCGACGCATCACCGTCTGTACTGGTTCAGCCAATACTTCCCAGCAGGCATCTAAATCAGCAGCGATAGCAGCATGATTGACTTCTAGCTTACTTAGACCACGTAGAGCGCTGTCATAAGCTAATACGCTATGGCCAAAAGCAGGGCCAAGGTTGCGCAAGACGGTGGAGTCAGTTAAGTCGCGCTGCCACCGAGAGATCGGTAATTTTTCTGCTAAGTGACGTAGCAAGGCGTTAGCAACCCCCAAGTTTCCTTCGGAGTTTTCAAAATCAATTGGATTGACTTTATGCGGCATAGTGGAAGACCCAATCTCACCAGCCTTAGTGCGCTGCTTAAAGTAGCCCACTGAAATATAGGCCCAGAAGTCACGATCCATATCCAAGAGAATCGTATTGGCGCGCGCAATTGCATCAAAGAGTTGTGCCATACCATCGTGCGGCTCGATCTGAATTGTGTATGGGTTAAAAGTGAGACCAAGACGCTTCTCAACGACACTTTTGGAGAAATTTTCCCAATCAAAATCAGGGTAGGCAGACAAGTGTGCATTGTAGTTACCTACTGCACCATTCATCTTGCCAAGTAATGGCGCTGCCGCAATGGATTCAATCGCACGCTCTAAACGTTTAGCAATATTGGCAATCTCTTTACCCAAGGTGCTCGGGGAAGCTGGTTGACCATGTGTGCGAGAGAGCAAGGGCACCTTAGCGTGCTCAATTGCCAAATCAGTTAGCACAGAAAGGATTTTTCGAAGTTGTGGCAAGAGTACTTCATCGCGTGCACCACGCAACATCAATCCATGCGATGTGTTGTTAATGTCTTCAGAGGTACAGGCAAAGTGAATGAACTCACTCGCTTTTAATAAATCAGGACGACCCGCTACTTTCTCTTTTAAAAAATATTCAACGGCTTTTACATCATGATTGGTGACTGCCTCGATGTCTTTAATACGTTGCGCATCGGCATCAGAAAAATTTTCTGGCAATGAAAGTAAAAAAGTCTCATCTGCAGCATTAATCTTTGGTACATCCGGCAGACCTGCGGAAGCTAAGGCCAAAAGCCAATGGATTTCTACAAAGACACGCTGGCGCATAAAAGCAGCCTCAGACAGCCAAGGGCGTAAGGCATCCAACTTGCCAGCATAGCGGCCGTCTAGAGGAGAAAGGGCGTTGAGGGTAGAAAGCGGCTGACTCACGAATATTGCCTTTACATTGAATATGTCAATAAAACCTGATTTTAATGCGTTCTAGGCTTAGGCAAACCCCAATCTAGATAGCTATACTGTGCCCTATGAAACTTATCGGATCCCTCACTAGCCCCTACGTACGCAAAGTACGCATTGTTTTTCTGGAAAAAAAGGTTGATGTTGACCTCGAAATAGACAATGTATGGGCCGCAGACACCAAAATTACCCAATCTAACCCCCTGGGGAAGGTTCCTTGCCTGATTTTGGACGATGGAGAGGCTATTTACGACTCTCGTGTCATCGCTGAATACGCAGATGCCCTCAGCCCTGTAAGCAAACTCATTCCTGCCGATAACCGGGAGCGGGCTACAGTAAAAACCTGGGAGGCCTTGGCTGATGGCGTTTTAGATGCCAGTATTTTGGCTCGCCTGGAGATGACTTGGAAACCAGAAGACCAGAGAAGCTCTGCTTGGGTTGACCGTCAAACAGAGAAGATTCAAAACTCACTACGTCAAATGTCTGAGCTACTGGGTGGAAATGCTTGGTGCCATAGCAATCAAATGACTTTGGCTGATATTTCCGTTGGATGCGCTCTAGGATATTTATTATTCCGCTTCCCAAATATCAAATGGCAAGCGCAATATCCAAATTTGGATCGTCTCTATGAGAAATTATTGCAGCGATCTTCATTTATTGAAACTGAGCCGCCCAAGGCGTAATCTGTTTTTTGGTTTAGGCGGAAATAATTCCACCGCCTAAGCAAATATCACCATCGTATAAGACGGCAGATTGGCCAGGTGTTACTGCCCACTGTGCATCTGGAAAATTTAAACCAAAACTCAACAGATCATCGCCTGCATTCAGCACACAAGCTGAATCTGCTTGGCGATAACGCGTCTTAGCGGAATAATTTCCGGGGGCTGGCGCTTCACCAGCAACCCAACTAGCATCAATAGCCTCGAGCCTGTTAGCCAATAGCCATGGGTGTTCGTGGCCCTGTACTACGTATAAGGTGTTGTTAGTAACATCTTTCCGAGCCACATACCATGCATCGCCATTACCATCTTGGCTACCACCCAGACCAATGCCCTTACGCTGCCCAAGAGTAAAAAATGCCAGGCCCATATGCTCGCCGACTACTTTTCCTTCGGGCGTTTTAATTGGTCCTGGAACACAAGGTAAATAACGATTTAAGAATTCTCTAAACGGGCGCTCGCCGATGAAGCAGATTCCGGTGCTATCTTTTTTCTTAGCGTTATGTAAGCCAATTTTTTCTGCAATGGTTCGCACTTCTGTTTTTGGGATCTCACCCAAAGGAAATAAAACATTCGCTAGCTGTTGTTGAGTTAAGCGATGCAAAAAATAACTCTGATCTTTACTGGCATCCAATGCTTTCAATAATTGGACTCTGCCACCCTCATGGCGTACTCGCGCATAGTGACCTGTTGCGATCGCATCTGCACCCAAGCTCATGGCGTGATCTAAAAAAGCTTTGAATTTAATTTCAGCGTTACAAAGCACATCTGGATTAGGGGTTCGCCCTGCGGCGTATTCGCGTAAAAATTCAGCAAATACACGCTCACGATATTCAGCAGCGAAATTCACGGCCTCCACATCAATTCCGATCAAATCGGCTACTGAAACCACATCTAGCCAATCTTGACGGGCCGAGCAATACTCATCGTTATCGTCATCTTCCCAGTTCTTCATAAAAAGGCCTACAACTTCATAACCCTGCTCTTTAAGCATCCAGGCGGCAACCGACGAATCCACCCCTCCAGACATGCCAATAACGACTTTCTTGGGATTTGTAGGTGGGATTGCTGAAGAATTGAGGTGGATCATCAAAAAATGCGAAAATTCAATATAAGCTGACAGATCACATTGTAGAAGTCTTAGTCTGTTTTGACAGAAATTTAGGCAAAAACGATGTTCTGGACTTAGACGCAAGTAAGTGGGCAGATTTTGACCCAATTAACTAAAATAGATTCTTTATAAATTTTGCTTTTGGAGACATGCCATGCGCATAGGAGTGCCACTGGAAACCAGGCCTGGGGAAACTCGAGTAGCTGCCACACCAGAAACCGTTAAAAAACTGATTGGCCAAGGCCACACCGTTGTCATCCAAAAAGGTGCTGGCGTACAAGCTAGCCAACCAGATTCCGCTTTTGAGGCCGTAGGGGCTTCTATCGGCAGCGCTGCTGATGCCTTTGGTGCTGAGATCGTTCTCAAAGTGCGTGCGCCTGAAGCAGCAGAACTCAAACAGATTAAATCTGGCAGTGTGCTCATTGGCATGCTCGACCCGTTTGATAACGACAACATTGCTGCCATGGCCGCACAAGGCGTTACTAGCTTCTCTTTAGAGGCTGCACCTCGCACCACTCGTGCACAAAGCATGGATGTCTTGTCATCTCAAGCAAACATCGCTGGTTACAAAGCGGTGATGGTTGCTGCAAATGAATATCAACGTTTCATGCCAATGTTAATGACGGCTGCAGGAACTGTTAAGGCGGCTCGTGTACTAATTCTTGGTGCCGGTGTTGCAGGCTTACAAGCAATTGCTACAGCCAAACGTTTGGGCGCCGTGATCGAGGCATCCGATGTACGTCCTGCTGCAAAAGAACAAATTGAATCTTTGGGTGCCAAGTTTGTTGATGTGCCTTACGAAACAGATGAAGAGCGCGAAATCGCTCAAGGCGTTGGAGGTTATGCGCGCCCAATGCCAGAAGCCTGGATGAAGCGTCAAGCAGCTTTAGTTGCTGAGCGCGCTCAACAAGCAGATATCGTCATTACTACCGCGCTGATCCCTGGTCGCAAGCCACCAGTTCTTTTGCATAGCGACACTGTTGCCAATATGAAGCCTGGCTCTATTGTGATTGACTTGGCAGCTGGTAAAGGCGACAACGGATCAGGCAACTGTCCTTTAACGCAAGCTGACAAAGTCGTTGATGTAAATGGCGTTAAGATTGTTGGCTACACCAATTTAGCCAGCATGGTAGCTGCTGATGCATCCGCACTTTATGCGCGCAACTTACTCGACTTCATGAAGTTAATCATCGATAAAGAAGCGAAGTTAGTTATCCCAAGTGATGACGACATCGTTACTGCTTGCTTAATGTGTCGTGACGGCCAAGCTGTCCGCAAAAACTAATAGAACATTCATACTAAGGAAACATCATGGATCTCGCTGCTTTTCAAAGTATCCTCACAGTCCAAAACATCACCGTGTTTGTATTGGCTATTTTTGTTGGTTACCACGTTGTTTGGAACGTAACCCCTGCTCTGCATACTCCTCTGATGGCGGTTACTAACGCTATTTCTGGAATCATCATTGTTGGCGCCCTCTTGCAGACTGAAGTCATTGGTGGCGATGAAATCACCCTCACCAGCATCATTGGTGCGGTTGCCGTTTTCTTGGCCTCAATCAATATTTTTGGTGGCTTTATGGTTACCCGTCGCATGCTAGAGATGTTTAAGAAAAAAGCGCCTAAGGCAAATGCGGCCGATGCTGCTAAATAAATAGAACAAGACTTTTAGAGACCAAAATAATGTCAAACATAACTGCTATTTCTTATCTGATTTCTTCGGTGTTGTTCATCCTCGCTTTGCGTGGCTTGTCTTCACCAACTACCTCACGCCAAGGCAATACCTTTGGCATGATTGGTATGTTACTCGCCGTCATCACCACCTTCTTCATTCCTGATTTCAAGCCAGCAGTCTCATTAATTGCTGCCGCTGTTGTAGGTGGCGCAATTATCGGAACGCTTGCAGCTAAACGTGTGCAGATGACTAAGATGCCAGAGCTGGTTGCTTTGATGCACTCTTTCGTTGGCTTGTCAGCCGTATTGATCGCAATCGCAGCTGTATTTAATACTGCACACGACCATACCGGTGCACAGAAGATCGAACTCTTCATCGGTGCATTCATTGGTGCAATTACGTTTACCGCTTCAGTTATTGCTTTTGGCAAGCTATCAGGCAAAGTGAGTGGTAAGCCAGTTAGCTTTTCTGGTCAACATTTGCTCAATTTAATATTGGCTGTTTCTATGATTGGCGCTGGTATTGCTTACTACATGGTTGATAGCCATGCTGCCTTCTTAGCAATGTGCGCTATTGCATTAGTACTCGGCATTACCTTGATCATTCCTATTGGCGGTGCTGATATGCCAGTGGTTGTATCAATGCTAAATAGCTACTCTGGTTGGGCTGCAGCAGGTATCGGCTTTACTTTAAACAATCCAGTGTTGATTATTGCTGGTGCTTGTGTGGGCTCATCAGGCGCAATTCTGTCTTACATTATGTGTAAGGCAATGAATCGTTCCATCCTTGCAGTATTGCTTGGCGGCTTTGGCGCTGAATCTGCTGCTGCCGGTGGCGATGATGGCAGCCCGAAGAATTACAAAACAGGTTCACCTGAAGATGCAGCATTTCTCATGGAAAATGCGGACACTGTCATCATTGTTCCAGGCTATGGTCTTGCGGTTGCTCGTGCTCAACACGCCTTAAAAGAATTAACAGAAAAGTTAACCCATCATGGTGTTACCGTGAAATATGCGATTCATCCAGTTGCTGGTCGTATGCCTGGTCATATGAACGTTCTCTTGGCTGAAGCTGAAGTTCCATATGATCAAGTATTTGAGATGGAAGATATCAACAGCGACTTTGGTCAGGCTGACGTAGTGTTGATCTTGGGTGCTAATGACGTGGTGAACCCTGCAGCACGTACACCTGGAAGCCCTATTTTCGGTATGCCAATTTTGGAGGCCTTCAAAGCTAAAACCATCATCGTTAACAAACGCTCAATGGCAGCTGGCTATGCAGGTCTGGATAATGAACTGTTCTACATGGATAAAACCATGATGGTCTTCGGCGATGCCAAGAAGGTCGTAGAAGACATGGTGAAGTCGATCGAATAGTAGCCAAGATTTGGTCTCTTCAAAAAACCGCCTACGGGCGGTTTTTTATTGAGCTAAGATATAGCAAAGAGGCATCCCTAGAATGCTCAATCAAAATGAATATCGAGACAAAATGCAAACCAAGCCATTCTTTCTTACCTTAGCTTTATTACTTTCCAATCTACTTTCAGTAAATTCAGTTAGCGCTCAAACTAATTACCCAAATCGCACTATTCAAACCATCATGCCTTTGCAGGCAGGTAGCGGTGTCGATATTTTGATGCGGCCTATTGCACAAAAGATGGGCGAGAGCTTAGGTCAAGCTATCACTATTGAAAATATTCCAGGCGGGGCCGGGATCATTGGTGCAGCCAAGATTGCGCAGAGTCCTGCAGATGGTTATGTCTTGGGTGCATTTAATGACAGCATCCTCACTATGCTTCCCAATCTATACAAAAAGATTGACTACGATCCCATACAAAGTTTTTCACCCATTTCAGAAGTGGCCGCAATTACCTTTGTGCTGGTCGCGAACCCATCTTTTCCTGGCAATACCGCAGCAGATTTAGTCCGAATCGCAAAAGAAAAGCCTGGCAAGATTGATTACGCCTCTGGCGGCAATGGCTCACCACAGCATATTGGTATGGAAATCTTTCGCCAGTACACCGGTGCCCCAATCGTTCATATTCCCTACCGCGGCGCTGCAGCGGCAGTCACCGATGTTATGGCTGGTCAAGTACCAGTCATGATTAGCGCCTTATCTGTAGTGCTTCCGCATATTCGGGCTGGCAAGCTAAAAGTATTGGGGGTTGCAAGTAAAACGCGCTCTCCATTGCTACCAAACACGCCAACCATCAATGAAAGCGTCAAAGGCTATGAGTTCTCAACCTGGGGCGCACTCCTAGCCCCTAAGGGCACCTCTCCAGCAATTATCGATAAGATCAATGAATCATTAGCAATCACATTAAAAGATCCTAAGTTACGTGAACAACTCATTCAGCAAGGATTTGAATTTGTGCCACTTGGCCCAGATCATTTAAAAGAAATGATTGCGCAAGGATTGGTGAAGATGAAAAAAGTTATTAAGGATGGCGGCATTCAGCCTGACTGATTCACGAAGATAGCTATGGGGAACCTCGATGCAAAAAGGCTGCCGAAGCAGCCTTTTTATTTTGCTCTGAAACCACTACATCCAAATTACGCCGCTTGAGCCTTCATATATTTAGCGCGCATTGGACGTAATACAAAGAAAGCTAATAACGCAGCAGTAGCATCGAGGGCAATCATGATGCCAAATACTGGGATCCAACTATCAGCAACGCCATGAATATAGGCTGCTACTGGTGCACCAATAATAGAACCTACGCCCTGCGCCATGTACAAAAAGCCATAGTTGGTAGTGGCATGCTTCGAACCAAAGGTATCAGTCAAAGTAGATGGGAATAAGGAGAAAATCTCACCCCAACCAAAGAACACAACACCAGACATCAGCACAAACAATACTGGATCTGAGCGGGTAGAAATCCAGATGAACATCGCAATAGCCTCAAGACCAAAGGCGATTGTCATCGTGTACTCACGACCAAGCCTGTCAGAAATCCAACCAAAGAAAGGTCGAGTTAGACCATTGGTTACACGATCAATTGTCAATGCCAATGGTAGTGCTGCCATACCAAACACCATGGCACCAGTAATACCAAAGTCCTTAGCAAAGGCACCCATTTGAGAAATTACCATCAGGCCAGATGTTGACATCATGGACATCATCAAAAACATGAGCCAAAAAACGGGTGTCTTCAACATTGTTTTTGGCGCTACTCCTGAAGCTGCAACTTCGAGCTGGCCAGCTGCTTGAGTAATGCCTGAATGTGGCACACGAATCCCTTGGGCTGCGAGCAAACCAACTACGCCAATAACATAACCAAAGAAGGTTAATGTTCCTTGTAGACCTGTCTCAGCCAAGCTGGTAGAAATTGGGAAGGTTGTTAGTAGAGCGCCAATTCCGTAACCTGCGGCCACCATTCCTACTGCAAAACCACGATTATTCGGGAACCAACGCACCATCAAACCAACAACACCGATATAAACAATGCCGGTACCCAAGCCACCCAATACACCATAGGTGATGTAAAGGCTAGAAACTGAAGTCATATTTGCAGACAACACCCAACTCAATCCAGTCAACGCAGTGCCAATGGAGAGTAATAGTCTTGGCCCAAATTTTTCTACCAAGTAACCCTGGAATGGGGAGAAAAATGTTTGCAGCACAATCAAGATGGAGAATGTAACTTGTAGCTCAGTTAAGGTGACGCCTAGCTGGCCCATAATGGGTTTAGTAAGCAAAGCCCATACATACTGCGGGCTCGAGATGGACATCATGCAGATGACACCTAAAGCCAGCTGGACCCACTTTGACTTCAAAGGGTTCGTACTCTCACTCATTGTTTATCTCCTAATGATTAAAACCAATTTAAATTCGATTGATTCATTTTATGGATTCACTACGGGTTTCCACTGGCAATTGCTCCAGCTTGGTGCACCATGCTTCTTTTTGAATCATAGGCGCATTCAGCAAGTAGTGCATAAAAAAACGCCCGGTCTTTTGAACCAGGCGTTTTTACTTCTACGGCTAAGTTGCCGATGAAAGGGTTACAGCAGTTACATCATGCCGCCCATTCCACCCATGCCGCCCATACCGCCCATATCAGGCATACCGCCACCAGCAGAATCATCTTTTGGTGCTTCAGAGATTGCGCAATCAGTAGTCAACAATAAGCCAGCGACAGAGGCTGCATTTACCAATGCAGTCTTTGTTACCTTAGTTGGATCGATCACACCTTGTGCAACGAGGTCGCCATATTCACCGGTAGCTGCGTTGTAACCGTTATTACCCTTGCTCTCTTGCACGGCATTCACAACCACACCAGCGTCTTCACCAGCGTTGCTAACGATAGTACGTAGAGGCTCTTGCATAGCGCGCAACACGATGCTGATACCAGCATCTTGATCAGCGTTATCGCCTTTTAAGCCCTTGATACCTTGCATAGCACGAATCAAAGCTACGCCACCGCCAGGAACAATACCTTCTTCCACAGCAGCACGCGTAGCGTGCAATGCATCATCAACGCGGGCTTTCTTCTCTTTCATCTCTACTTCAGTAGCAGCACCAACTCGAATCACTGCAACACCGCCTGCCAACTTGGCAACGCGCTCTTGCAATTTTTCTTTGTCGTAGTCGCTAGTAGCTTCTTCGATCTGAACACGAATGTTCTTCACGCGCGCTTCGATCGCCTTAGCATCGCCAGCACCGTCAATGATGATGGTGTTTTCTTTGCCTACTTCGATACGCTTCGCCTGACCCAAGTGCTCAAGAGTTGTTTTCTCAAGTGTGAGGCCAATTTCTTCAGCGATAACAGTGCCGCCAGTCAAGATAGCAATATCTTCTAACATCGCTTTACGACGATCGCCAAAACCAGGAGCCTTAACAGCACAAGTTTTAATGATGCCGCGAATGTTGTTTACAACCAAAGTTGCCAAGGCTTCACCTTCAACATCTTCAGCAATGATCAGCAATGGACGGCCAGACTTAGCAACTTGCTCGAGTACCGGGAGTAAATCACGGATGTTAGCGATCTTCTTGTCGAACAAGAGTACGTATGGGCTCTCTAATACAGCCACTTGTTTCTCAGGTTGATTGATGAAATATGGAGAGAGGTAACCGCGATCAAACTGCATACCTTCAACTACTTCTAGCTCGTCTTCTAAAGATTTACCATCTTCAACAGTGATAACACCTTCTTTGCCTACTTTTTCCATTGCTTCTGCAATGCGTTGACCAATGCTGTGATCGCTGTTTGCAGAAATAGAACCTACTTGGGCGATTTCTTTGGTCGTGGTGCAAGGCTTGCTGATTTTTGCGAGCTCTGCAATTGCAGCTGTAACTGCCTTATCAATACCGCGCTTCAAGTCCATTGGGTTGTGGCCTGAAACAACATATTTCATGCCTTCACGAACAATTGACTGCGCCAAAACAGTAGCGGTAGTTGTACCGTCACCAGCGATATCAGCAGTTTTGGAAGCAACTTCCTTCACCATCTGAGCGCCCATGTTTTGAAGCTTATCTTTGAGTTCGATTTCTTTTGCTACGGACACACCATCTTTAGTGATAGTTGGGCCGCCGAATGAACGCTCGATAACAACGTTACGACCTTTTGGTCCTAAAGTTGTTTTAACTGCGTTCGCAAGAATATTGACACCCTCGACCATCTTGGTGCGAGCGTTATCTCCAAATACAACGTCTTTTGCTGCCATGATTAAATTCCTCTCTTAAATACCGAAATTACTTCTGTACAACAGCCATGATGTCGTCTTCACGCATCACGATGAGTTCGTCGCCGTCGACCTTAACGGTTTGACCAGCATATTTGCCAAATAAGACGCGATCGCCTACTTTGACATCAAGCGCATTGAGCTTGCCTGCATCATCACGCTTGCCTGGACCAACTGCCAATACTTCGCCTTGATCAGGCTTTTCTGCAGCAGCGTCAGGAATGATGATTCCAGATGCAGTTTTTGATTCTTGATCCAAACGCTTGATGATTACGCGATCATGTAAAGGACGCAAATTCATCTCTTCTCCTATGTTAGTAAGTGTTAACTAATTAAAAATCTATATAAATCAGTGCTTTATAATCTCTCACATGGAAGCTAAGCCAAAATTGCTTAAAAACAATCAGTTTTAGCACTCGCATGTAGGGAGTGCTGATTATATAGGTCCGGATCCCGACATTTCAAGGGTCGATCACCATAAATTCTTTAAGGATTTAACCCCTCCCTATACTGGGGACAGGCTGGTAGGAAGATTCCTACAGATAAATAAGCCCAAAGCCCTTACCGCTCCAATCCGTCCTGCCTAGACTGGACAGTCACCGATTGGAGAATGCTGATGAGCCCGAAATCCCGGCTGTACACGCTTGTAAAGGCATGGAAGAACAAACCCTTCCAAGAAGTACGCGACGCCTGTGGCGAACCTTGGCTTGGCTTAAGTAGCCAAGCCCTTGAAGAACACCAATCCTGGTCCAAGCGACAAGCGATTAGTCATGAACCCATTTTTAACTGTAAGGGGACAAAACTGACCGGCTCTTTATTTAGACCATTACTCGATATCTCGGATATGCAATTACTGCGCCTATTCATGGAAGGCCTAGATACGATTTCCTACTGGTATCGCAGTGGCCGTTTCATACCCGGCATTTTGCCAATCCCAACTCATGTGATTGCATCTAGCGGCTATGTGGATGCATTAAGCGACCTCATTCTCAATTCTCGACTACCGGTAGGTCTCGTAGCTCTAGGCATTCAATCCTTACCAGAAACCGAGAACGTAGATGCCTGCAAAGAAGGCTTACTCCGGATGCGAAGACTGGGGGTCTTACTCCACTTAATGAATTTCACTGGCAAAGCAGAAGAGCTGCGTTGGACTGAAGAAATGCAAATGGAAGGCATACATTTGGATATGCGTCAGCTTCGCGCACAAGCAATTTCGCATGATGTACTTGCAAAGATTAGACGTTCACCCTATTCATCTACGCAAATTTATGCCAGCAATGTTGCGCTAGTGAAAGACTTAGAGAACGTCTCTCATTGGCAGATTGATCACTGCTATGGCGGACTGATGATGTCACCCTTAAACCGTCATCAAATGCTACAGATCAACGATAGCCGAATTGCAAAAGCCATTTTTTCGCTGCACCCTCATCAACAACTAAACCCAAATGGAGACAAGTAATGAGAAAACGCGTGATGTTGGTAGATGACCATCCAGCAATGCTGATGGCTCTAAAAAGTATGTTGCAAGACCAATTGTTATTTGAAGTAGTAGGGCAAGCTCAGAATGGCGAGGAATGTCTAAGATCTATCAAGGAGGTCAATCCAAGCATGGTCATCCTGGATTTAGATATGCCCAAGACCGATGGCTTTGATGTCATTCGTCGAATCGGCCTGATGTATCCGGATGTTCGTATGCTGATTTTGTCCAGCATGGATGAAGCCGTCTATGGTGGCAGGGTTCGCTCTTTAGGGGGTCATGGCTTTGTTAATAAAACAGCAGGAGCTGATGTGATTCTGGCTGCGTGCGTAGCCATCTCTCAGGGTTATAACTTCTTTACTCATGGCAAAAATGGTAATACCTCTTTAACTGATAACGACAAATTGGCTCTGATCTCAGATCGTGAACTACAGGTCATGAAATACCTTGGTAAAGGCAACACCAATCAACAAATTTCAGACATGCTCCACATCAGCAATAAAACAGTGGCTACTTACAAGACAAGGGTCTTTGACAAGCTGGGAATTAACAATATTGCGGATCTAATCCTGTTCTGCAGAATGAATAACATCATCGAGAACTAAAAATCGTATGCGTCGATTCATGATTCGTAACATTGTTCTTTTAAGCGCCCTATGTAGCGGTGCATTACATGCTGTGACACCGAGCGCCCAAGAACAGCGATGGATTGATGCTCACCCTATTGTTCATTTCAGCATTCATGAGAAATATGCACCCTATCTCAATACCTCAGAAGACGAGAGGGGTGCAGGTATTTTTCATCACCTCTTAGAAAGACTAAGCGGATTTACTCAGCAAGAATTTCGCCCCAAGTGGAGAAAATCAGAGCAAGAAGGTTTGAGGCAATTAGCTAACGGTGAGGTCGACTTCATCATTGATCCACCGCCTACAAATGATGATTATCTTCGCTTTGGATCCTTATCAGAGGCCATCTTCTGGGGGCAAGATGCAGTTATCACAAAACACACGCTGGTAAGCGATGCCATTTCTTCTACAAATATTGCTCACTTTGATCGAGGCTATGAAAATCCTCCTTCAATCAATACTTTACAAACTAGCGTCTCAAGCAAAACGGATGAACTCATTGCCAAGCTTTTAAAAAACGAGATTGAAGCGTTAGTTCTCCCCATTCGACTAGCCCACCAACTGATTCAAGAGCTGAAAGATTCAGATCTACAAGTTGATGGTCTCTACAACCGAGAGCCTTTTGCCTATCGCTGGCTAATTTCACATGAAGACGAACCACTCCATCAAGTGCTTGACCGTTTTCTAGAAAGCCTTGACCCCATCGAGTCACGTCAACTCTTTGCTTTTGCGCATGGCCATGCCGAACCAAGTAAACCTCACCTAAAAGTACTCCCCTGGTTATCCACTCTCTTGATATTCACTGCCGGCATCATCTTAATTTGGCGGATGCGCAATAAACAGTTATTACAAGAACAAGAAGCCGCGGCACTCCTCTCCTCTAAGGAATTGGCCGAAAAGGCTAATGCAGCGAAGTCTTCTTTCTTAGCAACCATGAGCCATGAAATTCGTACGCCTATGAATGCCATTCTGGGGGTCCAAGAGTTACTACTCAATAGCCAGCAATTTCCAGCGCACGAAAAGTCTTTACTAAAAAGCGCTCATACCTCAGCCGAATCGCTTTTAGGCATTCTGAATCAAGTATTAGATCTATCAAAGATTGAAGCAGGCAAGCTCACCTTGAATCTAGAGCCCTGCTGCTTGATCAGCCTTATCGATGACATTGATTCTGCATTTTCAGCAGTAGCGCATAAACAGAATCTGATCCTGCACACCTCGAAAGATCCCCGCATTGCACAGGTCCTCATGATCGATGCCCTACGCTTGCGTCAGATCTTACAGAACCTCATTAGTAATGCGATTAAATTTACCGAACATGGAGAGATTTATTTCTCGATTAGCGTTTTAGCTGATGACCATGCGGGTCAACTGATTGAGTTTCGGGTAATTGATACCGGTGTTGGCATGGGCGCAGACCAAATTCATCTTGCCCTGCAAGCATTTGAGCAACTACCTGGTAATAGCGAACAAGAGAATGGTACAGGTCTTGGTTTAACCATTACCAATCATCTTGTCACCTCCATGAATAGTCAGCTCTATTTTGAAAGTGCGCCAGGTTTTGGAAGCAATATTCATTTCTGTGTAGCATTTCCCCGAACCAGTATTGCCGCATCCAGAAGTGCGCTCTCTGAAAATACAAAAACCGTCTCAAGACAGCTTATTTCTCGAAATCCCCAAGCAAGGAATCAATCTCTTTGTGCCTTAGTGGTAGAAGACCATCCCGCTAGTCGTCAAATCATTTCCTTGCAGCTTGAAGCCCTAGGGATACGTGTTTCTGTATGCGATAACGCAACTACCGCGCTGAAAATAGTCAATGAAAAGCACTTTGACCTCTTAATCACAGATCAATCCATTCCAGGCATGCAGGGCTCTCAGCTGGCCCAGAAAATACGAAGTATAGGATTTAGTGAGCTCATCATTATTGGAGTGACAGCCGATATCTATGCCCTAGACTCTCGCCACCAGTTCTTGGCAGCGGGTATGAATGGGGTACTCATTAAGCCACTCAGCCTCATGAGCCTTGAAAATGAACTTACGCGCTATTTTGACTCTCAAGAAGTAAGTGCTCAATCCAACCCTGAAGAGACTTACTCCTTTGATGCATTCTCTGCCTTATTAAAAGATGACCCAAAGCAGATCCTAGTCATCCTTGATGAAATTAAAAAAGTGCATGATGAAATACTCAGTGCTATCACCACCATGCCCATGGATTTCCATGCTATATCCGGCATGATTCATAAGGTGAAAGGAGGGGCTCAATTACTGAATGCCAAGCAATTTATTCAATCATGCGAATCTATCGAAAAAGAACAAGATTTTCATATCAAGATTGCCTCTTTTCAGCATTTACTAGAAGAGCAGAATCTGGTTATCGAACGCTACCAAAGGATGCACACCACTTTTTAAATCTAGGAAGATTTGTTTTCTGACTCCGTGGGTTTATCCTATGGTGAATGAAAGCTATCCCAAACTATTCACTCCGCCTGTTTTTAGTAATTCTTTGGATTGCTAGCCATTGCATGATGAATGCAGCCGTAGCTCAGGAAGGCCCCATTCCTGCGTCCATCAAAAACAGCTTAGAGCGCAATCAAATACCGCTCGATTCGATCAGTATTTCCGTAATGGAAATTGAACCAGGAAAACCTGGTAAGCAGCTTTCCAAAAATATTTTGGGCTGGCGTGCTCAAGAGGCTATGAATCCAGCCTCCACAATGAAACTCCTGACAACCATCGCAGGACTAGATATCCTAGGCCCAAAGTATCGTTGGCGCACCAAAATCTATACTGATGGTGTCATTCGCCAAGGAATACTCAAAGGTAATCTTTATCTTCAAGGTAGCGGAGATCCCAAACTCATTCCTGAAGAATTTGCCAAGCTGATGAAAGACTTGCAAGGTCTTGGTATTCAGAAAATTGATGGTAATCTGTTTTTTGATCGCAGCGCCTATGCTCAGAGCGTCATGGAGCCTACTACGATTGATGGTGAATCGCTACGCGCTTATAACGTCTCGCCAGATCCCTTGCTGTATGCATTCAGAACACTCTCATTTCAATTGGGGAAATCCAAGACGGCTGATTTTATTGACATCAGCTACACACCCGCCCTCTCGCAACTTAAAGTCGATAATCAAATGCAGTTAGCAGAGCGACCCTGTGATAACTGGAAAAGTAATATTCGCTTCAAATTAGACCCTGAAATTGTGAGCAGCACAGATCAAGCGCTCACAGTGCAATTCTCCGGCGCCTTCCCAAGCGCTTGTAAAGGTGTCACTTACAACGTAGTGGCACTCGATGCCAATACCTTCCTCACACAAGGCTTTGCAGCGGCATGGGAACTGTCGGGCGGCACTTGGGCTCAAGCTCCTATTGGTAAAGATGGTGCCGCACCCCTTTCGGCAAGATTACTTTTGCAATATGAGGGCATCACTCTTGGTGATGACGTACAGGATATTAATAAGTACTCCAATAATGTGATGGCCCGCCAACTGCTGTTAACACTAGCTCTAGAAAAAATGGGTAAACCAGCCACAACTGCTAATGGTGACTTAGTAATAAAAGATTGGCTCAGTAAAAACGGTTTAATCTTTTCAGGCTTAGTAATTGAGAATGGCTCTGGTCTCTCACGTAATGAAGCCATTTCTACAGGGCAGATGAATCAACTTTTATTGACTGCCCGCAACTTACCAGTTGCAGAGGTTTTTTATAACAGCCTACCAATTGCCGGAGTTGACGGGACAATGCGTAATCGTCTGATGACTCAGTTACGTAAGTTTTTACATCTTCAGAAAAAGCCTGAAGCCAGAATTAAAACCGGATCACTTGCAGATGTCCGTGCAATATCGGGCTACGTCATTAGCAAATCTGGAAAGATGTATGCAGTTACTTCTTTTATTAATCATCCAAACGCCTGGAAGGGCTTAGATGCTCACGATCAATTACTATCGTGGCTACTCGAAGATGGTCCAGAGCCAAAACTTGCGCGCTGAAGTCGGTCTCGCACGCCATCCCACTCCTCCCCAGTTGGAGGCTCTGGGAACAAAATCAAATCCCAGCCCTGCTCATCCAAATCTCTAAGATTCCGATAGAGGCGGCTAGCAAAAATAGCGGCATCACTAGAGACAATGACTTCCTCCGCATCAATAGATGGGTGATCTTCCAGAACCAAGGAAGATTCTGAGTCCCACACCACTACAGCAACGCGAGATTTAATATCTGGAAACTCACTCAGTGCATCCAATACTCGCCCCGGAGAATATAAGCGCAATGGAGTGCTTGGTGCATAGTGCGCCTTCAAGCTTCCCGATACCCTAGGTAAGCTATTACCTTCTTTAATCTCTTCGCCCGCTTGATAGACCTTAATTCCAGTTTTGGCCAAAATCTCTTTCGGCGTAATTAATCCAGGACGCAGCAAGATAGCGTGATCACCGCCGGATAAATCAATGATGGTCGATTCAATGCCCACTTCACAATCGCCACCATCTAATACCATGAGACCGAGCTCACCCTCAAACTCATTCCGTACATCTGCAGCACTAGTTGGGGATACTTTGCCGAAACGATTGGCAGAGGGGGCAACTACACCACCTTTAAATTTACGTAATAACTCTTGTGCAAGTGGATGTGCTGGCGCACGGATCGCCACAGTATCTTGACCGCCAGTAAGGTCAGCCAAGACACTTTTATCTTTCTTAAAGACTAGTGTCAACGGGCCTGGCCAAAATGCATGAATGAGCTTGAGCGCATCTTCAGAAAGATCTCTCACCCAAGGAGCCAAGACTGATACCCAATCGACTTGCGCTTGATCGAATTTATCTGGAGCAGCAATATGCACGATCAGTGGATGATTGGAGGGTCGACCCTTGGTTATAAAAATCTTTTTAATGGCTTCGGGATTTCTGGCATCAGCACCTAAGCCATAAACCGTCTCAGTAGGAAAAGCGACTAAGCCACCATCCCGTAAGCTTTGAACTGCTTCATTGATCACCGCAGAAGATTGCAGTGGCGTACTGTCGGTGGACATTTCTAGGGCTCGATGCCTAATTCAGTAGCAACAGCTGCACAATTTTGACGTGCTTCATTTAAGGCTTCACCTAAACAATTGATGTGGCCCATTTTTCTACCAATACGGGGCGCTGATTTTCCGTAAAGATGTAACTTTGCATCAGGATGCGCAAGCACCTTGTTCCACGCAGGCTCTTTTGCTTGATCTTCGCTTCCCTCAAACCAAAGATCGCCTAATAGGTTCAGCATTGAAACAGGCGCCAACTGACGAGTGTCGCCTAAGGGCAAACGTGCCATTGCTCTGACTTGCTGCTCAAATTGACTGCTGACACAAGCATCCATTGTGTAGTGACCGGAATTATGCGGACGCGGTGCAATTTCATTCGCAATGATGTCACCATTCTTGAGTACAAAGAACTCAACACAGAGAACACCTACATAATCAATTTTTCGAATGAGTGCTTTAGCAGCATCCACAATCTTCTTCTCTTGAGCGGGCTTGAGAGAAGGTGCAGGCACTGTAGAGGTATGCAAAATACCATCGCGGTGAATATTTTGAGAGACTGGGTATGCAACTACTGCATCGTCATAGCCACGCACTACTAAAGCAGAGACTTCGAAATCGAGCTCCATACGCTTTTCTAATACACAAGGGACCTTGCCCAATTCAGCCCAAGCAGCAGACAGGTCGGCGAGAGCATGAACAGTAATCTGTCCTTTTCCGTCATACCCCATACGGGCTGTCTTCAGGATTCCGGGAATGAGCTCTGCAGGAACATGCTCAATATCTGCGTCATGCTCAATCACAAAATTAGGAGCTGGGCCGATATTGGTCTCTGATTTCCAGGTAGCCAAGAAATTTTTCTCAGCAATACGATTTTGAGCCAACGATACACAGCTACTACGGGGCGCTACAAAAACCCCCAAGGACTCCAATTCATCCAATGCTTGAGCAGGAACGTTCTCAAATTCGGTGCTTACGGATGCACAGAGAGAAGCCATTTCTTTTAAGGCGGCTGAGTCTGTGTAGTCGGCTTGGATAAATTTTTCCGCAATGGAGCCAGCAGGACTATCAGAGCCTGGATCCAAAACACAAACTTTGTAACCCATAGCTTGCGCAGCCTGAGTAAACATCCGCCCTAATTGGCCACCACCCAATATTCCTAAATATGAACCCGGCAAAATGGGTTCCATACGATCTGCCATGTAATTAATATCCCGGCAAATTCATGGAGCGTGCAGTATCAGATTGCTTCACGCGAAACTCTTCTAAGCGCTTTGCTAAATCAGCATCATGCAACGCTAAACCCGCGATGACATGTAAAGCAGCATTTGCTGCACCAGCCTCACCAATAGCAAAGGTAGCTACTGGAATGCCTTTAGGCATTTGCACAATGGAATACAAAGAATCTTCACCACGCAAATATTTACTAGCGACAGGAACCCCGTAAATGGGAACGATTGTTTTAGAGGCAAGCATGCCTGGTAAATGAGCAGCACCTCCAGCACCAGCAATGATGGCTTGCAGGCCATTTGCTTGGGCATTCTCTGCATACTGGAACATATCGTCAGGCATCCGATGGGCGGAAAGTACTTTTGCCTCATGGGCAATACCAAATTGCTCGAGCATCTGAGCAGCGTGCTGCATAGTGTCCCAATCTGAATTGGAACCCATCACTATTCCGACTATTGGCTTCTTGCTCATCTAGCTCTCCAAATGCCCTAAATATTCACTTACTAACTATTAAGGACTCTATTATCCCTGAGTTAAACGGGTTAGGGCTTCACGATACTTTTGGGCCGTCTTTTCGATGACATCAGATGGTAATTTTGGTGCAGGAGCAGTCTTTGGCCACAACTTACCATTTACCTGGGCAGTTTCTAACCAATCACGGACAAATTGCTTGTCATAGGACGGTGGATTTGAGCCAACATAGTAGGTCTCAGCAGGCCAGAAACGTGAAGAATCTGCCGTCAAAATTTCATCCATTAATACCAATTGATTGGCATCATCTAGGCCGAACTCGAACTTGGTATCCGCAATAATGATTCCACGAGTTGCGGCATATTCAGAGGCCTCTTTGTACAGACGTATGCTGACTTCACGAATTTGATTGGCAAGCTTCTCACCAATCAACTCAATGACTTTATCGAAAGAGATGTTTTCATCATGCTCACCCACATCAGCTTTAGCGGCAGGAGTAAAAATAGGCTCAGGTAATTTTTGGGCGTTCTCCAAACCAGCGGGCAATGCAATGCCACAAACTTTGCCAGTTTCTTTGTAGTCTTTCCAACCGCTACCAGCAAGATAGCCGCGCACTACTGCTTCAACCAAAATTGGCTTCAGGCGTTTTGCAACCACCGCACGCCCCTGTACTTGATCAATCTCATCAGCGCTAACTACAGTTACAGGATCAATACCAGTCAAATGATTAGGAATGACCTTGCCTAACTTGTCAAACCAGAAGTTGGCCATTTGATTGAGCACAATACCTTTTTCTGGAATGGGCTCGCCCATCACCACATCAAATGCAGAAAGGCGATCAGTAGTAATCATGAGGAGCTTGTCATCGCCCAGTGCGTAGACATCGCGCACCTTACCCTTAGAGAGTAAAGGCAATGACTTAATTGAGGTTGCGTATAGAGCTGGCATATTTAAATCACTTCACGATCTGAGCTAACTTACCGCTCTTGTAAAGCTCCGCCATTTTTTCTAATGGAATAGGTTTGATTTTAGATGCCTGACCAGCAGAACCAAAAGCCTGAAAACGTGCGATACATACTTTCTTAGCAGCTTCGCGAGCTGGCTTTAAATAATCACGTGGATCAAACTTGCTTGGGTTTTCAAACAGGTATCGGCGGATAGCGCCAGTCATTGCCAAACGAATATCAGTATCGATGTTGATCTTACGAACACCATTCTTAATGCCCTCTTGAATTTCTTCAACAGGAACGCCATAGGTTTCTTTCATATCACCACCAAACTGACGAATCTCAGCAAGCAATTCTTGTGGAACGCTAGAAGAACCATGCATCACTAAGTGTGTATTTGGGATACGTGCATGAATTTCTTTAATCCGGTCAATTGCCAAAATATCGCCAGTAGGCTTTTTGGTGAACTTATAGGCTCCATGGCTGGTACCAATTGCAATTGCCAGAGCATCACATTGTGTTGCCTTTACAAAGTCAGCAGCTTGCTCAACGTCAGTCAGCAGTTGTTCACGCGTCATCTTGCCGTCAGCACCATGACCATCTTCTTTATCACCTTGCATGGTCTCTAAAGAACCGAGAACACCTAGCTCAGCCTCAACCGTAACTCCAATAGAGTGAGAAAACTTGACTACTTCTCTTGATACATCGACGTTGTACTCATAGCTGGCAACTGATTTGCCATCAGCCTCCAAAGAGCCATCCATCATCACGCTCGTAAAGCCACTCTTAATCGCAGCCATGCAGACTGCTGGGCTTTGCCCGTGGTCTTGGTGCATCACTACTGGAATATGTGGATAAGCCTCTACTGCTGCAGAAATCAAATGACGTAAAAATGCTTCGCCAGCATATTTGCGCGCACCAGCGGATGCTTGCATGATCACCGGAGAGTCTGCCTCACTAGCAGCCTCCATGATCGCAGTAACTTGCTCTAAGTTATTGACGTTAAATGCTGGCAAGCCGTAGCCGTTTTCAGCCGCATGATCCAAGAGTTGTCTTAAAGATACTAAAGCCATAATGTTTTCTTAATATGTTGAGTGTTTAAGGTTGTAATTCAATTTCTAAATATCGAAGCAGGTTTACTTCACCTGAATAATCTTGAGAGTATTAGTGCCGCCAGGTTCGCCCATTGGCTCTCCGGAAGTTAATACTACGGTATTGCCTTTTTTGACTGCACCCAGTTTCTTTAGGCAGGCCTCTACCTCTTGCAATGCAGTATCACGATCTTTGGTGTAATCCAGGCCAATGGGCGTGACATTGCGGTATGTGCTTAAAGCACGCTGGGTAGCTATCTTTGAAGTTAAGGCAAAGATCGGCACATGAATATTGTGGCGACTCATCCAGATTGCAGTTGAACCAGAGTCCGTTAAGGCCGCAATGGCATCTGCATTCAAATGGTGAGCAGTAAACAAGGCGCCCAAGGCAATCGTTTGATCAATGCGGGTAAATGTTTGGTCTAAGAAATCGGTATCCAACTTCACGCGATCTGATTTCTCAGCTTCAACACAAATCTCTGCCATCGCCTTGATAGTCTGAACTGGGTACATACCGGCAGCGGATTCTGCAGATAGCATTACCGCATCAGTGCCATCCAGGACTGCATTAGCCACGTCACTCACCTCTGCACGCGTTGGCACTGGAGCATTAATCATCGACTCCATCATTTGCGTTGCAGTGATTGTGAATTTATCCGCCTCACGCGCCCAAGCAATCATCCGTTTTTGCAATGCTGGTACGGCAGCATTGCCAACCTCAATGGCAAGATCCCCGCGAGCAACCATAATGCCGTCACTCTCAGCAATAATGCTCTTGAGGGCTTCAGGTTCAATAGCTTCAGCACGCTCTACTTTGGCGATCGTTCTTACTTTGCCAACACCATACTTGGCGCTAGCAGCATCTGCTAACTTGCGAGCATATGCCATATCAGCGCCATCTTTTGGGAAACTAATTGCCAGAAAATCAACCCCCATTGCGATTGCTGCATCTAAGTCAGCGATGTCTTTTTCAGTCAATGCAGGTGCAGTCAAACCCCCACCGGCTCGGTTGATTCCTTTGTTATTAGAAAGTGGGCCGCCCTGCTCAACAAGGGTGAAGATTTCCCCACCTTTAACGCTTTCAACACGTAGCACCACTAAGCCATCATTTAACAAAAGACGATCGCCTGGTTTGACATCGTTAGGCAACTCTTTGTAATCAAGCCCTACGCGACCTTGATTACCTAACTCACAAGCCACATCAAGAATAAATTTCTCACCCTCTTGGAGCAAAATCTTACTGTCAGCAAACTTGCCAACACGAATTTTTGGACCCTGAAGATCGGCCATGATGCCAACTTCTTTACCAGCTTCAGCAGAAATGCTGCGCACTAAATCATGGCGTGCTTTGTGATCCGCTACTGTGCCATGCGAAAAGTTCATGCGCACCACATCAACACCTGCACGAATCATGTCACGTAATACTTCAGGCTTTTCTGATGCAGGCCCCAAAGTAGCAATGATTTTGGTTGCTCTAAGCATATTTAATCTTTCGCCCGTTCGGCAAGCACTGCAAAGGCTGGCAAGGTTTTACCTTCAAGGAATTCCAAGAAAGCGCCGCCCCCAGTTGAGATGTAATCCACTTGATTTTCGATGCCATACTTCGCAATCGCTGCTAATGTATCGCCGCCGCCAGCAATCGAGAATGCGGGAGAGTGAGCGATTGCTGCAGCCAGCATTTTGGTGCCACCGCCAAATTGATCGATTTCAAATACGCCCAGCGGGCCATTCCAAACAATCGTGCCGGCATGCGCAAGCATGATAGATAAACGCGCAGCAGTCTTAGGCCCAATATCCAAAATCATGTCGTCTTCAGCAACTTGATCGGCGGGCACACGGTTAGCGCGAGCCAACGGAGAGAGTTCATTTGCAACCACAACGTCTTCCGGAATAGGAACATGAGCACCGCGCTTTTCCATGAGCTCCATAATTTCTCGAGCTTCATCTACTAGGTCTGGCTCAGCAAGAGACTTGCCGATTGGCAAACCCTTAGCCAACATAAAGGTATTAGCAATGCCGCCGCCAACAATCAGCTCATCAACCTTTTCAGAGAGCGCTTTCAGAATGGTTAGCTTAGAAGAAACTTTTGAGCCTGCAACAATAGCTACAAGTGGGCGCTTCGGACTTGCTAACGCGCGACTTAAGGCATCTAACTCTGCAGCCATTAAAGGACCAGCACATGCAATTGGCGCAAACTTCGCAACACCATTGGTGGTTGCTTCAGCACGATGTGCCGTACCAAATGCATCATTCACATAAACATCACATAGAGCAGCAATCTTTTTTGCCAACTCATCACTGTTCTTTTTCTCACCAATATTTAAGCGGCAGTTTTCTAGAAGAACAACTTCACCTGGATTAACCTCGAAGCCACCATTCACCCAATCGCTAATTAGAGGAACCTTGCGATTGAGCAAAGTAGCAATGCGATCTGCAACAGGCGCCAAACTATCCTCAGGCTTAAATTCACCCTCCGTTGGGCGGCCCAGATGAGAAGTAACCATCACGGCAGCACCCGCATCCAAACACATCTGCACCGCAGGCATCGACGCACGAATGCGAGTGTCTTCGGTAATGTTTCCAGACTCATCTTGGGGAACATTAAGGTCGGCACGGATAAAGACCCGCTTACCCTTTAATAGGCCTGCTTCGGCTAATTCGCTTAGACGCTTAACTTTAAATAAGGATTCCGGCATGAGATAGGCTAAATATGGAGGTTTAAAGGGAATACTCCATTCTAAATCGTCTAGCTCCGAGACCCCAAAGGACCTCCATAACAGACTCCACCGCCTGCTCTACAATAGGGGCTTGGACGCGCCTTGAGTCAAGAAAGCTCAAACCCCTTGGCCTGGCGCCCCATTAATTCACTATTACAGATAGTTAACAGACACAAAAGGTAGAAAAAATGTCGATGTCCGACCGCGATGGCTTTATTTGGTCCGATGGGAAGCTGATTCCTTGGCGCGAGGCCAATGTTCACGTCCTGACCCATAGTCTCCACTACGGAATGGGCGTATTTGAAGGCATCCGTGCCTACAAAACCCCTCAAGGCACGGCTATTTTCCGCCTCCCAGAGCACGTTAAGCGCCTCTTTAACGGCACCAAGATCTTCCAAATGAATATGCCTTACAGCCCAGAAGAGATCACAAAGGGGATTGTGGATGTGGTTAACAGCAACAAGCTGGAAGCTTGCTATATCCGCCCAATCATCTTCATTGGCTCCCAAAAGCTGGGGATCTCCCCTAAGGGCAACACCATTCATACTGCCATTGCGGCATGGGAATGGGGTGCTTATTTGGGTGAAGATGGCCTCAATAAAGGTATTCGCGTAAAGACCTCTTCATTTACCCGTCACTTTGTGAACTCTTCGTTGGTTCGCGCGAAAGCTTCTGGCTACTACATCAACTCCATTTTGGCTAACCAAGAAGTCACCGCCAATGGATATGACGAAGCTTTATTACTCGATACCGAAGGCTATGTGTCCGAAGGCTCTGGCGAAAACCTCTTTATGGTTCGCAACGGCATTGTCTATACGCCAGATCTCGCATCTTGCTTAGATGGCATTACCCGTGACTCCGTGATTCAGATTGCAAAAGATCTCGGCTACGAAGTTCGCGAAAAACGCTTAACTCGTGATGAAGTCTATTCAGCCGATGAAGCCTTCTTTACCGGTACTGCTGCTGAAGTGACTCCAATTCGTGAATTAGATGACCGTACGATTGGCGATGGTAAGCGTGGTCCAATCACCGAAAAAATTCAAAAGACGTATTTTGATGCGGTGTACGGTAGAAGTGATCAATACAAAGCGTGGCTCACTTACGTTAAATAATATTTAGCAATCAGGAAGCAGAATATGACTCAAGCAACTATGGTGAATGGCAAAGATCTACCATTGCATTGCCCCACCAACAACACCCCCGCGTGGAATTCACATCCACGGGTATTTTTAGACATTATTAAAACCGGGGAAGCGAAGTGCCCATACTGTGGCGCTGAGTACAAACTGATTCCTGGCACTGAGCCGCACGGACACTAAGCCTCATCAGCGCCTCTCCGCGGGGCGCTGAGTCGGGATACATCTCATGAAAAGTATTCTGATCATCGCCCCAAACTGGATTGGGGATGCCGTCATGACCCAGCCATTATTGGCAAACCTCAAGACTCAATATCCAAAAGCAAATATCGATGTGCTTGCCAGCACTTGGGTGGCACCTATTTATCGTGCTTGCAATGAGGTCAATGAAGTTATTGAAGCAAAATTCGAGCACAAACAGTTGCAATGGGGCTTAAGAAAGCAGTTAGCTAAAGAGCTTACGTTGAAAAACTATCAAGCCTGCTTTGTTCTGCCTAATAGCTTTAAATCTGCCCTTATTCCTTGGCTGGCCAATATCCCATTTCGGATTGGCTATCGTGGTGAGTTTCGTTTTGGCTTAATCAACTTATCGCTTAAGAATCCAAGCAAAGTTAATCGCCCACCAATGGTTGAGCACTATCTCGCTCTAGGTAATCTTTTGAAAGATGGTGAACAAGAGTTTTACAACTCTATAACACCCCAACTTAATATATCGCCTATTGCAAAGCAATCTGTAGAAAATAAATTAGCTGTCGCCAACATTAACACCGCTTCTATTTTTGTATTTTGTCCTGGAGCTGAATATGGACCAACAAAACGCTGGCCTGTTGCGCACTTTGCAAAACTTGCTCAAAGTCTTGTCGAACAAAATTCAAAAGCTCACATCATCCTCTTGGGCGGTAAAGGCGATCACAGTATTGCCGAGGATATTGCCTCTCAGGCAAAGCAACTCCCAAACATATCTAACTGGTGTGGCGATACCACCCTGGATGAAGCCATTGCCCTCATTGGCATGGCCAGCGCTGTGGTGAGTAACGACTCTGGATTGATGCATATTGCTGCTGCCCTTCAAACTCCTCAAGTGGCCATATTTGGATCAAGCGATCCGGCACATACCCCGCCCCTATCAGACAAGGCTAAGGTAATCTGGCTAAATCTGCCCTGCAGCCCATGTCATCAGAAGATATGCCCATTGGGTCACTTACGATGCCTTAATGACATCCTCCCGCAGCAAGTTTTGGCTACACTCAATACATTGCAATAAATCCTTAGGAATCGTGAGCCATGACCAAACTAGCCAGACTCTTTCACAACGCAGATGATGTAGTTGAGGCTTGGCGTGATGCGTTAAAGCATCGTGACGTCAAAGGTGCCTTAGATATTTGGCTAGATGATGATTCTATTACTTGCGTACTACCTGAGGGTCATCGCCTCAGTGGTCATGCAGAGATTCGGGAGGGCCTAGAAAGGCTACTGTCAAAGCAAGCCTTATTTTTAGAACCAATTGCTTGCATTAGTCACTCTATTCTAGGCGCTGCTGTATATGACACAACTGAAGCTGTTCATCTAAGAGCGGATCAAGTTGAGGCAGAATTTTTTCTCAACATTACCCTAGTACTCCTACAAGATAGTCAGGGTTGGCGTATTGCCCACCTTCACGCCAGTCGCTCGACAGACGACACTTTTGACGCACCGTCAACACCTCACGGCTTACATTAATTCAAGATGGATGAGCAAGTACTGCGCTCACTCATTAAATGGCCAAATGTGCCAGATTGCTATGGCTGGCTTGCCTTAGATCGCAGGGGTCAATGGCGTATGTGTGATGAGTTTGCTCAACAGAATCAATTGCCCGGCCAGGTAATTAAACATGTTTCTTTAAATGAATTTATTTCCCGTAATTACGCTAGCGACACATCGGGAAGGTTCTTTTTTCAAAATGGTCCTCAGCGAGTATTTATCACGCTAGCGGCAACACCCTGGATAGTTCGCATGACCCCGAGCGAACGGGGCTCGAAATTGATTACCCAATGCCAAGGTGAAATCAAACCAAGCGCCGCCCTTAGCGATGAGCATGGCAATATTTATATTGTTGGATTACTTCAACAGACGGTTTACAAAGATTTGCACGCCAATCAATTTGAGGTTGAGGATTGCGAAGGTATTGCCCTCTTGCATGATCATGACTTAGACCAATTCTCCGAGTTAGCCAAATTTCATGAAGCAGCTTGTAGCTTTGGTGGATCGTGGAATTGGCATGGTGAGCAACTGCCTCTAGACCCTATTCACTCACAAGAATTAGGCAAACGATTTGGCTTTATCCAGAAACCACAGGCTAACTAGGTAGCTGCTTTTTCTCTTTCAGCTCGTCGTTGTACTGCCTTTGCATTTCTCTCAGACGAGCATCAATCGTTGAGCCTTGATAAAAATCAGAGCCTGCTGCAGCTCTAGCAATTCTCATCTGCTCCAAAGCAGAGGGCCAAGCTCCCTCAAGCGCATATTTTTCACCGAGGGCATAGTGACGCATTGGCACATTATTAGCTTGATCATATGCCTTAGAAAGTAGGCTCCACCAAATCACCTCATTTGGCTGGGCTTTAGTGCGAGCCTTTAGCCAAGCAATAGCATCGTTTGTTTTTCCCAGCCTCAATTCTGCATTCACCATTGCTACAGCGGCGGCATAAGACTGGGGATATGCTCGCAAAGCAGACTGGGCAATTTGTAAAGCTTCATCATTCTTGCCTTTAGCTAGCGCAAGCTCCGAAGAGGTGATGTCCAAGGAAAGACTCTGACGCTGACCCGATGAGCCAGTCGAACTATATTTCTGGGATAAATTGCGGGCCTGCTGTAAATTGGCCTCAGCCACATCTATCTTGCCCTGTCGTTGTGCAATGAGTGCCAAACCATAGAATCCCTCCATCTGCTTTCCAATGGGGGCTTGTTTACTCAAACTTTCAAATACATTCTTGAGGTCATAAATACCACTTGATGTACCAGCCTGTTCCATCCTTGCGCGGGCTTTAATGAAAAAGAATTCAGAAGTTGCGGGTACATTATGCTGAGGCACACTACGAACTCGGTCTTGCATGTCAGCAATACGGTCGGTAGTTAATGGGTGAGAGCGCACATAGGTTGGCACACCCTTATCCATAATTCCAGTGATTTTTTGTAGGCGCTGGAAAAAATCTGGTGCGCCATTGACGTCGTAGCCACTTGCATTGAGAATCTGAAAGCCTACACGATCAGCCTCACGCTCAGCATCCCTCGAATAGGAAAGTTGATTATTGATTGCTGCGGCTTGGCCACCCTGCATCAAGCCACCAGCCGCCTGAGGGTTGCGTGACATTGCCAAAGCACCAAGCACCATCCCAGCTAGTGCAATCATAGTATTAGTGGTCTGCCTATCCATCTGACGGGCAAGGTGACGCTGCAAAACGTGTCCAGTTTCATGACCCATCACAGAAGCCACTTCAGAATCTGTTTCTGCATCCACAATCAAGCCAGTATGAAAACCAATGAAGCCACCCGGCAATGCGAATGCATTAATACTGGAATCTTTAACGGCAAATATTTCAAAGTTATAGGCACCACTACCCTGTTCATTAGCACCGCCAAGTTGCAATTTTTTAGCAGTCTGAATGAGGCGTCGCTCCATTTGATTCAGGTAATCATATAGCGGCAAGTCATTGGAGTAATCCGGATCGGGCCGAATCTCGCGCATGATCAGCTCACCATACTTACGCTCATCAATGCGGCTTAAAGCATCGCCACCCGGATCGCCCATATCCGGCAAAATAATATTAGGCTGAGTTTGAATATTATTGCGAGTCGGGGCATTAGCAGGACGAGCATCGGGAGACTGCATCGCTCGACCAATATTCTGAATGGCGGCAGAATTTCCCTCTACCAATACATCACCCACAGCCGGCGCGGCAATAATTACACCAGCCCCAGAAACTTCCAGGGATAGCGCTAGCAAAAATGCCAAAGCACGCTTAAATACAGGTGTTTTTTTGGATGACTTTATGTCTTGCATCCCTATATGGTAAAACTTATCCTATGAACAAACTAACTCATTTTGATAGTAGTGGGCAAGCCCACATGGTAAACGTTGGAGATAAGCCTAATACCCACCGTGTAGCTATTGCTACTGGCAAGATTACGATGCTCCCAGAAACCTTCAAAATGGTTGAAGTAGGCACTCAGAAGAAGGGAGATGTTCTTGGAATTGCCCGTATTGCAGGCATCCAAGCGTCTAAGAGAACTGCAGATCTAATCCCCCTTTGCCACCCACTCTCGCTAACTCACGTTAGCCTTGAGTTTCAGTTAGAGGAAAAAACTAGCAGCATTACCTGCCAAGTTAGGGCCGAAACCACTGGGCCAACCGGAGTAGAGATGGAGGCCCTCACCGCAGTCCAAGTTGCCCTGCTCACAATTTATGACATGTGCAAAGCCGTTGATAGAGGTATGGTAATCAGCGATACAAAGCTGCTAGAGAAGAGTGGTGGTAAGTCTGGAGAGTGGAAGGCGACCTAGCGGTCGCTAACTAGCAGAGCAAAAGATAAGACTCATTTCCGCTCCCTGATGAGCAGAAATCGTGGCAACACTTCACAAAAATAAGTAACAGGCGCTGGCAAGGACGTGATCAGCCCCCAGGATATTCATAATTAATCTTATCCAATTCATATCAATTGGCTTTTACAACATCTAAAAACCAATTAAATCAATAGCTAAATCATACTGGGACATTCACCTGGGAAATACAAGACTTCTCTCACGTACTGCAGCATTAACAAAATAAATCGAACCCTCTCTAGATAAATGAGAATCATCAATTCCAATTGGGGTAAGAACTTGGCTCGAGCTAGAAAGAAGACAGCCTGCAGAATTACACAGAATATCCATAGGCGATATAAAATTGATTCCCAGATTTTTAGAGATGCCCATTACTCTTATATCAGACTCTCTGGTTGAAAAACTAAACCTTTTATAGGTTCTAGCCTCTTTGCCATCGGAAAATAACGCTGCAGCCAATCTAGGCTGATAAATTTCAAATGCGGGGAAGTTGCCTATTAGGGTGATATTTTTGATTCCGATTTGCCTAAGAGCGGTTACAGTATTCTGAATACTCGTATCAGTTAATTTGTTCCATTGATTTATCCCATCATATTGACTCCAATTTGCAGCCAAGATGATCATTTCAGGTTGATTTTTTTTAATGGATTCAAATACTGAGTTATTGTGGTCAATACAAATTTTGTTTTCAGCAAGTGCTCCTGACCTCTTGCCTCTCGGCCCAAATGAAAGCAATGGGGGACATGCTGACTTGCTCGCATCGTAGAGGTAGAATCCTAACAAATCAGACTGCGCCTTTAATCCTGCATATAGGTGGCCAGCGTGAGAATCACCCCAAAGATAAATGATTGGTTTTGTATTATTTTTTTGTAGTGGTAAATCTTGACAATTAGATGGGCAATAAGCGGAATCTAAGTGATAGTTAAGTTTATCCTTTGCAACAGCCCTATAAGGGTATCCCTCACGGTCAAAAACATTAAATCCCGCAAAGCCTATCAAACTCATTACCAGTAGCAGTAACGTTGCTCTTAGTTTTAAAGGGGCATGCTTAAGTGGTATTTCTATGCACCTATAAGTGGTCCATGCCAAAATTATCGAAACTGTTACCAGAAAAGTGTAGGTGAGTGCAGATGGCTCTTGAATGTGGCTCATTCGCCAAAAGGTAAGTACTGGCCAGTGCCATAAATATAGCGGGTAACTAATCAATCCAACCCATACAAGTAGTGGATTAGATAATATCTTGCGATTCAACCATGACTTTTCAGAAAAAATCAAAGAAACGGCCCCAATAACTGGAATTAATGCCCACCAACCAGGAAACTCTCTATTTGTGTTGATTAAAATTAGCCCGACAACAATCAACACTGCCCCCATCCATGAAATGGGTTCTATGAATTTTAATAATTTTTTCCTTGGGTTTTGAATTTCAATTTGACTCAATATCGATCCAAAAAGAATCTCCCATATCCTCGATAATGGCGAATAAAAATCTGTCGATAAATTGTTGCTAGCAAAGTAAATGTTTGCAGAAAACGATAGCAATAGTCCGGCTACTATAATTTTTGAAAATGAAAAATTCCTTTTTTTACATACCCAAAAAATGAGCGGGGAAAAAAGATAAAATTGTTCTTCAACAGCTAGAGACCAAAGGTGTAATAGAGCCTTTGTCTCGGCAGAATTATCAAAATAACTAACCTCTTGCCACAAAACCAAGTTAGATACAAAGCCAGCCCCCGAAGCTATATGCTTTCCAAGCTGTGAAAATTCTGCCGCACTAAAGCCCAACCACCCGCATGCATAGGTAAAAACCAGCACCACAATAAGAGAAGGAAAAATTCTCGCAATTCTTCTACAGTAAAAATCTATAAAGCTAAATGAGGATTGATTTAAATTTGACGTGATAATGGAGGTAATTAGGTACCCAGAAATTACAAAAAATATATCAACCCCAATAAAGCCGCCATTCAATAATTGTGGGAAAGCGTGGTAAATGACAACCGACAAAATAGCTATGCCACGAAGTCCATCTATATCAGGTCGGTATTTGGGGTGTAACTGAGGGGTGTGATTTGGCATAAGTAGTTATGATAATTGCTTGCGATACGATAACCTTTGGTTGCCCTTAAATACCGTAATTACCTTCTCGTTTGAGCAAAACAAAGTGGAGTGGTTATCTGGATGGGATTCTATTAATAAACGGAGGTGGGGGTATGGCGGGTTTTATTTTCTAGAGAATATAAAGGGGTGCCCCTATTATTTAGGATGTGGACGGATTCCGTCCTATACAACTCCGACGCTATTCTTTTTCGTAGCCAAATTTGGTTCCGCTTGTTTATTAATTCAACTATGCAAAGTTTGGCCATATCAAATTTAGCTTTTCTTAATACGTTTTTTACTGGGTTTCTTACCATAGTCTAAGTTGCCCTCCTCACAATTTATGACATGTGCAAATCAGTAGCCCGTGGCATGGTGATAGGTGATGTAAAGCTACTTGAGAAGAGTGGTCATCCAATTTAGTCGACTTAATCATTCAATGAAAAAAGTTCGGGCCCAATTAGGTCTCTTAACTTTTCTAAATAAGCATCTTTCGATGCAATATCATCTTTTATTTCAGCTAGGCGAATATATCCGATCAAGGCATTCACAGAATATGGGTTTATGGCTAGTAATTTTTTTAATAGCTCTTCAGACGGTACTACTGCATTCTTAAGTTCACTTTTGACCCTTGCTTCCAAAAAATTTAATTGATCTAATATTGATGGCTGATGAAGCCATTGAATCCCTCTAAGTTCAAACTCTTTTTTATGATGCTCATGCATTTGCACATCACTTGGAATCGCATAAAAACAAGTGTATGCATCTGATGATGAATAACTATTCAGCTTAAGTAGGGCATCAAATATCAATCTATCTTCTCCTGTGCCATCCTCAAAAGGCGAGAGTGCCCAGTAAGGAAAAATAAAATGGCACGCATCTTTACTTAAGATGAGATTACTTGGACTAACAAATCCTCCAAAGCGTTCTTGGTTTATACCTTTGCCCGGCCCAAGGGAATCCCACTCATCCTTACAAATTGGCCAGGCTGTATTTTTATCAACAAACCACCTCAATGAGAATGCCCAAGCTTTTCCAACTACAACATTCATCAATTTTTCTATATGGTCTTGACGCCACCAATCATCATCGTCTAAATAGGCTACATATTTACTATTGGCGGCATAGCTTAAGATCGTTCTAATGGCCCCACTGTATCTATTCGAGTAGATCCCACCATGTCTTACTGATGTTGAATACCCTAAATCTAAAATAGTAATTGCCATATTTTTTGGGCATTGCTGTAACAGCAGATCTAATTGAGATATTTTTCCCATCTTAGAGTCGATCCCAACCAATATCTGAATACTGCCTTTGTAATTTTGATTGAAGATGGAGTGGATACTTTTAGTAAGGCTGTCCCTTAAAGTGGTTGGTATAACCACAGCGACATCAAATTGATTTTGTAGTTCCATGAAAACATGATTCCTCAGAGTTAGCACCCATGTATAAATGGTATCCTTAAGTAGGCTATCTTAAAGTATCAACATATTATTCTTAACGCAACCTAAGTAGCTTTGGCTAGAAACACCAACTGTGCTCAGATTTAATATCTTTTTTAAAAATGGAGGGTAGACGCAAAACCTTACCTTACACCTAAGTCTAATTTGATCTTTTGCAACACACTACTCCAGTCGCCAATAGCTTTCTGTCTATACAACTTTACTGATGGATACCATGGACTATCCCCCCTATCCAACAACCAACGCCAATCAGGGACATGAGACAAAAGAATCCAAGTTTCCTTGCCAAGGGCTGCACTTAAGTGGGGAACACTAGTGCAGGTACTAATAACTAAATCAACATTTTCAATAAGCGCCGCAGTATCTTCAAAATCTTTTAATTCATCGCCAAAGAATTTAATGTTCTTATAATTTTTAAAAAATTCTTTATCGCCGTCTTTTAGCTCTTTTTGCAAGCAGATATATTCCGCCCCCTCCAAGGGAAGCGCTTCAATAAAATCAGCAAGCCTCAAACTTCTTTGAGAGTCAACCTTAAAATTAGACATACTGCTCCACACCAAACCGATGCGCCGCCCTACTCTATCCCCTAATTTCTGTTTCCATTCGGAAATCTTATTCGGATTTGCAGCCAGATAAGGGGTGCCTGCAGGAATCGAAGAAATAGTTGTTTTAAATGCTAACGGAAGACTCAAAAGTGGGCATTGATAATCAAAGAATGGTATTTCATTGCCCTTAATAACTAATTGCCACACCCCCTCCAAATTTCTCATCAGACCAGCAAGTGCCTCTGGAACTTCCAAAATAATTTTGGCGCCTAAATCAGCAACTAATTTGACATACCTGCAAAACTGAATGAAATCGCCAAACCCCTGCTCCCCATAAATCAGAATTGTCTTCCCCTGAAGAGACTCAACCCCAAGCCAAACAGGCTTTTTAAAGGAACGTTTACCTGCACCTTCGCTGACCTTTTCAGAATCCCATCTTCTCTCATAAAGTGGAAAACCTTTTTCATAATTTCCCTCCAAGAGAAGACAAAGACTTTTGTTCCAAGATGCATCATGGTAGTCGGACTTTAGACTCAGCGCCTTATCGTAGTGATGAAGAGCTTCTTCAAAACGTTTTAGCTCATGCAGGGTAACGCCTTTATTAGACCAACCCTCCACGTAATCAGGCCTTAGGTTCAACGCTTTATCATAGTGCTTAAGAGCCTCTTCAAAACGTTTTAGCTCATGCAGCGTAACGCCTTTATTAGACCAACCCTCCACGTAATCAGGCCTTAGACTCAGCGCCTTATCATGGTGATAGAGTGCCTCTTCAAAACGTTTTAGCTCATTCAGTACATTGCCTTTATTCGACCATGCCTCTGCATAATCAGGTTGTAGACTTAATGCTTTATCAAATAAAGTAGCAGCTGCTTCATAATGATTAAATTCTTTTTCAATGAGTCCCAAGTTGAGATACGCTTCACTATTACCGAACTCAATTGAAATAGCTTTTTGCGCAGCAGCTTTAGCTTCAGAATATTTTTTCAGCTTTAATTGTGTTGCAGACAAATTGGTTAGAGTCGAAGCTCTATTAGGCATAAGCTCCAGTGACTTTTTAAAATGGAATTCTGCTTGAGAAAAATTTTCAGCCTTCAAAAATACACAGCCATCTAAAAAATATTTTTTTGCTAATTCAAAGTTAGTCATAGTTCTTATTTTTATAGTTAGCAATCTAGGGGGGATGCCCTCAAGATTACTCATCACTTCCACATTTTAATCCGTAGCCAGAAATCGAAACTAATTCAACATTTATGCTTTTTGATATTACAAAGTGGGGTAGCTTGCAAAATGTGGCCCGGAAAAATCTAGGGTTTACTTACTAATTCTGCACTCCGAAGGCAATAACTGGGAAATCAAATTGGTCTCGGTTGATCTGCATGACCAGCCACCAGCCCAAGAAGAACCCTCTGGTTTTGATAAATCAATTGGTCTTGGAGAATTAGCATCAGGCTCATTTGTTGGCACCAGATGTAAGGTGTTTTTTCCTTCGGGTGCTACGCTAATTTGGTAGTCGATGGCAATTGCTCCTGATGGAGTCACTTCAATCAACTTTACACTTCGTGTCGGAGTAAATGTGAATGATCCATTGGTGGCTTGATCCATTGGTACGGTACCGCGACTAGCAAATGCTTCTGTAACCGCAAGCTTGGCGCTAGAAGAGAGATTCATGCCTTCTATAACGCGACTACGAGCTATGTAATCCTGATACTGAGGTACCGCAACCGCCACCAAGATTCCAATAATGGCAACCACCACCATCACTTCAATTAGTGTAAATCCCGCCTGTTGCTCATTGTTGTCTTTGATTTTGTAGTCTTTATTTGAACTCTGCATATCTTTTAGCTCCTGAGGTGAAATGCCTCATCATCCAGTCTATACCTCTTACACTCAAGGAAGCTATCAATAAAAAAGCCAGCTTTTAGGGCTGGCTTTTTCTGATTCTTGGGTGAGAAAACTAGCCCTCTTTAGACGCGTTCTTTTTCTTAAGATAATTACCAAGCAAGATAACAAACGCAACACCAACCCCTTCAAAAATCATATGCGCATCCGACATTGCTTCTTGAATAGAGTCCTTGATAGCAGGATCATCAACCAACATCCCGCCAGCCAACAAACCAAGCAAGCCTGCCCCTAAGGTAATGATGATTGGGAAGCGATCCATTACCTTTAACAACATGGTGCTACCAAAAATAATCAAGGGGATTGATAAGCCCAGGCCAATGATTAGCAAAATTAAACGGGTTTCTTCTGGACCTTTTTGAGCTGCTGCTGCAACAGCAATCACATTATCCAAACTCATCACCAAGTCAGCTACCAAGATTGTCCGAATAGCGCCCCAGATATGTGAGCTGCCTTCCATATCCGCATCATCATCACTATCTGCCAATAGCTGTACACCGATATAAACCAAAAGAATTGCGCCAATGATCTTGAGATAAGGCAGTGTTAACAATTGAACCGCAGTAATTGTGAGGACCACTCGCAAAATAATAGCTGCCGCGCTACCCCAGAAAATGGCTTTCTTTTGCTGATGCGATGGTAAATTACGTGATGCTAAAGCAATCACAACTGCGTTATCACCAGATAGCAAGATATTTGCAACGATGATAGATAAAAGAGCCGCCCAAAAAGTGGCGTCTGAAAATGCTGAAAAATCCATATCTTGTCTCCCTACTTTTTTATTTTTTATTTACTAATAATTCAAAACTAGATAAGGGCACTGCGTAAGCAGTGCCCTTTTTATTACAACATCGCTTTTAATAAAGCAGCCATTTCAGATGGGTTCTTAGTTACTTTGAAGCCACACTCTTCCATTACGGCGAGCTTGGCATCAGCAGTATCTGCACCACCGGAAATTAATGCGCCGGCATGGCCCATACGCTTCCCAGGAGGCGCAGTTACGCCAGCAATAAAGCCAACCACTGGTTTCTTCATGTTTTCTTTACACCAACGAGCTGCTTCAGCCTCGTCTGGTCCACCGATTTCACCAATCATGATGACGGCATCAGTTTCTGGGTCTTCGTTGAACATGCGCATGATGTCAATGTGCTTTAACCCGTTGATTGGGTCTCCACCAATACCAACTGCTGTTGATTGACCTAAGCCAATTGCTGTCAACTGACCAACTGCTTCGTAAGTCAATGTACCGGAACGACTCACAACACCGATGCGGCCTTTCTTATGAATATGGCCAGGCATGATGCCAATCTTCAGTTCGTCTGGAGTAATGATGCCTGGGCAGTTAGGTCCAAGCAATAAAGTCTTCTTGCCGCCAGCCGCTTCTTTTGCACGCATCTTGTTACGCACTTCAAGCATGTCACGCACTGGAATACCTTCAGTAATGCAAATAACGAAGTCGAGGTCAGCATCTACTGCCTCCCAAATCGCAGCAGCAGCACCGGGAGGCGGAACATAGATTACAGAAGTAGTTGCGCCAGTTTGCTGAGCAGCTTCTTTAACAGTTCCATAAATAGGAATATTAAAAATTGACTCGCCTGCTTTTTTAGGGTTCACGCCAGCAACAAAACAGTTTTTACCGTTTGCGTATTCCTGACATTTTTCAGTATGGAACTGACCAGTCTTACCAGTAATACCCTGTGTAATAACTTTGGTGTTTTTATTAATCAAAATAGACATATTGAAATTCCCGGATTATTTGTTTTTGGCAACAGCAGCAACTACCTTGGTAGCAGCTTCAGCCATTGAATCGGCGCTAATAATTGGCAGGCCTGAGTCAGCCAGAATCTTCTTGCCGAGCTCTTCATTTGTGCCCTTCATGCGCACAACCAAGGGTACCGTCAGGTTTACTGCTTTACATGCAGTAACAACGCCGTCAGCAATCACGTCACAACGCATAATGCCGCCGAAGATATTGACCAAAATGGCTTCAACACTTTTATTTTTCAACATGATTTTGAAAGCTTCAGTCACTTTTTCTGCTGTGGCACCACCACCAACGTCTAAGAAGTTTGCAGGCTCGCCACCGAATAACTTAATGGTGTCCATTGTCGCCATTGCCAAACCAGCACCGTTCACTAAACAGCCGATATTGCCGTCCAAAGAAATGTATGCAAGGTCAAATTTAGAAGCTTCGATTTCAGCAGCATCTTCTTCATCGATATCGCGGTATGCAACGATTTCTGGATGACGGAATAATGCGTTTGGATCAAAGTTGAACTTCGCATCTAACGCCTTAATCTTGCCGTTACCTTCCAGAATCAATGGGTTGATTTCAACCAATGAAGCGTCGGTTTCCCAGTAAGTCTTGTACAAGTTCTTAAATACATCCCGAGCCATAGGAATAGAGGCATCCGGAACACCAATGCCCTTAGCAACGATATCGCAATCCGCATCTGTCAACCCAATCAATGGATCAACAAATACTTTAATAATTTTTTCTGGATGAGATTCAGCCACTTCCTCAATGTCCATACCGCCTTCGCTAGAAGCCATGATCACATTTTTTTGTGTGCCACGATCTGTAACGATACTGAAGTAGTACTCTTTTTTAATATCTGCGCCGTCTTCGATTAAGAGGCGGTTAACTTTTTGACCCTCTGGTCCTGTTTGATGCGTCTTGAGTTGCATACCCAAAATTTCAGAAGCATATTTCTTCACTTCATCCATGCTTCTAGCCAACTTCACACCACCGCCTTTGCCGCGTCCACCAGCATGAATCTGAGCCTTAACAACCCAAACTGGGCCGCCTAGTTTCTCAGCAGCTTTCACCGCTTCGTCAACACTAAATGCGGGAATGCCGTTTGGTACAGGCACATTAAATTGGCGCAGAAGTTCTTTGCCTTGGTACTCATGAATTTTCATAATTACTCCGAAACGGTATCTTTTTTAGCAAGCAATGAGGATTGGTAAAGCAATGTCGTCAAAATCCCATACCTACTCTGAATTTAGCTAAATTAGCTAAATTTGAATAAATGCGAACGGTTTTACCGACTTCTTAAGTCTAGCATGCTGCAACGCGGCAAATTGTGTCTGCAGATCCGTAATTGCCCTAATCTGGACAATGGCCGCCGATCACCTTAGCGACCACATCGGCACCAAATCCTTTGGATGCCAAGAAGCGATATTGCCTAGCGCGCTCTTTTTGATCTTGCGCTTTTTCGCCATACTTTCTTGCCCACAAATCATAAGCACGCTGAAATTCAGTCTCCTTAAGCACCCCAAGAAGTTTGGCAGACTGCTTTATGTCCACACCCGCTCTCTCGAGCTCGTCAGCAATCTTACGCATGCCATAACGCTCGCTACGCCTTCGAACTAAGGCCTCAGCAAAGCGCTCATCCGATAACCAGCCTCTGGACTCGAAATCATCTAAAACTACCTCAATACTTAAGGCAGTCGCTTGCGGGGTTTGCTCGAGTTGCTCACCCCCCAGCTTCGCCCATCTTGCTTCTGATTCAGAAAGCTTCGCCCTCAAACCTTTACGGCTGTATTCTCGGAGCGATAAAAGACGCAAAGCCCGAGCTTTGAGACTCGGGCTTTGTTTAGGTTTTTTGCTACCTAATTCTGACATCGAATTATTCGACTTCCTCTTCCTCGCTGAGCACGTCAGTCACTACTGCTGAACCGGACTTAACGCCCAATTTCTCGCGGATTCTTGTTTCGATATCTTTTGCAATTGCTGGATTTTCTTTCAAAAACTCACGTACATTGTCTTTACCCTGACCAATGCGATCGCCGTTATAGCTATACCAAGAGCCTGACTTCTCAACTAGATCGGCTTCAACACCCATATCGATGATTTCACCTTCTCTAGAAATGCCGGCACCATACATGATGTCAAAAATAGCTTCACGGAATGGGGGAGAAACCTTGTTCTTGACAACCTTCACACGAGTTTCATTACCGACAACCTCATCACCTTTTTTGATGCTACCGATGCGACGAATATCCAAGCGCATAGAAGCATAGAACTTGAGCGCGTTACCACCAGTAGTGGTTTCTGGAGAACCAAACATCACGCCAATTTTCATACGAATTTGATTGATGAAGATTACCGTTGTATTGGTACGCTTAATGGCACCAGTCAATTTACGTAAGGCTTGACTCATCAAACGAGCCTGCAGGCCTGGTAATGAATCGCCCATATCGCCTTCAATCTCAGCCTTTGGAACCAATGCGGCAACCGAGTCAATGACAATTAAATCAATGGATCCTGAACGCACTAAAGCATCAGCAATCTCTAAAGCCTGTTCACCAGTATCCGGTTGAGAGATCAATAAATTATTTACATCTACACCAAGGCGTGATGCGTACTGCACATCCAATGCATGCTCAGCATCGATAAACGCACAAGTACCACCAAGCTTTTGCATTTCTGCAATCGCATGCAAAGTTAAAGTAGTTTTACCTGATGATTCTGGGCCGTAGATTTCAATCACGCGACCGCGTGCGAGACCACCAACACCCAAAGCGATATCCAAACCGAGTGAACCACTCGACACCACTTGAATGTCTTGACTAATTTCAGCATCGCCCAATCTCATGATTGAACCCTTGCCAAATTGCTTCTCAATTTGTGCCAAGGCTGCTGTTAATGCTTTTTGTTTGTCTCCGCTCATTCCCTCAAATTCTGAGGAGGCTGATTTTCTTTTGTCATCCAAGGCCATTTTTAATTCCCTTTTCGCTATGTATTGGGCTTTTTCCCGAAGTCTTATCTACTGTGTAACAACTTATGAGTCACTGTATATAAAAACAGTAGTATTTGCAAGCGACTTTTTAAAGGAATTTACAGATTTTCTACTAGGCCACGTTCGAGCGGGGTGCGATCCCAATAGAAAAACAAGGGAATGGCTACAGCCCAAACCACGCCAACCAAGACAAATCCAATAGTTTGGCCTCCAGGACCCCAGGCGCCCGCTCCCATCCGAATACCCGCTTCATAGGACATGGGGCCACAAATTCCGCCTAAAACAGCCCCTAAAATGGGCCTGCCGCGAAGCCAAGATAAAGAGCCATTAATGGTGGTAGCTACCAAAACCCAGAGCACCCACATCCATGCTGGAGATAGATAACTTCCAGGCCAGGCATCCTGAAAGTCTAAGTAGCCCAAATGAACTATCAGGGTATCGGCCACAATCCCATAAATTAGCGCCTTACTCAAGAGCCGCATTGAAGTGGCAGGCTCATCCAAGCGCCAAACGTGAAAGGCTATATAAGCCAAGGTAGCAAGAACAGCCCAAAACACCTGTTTATTAGCCGCACCCAATACACAGGCAAACCAACCGAGCTGGAAAAAGACAAAATTCCAAAATTTAGCCATATCAAAGCACCCAACCAGCCTAAGAAAAAGGCCACTGCCGCGGGGCAATGGCCTTTAGATTTGGTGGCGAATCAGGGATTTGAACCCCGGACCTGCGGATTATGATTCCGTCGCTCTAACCAGCTGAGCTAATTCGCCGAACTGGTAATTATAAATGATAGGAGAGACTCTGTCCAAATAAGACTCTGAGGCCTATTTAATCTTAAAAATACTGACCCCTTGGTCACGGCCATACTGAACATCAACCTCAATTGCCTTGGCTAAAAATAGCTTTTTCAGTACTTCATCCTTGTTTTCAAAGGTGATGGCTGTTTGCTCTGGGTAATGCGAGAAGGGATCACTCATTGTTTCAACCGGCACCCCATCAATTTTGATCTGTTTAATAAAGCGCTTGTACAAACGATCCTTTTGGATAAAGATTAAGCGCTTTACATATTTATCAAGGACTAACTTTTGGCCTTGCTCATTCACCTTGAAATAGTAGACCAACTCCTCCTTGCCATTGGTAGTCATATCCCGCTCTTCATCCCATTTAGCAAATGCGACTGGAGCAATAAGCATGTAAAAAAATATTGTGGCTAGCGGCACAGAAAGGCGCATTATTTGCTTTCATGGTTTTATAACGCAGATCTTATCAGTCAATTTTATATATGCGCATCTTATCGATCTCGAGCGGAAAAGTACTTCCTCTATTTGGCAATCACCATCCTAACTACAAATCTGTTGCTTCAGCCATTCATAAAAAAAGCATCAGCAATATAGAGAATCCTATCTCGGTTGAGATCAATCATCTTGGAATTAAAGGTGATGAGCAAGCAGATCTGAGCGTACATGGCGGAATTGAAAAAGCAATTTATGTCTACCCAGCAGAACACTATGCTTTTTGGAACGAACTACTTACTCGTGAAACTAAAAAATCCGTTTCTCTTGAGTATGGTGCAATAGGTGAGAATTTCACTATTGAAGGCTTAGTAGAAACCGAAGTCTTTGTTGGCGACAAATTCATCATTGGAGAGCTCGAATTTGCCGTTGTCAAACTCCGTGAACCTTGCTTCAAATTTAATGCTGCCGTTGCCTATAAGGGTGCCAGTAAAGCGATGCTCCAGTCAGGCTATAGCGGCTGGTACCTACGAGTTCTCAAGACGGGGACGCTTACTGCTGGAGCCTCAATCACCTTGATTCCAGGATCAAGAGATACCTCGATTGCGCAGCAAAATAAAAGTTTATTAGGCAATCGCAATCAAAAAGACTTATGGGAATAAAAAAACCCGATCATTTTGTGATCGGGTTTTTTCGTTACCGCGGACTAAAGATACTTAAATCCGATTAGTCACGTGCATAAATATCTACATCTTTAGTTTCACGTACAAACAATGTACCGATAACCAAAGTCATTGCAGCAATGATGATTGGATACCAGAGACCGTAGTAAATGTTACCGTTTTGCGCAACCAAGGCAAAGGAGATCGTTGGTAATAAGCCGCCGAACCAACCGTTACCAATATGGTAAGGCAATGACATAGAGGTGTAACGAATGCGAGTTGGGAACATCTCAACTAACATCGCAGCGATTGGGCCATAAACCATAGTTACCAATAGCACTAAGTAAACCAACAAGAGCAATACAGCAACATAATTAATTTGTGCTGGATCGGCCTTAACTGGATAACCCTCTTTATTCAAAGCTTCGCGAATCGCCTTTTTGAATTCAGCATCTTTCGCTTTTGCTTCAGCAGGATCAATACCTTTTGATGTGTAACCCGGGATTTCGATATCACCGATTTTCACAACAGCCGTAGTTCCTGCTGGAGCGGCAACAGTGCTATAGCTAGCAGAGTTGGAGGCCATCACTTGCTTTGCAATATCACAAGAGCTAGTGAATTTCGCTGTACCAGTTGGGTTGAACTGGAAGGTACATTCAGCTGGGTCGGCAGTAATAGTTGCTGGTGCGGTTGCCATTGCTTTTTCTAAAGCTGGGTTAGCAAAGTGGGTCAAGGCATTAAACACAGAAACTGGCGTGTTAGGGATGTAAGTAATCACAGCCAATAACAAACCGCCCATGATGATGACCTTACGGCCAATCTTGTCTGACAAGCTACCGAATACCACAAAGAATGGTGTGCCGATTACCAATGAAGCAGCAATCAACAAGTTTGCAGTCTTGGCATCCACCTTCAACACTTGTGTAAGGTAGAACAAGGCATAGAACTGACCGGTATACCAAACCACTGCTTGACCTGCAACCAAACCAAACAATGCCAAGATCACAATCTTCAAGTTCTTCCACTGACCAAATGACTCTGTCAATGGTGCCTTAGATAACTTACCTTCTTCTTTCATCTTCTTGAAAGCTGGTGACTCATTCATGGATAAACGAATCCAGACAGAGATTGCCAACAATGCGATAGAAACGATGAAAGGAACACGCCAGCCCCAAACATCAAAGTCTGGACCTGTGAATTCACGTGTAAACAAAATCACGAGCAAGGAGAGGAACAAGCCGAGAGTAGCTGTTGTCTGAATCCAAGCAGTATATGCACCACGACGACCGTTAGGAGCGTGTTCTGCAACATAGGTTGCAGCACCACCGTACTCACCACCCAAAGCCAAACCTTGAAGCATACGCAATGCAATCAAGATAACTGGAGCAGCAACACCAATCGTTGCATAGTTAGGCAAGATACCTACGATAAAGGTAGCGCCACCCATTAAGAGGATGGTGACCAAGAAGGTGTACTTACGACCAATCAAATCACCCAAGCGACCAAACACCAATGCGCCAAATGGACGCACGATGAAACCGGCAGCAAACGCTAGCAAAGCGAAAATGAAGGCAGAGCCAGCATCTAAGCCTGAGAAGAATTGCTTAGCAATAATTGCAGCAAGTGAACCGTAAAGATAAAAGTCGTACCACTCAAAAACCGTACCTAATGAGGAAGCAAAAATAACTTTGCGCTCTTCAGCGGTCATTGGGGCTGCTTTAGTTGATGTTGACATCAGTAGCTCCTAACTATTTTTTTTAATGAAGTAAAAACAACGGGTCGATTATGCTTTGAAAAAAATCAAAGAAATCCACTACTTAGGGTAATTCCTCATCAATTAAGGGTGGGGTTTTCCCGAGCTCTACAATGTAATAAATGCTAAACACAACATTGAAAGCGGAGATTAAATAAATGCAAGCCAAATGGGGAATTCGAGGAATGGCAGTAGCGCCGCACTCACTCGCATCGGAGTCGGCACTAGCAGTATTAAGAGAGGGTGGTAATGCCCTAGAAGCAATGGTTGCTGCAGCAGCTACTATCGCCGTGGTCTACCCCCACATGAACTCGATTGGTGGCGATTCTTTTTGGGTTGTCCACTCTCCAGGTAAGGCAATGGGCGGCATCGATGCCTGTGGCGCAGCTGCTGGTTTAGCCACCAAGCAGTGGTATGCAGAGCGTGGTATCACTAAGGCGATTCCATTTCGCGGCCCAGTCGCAGCCAATACAGTTGCTGGCACGATCTCTGGCTGGGGTGCAGCGCACAAATTATCTCAGCAGGGTCTAGGCGGCAAAATTCCTCTTTCACGTCTTTTGGCTGATGCCATCTATTACGCAGAAGCTGGTGTGCCAGTTACCTTTAGTCAATCGAGCCTAACTGCGAAAAAACGTGAGGAACTGAGTCCTATTCCTGGCTTTGCAAAAACGTTTCTCGTTAATGGCAAAGCGCCAGCGGTGGGTAGTATTTTTAAACAAGGACGTCTTGCTAAGACCTTGCGTCAAATTGCAGAAAAGGGAACTGATGATTTTTATCGCGGCGACCTTGCAACCATATTAGGTAAAGAGCTCGAGGATATTGGTAGCCCTCTGCGGTTAAGTGACCTGCAGCGTCATCAGGCAAAACTAATTGATCCGCTTGAGCTCAAACACAGCCTTGGCAACGTTTACAACATGATTCCACCAACACAAGGCGTAGTCTCCTTGATGATTATTGGCATCCTTGATCAATTGAATTTAAAACGGTTCAAGGTAGATAGCGCTGAGTATGTTCATCACTGCGTTGAAGCCACGAAGCAAGCATTTAAGATCCGTGACCAATTCGTTACTGATCCTGCTTATATGACAAAACATGCGCAATCTTTCTTATCACCTGCATTCCTGAAAAAACTGGCAAAAAATATTGACCCAAATAAAGCTTTACCTTGGGGCCAAGGTAAAGGGCCTGCAGACACTATTTGGATGGGAGTGATTGATGGTGACGGTAACTGCGTGTCCTTCATTCAAAGTATTTATCACGAATTTGGTGCCGGAATTGTTTTACCAAAATCAGGCGTGAACTGGCAAAACCGTGGTTGCAGTTTTTCCCTAGATCCAAAAACACTCAATCATCTTGAGCCCTATCGCAAGCCATTCCACACCTTAAATCCAGCGATGGCTTTATTTAAAGATGGGCGTTCAATGGTTTACGGAACAATGGGCGGGGATGGTCAACCACAAACACAATGTGCAGTATTTACGCGTACAGCAACTTATGGGCTTGATCCACAAGATGCTATCAGTCGTCCACGCTGGTTACTAGGACGCACCTGGGGTCAAACCAGTGATAGTTTGAAGTTAGAGTCTCGCTTTAGTCCTTGGGTTGCAAAAGAGCTGCATGCAATGGGCCATGAAATTGAAATGCTCGATGCATTTGATGAGACCGTTGGTCATGCAGGCTGCATCATTAGAGAACCATCCGGCACATTACGTGGCGGCTGGGATCCTCGCAGTGATGGAGCTGTTAGCGCGTTTTAGTAATAAATAATTTTGGTACGCGCAGATCCCAATAAATTGCGGCTGCGCGTAATCCAAAGATTGCCAGCATGCACAGCACTGAACCTTGAATCGCATATTGCGGAGCGAAGTTTAGGATCAATACATAGGCGCAACATCCTAACGTTACTGGAATCGCATACAGCTCATGCGACATGATGAGTGTTTTTCTGCCAGCCAAAATATCACGAATCAGGCCGCCACCAATCGCCGTAATCACACCGAGGATGACTGGGGCTACGGGCAAACCAAAATCCATACCCCATGCTTTATCTGCACCCTGAATTCCAAATAGCGCTGCCCCAAACCCATCGATGTAGAGCATCCATCGATAAATTTGAGGTTGAGTAAAAAAGGATTCGGCAACAAAGGTCAATACACTCGCAGCCAATGCAAGCCAGACGTAAATTTGGTTCTCTGACCAAAAAACAGGTGCCTGCAAAATAATGTCACGAATGGTTCCCCCGCCAATTGCAGTAATGAGGCCAAGAACCAATACGCCAAAGAGATCGACTCCACGATCGGCAATCGCCAGAACGCCCGTAACAGCAAACGCCATTGTTGCGATCACACCAATCCAAAATTGAATCTGTTCCATAGCAATTAGTCTAAAGCACTTTGTCCAAACTCAACCTAAACTATTCATCATCAATATACTAATCAATACCAGCTCATTAAGAGATTGATATGAATGCAATTAAACCTAAGTTATATAGTTTTTGGCGCAGCTCTGCAGCCTTTAGAGTTCGTATTGCCCTCAATCTCAAAGGCATAGACTATGAAGTAATCCCCGTCCATTTAAATAAAAATGGCGGCGATCAACTTTCAGAGGCATACACCAACAAGAATCCCAATCGCCTAGTACCGCTATTCGATGATGGAAAAACTCATATTCATCAATCATTGGCCATCATTGAGTACTTAGAAGAAATGCAGCCCAATCCGTCGCTACTCCCTATCTCACCTATTGATCGTGCGTGGGTACGCGCTCTTGCTTTAGATATCGCTAGCGATATTCACCCTATCGATAATTTAAGAGTCTTGCGCTACTTAATAAAACAACTGGGAATTAGTGTAGAAGCAAAAGACACTTGGTATCAACATTGGATAACAGTTGGCTTAGCTAGCTTAGAAAAGCGCCTCAGTAGCGACAGACGTGTGGGTCGCTTTGCCTATGGTGATCAACCGGGTCTCGTTGATATTTGCTTAGTACCGCAACTATTTAATGCCCTAGCCAGCAAAATAGATTTAAGTCCTTATCCAACACTCGTGCGCATCTTAAATGAATGCATGGGGCTTCCTGCTTTTATCAGCGCCTCCTGGGAAAAGCAAATAGATGCGGAAGGATTAAATCCCGCTATTCCACCACAGGCAAAATGACAGGGTAAGCAAGGAACCCACCGTGGTAATCAATACCACCCGAGAAATAATGCTGCCATCTGCTTTGTAATACTGGGCTAACATAAACGGTCCTGTCCCCGTTGGTAATGCACTCAAAATGACAATCGCATTTAACCAAAGTGTGGGTAATTTCAAAATCGGCCCAGCAATTACCCATGCAATGATGGGTTGAATAATGAGTTTAGCAATACTAATACCCCATGCTTGACTGGATACTGCTTTACTTTTTTGTAGCAAAAATAATCCGATCGATACTAAAGCGCAAGGAGTCGCAGCTGCAGCTAAAAATGAAATAATTTGTGCGATAGGGTCATACATTGCTACGTTGCAAGACGCCCACAGTAAGCCGGCAACTGGCGCAATCAAGAGTGGATTACTACAAAGCGATCTCAGTACACTCAAAATAACATCATGGGACTTTTTATGAGACAAGATCCCAATCTCAATTAATACTGTAGCCAACGCAAACATCACAAAAACAATGAAAGTCGCAATGATGGCGGGCGCCAATCCATCTTGCCCCAAAGCTAGCGCACAAAGGGGGATGCCCATATAGCCCGTATTTGAATAGGAGGCGCTGAGGCCATTAAAGCTCGCTGCCGCTAAGTCCCCACTTCTCCAATAGCTAGCACCAAGCACTAAAACAAAAACAATCAGACAACTTAAGAAGAAAGCAGTGATGAATTCTAGTTGCCAAAGTGTTTGCCATCCACTATTGGCTGCAAAATTAAAAAGTTGGGCTGGTAAGGCCAGCCAAACTACGAAGCGATTTAGCTCAATCGATGCACTCTCGCCTAATTTGCCTGCGCGACCACAGACATACCCAATCAGTATGAGTGCAAATACAGGTAGGACTACATTAAATACGTAGAGCAATTGATTTAAATCTTAAGAGATCTTCTTCAAAGTTTTGATATAGCGCTGAGCATTTTTTACGTAGCGCCCAGCAATCGCACCGATACTATTGATTTGCTCCGGACTTAACTCTTTAACTGCCTTAGCAGGCGAGCCAATAATCATTGAGCCATCAGGAAATTCTTTTCCTTCGGTGATGAGTGCACCAGCCCCAACTAAGCAATGCTTACCAATCTTGGCACCATTCAAAATCACTGCGCCGATGCCAACTAAGCTACCGTCGCCAATATGGCAACCATGCAACATGACTTGGTGACCAACAGTCACACCCTTACCAATGATGAGCTCATAACCAGGATCGGTATGCAGAACAGATGCATCTTGCACGTTACTGCCCTCACCAATTTGAATCAGGTCGTTATCGCCACGGATAACAACTTTGGGCCAAATATTGGCATCCTTTTGGAGCTCTACTTTACCAATCACTTCTGCACTTTCAGCAACCCAAGCGCCCTCAGCAAGTTGAGGGACATTTCCATCTAGTTCAAATATGGCCATAAATTTATTATCAATTCTCTAGGGTCATCCCTAATCACATAGAGATATCATTATTCCAATGTCCTAGTTTATGATAGTTCCACATACATATAAGGGAGAACCCATGAAGAAAGTCCTCGTAGTTTTAGCCGCTCTTGCAGCATTTTCTGGCCTAGCGCAGGCACAAGAATCCGTCAAAGTTCTCAGCACACAAGAGCTCGTCAATGTTTGCAAGCTTCCAGCCAGCCCAGAATCACGTAGCTTCTGTATTGGTTATTCAACTGCAATTTATGACACGTATCTAGCTACACGTCATCCCCAGCGTGCAAAACCATTTATTTGTGTAAAACAGCCAGCTCCAGGTCGTGATGAAGTTATTGCTGATTTTGTCAAGTTTGGCCAATCCAACCAACAAGTTGCTGATAAACCAGCCTCAGGTGTTTTCTTGGGCTTCTTGGCCGCACGTTTTCCTTGCGCCAGAAAATAATTCAGACAAGCAAATCAATTCAAAATTAATTTAAAGGATCCGTTGATATGAAAAAAATTATCGCGATTACCGCAGCAATTCTTACAGTAGCTGGCTGCTCAAATATGAGCAATACTGAACAACGTACATTATCTGGCGCAGGTATTGGTGCAGCAGCTGGCGCTGTTGGTACCGCCATTTTCCATGGCAATCCAATTTGGGGTGCCGTTGGTGGCGCAGCGGTTGGCGCAGCATCTGGCTATGTATACGATGCTTACAAAAAAGAGCAGGCATCGGAATACAACGCTGGTTATAACGCTGGCAAGACTAACAAACCTGCAAACGCACCAAACTAATTTAACGCTTTAAGTATTACAGCATCAAAATGCCCAGCTTGTATTAATTTACAAGCTGGGTTTTTATTTGGATGTCACCTGCTAAGGCCTTATGAATCGGGCACTTATTAGCAATTTCGATTAGACGTACTTTCTCTTCCGCGCTTAAGCTGCCAATTAATTGGATATCACGGGTAAACGTCTCAACATCATCTAGACGCTCAATATCTACCGTCACAATCGCATTCTCCAAGCTCATCGACTTGCGACCTGCATACATTTTTAATGTCATGCTTGTACATGCAGCCAATGCCGCACCCAGATACTCGTGCGGAGTAGGGCCAGTTTCTGTGCCGCCATTGCTGGTGTAAGCATCCGATAAGAAATGTAAATCTCCCACGGTCAATTTTTGCTGTAAAGGTCCTTCACCGAACTGCGATACCACTTTTTTCATGATGTCTCCAATTATCTCAAGTCACTATTTTCTCATTACTCATTCAAACCACAGTAGGCTTACTTACTTTTTCCGCCACTGGCAATCCAGCTTTTTTCCACGCACTATAGCCACCCTCCAAATGAGAAACATTAGGAACCCCCATTCTCTGTAAGGTCTCAGTTGCTAAAGCGGATCGCCAAGCAGAAGCGCAATATAAAACTAAACGCCTACCTTCGCCAAAAATAGGTTTGTAATACGGGCTGTCTGGATCAACCCAAAATTCCAGCATGCCACGTGGTGCATGTAGCGCGTTTGGAATCATGCCTTCACGCTCAAGCTCGCGAATATCCCGTATATCTACAAATACCGTACTGGGATCAGCCAATAATTTCTGTGCTTGATCTAAGGGCACCGTTTCAACCTGCGCCATTGCATCATCAATCAGCGCCTGATATCCAATCTTCAATTTCACCAAAATCTCCTAAAGTGAAAGCATCCCAAATCATTGGGCCACCTGCTAACATTCTGCTATGAACTTTACCCCTACAGAACTTGGCGCAAGCATTATTTTTGCAATTGCCGTCCTGCACACCTTTTGCACAGGTTATTTTGAGTCTTTAGCCAAAAATTCTCCAAGGCATGCCGGTCTTTGGCATCTCTTAGGTGAGGTAGAAATTGTCTTCGGTTTTTGGGCTGCTGTACTTGTGATCTACATGTCTCTCATAGACAGCCTGGGCTCTGCTAAAGCATATTTAGACCAACGAAACTTTACTGAACCCTTATTTGTTTTTGCCATCATGATTGTGGCGGGTAGCAAGCCTATCTTATTTGTTTCCACACAAATCCTACATAAGCTTGCACAAGGACTACAGTTTTTATTACGCACCCGTAGCGCACCAACGCTTTATTTTTTAACGCTTGGCATTACCCCACTCCTTGGCTCACTCATTACAGAGCCAGCAGCAATGACACTTGCCGCATTTCTGTTGCGCGACCTAGTCTACCGTCACAAATGCTCGAAGACTTTACTCTTTGGAACTTTGGGTGTTCTTTTCGTCAATATTTCGATTGGCGGCACGCTTACTAATTTTGCTGCGCCTCCCGTGCTGATGGTTGCCTCTACTTGGCAATGGAGTTCAGCATTCATGTTTTCTAACTTTGGATTGGAATCATGCATTGCTATTTTTATCAATGCCCTTGCTGCCACTTTGCTGTTTCATCAGCAGTTGATTGAACCCAACACTGCTAATAAAGAAAATAGAATACCGTTCGCCGTAATTTTCATGCACCTCCTCTTTTTGTTTGGTGTGGTCATATTTGCACACGATCCGATTATTTTTATGTGGTTATTGCTGTTTTTTATTGGTTACACCACCGCCTATCCAAAACATCAAAGCCCGCTAATTCTCAAAGAAGCTTTACTGGTGGGCTTCTTCTTGGCTGGATTAGTGGTCTTAGGAGGCCTTCAAGGATGGTGGTTACAACCAATCCTTGAGATGATGAGTCCTACAGCGGTGTTTTATGGCAGCTTAACGCTCACAGCGATTACCGATAATGCTGCGCTGACGTATTTAGGTTCGCTTGTTACCGGAACCTCATTGGATTTCAAACTAGCCTTAGTGGGCGGAGCAGTGGCTGGTGGAGGCCTTACAGTCATTGCTAATGCACCAAATCCTGCTGGCATCGCCATACTCCGCGGCCATTTTCCTGGCGGCGCTGTGTCAGCTGTCTACCTGCTACTGGCCGCAATACCGCCCACACTGGTTGCGATTGCGGCTTACCGACTCTTATAAGAAGGTCAAACCCGTTCTCACAGTAAAATCTGAGCTTCGCCCCCAGCTATAAACCTGAGAACGGCATATGAAAAAGCTCTATATCAAAACCTTTGGCTGCCAAATGAACGAGTACGACTCGGGCAAGATGGCAGACCTCCTCCATGCTGATGAAGGCATGGTCATGACTGACACTCCCGAAGATGCGGATGTCGTACTCTTAAATACGTGCTCGATTCGAGAAAAAGCAGAAGATAAAGTGTTCTCTGATCTGGGTCGCTTACGTGAACTCAAAAAAACGAAGCCTGATCTATTAATTGGAGTTGGTGGTTGTGTTGCCAGTCAAGAAGGTCAACAAATCGTCAGTCGTGCGCCTTATGTAGATGTGGTGTTTGGTCCACAAACATTACATCGCTTAACAGACCTCATTGCTCAGCGTCGAAAAACTGGAGTTTCTCAAGTAGACATTTCTTTCCCAGAGATTGAAAAGTTTGATCACCTCCCTGCCTCACGCCAGACCCGTGGCTCAGCTTATGTTTCGATCATGGAAGGCTGCTCAAAATATTGCAGTTACTGCGTCGTACCTTATACCCGTGGTGAAGAAGTATCTAGGCCATTTGATGATGTCCTGACTGAGGTTGCTGGACTTGCCAGCAAGGGCGTCAAAGAAATTGTTCTTCTTGGGCAAAACGTCAATGCCTATCTTGGGAAAATGGGTGGCACCGAAGAGATTGCTGACTTTGCGCTTCTCATTGAGTACATTGCAGAAATTCCTGGGGTTGAACGCATACGCTTTACAACCAGTCACCCGAAAGAATTTACACAGCGCTTAATCGATGTTTATGCAAAGGTACCAAAGCTTGTAAGCCATCTTCACTTGCCGGTACAGCATGGGTCAGACGCCATGCTATCGGCGATGAAACGTGGCTATACAGCGCTTGAGTACAAAAGCATTATTCGCAAGATGCGCGCTGTTCGTCCAGACCTCACCCTCTCTAGCGATTTCATTGTGGGTTTTCCAGGGGAAACTGATGCGGACTTTGAGAAACTCTTAAAGATGGTTAGAGAACTAGAGTTTGATAATAGCTTTTGCTTTATATTCAGTCCGCGTCCTGGAACGCCAGCTGCAAACTTAAGTGATGACACGCCCTACGAAGTGAAGCTGAAACGCTTGCAAACATTACTTAGCGTGATTGAAGGACAAGCCAATCACATTAGTCAAAAAATGTTAGGTAATACCGAGAAGGTATTGATTGAAGGTTTGGCAAAAGATGGCGTAAACCTGCAAGGGCGCGCTGAAAATAATCGCGTGATTCACTTCAAAGCACCCGCTCAAAATATTGAGCCTTTCATTGGCAAAATGGCTGATATACAGATTACCGAAGTGCTCAACTACACCCTGAGAGGCGAATTAGTAGGGGCCCATGCAAACTAATCCTAGGCCAAGTAACTCCAAGCTCGTTATCGACATTCAGTTTGCAAGCCCTGCAATTGAGTCTACGATCGAAAAGACCGCCTCTAATGTGCTAATTAGGAAGTGGATTAAATCTACGACTAATAAAGAGGGTCTATTGACACTGCGCTTTGTAAATGCAGCTGAGGGTAAAAAGCTGAACTTTGCATTTCGCAAAAAAGATTACGCTACCAATGTTTTAACCTTTCCTTATGAGCATTCGAAAGGTTATGTTGTAGCAGATATTATTTTTTGTCTGCCCGTGATTCAGAAAGAAGCGAAAGCACAAGGCAAGACGTTAAAGGCGCACTTAGCTCATTTAATTATTCATGGCTGCCTGCATGCCCATGGATTCGATCACGAAGTAGAAAAAGACGCTAAAAAGATGGAGGCTCTAGAAATTGCCCTCCTTAAAAAATTAGGCTTTGCTAACCCCTATCTGTCGCTGTAATTCTTAATCTGACACATTTCTACGCTATTCTTGCAAGATGTCTGACCCCAAATCCCTATTAGATCGCTTAGCTGATTTTTTATCTCCTCAACCGACTAGTCCTAGTGAACGTCGTCAAGAGCTGATTGATACACTCCGCGAGGCCCAAATAGAAGGCCTCATTGATGCCGATGCACTGTCAATGATTGAGGGTGTATTTCAAGTAGGCCAGCTATCTGCACGAGATATCTTGGTGCCGCGCGCGCAAATCGATTGGATTGATATCAATCTACCCCTTTCTGAAATTGTAAAAAGCGTCATTGAAGCTGCACATTCTCGCTTTCCAGTATTTGAAGGAACTCGTGATAACGTCATCGGAATTCTGCTTGCCAAGGATCTACTACGTCACTCCACTGAAAAAGATTTTCAGGTGCGCGACTGGTTACGCCCAGCAGTGTTTATTCCTGAATCAAAACGTTTAAGCGTTTTATTGCGTGACTTTAAAGACAATCGTAATCACTTAGCTGTAGTGGTTGATGAATACAGCGGAATCGCAGGTATCATCACCATCGAAGATGTTCTGGAGCAAATTGTTGGTGACATTGAGGATGAACACGATATTGATGAAGAGGCGGATAACATCATTTCTTTAGATAACGGTGATATTCGCATCAAAGGAATTACTGAACTCGAGCAGTTGAACGACAAGCTTGGCACTCACTTTGCAGTTGAAGACATTGAAACAGTTGCCGGTCTCGTAATTCAGCATCTAGGTCGCGTTCCTAAAATGGGCGAGCTCATTGAAATAGAAGGTATTGAATTTGAAGTGCAGCGCGCTGATCCGCGGCAAATACATATCTTGCTAGCGCGACAAGCATCCAAAAAAGCTGACTAAGGACCCCCTTTGCTTAAGCAGCAATCCTCTAAGAGTCTTTATGCAGTACAAGTGCTGATCCTTTTTTCATTAGGCGCATTACTCGCTGGAGCTGCAGAACTGCCTTATGGCGGCTGGATTCAGATTCCTATTCTCAGTTTTATTTGGTGGCAACTAGATACTCAAAAATCTAAGTCCTTCAAAAACTTTTTTGCTCTTGGATTTGCTTTTGGGCTTGGCTACTTCGTAATCGGCTTGTGGTGGCTCTATATCAGCTTGCATGATGTAGGCGGCATGAACTCGCTGCTTTCATGTGTCGCCGTATTTTTACTTTCAGCTTATGTAGCGCTCTATTTTTCTGTCGCAACAGCATCAATACGTCTTTTTAAAAACACGAGCATGCTTGGATTATTTCTAGCGTCTAGTTGGGTAATAAGTGAGTATTTACGTGGCGAAATATTTACGGGTTTTCCATGGATGGGGCTTGCTGAGGCCCAAGTGAATGGGCCTTTTGCTGGTATTGCGCCTTATGTAGGCGGTCTAGGTTGCACATTTTTAACTGTCTATGTCTCCTGGCAAATCACTAGACTCAAAAATGCATTCTTGAATAGTGCTACATCAATAATCTTCATTGGCGCACTAACAATCATTTCAAGCCTATGGAGCTTTACCAAGCCAACTGGTGAACCCATTACCGTTGAATTAATTCAGGGAAATTTTGCTCAAAGCCTCATATTTAGACCTGAGGGTATATTGAAGCAAATTCAGTTCTATGATGCCTCAATATCGCAGTCACAGGCAGAGCTGGTAGTTGCTCCAGAGACTGCTTTTCCCTGGCCAGAACATAACTTACCTAGCGGTCTTATTGAGAACTTGCAAAGCCTATCCAATCGAACAGGCAATAACTTTCTCTTTGGAGTCATTGGTAGAGACGCTGATGCAACAAATGGTCGAGAGTATTCCAATCGTGCACTAGGCATCTCGCAGAATTCGTCAGCTTATCTCTATGATAAAAATCATTTGGTACCTTTTGGTGAATTTATTCCACCTGGTTTTCATTGGTTTATTAATGCCTTTAGCGTTCCCTTAAGCGACTTTGCAAGAGGCGGAAATGATCAAGCCAATTTCACTGTTCGAAGAAAAAATCAACCCTCGCTTCATGCAGCCATCACTATTTGTTATGAAGATGTTTTTGGTGGTGAACTTGCCAGTCGAATTCGGCGCAATCCAGAATCTACTAATCTCTTGATTAACTTAACTAACTTGGCTTGGTTTGGTCAATCTCAAGCACCCGCTCAACAATTACGACTTTCACAATTGCGCTCCCTAGAAACCGGTCTGCCGGCTTTGCGTGCTACCAACACGGGCATTACCTCGGTACTGGGATCCAATGGGAAGATATTGCAATCCCTGCCAGAATTCACCCAAGGAAGTTTGAACGCCCAAGTGCAGGCCTATTCTGGCAAAACGCCTTATGTCCTCTGGGGAAATATCCCTATTTTGAGTATTTCCAGCCTCCTGCTGATCTGGGGCTTTATTCGTCATCGACGTTTTTAGTCATTTTTGACTCTGCAGCATCCTAGCCATGTAAAATCAATGGCTTAGCCAGGTTAATCATGCTTACTTTTCAGCAAATCATTCTCAAACTTCAAGATTATTGGGACCAACAAGGTTGTGCCCTATTGCAACCTATCGACCTCGAGGTTGGTGCTGGTACGTCTCATACCGCCACTTTCTTACGTGCCATCGGTCCAGAACCCTGGAAGGCGGCCTATGTTCAGCCATCTCGCCGACCAAAAGATGGTCGCTACGGTGAGAACCCCAATCGCTTGCAACACTACTATCAATATCAGGTAGTTCTCAAGCCTGCTCCAGAAAATATTCTTGAGCTCTACTTAGGCTCTCTTGCAGCACTTGGACTTGACCTCAAAGAAAATGATATTCGTTTTGTAGAAGACGATTGGGAAAACCCAACGCTAGGCGCATGGGGATTGGGTTGGGAGGTTTGGCTCAACGGCATGGAAGTTACCCAATTCACTTACTTTCAGCAAGTAGGGGGCTTAGATTGCAAACCCGTCTTGGGTGAAATCACTTACGGTATTGAACGTTTGGCAATGTATATCCAAAACTGTTCAAACGTATATGACCTTGTTTGGGCTGAAGGAATTTCTTATGGTGACGTATATCACCAGAATGAAGTTGAGCAATCTTGCTACAACTTCGAACACTCCAACACTGACCTTCTGTTTGCCAACTTCAGCAACTATGAAAGCGAAGCAAAGCGCTTAATGGAAGTACCGTTGGCATTGCCTGCGTATGAGATGGTTCTCAAAGCTGCGCATACCTTTAACCTCTTGGATGCACGTGGCGCCATCTCAGTGACCGAGCGTGCTGCCTATATTGGCCGCATCCGAAACCTATCTCGCGCAGTTGCCCAAGCTTATTTCGAATCCCGAGAAAAACTCGGCTTCCCTATGTGTCAACGCCAAGCCAAAGTATGAGCACATCTAACTCCAACCCTCAATCAGCCAACTTATTGATTGAAGTATTCACTGAAGAATTACCGCCGAAGTCACTTCGTCGTTTGGGTGATGCCTTTAGTGAGGGTATTTTTAATGCTCTCAAAGCAGCTAATCTCACAACAGAATCATCTGCTGTTAATAGCTTTGCTACCCCCCGTCGTCTAGCAGTTCAGATTAGTAATGTACTCAGTCAAGCGCAAGACTATCCAGTGAGAGAAAAGTTACTGCCAACGAGTATTGCTTATGACGCTGAGGGACAAGCAACGCCCCCCTTACTAAAAAAATTAGCAGCACTTGGCTATGGTGATATTGACCTTGCTACTTTGGAAAAATCAGGCGAAGGTAAGAATGAGGCGCTTTTTCTAAACGTCATTGCAAAAGGTGCAGCGCTCGAGCAAACCGCACAAACTGCACTTGAGCAAACGCTGAGCAAGCTACCAATCGCAAAAATGATGCACTACCAAGTGCTTCAAAAAGATGGCCAGTTAGTCGATGTCCAATTTGCACGTCCTGCGCATCGCATTATTGCCTTGCACGGAAATACGGTTCTCAAGATCAGCAGTCTTGGAATTCATGCTAATAAGCAAACCGAAGGGCATCGCTTCCTAGCGCCCGGGATACTTACTATTAGCGCAGCAGAGCAATACGAGCATGATCTGCAAAATAAAGCAAAAATCATTCCTAGTTTTAGCAAGCGTCGCTCACAAATTGAAGCGGCTTTGTTGAAAGCGGCTGGGGACGATTTAGTCTTGATGCCAGGCAGCTTATTAGATGAAGTGACTGCTCTTGTTGAATGGCCAGCTATTTACGAGTGTCATTTTGATCAAGAGTTCTTAGAGGTTCCGCAAGAGTGCTTGATTCTGACAATGCAAACGAATCAGAAGTACTTTGCTTTGACTGATCAGCATGGCAAGTTACGCAATCGTTTCTTAATTGTTTCTAATATTGAAACAGCTACACCACAGGCCATCATCTCTGGTAATGAACGCGTTATACGCCCTCGCCTTTCAGATGCTCGGTTTTTCTTCCAACAAGACCAAAAGCGTCCATTAGCTTCACGGGTTGCTGATCTTGGAAAAGTGGTTTATCACAATCAACTAGGCAACCAACTTGATCGCACTAAACGCGTTCAGGCGATTGCTAGCAGCATTGCTCAAAAACTCCATGCAGATGAAAAATTAGCCAGTCGTGCAGCAGAGATTGCTAAGACTGATTTGTTGACTGATATGGTTGGAGAGTTCCCAGAGCTTCAGGGCATCATGGGAAGTTATTACGCCAAGCACGATGGTGAAAATGCTGAAGTTGCAGCGGCTTGCAGTGAGCATTACATGCCACGCTTTGCTGGCGATACTCTCCCACAAACTCAAACTGGCACAATTCTGGCTCTCGCTGACAAGCTAGAGACTCTCGTTGGCATTTGGGGCGTAGGTTTGGCCCCTACAGGCGATAAAGATCCCTACGCACTGCGTCGTCATGCACTTGGTATCTGTCGTCTACTTGCAGAAAAGAATCTTTCTTTAAGTTTGCCCGATTTAATCGAATTGGCACGCGCACAATTTTCGCAAAATGAGGTTAAAGAGAAAGCCAAAGCAGCCGACATTTATGAATTCATCATTGATCGCCTTCGCGCTTATCTACGCGACCAGTCGGTGGCCGGTAAACCATTTACGAGTGCAGAAATTGAAGCTGTTCTCAGCCAATCACCAGCACAAATTAATGATTTAATTGAGCGTTTGACAGCTCTACGTGAATTTAATGCGCTACCTCAAGCGGCACAACTAGCTGCAGCCAATAAACGCATCAGTAATATTCTCAAGAAGACGGCTACTGCTATCCCTGCTGCATGCTTAAAAAATCTTTTACAAATCCCAGCAGAAGTTGCCGTATACCAAGCCTTGGAAACAGTCAGCCCAGCACTAAATGCTGCTTATGAAAAGCGTCAATTTGTAGAGCTCCTAAAAGCACTCGTGACTCTGAGCGTTCCAATTGATCAATTCTTTGCAGATGTGATGGTGATGGACCCTAATCCTGAGCTGCGCGATAACCGCTTGGCACTTCTGCAACAACTTCACCAGAAAATGAATCTCGTTGCCGATCTCGGCAAATTAGCATGAGCACTAGCTCTTCTAAGCTCATTATTCTCGATCGTGATGGCGTGATCAATGAAGATCGCGATGATTACGTTAAATCCGTAGATGAGTGGGTGCCGCTTCCTGGAAGCCTTGAAGCGATCGCACTACTGAATCAAGCTGGCTATCAGATTGCGATTGCCACCAACCAGTCTGGCTTAGCTAGAGGTTACTTTGCAATGAGTGATCTGCATGCAATGCACAGCAAGATGGAAAAGTTACTCCAGCCCCTAGGCGGCAATATCGACAGCATTTTCTTTTGTCCGCACACCGATGCTAGTGCATGCGATTGCCGCAAACCAGCGCCTGGACTTATGAAAGAAATCGCCCTGCGTTACAAAAAGACGAACCGTGCCCAACCGTTATTGGGTGTGCCGATTGTTGGTGATTCATTACGAGATCTACAAGCTGGGATAGCTCTAGGTGCATCACCTCATTTAGTGCTGACCGGCAAAGGCCCAAAAACTCTAGCTAAAGGTGGGCTACCAGAGGGCACACAAATTCATGCAGATCTGATGGCTTTTGCAACTACACTGCTAGAAAACCAAGCTTAGGATATTCATGGTCTTCATTCGCTCCGCCCTATTCGCACTTTTCTTACTGGTATTTACGCCAATTTGGTCAGTGCTATGCATACTGGTATTTCCTTTTTTGAGTCCAGAAAATCGCTATAGCTTTATCGGCTTGTGGAACAAAATTGTGATTTGGCTGCTATGGCATCTCTGCGATATACATTATGAAATTCGTGGCATGGAGCATATGCGCGCAGTTTTGAATGAGCCCGTCATTATTTTAAGTAAACATCAATCCGCCTATGAAACGATTGCTTACATAGCGCTGTTGCCAAAGCAGCTCTGCTTTGTCTTCAAGCGTGAATTACTTTGGATTCCTTTCTTTGGCTGGGCTTTGGCTTTACTCAAAATGATTCATATCAATCGTGCCAATAAACAAACAGCGGCTCTATCTGTAGCAAGCCAAGGGCGTAAGCGTTTAAGCGAGGGTAAATGGATCATGCTCTTTCCAGAGGGTACTCGCACTCCACGAGGTTCTACAAAGCCATATCGCAAAGGTGGAGCACGCTTAGCTAGTGCCACTGGAGCATTAGTCATTCCCATCGCCCATAATGCTGGTACTTGCTGGCCAAAAAATAGTTTTTTGAAGCAGCCTGGTACCGTGATTTTTTCAATCGGGCCAGTAATTACTTCAGAGGGTAAATCAGGGGAAGAACTTCAACAAGAAGTAGAAGGTTGGATTGAAGCAGAAATGCGCATAATTGACCCAAGCGCTTATAACTAACTGCTTTTAGGGGGCTAAAACCTTAGCCCACTCGATATACCGATCTACTGAGATATCTTGAGCTCTCGCCTTAAGCTCTATCTCTGAAAGCTTGAGTCTCTCAGAAAAGCTTTGCAAATTAGTGCGGAGCATTTTCCTTCTCTGCGAAAAAGCGGCTGCAACTACCTGTTCTAATGCATTCCATTGCGACTGACTTAAATTGAAATCTCTTCTTGGAATCATTCGCACCACTGCAGAGTTGACCTTTGGGGCTGGATCAAATGCTTCTGGAGGGACCTCGAGAACAAGCTCCATATCATAGCGGGCCTGCAACATCACTGATAGCCTACTGAAATCGGAGCTCCCAGCCAAAGCGACCATTCGCTCTACAACTTCAGCCTGCAACATGAAGACCTGCTCATCAATGTGAGCCGCAGCCGATACTAAATGAAAAAGTAAGGGAGATGAAATGTTGTAAGGCAAATTACCCACAACCTTACAAAGACCTGTTTTACTTGAACGCTTCTGCGCCCACTCATCAAAATTAAATTTGAGAGCATCACCCTCAATCACAGTTAATCCCTTAAGATTTTCCTGATTCCAATACGCCACTAAATCTCGATCAATCTCCAGAAGATCTAATTGATCAAGGTTGCTCAGTAGTGGTCTAGTTAAGGCGCCAAGTCCTGGACCGATCTCAATTACATGCATATCGGGGCTAGGATTAATGAGGGCTACTATTGAATAAATAACGCCTTGGTCTTGAAGAAAATTTTGGCCAAATCGTTTGCGTGCACGATGCATAGATTAGCGATTCTCTTTTTGATTAAGTGCCAACTGATAAGCTAAACGGAGAGCCTCCAGCATACTGCCCGAGTCTGCAAGGCCTTTACCAGCAATATCAAGAGCAGTTCCATGATCTACAGAAGTGCGGATAATTGGCAACCCTAGAGTAACGTTGACGCCACCTCCAAAACTGACGAATTTAAAAGGCGCTAGCCCTTGATCGTGATACATCGCAACAAAGGCATCCACATCCTCTAAGGCAGCAGGATCAAACATGGTGTCACCAGGATAGGGACCAGACACATTAATGCCGAGGTTTTTAGCGGCTTCGATTGCAGGGGTAATGATTTCAATCTCTTCATGACCTAAGTAGCCAGACTCGCCGGCATGAGGATTTAATCCTGCAACACGAATCACTGGATTAATGATGCCAAACTTTGTATGCAAATCATGTTGCACTATTTGAATGGTTTCCAATACAAGCTCTTTGCTTAGAGCTGACGAAACTGTTTGTAGTGGCAAATGCGTTGTCACAAGTGCAACCCTCAAATCTCTTGACGTCTTAAGACCTAAAAAACCTTTGGCTAGCGTTGCACAAAGCATCATCACCACATGATGAGTCTTGCAGCGCTGCGCCAAATATTCTGTATGTCCTGTAAATGGTGTGCCTGCCAAATTAATAACACTTTTTTGAATCGGCGCCGTGACCATAGCATCAAACTGCCCCTGCAAACACCCATCGATAGCTTGATTCAAGGTTTCAATGACATAGTGAGCATTTTGAGTATTCAATACCCCCAGACTTACGGGGGCCTCTAAAGCAATATCTCGAATGATTAAGCGATCTATGGAGCTGAATTGATTCTGACCTGCCACAGCTAATAAATTGGCATTGCCCAATAAAGTAATTTTTGCATTGGGGCACTCTTCCAAGAAAGATTGGGCTGCACTTACTGAAATCTCAGGCCCTATACCAGCAGGCTCACCTGCAGTAACTGCGATATTAACGCGGGGCGCTTGTTGCTGCATCATCTGCATTCAAGATCTTTACCGTTGCCGTGTCTCTTAACTCTCTCAGCCAATCTTGATAAGCTTGCTCAAACTTTTTCTCACGAATAGCAGCTTTGGCAAACTGGCGCTGCTTTTCAACGGTGAGCTGCGCTTCACGTCGCTCTAACACTTGAATCAAATGCCAGCCGAATTCAGTTTTTACCGGATTGCTTACTTCACCAATTTGCAGACGATTCATTGCTTGTTCAAATTCTGGAACCAAATCTCCAGGCCCCATCCACCCAAGGTTTCCACCATTGGATGCAGAGCCATCTTCTGAATATTTTTTTGCTAGCTCACCAAAATCAGCAGTCTTAGCTCTAACTTGATCGCGATAGCCTGCAAGACGCCGCTCTGCATCTTGATCAGTTAGGCCAGCACGGTTTCGCAAAAGGATATGACGCGCTAAGGTTTGGGTAATCATAATATTTTGGGGAATATTAGACACTGCTTCCTGCGGAGTAGATGATGTTTGTTGACTAGAACTAGAGACTACCGCACGACGATCCAAAACCTTTAGTACGTGAAAGCCCGCAGGGCTTTTTACTACAGCATTAGCAACTTGACCACTGCCAGTATTGCGAATTGCTTCATAAAATAATTGGGGAAGTCTTTCAGGAGTGCGATATCCCAGCTCTTGAAACTTAATTTTTGGATTATCTTTGGCAGCCATTGCACCAAGCTGTAGAAAGTCAGCATCCCCTCTTGCTTCACGCAGCAACTTATCCGCTTGTTTTTTGGCCTCTGCTTGAGAACTCACTCCAGCATCGGCAGGAATAAAAATCTGAGCCACATCAATTTCCTCTAACTCCCCCTTAGCTGCTGGCGCAGACCGAGGAGCACCGCCCCCACTCGTGGCTCTGGTTCTCTCAGCGATGAAGTTATCGACCTCAGCATCCGAGATCTTAATCTTACCTTCGACCTCGCGCTCGCGATATCGAGAAAGTATGATGTCGTCTCGCAACAGTTGCTTATATCGGTCGAAAGTACTTCCAGAAGCAATCACTTTTTCCTTAAATTCTGCATAACTAAGCTTATTCTTTGCAGCAATATCAGCAATAATCTTATCGAGCTCTTTATTGGAAACAATCACTCCTTCTTGTTCCGCGTTTTGCAATTGAATTTTTTCAATAATGAGTCGCTCCAGAATGGCCTTACGTAAGGAGCCATCGTCAGGCAGTTTTGCACCTTGTTTTTTGAGGGCTGCAATTCTGTCGTCAATATCTTTACGAGTGACATACCCAGTATTTACAACAGCAGCTACGCCATCAATATTGCGAATCTTGCTATCAGATGTTGTATTTGCTTTTGGTACGTCTTGAGCGCTTGCAAATGCAGTCAGCAAAAATGTCCCGCAAATAAACAGAGATTGAATTATTTTTCTTAATCGAGCACTACAAAGCATCATTGATAATTCTCATATATGGAAGGTGGGATAGGCTTGGAGGTAGGCATATATCCGGGAACATTTAACTTCATGATATCAACTGGATTGCTTCCTGCGCTAGCAAAGCCCCTAAATTCGATCTGAAAGAGCACTTGAGTGGTGGTAATGAGTGAGGTATTGACTGCCTGAGAATAAGCTCCCCTAAAAGTCCAGCAATCCCTTGTCCATTCCAACCCGACCAAGGTATTCAAAGTCTTCACTGTCAAAGCATCGTAGCCCCATCGCCCTAAAATAGATACCTCTCTGGTAAGCGGCCATTGACCCGAGATATTGTATTGGTCAGTTGTAGTTGCAGAAGGTGTGTAGGTTTGATTGTTTTGAGAAGAGGCTTGGATAGGCGGGGTCCAAACATTTCGATAACCAAAATTGAGGCTTCGGCCTGGGGTTGGTCTCCAACTCGCACCTACTGTCGTTTGCACAAATCGATTTAACTGTGTGTTGTATTGGCCAAACATATCAGCACTAAAGTTACCCAGTAATCGCACTGAAGCAGATCCTAATGTATCAGAGTAGGTAGTAGGATCGGCTATGTTGCCATTAAGGCCCACTTTTTGAGCTGTGAATTGCTGCTTTTGTGCAATGGTTACGTTTGCGCGCTCAGCTCCAGTATTAGCCTCAATCATTCTGCTGGTCAAGCCTACAGTCGCCGCATTGTTGTCTGCAACACGATCATTACCAATAAAGTTATTGGCAGTAAAAATCTGGGATACACCAAAACCTGCATCGGCCGTATCAAACAGAGGAGTGTTGGCCTGGCTTTGATAAGGGGTATATGCGTAGAAAGCTCGTGGCTCCATTGTCAGCAACATATCTCGCCCAAAGAAGCTATGAAGCTCAGCGGCATCTCTCTCAAATGACAATCCAGAATCTAAAGTGAAAGTTGGAATGGTGAACCCTTGAGCATTTGGAGTTCCAGCGGTATAGGCAGTAGCGTTATACGTATTCGATTGAAAACTTACTGTTGGCGTAATGTAGTAGCCAGGGGTGATCTGCGGAAGTGATACGGCGCCTTTGACAACAGTTCGATCAGCTTGCGTATAAGCTCCAGGAGGCGGTGCATTAAAGTTACTACCCAAGGCATAAGCGAAGCGGGTGTAATCAGTAGAAAAAGTAGTCTTTGGTCCGGTAGGTAATGCCAAATACCTACCGCTTGTGTCAGATACTACTGGACTCAATTGATTGTTGTAGGCAGCTGTAATGTTTGGTAATACGTTATAGGGCGCTTGAACCAGATTATTTGGATCTGGCTGTAGAGTTTGAAAAGTGGCTGCTTTTGCACCGACAGTCCAATTACTCAATTCACCCGTGAGCTGTTTAGTAGTTCCCACCTCTTGTCGAAACTGACTAGTAACTTGTCCAGCAATACTTTGAGAAAAGTCTGTTGGGTATAAGCTATCAGATACTCGGGCCATATTGGCATAACCGCTCCATGAACCTGGTAATGGTGCACCCCCGGGACCAACCCCACCTAAAAATACCTGTCTTTGCTGCCAATCGTATTTCCAGCGATTAGTACCTGTTTGCCTGTCATAAGGCAAATACTCACCAGTTGCTACACCGGAATATTCTCTATCCAAAAAGCGATAAGATGCGCCCAACATTACGCCGCGATGATTCATCTCTCGCGGCATGAGCAGCAAATCACGATTAGGTGCGATGTTGACGTAATAAGGCTGCGTGATATCCAAACCATTATTTGAGTTATATCCAATCACTGGCGCCAGCAAGCCTGTTCTTCGCTCGCCTGAAGTTGGCGCGGTGAAATAAGGAACATAAGCAATGGGTACATTGAAGAAACGCATCACACCATTGGTGCCAACCATTTCTTTTTGCTCGTTATCGATCTCTAGATTACTTACCGTGAAATACCAATCCATATTTTCTGGAGTGCAGGTAGTGTAAGTAGCTTTATCAAATACAAAGATGTCGGAGCTTTGAACCGTTAATTTATTTGCCGTACCATTACCGCGAGTATCCCTAAGCTCATAGGTAGGTGTCTCCATGGAACCCTCACGGGCATCTATCTTGAACTGTCCTTTGGGGCCCTTAAAGGTAGTATTACCTTTAGACAACTCGGCATTGCCATTTAAATCTGCAATGTCGGTATCTGGGTTGTAGGTAATTTCATCTGCTTTTAAAACAGCGCCATTACGTCGAATTTGTGCGCGACCTTTCAAATGCATATCGCGCTCAACCACCCCATCAATCACATCGCTAGATGTAAAAGTGAGCGCCTCACCATCGGCAATGGGTTTGCCTACACGCAGTTGATCATCCAACTTCAGGACAGTGACATTTCCGCGATCTGGCAAGAGGGTGAAATTCTGAGTAGCCTGTGAAACTGGGGGTAATGCAGCAGGTGCTTGAGCACTTGCTGAAAGCGCAAACGGGAGCAATACCACCCCCATCGTTACGCGCAGGGTTATGGCTAAAAAAAGAGGGGCGCGAAGGCCGGCGCGAAGGCGATAATGACTCATGGATCCAGACCCCGCTTATTATACGAATCGACCATGACTGACGCTCGCTTAAATACCCTTTGTGACTGGCTAAAAGGCCTCCAGCCTAGCTGGCAATTAGATCTTGATACTTTGGCGCCAGCCTCGGCTGATGCCAGCTTCCGGCGCTATTTCCGAATCGAGTCTAAAAACCCCGATTTTGGGACTCTGATCATCATGGATGCCCCTCCACAGCATGAGCCTCTAGACGCCTTCATTCAGGTCGACTTTTTGCTCTCTGAAGCAGGCCTCAATGTACCTAAAATTTTGGAAAAAAATACTGCAAAGGGCTTTCTTTTATTAAATGATCTTGGCAATAAAACTTACCTTGCCGAACTGAATGATGAAACGGCAAACCACCTTTACCAAGATGCAACACATGCATTGATACAAATGCAGTTAGCAAGTAAACCTAATGTGCTGCCAAATTATGATGAGGCGCTCTTGCAACGTGAATTGGATTTATTTCCAGAGTGGTATTTACGTAAACATCTTGAAATTGAATTGACTGATGTACAACAAGCGCAAATGAAGCAATCATTCAAGCTCATCATTGAAAATAATTTAGCGCAAGCAAAAGTGTATGTTCATCGTGATTATCATTCACGCAACCTCATGGTGACAGAGAAAAATAACCCTGGCGTATTAGACTTTCAAGACGCCGTCTATGGACCAATCACTTACGATGCCGCTTCTTTATGGCGTGATGCTTATATCGCATGGCCTGAAGAAAGAGTGATTGATTGGGTCATTAAATTTTGGGAACAAGGCCGTAAGGCTGGACTTCCAATGCCGGATGATTTCGGCCAGTTCTATCGCGACTTCGAGTGGATGGGCCTGCAGCGCCACCTTAAGGTTCTGGGGATCTTTGCCAGACTCTTTCATCGCGATGGCAAGGATGGTTACCTCAAAGACATCCCGTTGGTTTTGGAATACGCTATTGCTACAGCAAATCGCTATATCGAACTTAAACCACTAGCACGACTATTAGAGTCCACTCGCTCAAAAAAAGAATAATTAGAAAACAGAATGCATAAAAGCAATCTTCTTCCTTGTTTTTTGCTTGCTGCAGGTAGAGGTGAGCGTATGCGCCCACTTACTGATGATTTACCCAAACCTCTATTAAGCATTCATAACAAATCGCTTCTTGCGTGGCATCTAGAAGCGCTTGCGAATGCGGGCATTAAAAATGTAGTCATCAATCATGCTTGGCTTGGTCACAAGATTGAAGCTGCTTTAGGTGCAGGCGAGCAATTTGGCCTCGACATTCAATACTCACCAGAGGTAAGCGCTTTAGAAACTGCAGGCGGGATTGTGAAAGCTTTACCCCTACTTAAGCCAGATGACTATTTCCTAGTCATTAATGGAGATGTCTTTAGCCCCAATCTACCAATAGAGACAATCTTGGATACAGCCTCTAAATTCAGTAAGAGTCCCAATATACCCTTGGCGCATCTTTTTATGGTGCCAAATCCCAGCCAACATCCCGAGGGAGACTTCTACTTAAAGGGTTCTCAAGTTAGCTCACATGACCTGGGCGGCGCAGAAAGACTGACCTTTTCTGGAATTGGCCTTTATCACAAAGACCTCTTTCAGGGTCTAGAGTATGGCGCTCCCGCTAAATTGGCTCCAATACTCAGAGAAGCAATGGAGCAAAATAAAGTGACCGGTGAAAAATATCTCGGCCCATGGCACGATGTAGGTACGCCACAACGCTTACAAGAGCTTAATGCTGCATATGAATAAAACCGATATTTATCAGCTTCGTAGAAATGCCCTAGCAAAACAGATGTTTGCTAAAACTGGAGGTGGTATTGCCGTTATTGCAACAGCACCTGAACTTGCACGTAACCGCGATAGTGAATTTCCCTATCGGCACGATAGTGATTTTTTCTACTTGACAGGTTTTGAAGAGCCAGGCGCAACCCTAGTGATGAAGGTTGAAGCAACTGGTAAAAGCTTTCAAGTTCAATCCCATTTATTTTGCAGGCCCAAGGATCTTGAACGAGAAATTTGGGATGGTATTCGCTTGGGGCCTGAAGCTGCACCAGTAGCCCTTGGCATTGAGTATGCGCACAGCAATCAAGATCTGGATCAAAAACTGGGTGAACTATTGGCCGATCAAGATTCAGTCTATATTCGTCTAGCTGAGAGCGCAGAAGCAGATAGACGTGTACGCCACTGGATGAAACAAGTGCGTGGACAAGCTCGCAGCGGAATAAATCCACCTTCTGAGTTTCATGATGTTGAAACACTCATTCATGAAATGCGATTATTCAAAGACGTTCATGAGATCGATATCATGCGTCGTGCTGCCGCTATTTCTGCACGTGCTCATGTACGTGCCATGAAAGCCTGTAAGCCCGGTATGCGTGAATACCAATTGGAAGCAGAATTACTTCATGAGTTCCGTCATAGTGGAGCCCAAAGTGTTGCCTACAACAGCATTGTTGCTGGAGGAGCTAACTCCTGCATTCTGCACTATCGCGCTGGCTCTACCGAATTACGTAGTGGCGAACTCTGTTTAATTGATGCAGGCTGTGAGCTAGACGGCTATGCCTCTGATATCACCCGCACCTTTCCAGTTAGCGGAAAATTTACTGGGCCGCAACGTGCGCTTTATGACATCACGCTCGCTGCACAAGAAGCAGCAATTGCACAAACAAAATCGGGAAATACTTTTATGCAACCTCATGAGGCTGCGCTCAAAGTACTTACTCAAGGATTGCTAGATGAAAAACTCATCAAACTTTCAGAAGTAGGTTCAGTCGAAAATGCCATTGAAACTGGGGCATATCGCCGCTTCTATATGCACCGTACCTCCCATTGGCTAGGCATGGATGTTCATGACGTGGGCTCGTACCGCGAATCTATTGCTACAGCTCAAGAAGAAAAGCCTTGGCGTATTCTGAAAAGTGGCATGGTCATCACGATCGAACCAGGTCTTTATGTCAGACCTGCCGATGATATTAATCAAGCCTTCTGGAATATTGGTATCCGCATTGAAGATGATGCAGTCATTAATGACTCGGGCTGCGAATTGATTTCTCGGGGTGTTCCAGTCAACGCCGATGAAATTGAAGCACTCATGAAAAATATCTAAATCATGGGCTCAAAGAATTGCGATATTTTGATTCATGGCGGTGGCCCTGTTGGCCTTGCCTGTGCTGCTTGGACATTACAAAAATTTCCTGATGCAAATCTCATACTGCTTGACCGTAACCCAGCCGATGATGCTGACCTAGTAGCCGCTGACAGTCGTGGCATTGCCCTTTCACATGGCAGCAAATTGTTGCTCAATACGATCAATGCATGGCCAACTGATTGTGCTGACATTCATCGTGTTCATGTTTCTCAAGCGGGTCGCTTTGGTCGCGCCCTGATGACTCGCGAGGAACTCCAACAAGATGCTCTCGGCCATATCGTTCGCTATCGCGATATTCACCTTACTATTCGTCAAGCATTAAGAGAGATAAAGGCGAAGAGTCCAAATTTTATTTGGCAACACCTTGACGGTAATCATGAGCATCCAGTCATCAATGCTAGGTGTATCGTGCATGCTGAGGGCGGTCTCTTTACAAAACAAGACTGGGTTGAATCCGGCAGAGACTATGGTCAATCAGCCCTAGTGGGTTTGGTTGAAGCAGAAAATGCAGCCCCTCATCAAGCTTGGGAGCGCTTTACTGCTGAGGGTCCATTGGCAGTTCTGCCGAGTCACTATGGTTCCAATATTTTGAACCTAGTATGGTGCGGCGCTCCAGAATCATCGCAGCAACGTTTACAACTAAGCGATGCAGAATTTCTCATCTCTTTACAAAATGAATTTGGTTCCCGCATTGGGCGTTTTCTCAAAATTCAAGATCGTCGCCTATATCAACTTGGTCTGAACTATCGCAAACAAATTACAAAGGCGAATGAAGTTTGGATTGGTAACGCCGCACAAACTTTGCACCCGGTCGCAGGACAAGGTTTGAACTTAGGCTTACGTGATGCTTTTTTACTTGCAGAAAAATTGGCTGAGCTATTTTCCGGCGTAGCAAATACGCAAACCCCAGAGCAGATTCAAAATACATTGGAAAGCTATGCGCAAAGTCGTAAGGCTGATAGAACAACAACCATTGGCCTGACAGACTTTATGGCCCGAGTATTTACGTCAAATTTAACTCCAATAGTGATGGCTCGTGGATTGGCTTTATCAGCCCTTCAGTGGCTTCCTCCAGTCAAAACAGCCTTAGCTCGCCAGATGATGTTTGGAAGGCGCTAAGAGGCTTAAATAACCCTCTAAACCCAAGCTTTTCTTGTTTTACCTCTATCAAGCAATCTGCCTAAAAAATAGGCAGATTTGAGCTCGATTGTGCTAAAGTGTCATGCTTTCCGCAACACTTTGACTGCGTTACACAAGCAAAACCCTCATTCGATGAAGATTGGTCCCCACCTCCTTGCAAATAGACTTTTTGTAGCCCCTATGGCCGGGGTAACGGATCGTCCATTTAGGCAACTTTGCAAGAAATTAGGCGCTGGTTATGCCGTCTCAGAAATGGTGGCCTCTAACGCCCTGCTTTGGAAAAGTGAAAAGACACAACGTCGCGCTAATCATGTGGGCGAATTTAAACCAATCGCAGTCCAAATTGCAGGTGCAGATCCAGCAATGATGGCGGCCGCTGCAAAAATCAATGTAGCTCATGGCGCACAAATTATTGATATCAATATGGGCTGTCCTGCGAAGAAAGTATGCAATGTTGCTGCAGGCTCTGCATTACTGCGTGACGAGCCACTGGTAAAACAAATTCTAGAAGCGGTGGTCAATGCGGTAGGTGTAGGTCCAGATGCAGTCCCGGTTACTTTAAAAATCCGCACAGGCTGGGATCGTGAGCATAAAAATGCCATTGAGATTGCGCGTCTTGCAGAAAAGTCTGGCATCTCGATGCTCACGGTTCATGGACGCACACGAGCTGACCTCTATCACGGTGAGGCAGAGTACGAAACGATTACTGCCGTTAAAAATAATGTTGGTATTCCAGTAGTTGCCAATGGCGACATCAATACTCCAGAAAAAGCAGATCTGGTCTTAAAGATTACTGGTGCTGATGCCATCATGATTGGCCGCGCCGCACAAGGGCGCCCTTGGATATTTCGTGAAATCAATCATTATTTAGAAACCGGTGGCAAGCTACCTACCCCCGAGATTAATGAAATTCAGGCCATCATGAATGCCCACCTCCTCGATCACTACGAGTTCTATGGCGAGCACATTGGTCTTCGCACTGCCCGTAAACATATTGGCTGGTACTGCAAAGGATTGCGTGATTCACATGCCTTCCGTCAACGCATGAACACCGCTGATGATTGCAGAACACAGCTACAAATGGTGAATGATTATTTTGATGAGATGAAATCGCATTCTGACCGCTTGCTTTTTTTAGAAGCAGCCTAGCAATCAAGTTATTTTTATTTTTAGCTTTAAGGATTTATAGAATTTTATGAGTAATAAGCACCCCATTACTGAATGCATTGAAATGCAACTCCAGGGATACCTTAATGACCTTAAAGGTACGCCACCAACCGACATATATGACATGGTGTTAGCAGTAGTTGAGAAGCCGATGTTAGAGCTTGTCATGCAGCATGCCAAACAGAATCAATCTTTGGCTGCCCAGTACCTTGGTATTAACCGTAATACCCTCCATAAGAAATTGGTCGAGCACCAAATTCTGAAGTAATCCTAAAGCCATTTAATTATTCAATCTTTCGAAAACTATGATCCGTACAGCCCTACTCTCCGTCTCCGATAAAAGTGGCATCGTGCCTTTTGCCAAAGCTCTACATGAGCAAGGCGTCAAACTCATCTCTACTGGTGGCACAGCAAAACTTTTGACTGAAAATAACTTACCCGTAGTCGAGGTTTCTTCTTTGACTAAATTCCCAGAAATGTTAGATGGCAGGGTAAAGACACTACACCCAATGGTTCATGGCGGCCTTCTCGCCCGTAGAGACTTTCCGGAGCATATGGCGGCGCTCAAGCAGCACGGTATCGATACGATCGATATGTTGGTCATCAACCTATATCCATTCAATGAGACTGTTGCTAAAGAAAGTTGCTCATTTGAAGATGCAGTTGAGAATATTGATATCGGTGGCCCAGCCATGCTACGTGCAGCCGCTAAGAATCATCAAGATGTAACTGTGCTTATCTCACCTGAAGATTACGCTCCGGTATTGGCTGAAATGAAATCCAAGCAAAATGCGGTTTCTTACAAAACGAACTTGGCATTAGCTAAAAAGGTATTTGCACATACAGCACAATATGATGGCGCGATAGCTAACTATCTGTCTGCACTGGGTGATGATTTGGATCATAAGGCACGCTCTGCTTATCCAGAAACTCTGCATCTGGCCTTTGAAAAAGTCCAAGAGATGCGTTACGGTGAGAACCCACATCAATCTGCAGCCTTCTATAAAGACATCTATCCAGTAGAGGGCGCCCTTGCAAACTATAAGCAATTGCAGGGCAAAGAACTCTCATATAACAATATCGCCGATGCCGACTCTGCATGGGAGTGCGTGAAGAGCTTTACTGGCAACGTTGGCGGGGCTGCAGCTTGCGTCATCATCAAACATGCAAATCCTTGTGGTGTAGCGGTAGGCGCAACAGCACTAGAAGCCTATCAAAAGGCTTTCAAAACTGACCCCAGCTCAGCTTTTGGTGGAATCATTGCCTTTAACGTTCCTTGTGATGGTGCCGCTGCCCAAGAGATATCCAAACAATTTGTAGAGGTGTTGATTGCTCCTAGCTTTAGCGATGAAGCAAAAGCCATCTTTGCTGCCAAACAAAATGTACGTCTTTTAGAAATTCCATTAGGGAATGCATTCAATACCTATGACTTCAAACGAGTTGGCGGTGGCTTGCTAGTTCAATCACCAGATGCGAAGAATGTTTTGCAAAGTGAAATGCGTGTAGTTAGCCAAAGACAGCCTACACCTAGCGAGTTAAATGACATGATGTTTGCATGGCGGGTTGCCAAGTTTGTTAAATCAAATGCGATCGTCTACTGTGCAAATGGTATGACTCTGGGTATTGGCGCGGGCCAAATGAGTCGCGTGGATTCTGCGCGGATGGCCAGTATCAAAGCTGAAAACGCAGGCCTCAGTCTTAAGGGCTCCGCTGTAGCAAGCGATGCTTTCTTCCCATTCCGTGATGGCCTAGATGTAGTAGTCAATGGTGGGGCAAGTTGTGCGATTCAACCAGGGGGTAGCATGCGTGATGATGAAATCATTGCTGCAGCCAATGAACATGGGATCGCTATGATCTTCACTGGTACCCGTCATTTCCGTCACTAATAAACAAGAGTTGGAATACATAGAAGACTTATGCGCTGGATAGGAATTGATCCTGGTTTGCGTACTACCGGTTTTGGTGTCATTGATGTTGATGGCCAAAAACTGACTTACGTAGCCTCAGGGACGATTGAGAGCGGCGACCCTGCCAAAGGTTTGCCAGAGCGCTTAGGTGCCCTCTATGCTGGAGTTAAAGAAGTTCTAGAAATTTATCATCCAGAGTCAGCGGCAATTGAAGAAGTCTTCCTCAATGTGAACCCACGCTCTACTTTAATGCTAGGTCAAGCCAGAGGGGCAGTTATTGCTGCTCTCGTTTCAGAAAAGCTCCCTGTTGCTGAGTACAGCGCCTTAAGAGTAAAACAAGCCATCGTCGGCACGGGTCGGGCAGCTAAGCCTCAAGTGCAAGAAATGGTCAAACGCCTATTAAGATTAAATCGCGCACCAGGAACTGATGCATCAGATGCATTGGGAGTCGCCATCTGCGCAGCTCATCATGCGCAGATTCCGAAAGCAATTACTGCAGCCTTGGCTCCGAAAAAACGTAGTAAGTAAAAATACACATCACAGGTTAAGATCTCTACATGATTGGTCGCATTCAAGGAATTCTCGTTTCAGTTCATCCACCTCGCCTCTTGGTAGATTGCCAAGGCATTGGGTATGAGATTGATGTGCCCATGAGTACCTTGTATCAACTACCCCAAGCAGGTCAAAAAATTACCCTGCTGACACACTTCCAAGTTCGTGAAGATGCGCAGCAACTGTTTGGATTTGCTACCGAGACTGAACGTGAGGCGTTTAGGCAGTTAATTAAGATCAGCGGTGTTGGCTCTAGAACTGCCTTAGCCGTACTGTCTGGCATGAGCGTAAATGAATTAGCGCAAGCCATTGCCCTACAAGAGGCTGGTCGACTGACCCAGGTTCCCGGTATCGGTAAAAAGACTGCCGAGCGTCTTTGCTTGGAGCTCAAAGGTAAATTAGCCCCAGACTTAGGCATTGCTACAGACAAACCCCAAGCATTAGATGCCAATAGCGAAGTACTACAAGCACTATTGGCTTTAGGCTATTCAGAAAAAGAGGCTCTCTTAGCTCTCAAGCAAATCCCTCCGGATACCTCAGTTTCTGATGGCATTCGTATGGGCTTAAAGTATCTATCTAAGCCATAAGTAGACAAACACCACTACACTTGCAGTATGGCAATTCACACTGACGACCTAAGCTCGATTCCCGAAGACTTACCGGAAGGTAATGACCGTATTGTCAGCGGTGCAGCAGGCAATGCTGAGGCCGTCTTTGAAAGAGCACTACGTCCAAAACAACTCGATGAGTATGTTGGCCAAACTAAGGCTCGCGCCCAATTAGAGATTTTTATTAGTGCTACTCGAGCACGACAAGAAGCGCTGGATCATGTTCTCTTATTTGGCCCTCCAGGACTTGGTAAAACTACCCTTGCCCATATCATTGCACGCGAACTCGGCGTGAACTTGCGTCAAACGAGTGGACCAGTTCTAGATAGACCCGGTGATCTTGCTGCATTACTCACCAATCTAGAAGCCAATGATGTGCTCTTCATTGATGAGATCCATCGCCTCTCTCCTGTGGTTGAGGAGATTCTGTACCCAGCGCTTGAGGACTATAGCCTCGATATCATGATTGGCGAAGGTCCTGCAGCACGCAGCGTCAAGATTGATCTCAAACCTTTCACCTTAATTGGCGCCACAACACGCGCAGGTATGCTGACCAATCCATTGCGCGATAGATTTGGGATTGTTGCAAGACTCGAGTTCTACAACACCGAAGAGCTCACTAAGATCATCACCCGTTCTGCAAGTCTATTGAAGGCAAACATTGATCCAGAGGGTTCAGTTGAAATTGCTAAGCGTGCACGTGGCACACCTCGCATTGCAAATCGCTTGCTACGGCGGGTACGTGACTATGCAGAAGTAAAAGGTACCGGCACCATCACCAAAGCGATGGCTGATGCTGCATTAAAAATGCTCGATGTCGATCCAAGCGGCTTTGATGTCATGGATAGAAAATTGCTAGAAGCCATCTTGCATAAGTTTGATGGCGGACCTGTCGGTATTGATAACCTGGCTGCAGCGATTGGGGAAGAGCGCGACACCATTGAAGACGTCCTAGAGCCCTACCTTATTCAACAAGGCTATCTACAGAGAACCTCGCGCGGACGTGTAGCAACCCGCCAGGCCTATGAGCACTTTGGCTTAACGCCGCCAAGCAGCAGCCTAGATATTTAAGCCGCGCCCTAAATTAACTCAGCGTAACCTTAGAAAACTTACGCTTACCCACCTGCACTATGTAGGTTCCAGCTTCAATTTTGGTCTGTTTATCAGAAACAGTTTCGCCATCAACCTTTACGCCGTTTTGCTCAATGTTACGCATCGCTTCTGATGTAGAGGGCGCTAATCCTGCAGCCTTGAGAAGATTAGCAATTCCCATTGGGGCGCCGGAGAGATTTACCTCCGGAATATCATCTGGTACACCACCCTTAGCGCGGTGATTAAAGTCTTCTAACGCTTTTTCTGCTGCTGCCTGTGAATGAAAACGTGCCACGATTTCTTGGGCGAGCAATACCTTGCAATCCTTTGGATTGCGTCCAGCGGCTACTTCTTGCTTCATTAAATCAATTTCTGACATTGGACGGAATGATAGCAATGTGAAGTAATCCCACATCAAATCATCTGAGATGCTTAAGAGTTTGCCAAACATATCACCAGCAGGCTCGCTGATGCCTATGTAATTACCTTTGGACTTACTCATTTTCTCAACACCATCAAGACCAACCAACAAAGGCATAGTCAAAATACATTGAGGCTCTTGACCATACTCCCGCTGGAGTTCACGACCCACTAGAAGATTAAATTTTTGATCAGTACCACCAAGCTCTAGATCGCTCTTCAGGGCAACCGAGTCATAACCCTGCATCAAGGGATATAAAAACTCATGAATAGAAATTGGTACGCCACTGCGATAACGCTTAGTAAAGTCATCGCGCTCTAGCATGCGGGCAACAGTATGTTTTGCTGCCAACTGAATCATGCCGCGTGCGCCCAAGGGATCACACCACTCGCTGTTGTAACGCACTTCTGTTTTAGTAGGATCTAAGACCATGCTGGCTTGACGATAGTAAGTCTCGGCATTCACTGCGATCTCTTCCGCAGTTAGTGGTGGGCGCGTAGCATTTCGGCCCGATGGATCACCAATCATGCTGGTGAAATCACCGATCAAGAAAATGACGGTATGCCCTAAATCTTGTAACTGCCGCAATTTATTTAGGACAACGGTATGACCCAAGTGAATATCTGGCGCAGTTGGATCTAAGCCCAATTTAATTCTCAAAGGGGTCTGGGTGGCTTGGCTACGAGCTAGCTTCTGTACCCAATCAGCCTCAACTAACAACTCATCACAGCCACGTTTAGTGACTTCGAGTGCCGCAAAGACTTCGGGGGTCAAAGGATATTTTTGTTCTGGTTTAGCCGTCATGCTGATTCAGTTAACTGTTTAGGTTAAATTAGTATTTAAATTGCTAAAGCATAATTGTCGCATCACTGAGAGCCCAACCCTGAACCCTATGAACCAGCCCCACCCCCTCTACATTGGTCTAATGTCTGGTACCAGCCTAGATGGAATTGATGCTGTTTTAGCAAAGATTGGGGTTAATGGTGAAACAAGCGCAGTTGAGGCCGTTAGTCTCCCCTTTTCACCTACATTGCGCAAAGCCCTTTTTGAACTCCAGAGCCCTGGCCCTAATGAGCTCCATCGAGAAAAGCAGGCTGGTAATGCTCTAGCACTAGCTTATGCGGAGGCGGTAAGTCAGCTGCTCAAAAAGGCCAATCTACCGATTTCTGATATTGCTGCCATTGGTGCTCACGGCCAGACCGTTCGCCATCAACCCCATCTTGGAGATCTAGCCTACACCCACCAAACACTGAATCCTGCTCTTTTAGCGGAGAAGACTGGTATTGATGTGATTGCAGACTTTAGAAGTCGAGATCTCGCTGCAGGTGGTCATGGTGCACCATTAGTGCCCGCATTTCATGCGCAGCAATTTGTAGAAGATAGAAATTTAGCCATTCTCAATATTGGTGGTATTGCCAATCTCACTCTTCTCCCCACGAGTGGTGAGGTGACTGGCTTTGACTGTGGTCCAGGAAATATGTTGATGGATGCCTGGATACATGAGCATCAAGGAAACGCATTTGATGAGGGTGGTAATTGGGCAGCACAAGGGAAAGTAGATGAAGAACTTCTTGAACGAATGCTCTCCGATTCGTTCTTTGCAAAAGCTCCTCCAAAGAGTACTGGTCGTGATGACTTTCATCTCGACTGGCTGCATGAAAAATTAGGTAAAGACAATCATCATGCCGAGGATGTGCAGGCCACACTATTACATTTAACAGCGCATTCGGCCTTAGATTCTCTAGTTCGTCACGCCCCGCAAACCCAGAAACTGATTGTCTGCGGAGGTGGCGCCAGAAATATTGCCTTAATGGATTTATTCAAAGTGAAGTCGCAGAATCTCTTTAAACAGCCATTAGAAATTACTACAAGCAATTCTTCTGGCATCGATCCACAGCTGGTAGAAGGCCTTGCATTTGCATGGCTTGCCTGGGCCCACAAAACAAAACGGCCAGCAAATTTGCCAGCCGTTACGGGAGCGAAGGGTCCTAGAATTCTAGGTGCTTGCTATCCCGCTTAAATGATTAAGTGCTTTTTTAGTTAAGCAGAGAAAGAAGAACCGCAACCACAAGTCGTTTGTGCATTTGGATTCTTGATCACAAACTGTGAACCATTGATATCTTCTTTGTAATCAATCTCCGCACCAACTAAATATTGGAAGCTCATTGAATCCACCAACAAAGTAACACCATTCTTTTCAAAGAGCGTGTCATCCTCATTCACAGCGTCATCAAATGTGAAGCCATACTGAAAACCTGAACAACCACCACCTTGCACGAATACGCGCAACTTCAGCTCTGGATTGCCTTCTTCGGCGATCAAGTCAGCTACTTTTGCAGCAGCAGCATCCGTAAACACCAAAGGAGTCGGTGGCTCGGCTAGATCTTGTGCGGGTTGCGTAGCTAATTCGGTCATGATTCACTCCTAATTCAAAAGGGTATGTCTTATTTTAGGCTTTTAATGCCCAGTTTGCTGAAGGGTCATTATGGAGAAACCGCAATCTGGGTAAGGCCCGTTGTTTCGGGCAAGCCAAACATCAAGTTCATACACTGCACGCCTTGACCTGAGGCTCCTTTGACCAAATTATCCTCAACGACCAAAATGACCAGAGTATCGCCACCGCCAGGACGATGGATTGCAATCCGAATGCCATTACTTCCTCTTACGGAGCGCGTCTCTGGATGGCTGCCAGCAGGCATCACATCGACAAAAGGCTCATTCTTGTAAAAAGACTCATAAAGCTGTTGATAATCTACGTCTTGTCCAGCTTCAGTCAAACGCACATACAAAGTCGAATGAATACCTCTCACCATTGGGGTGAGATGCGGCACAAATGTCAGGCCAATTTGATCATGACCAGCGATCGCCTTTAGGCCCTGCACGATTTCAGGAAGATGGCGATGGCCTTTAACTCCGTAAGCTTTAAAGTTATCGCTAGCCTCAGATAGCAAAGTACCAATCTCTGCTTTACGGCCAGCACCAGAGGTCCCCGACTTAGAGTCAGAAATAATATGGGTGCCATCGATCAAGTGCTTGCCACCAGTCGATTTTGGCGAAAGCAATGGTGCGAGACCGAGCTGTACTGAGGTTGGATAACAACCAGCCAATCCAACAACGCGTGCTTTTTTAATGGCTTCACGATTGATTTCTGCTAAGCCATAAACTGCCTCAGCCAAAATTTCTGGGCAGGTGTGCTCCATGCCGTACCACTTGGCAAACTCTTTAACATCTTTCAAACGAAAGTCTGCGGCTAAATCCAAAATCTTCACATTGTTTGCCAGCAATTCTTTAGCCTGCGCCATTGCAACACCATGTGGAGTAGCAAAAAACACTGCGTCGCATTCCGTTAACTTCGCTTCATCTGGAGTCGTAAATTTGAGATCAACACGACCGCGTAAAGATGGGAACATCTCAGCTACTGGCATACCAGCTTCTGTACGAGAGGTAATCGCAACAATCTTTACTTCAGGATGCTGTGCCAGTAGGCGCAATAGTTCAACCCCGGTATATCCTGTGCCGCCAACGATGCCAACTTTAATCATGCCATTCTCCAAAATGCCGACTGATGAATTTTATTTCTTTAATACCTAGATTGTAGAAACAAAAAGGGCCGCTTGCGCGACCCTTTCGATAAAACTTGAGCGACTGAAAGAATTAGCGCTTGCTGAACTGCTTACGACGACGCGCGCCGTGCAGACCAACTTTTTTACGCTCAACTTCACGAGCATCGCGAGTTACCAAACCTGCTTTAGACAGGGTTGGCTTCAAAGCGTTGTCATAGTCGATCAATGCACGAGTAACACCGTGACGAACTGCACCAGCTTGGCCAGTTTCACCACCACCAGAAACATTTACTTTGATATCAAAGGTCGTTAAGTGGGCTGTGAGAGCCAAAGGCTGACGAGCAATCATGCGTGATGTTTCACGAGCAAAATAAGCATCGATAGGTTTACCATTAACAATGATTTCGCCTTTGCCAGATTTAATGAATACGCGCGCAACAGAACTCTTGCGGCGACCAGTACCGTAATTCCAATTTCCGTAATTAATAGCCATTTGGTTTCCTTAAATCTCTAACGCTTTTGGCTGTTGAGCCGCATGCGGATGATTGGCGTCGCCGTAGACTTTTAATTTCTTGATCATGGCATAGCCTAGTGGGCCTTTTGGCAACATACCTTTTACAGCCTTCTCCAAAGCGCGACCTGGGAAACGGTCTTGCATCTTGTCGAAGTTAGTCGAGCTAATACCACCTGGGTATCCGCTATGACGGTAATAGATCTTGTTCAAGCCTTTTGTGCCAGTGACACGGAGCTTAGAAGAATTGATGACAACAATAAAGTCGCCAGTATCAACGTGTGGGGTGTATTCAGGCTTGTGCTTGCCGCGTAGACGGTGTGCCACTTCACTGGCGACACGACCGAGGACTTTGTCCGTAGCGTCAATCACGAACCATTCATGCACTACCTCATGGGATTTTGCAGAAAAAGTTTTCATGATTTCTCAAATTGTTATAGTCAAAAAAAATTACTCCAACCAAACTACGTCCACCTTGGCCCTGCTTATGTTTGCAAGCTCGCAGATTCTGCAATTTACTTGGTACAACAATTACCGCTGACTGGTTCGGTAATTCAGTAAAGCCTTGAATTGTAACCCAAAAAAAACCCAGGAACGAGTCCTGGGTTGGAATCCACCTATGTTTGGGTGGAGGAGACACTGGGAGGTAAGTCGCAGTCTTGTATAAGACTGACTACCAATGTGGTTATTGTACCCATAAGTAATGATGCAATGCAAGAAAATTGACCAAAATCAAGATTTTTATGTTGCCGTGCAGCAACTTAGTCTCCTTGAAAATTGGTAAACTATTGATAATATTGATTAATTTAGTAAGTTAGGGGTCACTAATATGGAATGTCGAGTATCTTGGTTGGGTAATGGCGGGATGGCCTTTTCAGCAGAAACTGGCAGCGGCCACCTAGTAAATATGGATGGCGCACCTGAAGCAGGAGGCAGAAACCTAGCCCCAAGACCAATGGAGCTCCTTTTGGCTGGCGCTGGCGGCTGTTCGGCATTCGATGTCGTTTTAATCCTACAGAGGGCTCGTCAGGCTATTAGCGGCTGCGATGTCACCCTTCAGGCAGAAAGAGCAGCCGAGGATCCCAAAGTCTTTACTAAGATCAATTTGCACTTCACGGTCAAAGGTAAAGATCTGGATCAAGCCAAGGTAGATCGTGCAGTAAAACTTTCACATGAAAAATACTGCTCAGCGACTACGATGTTGGCAAAAACCGCAGAGCTAAGCTATAGCGTCGAAGTAATTGCGGAATAAGTGCAGAGTCAATCGATAAGCCGGATTCTGTCGCCTAGACTTTCATCTAGGGGCAATCATTCCTCTAGGCCGTTAGTTACCTAACGGCTCAAGCTCCCTACCCGCAGACTCAGCGGGACGCCTCATCGTCTGCATACTTGGGATTGCTCCAGGTGGAGGTTACCGCGTTTCACCGTAACTAAATACGCTCGTCTCTGTGGCCCTATTCCTCACGTCACCGTGGATGGCCGTTAGCCATCACCCTACCCTATGGAGTCCGGACTTTCCTCCCCCTCAATAAAGAGGCGGCGATTGCCTAATTGACTCTGCGCCTGCAGTCTAACGCAGACAGAGCAAATTGGCTTGTAAAAATAGAGCGAGGATTTAAATTAGCGACCAGGCGATGGTCTCACCAGCACGCAAAGGGACAATGGTTGCGTCACCCAGCGGCAATTCAGCAGGAATACTTTGCGCCTGTTTTACGAGGGTAATTTTTTTACTATTGCGGGATAAGGAGTAAAAATCAGGCCCAAAGAAACTAGCGAAGCCTTCTAATTTATCCAACTTACCAGCATTCTCAAATGCTTCTGCATATAAACCTAATGCATTAAATGCGCTGTAACAACCAGCACAGCCGCAAGCAGCCTCTTTGGCACCCTTAGCATGTGGAGCACTATCTGTTCCCAGGAAGAACCGAGTATTGCCACTGGTAGCAGCTTCTAGCAATGCAATGCGATGTTCCTCACGCTTTAGTACTGGCAAACAATAATTATGTGGACGTATACCGCCAGCAAAAATCGCATTGCGATTCATCAGCAAATGTTGCGGGGTGATCGTCGCAGCTATCGTAGCTTTTCCTCCAGTCGCTGCATCACGCACATAGTGTGCTGCTTGCTTGGTAGTAATGTGTTCGAACACAATCTTGAGCTCAGGGAAGTCTTTACGCAAAGGCTCAAGAACAAGATCAATAAATACCGCTTCACGATCAAAAATATCAATATCAGCGTGAGTCACTTCACCATGTACCAAGAGTGGCATCCCCACTGCTTGCATTGCCTCTAATGCTTTATAACAACGCTTGATGTCACTAACACCAGCATCGCTATTGGTCGTAGCGCCTGCAGGGTATAACTTGAATCCAACAATACCTGCTGCCTTGGCCTTGTGTACCTCATCAGCAGATGTATTGTCGGTGAGATACAAAGTCATCAGTGGTGTAAAGCTATCAATACTTAATGACTTCAAATTTGATTCGATACGGGCTTGATAAGCTTTTGCCAAATCTACGGTTGTCACAGGCGGCTTTAGATTAGGCATGATGATCGCACGCGCAAATTGACGAGCAGTATCAGCCAATACATCCTTCATGACTTCGCCATCACGAATATGCAAATGCCAGTCATCTGGCTGTACTAATTGAATTTGTGTAGGGCTATTAGTCATATTAATTATTAAGCAAGATGATACGGAAATCATTCACATTCGTCAGTGTAGGGCCAGTTTCCACCAAAGCTCCCAATTCCGCAAAGAAGCCGTAGCAATCATGCGCTGCTAAGAATTTTTCGGGGACAAGATCCTGAGCCTTTCCAGCCTGACGTATATCGGGATCAAACCATGCGCCAGCATTCTTTTCGCTACCATCAATACCATCGGTATCAGCAGCCAAAGCAGCAATCCCAGGCAAATCCGAACTGGCAGCTAACAGTGAGAGTAGATATTCGCTGCAACGACCACCACGGCCCTTTACCCCAGTAGGAATAGTGACAGTACATTCACCACCAGAAATTAGAGCCAATGGCTGATCGCTCTTAGCCAGATAATCTCGAGCCAACTGAGCCTGGCTGATTCCCACCTCTTGGGCCTCTCCTGTAATGGTGTCACCCAAAATAACCGATTCATACCCTTGACTACGAACGTAGTCAGCAGCCGCCTCTAAACTTTTATATGCTGTTGCGATGACATGATTCGCAACTTGTGCATCAACGAGATCCAACTCTTTTAATGTCTCCGGTTTTTTTCCAGCTACACCTTGCTTCAGGTGATTCAAAACTGACATCGGAATTGCATCTTCCCCCAAACGATATTTTTCTAAGATATTGACTGCATCTAAATACGTTGAATAGTCAGCCGCACAAGGGCCGCTTGCAATATCCGCTGGAGAATCACCAGTCACATCAGAAATTAATAAAGCTTCAACTCGAGCACCACGCGCAATTGCAACTCTCGCTAAATTGCCACCTAAAATTGCTGATAAGTGTTTGCGCACCACATTCATCTCTTCAATCGGAGCACCACTACGCAAAAGTGCCTCGGTAGTCTTACGCACATCTTCGATAGAGATGCCGTCAATAGGCAGGGTCAGGAGACTAGAGCCTCCGCCAGAGACCAAAGCGATCAAAACATCGCCAGCTTGAAGCTGCTTAGCCAAAGCCAGCACTTCTTTAGCACCATCCATACCTGCTTGGTCTGGCACTGGATGACCTGCTTCGACGATCTTTATATGAGTAGTTGGCGAGTTGTGGCCATAACGAGTAAGTACAACGCCACTTACCTGAACTTGTGGCCAATGTACTTTGGCATAAGACTCTAGTGCACTCGCCATGGATGCGCTAGCCTTACCAGCACCCACCACCAAGCATTTACCTTGTGGCTCTTGACTAGATGGAAATATCTTTGCCAAACATTGGGGAACAATAATCTGCGGATCAGCTACCGCAACTGCAGCAGCAAAGGCATTTTTCAGAGTAGCCTCTTCTGTAGTGGCTGATCGGTTACTTTGTTGGATCATCAGGCTATTCTAATCAAGTGCAGCACGCTCCTGCATTTGCCACATTTCAGCATATCTGCCTCTAGCAGCAAGCAGCTCAAGATGTGTACCTCGCTCCACAATCTGACCGTGATCCATCACCAAGATTTGATCAGCATGAATAATTGTAGAGAGTCGATGTGCAATGATGAGAGTGGTACGATTTTTTGCCAGACTTAATAACTCCTCCTGAAAAGCTCGCTCTGTTTTAGAGTCCAGAGCAGAAGTAGCTTCATCAAAAATCAACATGGCCGGTTTTTTGAGTAAAGTCCTTGCGATCGCAACCCGCTGCTTCTCACCACCTGACAGTTTTAAGCCTCGCTCACCAACCTGGGCGTCATAACCATCTGGCAGGCGCTTAATAAAACTATCGATTTGGGCAGCTCTTCCAGCCTCATGTACCTCATCAATAGAAGCGGATGGGTCACCATAGGCAATGTTGTAGCCAATAGTGTCATTAAATAAAACAGTGTCTTGAGGAACGATACCGATTGCTTTACGCAAACTCGCCTGTGTCACATCTTGAATATTCTGCCCATCAATCAAGATCTTTCCAGACTGCACATCGTAGAAACGAAAGAGCAATCTAGCTAGGGTACTCTTGCCTGCACCACTCTGACCAACTACCGCCGTAATAGTGCCGGCTGGAACAGTAAAACTAATATCGCGCAAAATCTCGCGCTTTGCATCGTAGTGAAAAGATACATTCTCAAAACGCACATCAGGTCCATGACCTTGATTATCAATATGTAAGGGATGAGCATCAGGAGAATCGGCAATTTCCTTATCAGTATTCAGTAAAGAGAACATGCGATCCATGTCTGTTAATGATTGCTTAATTTCACGGTAGATCACGCCCAAGAAATTAAGCGGAATATATAACTGAATCATCAATGTGTTGACTAAAACAAGGTCGCCTAAGGTCATCGTGCCATTGACTACACCCAGCGTAGCTCGCCACAAAATCAGCATCAAGCCAATTGCAATAATGATTTGTTGGCCTAAGTTTAAGAAGGCTAGGGTCTTCTGAGACTTCACGGCAGCCGATTGATAACGCAATAGATTTTCGTCATAACGACGAGCTTCAAATGCTTCGTTACCAAAATACTTTACTGTTTCAAAATTCAATAAAGAATCAATTGCCTTTTGATTCGCCTTTGAATCCATATCATTCATAGTGCGGCGATAGTGAGTGCGCCACTCGGTCACAACAATAGTAAATACGATGTAAAGAACTAAGGCGGCCAAAGTGATTGCAGCAAACCAAATATCATAGGAGTAGGCAAAGTACCCCAGAACCAAGCAAAACTCGATCAGTGTTGGCAGGATGCTGTAGAGCGAATATGAAATCAGCGACTGGATGCCACGTGTCCCACGCTCAATATCGCGACTTACGCCACCAGTCTGTCTGGCTAGATGAAAGCTCAGTGCCAATGAATGCAAATGCTCAAAGACTTGAAGTGCAACCTTACGAACTGCGTTTTGAGTCACCCTTGCAAAAAGAGCCTCGCGCAGCTCCGCAAATAATGATGCAGAGATTCTTAATAAACCATAAGCAAAAATGATGCCGACTGGAACCACCAATAACGCTTGCGGAGAGTCTGCCTTGACATCCAAAGAGTCAATCAACTCTTTCATCAAAATCGGAATGCCTAAATTGGCGAATTTAGCTGCAATCAAGCAGCTCAGGGCCAGGATGACTCTAAAGCGATACTCTAATAGATAAGGGAGGAGATCGCGAATAACTCGCCAATCACCCCTTTGCGATATCTTTGAATCCGAAGTGTTGTGATGGCGTCCCGATGAATGTCTCATCGTTCTATCTTATTCGCTTCTAGTTCAGCTCGCTGAAAACAATTTCAGAATCGCATCACCGTTGCTAGGAGAAAAACATTTCTTAGCGGCCTCTTTAAATGGGAGCCACTCATAAGCAACATGCTCTCTAGGGGCGAGCGTGATTGAGATATTGTTAGGTACTTGCAATACAAACCAATGTTCAATATTCCTGGTTACGCCGGGAGCATAACGAAAGCGCCACTCAGGATAAATTTCGTATTCGATCTGGTGGTGAAGATTGCGAAGTGCACCTATTGGTAGTTGATCTACCGCAATCCCAGTCTCTTCAAAAACCTCGCGAGTGGCAGCTAAAGCTAGATCCTCATCTGGCGCGTCTAGGCTGCCAGTAACCGATTGCCAAAAGCCTGCCCTATCAGCGCGCTCTATCAATAAAACATCCCCATTCGATTTATAGATAACAACTAAAACCGAAATAGGGATTTTCAAAGTAGTGCTTATTATTGCTGGATGATTTAAGCAGCTGGAGGAGCAGCTTGGCGCAAACGAATATGCAACTCACGCAACTGACGCTCATCCACTGGGCTAGGAGCCTGAGTTAATAGGCATTGTGCACGTTGTGTTTTCGGGAAAGCAATCACATCACGAATAGACTCAGCACCAGTCATCATCGTCACAATTCGATCCAAGCCAAAAGCAATGCCACCGTGGGGCGGGGCCCCATACTGGAGAGCGTCTAACAAAAAGCCAAACTTTGCTTGCGCCTCTTCCGCACCAATCTTCAATGCGCGGAATACTTGGCTTTGAACAGCCTCTTGGTGAATACGTACAGAACCACCACCAATTTCACTACCGTTCAGAACCATGTCATAAGCTTTAGCCAAGCACTTACCTGGGTCAGACTCTAGATACTTCATGTGCTCATCTTTGGGGCTGGTAAACGGATGATGGCAAGCAACCCAACGTGCTTCACCTTCGTCGTAATCAAACATTGGGAAATCCACAACCCACAACGGCTTCCAACCTTCGGTAAATAGTCCATGCTCTTTACCCCAAGCGGAATGGCCAATGCGCAATCGTAGGTTGCCAATAGCATCATTAACGACCTTTTCTTTATCGGCACCAAAGAAAATGATATCGCCGTCTTTTGCGCCGGTGCGCTTCAAGATTCCTTCAATCGCCGCATCATGCAAGTTCTTCACAATCGGCGATTGCAAACCATTGCGACCTTCGGCAACAGAGTTGACTTTGATCCATGCCAAACCTTTAGCACCATAGATGCTTACAAACTGGGTGTAGTCATCGATTTCGCTACGACTAATCTCGGCACCGCCTGGTACACATAAACCAACGACACGGCCACCCTCTTGGTTAGCTGCACCAGAGAAAACCTTGAAGTCAACGTCCTTCATCAAATCCGTTAATTCGGTGAACTCAAAGTTGACGCGCAAATCTGGTTTATCGGAACCAAAACGCGCCATACCCTCTGAGTAAGGCATGGTTGGGAATGGGTTAGGCAATTCGACACTCATGGTTTTCTTGAAAATATGACGGATCATGTTTTCAAATAGCTCACGAATTTCAATTTCGCTCAGGAAGGCAGTTTCACAGTCGATCTGGGTAAATTCAGGTTGACGATCTGCGCGCAAATCTTCATCACGGAAGCACTTAGTAATTTGGTAGTAACGATCAAAACCAGCCACCATCAACAACTGCTTAAATAACTGAGGCGATTGCGGTAAAGCAAAGAACTGCCCATCATGTACACGGGAAGGCACCAAGTAATCGCGCGCACCTTCTGGCGTGCTCTTAGTCAGCATTGGCGTTTCGATATCGATAAAGCCCGCTTCATCTAGATAGCGACGGCACTCCATTGCAACGTTATAACGCAAACGCAAGTTCTTCTGCATTTGCGGACGACGCAAGTCAAGTACACGGTGAGTTAAACGAGTTGTCTCAGATAGGTTCTCATCATCAATCTGAAATGGCGGAGTAATAGAGGCATTCACAATCACCAAGCTATGACAAAGAATCTCTACTTTGCCACTGACCAAGTCATTATTTTCAGTGCCAGCAGGACGTGCGCGCACGAGACCTTTGATTTGAATGCAAAACTCATTACGCACTTGCTCAGCAAGAGCAAACATATCTGGGCGATCGGGATCGCATACAACTTGAACAAAACCTTCGCGGTCACGCAAGTCAATAAAGATCACGCCTCCATGGTCACGACGGCGATTAACCCATCCAGAGAGAGTAACTTCTTGACCAATCAGCGAATCGGTTACTTGGCCGCAAGTGTGGCTACGCATTGACATAACAATTTCCTATAAATCAAAAATGGTGTGGCGACTCAATTGAAGTCAGACCGCTAGAATTATTTGGTGGAACGGATCCCATAGAAACAATGTGTTTCAAGGCCTCTTCAACACTCATCTCCAGTTCGATTGTTTGCGCACGTGGCACGATCATAAAAAAACCAGAGGTAGGGTTTGGAGTGGTCGGCAGAAATACATTCACATATCCCTCGCCCAACTTAGTAGTCACTTCTTTTGCAGGGGTGCCCGTTTGAAATGCGATCACCCATGAATCTGCATGAGGGTAACGAATTAATAAGGCTTTACTAAAAGCCTGACCGCTGCCAGAAAATAAAGTAGATGAAACTTGTTGAACGCTGGAATAGATGGAACGAACAACTGGAATACGATTAACAAATTTGTCCCAGACCTTTAGCCACCATTGCCCAGCAAAATTGATCGCAAGTACGCCAGTGACAACCACCACTGCAACCACAATTAATATACCCACCCCCGGTAACTCACGGAAGTGTTGGAGATCAGCTGCAAACTGGTGAGGGAATACAGCGATGATGGCCTGCATGACCGAGCCAAATACACCGTCGAGCAAGCCCAAGCCCCAGGTAATCACCCAAATGGTGACCGCCATGGGAGCCCATACAAGAATGCCAGCGATAAAGTATTTTTTCATGTGTTCTGCCTAACCCGCTATTTTAGCGGGTTAGCAGCCAATCAGCGATAGACTAATAAATGCCAAGGCCGATGATCAAAATCCCGGCCAAAAATCCACCTGCAAAGAGCAAAGCCCCTGCCACTAGGCGATGGGTGCGTCTTTCTTGCAATAAAAGGGCCTTTAAGACCTCTAATTCGCCGTTTTGGTCTTTAATTTGATGCCGGCCTTGAGCCAAGCTCTCGGCAATCAAACGAGGCAAGGTAGGCAATATTTTGGCCCAGGTAGGTGCTTCTTCCTTTAAGCCATCTAGCAATCCGCGCCAACCCAACTGCTTATCAACCCATTTTTCCAAAATTGGCTTGGCTGTTTTCCATAAATCCAGGTCTGGATCAAGTTGACGCGCCAGACCCTCCACATTCAAGAGTGTCTTTTGCAACAGGGTCAGTTGAGGCTGAATTTCAACCTTGAAGCGACGTGAAGTCTGAAATAAACGCATCAACACCAGGCCCAAAGAAATCTCTTTGAGTGGGCGATCAAAATAAGGCTCACATACAGAGCGCACTGCACCCTCTAATTCTTCTACGCGCGTATTAGCGGGAACCCAACCGGATTCAATATGAAGCTCAGCAACCCGACGGTAATCGCGATTGAAGAAAGCCAAGAAGTTCAATGCTAAATAATTTTTATCAGACTGATTTAAAGCACCAACAATTCCAAAATCTAAGGAAATAAAGCGTCCAAAAGTTTCTGGCTCTAAGCTAATCATGATGTTTCCAGGATGCATGTCTGCGTGGAAAAATCCGTATTCAAAAACCTGGGTGAAAAATATTTCTACGCCATCAGCTGCTAACTTTTTAAAATCCACACCGGCTGCTCGCAGCTCTGCTGTACGTCCAATCGAAATACCATGCATTCTCTCCATGACAATGACATTGGTACGACACAGATCCCAGTACATCTCCGGAATCATGAGTTTCTTGGAGTCCACAAAATATCGCCGCAGTTGGCTTGCATTCGCTGCCTCACGCATAAGGTCAAGCTCATCATGCAAATAGGTGTCGAACTCGGCTACGTTCTCGCGAGGCTTTAAACGGCGGCCATCTTCAGAGCTCTTTTCAATAATCTTGGCAAGGTCGTACATTAAAGCTAGATCACCATCAATGACTGGCAAGATGCCGGGGCGCAAGACTTTAATGGCAATCTCTCGACCTTCCCATTCAGGATGCTTGGTAGTGCCTCGTAAAACTCCAAAGTGCACCTGTGCAACGGATGCGCTAGCGACAGGAGTTGCATCAAAGCTGATAAACACTTCTTCAATTGATTGACCCAGATCTTCTTCAATCAAACGACGAGATTCTTCATTTGAAAATGGCGGAACTTGATCCTGCAACTTTGCTAACTCATTGGCAATATCTTCTGGCAACAAGTCACGGCGCGTAGAAAGTACTTGTCCAAATTTCACAAATATAGGACCAAGCGCTTCTAACGTTAGACGAATACGTTCGCCTCTGGGTAATTTAGTGCCAGGTGAAGTCCAGCACACAACCGTCAAGCAACTACGACCGATGCCTGGCTTGAGAACATCGCGCAATAAGGGCAATAGACCATATCGCCATGCGGTGAAGAAAATAAAACAAAGACGAGCAATACGACGCACGATTATTTGACCTTTTGCTCTATGTGTTGAATGCGCTTTTCTAGACGATCTACTGAATCGCGCAAGTCGTTTAATTCGGATTTACGAGCCATAAAGTCTCGTTTGTTTAAAAGCACTTTTCTCTCTTCGCTCACATACTCCACTAGATTGTCCAGCAAATCACTGGCTGCAGATTGTGTTGCAGAGACAATTTTTTTACCTTGCCTTACCGCAAAGTGGGCAGGTGCATCCCCTATAAAGTGCGCTAAATCCTCTTCATACTCCCAGCGCAACTGAGCAGCCAAGCGCCCAATCAACTGAGCCAAATCAGCATCGCCCGTAATTTTGACCGCCTTGAAAGCTTGTTCACGTAAATTTCCAGAACTGCCAGCCAAGTCGCTTAAAGCTTTTGTAGACACTTCCAGCGCCAAAGATGGGGCCTCCAACTCTTTCAAGCTACCTAATAATCCAGACGCATGAATTTCAAAACAGAGACGTCCAAAAGGAAGTTGGATAAGGACCGTCTTGCCAACATGTTTTGCTAGCTCAGCACAAGCCCAGGGTTCACCACTCAATACATGGTTTATCCCACGGCAAGCAGCGCTCGCGGCAATGGTATGGGTTGAAGAAGATAGTGTATTCATAAGTGTAAAAAACCCGCACTAGTGCGGGTTTTCCAACGGAAAGTACCTTAAGCTTAAACCAACTGAGAAATACCCGCCAGTACCCAGCCTCCAGGACCCTCTACTGGCTTACTTAAATTCCAGATTTCTGAAAAATCACTGGCTGCCGCCCCTGGCTGCTCACGAATAATGCCGCTAAATTGAACGCTACAAACATAATGCGCCTCACTAGTCTCAATCCCCAAAAGTCGGGCGTTGATAGTAATCACATCTGTTTGATTGGCGCTATCACTTCGCCCCGCCAAATCTTGTTGAATTGTTGAAAACATTTCAGGGGTAGTAAATTCACTTAAGGAAGCCAGATCACCCAAATCCCATGCTTTTTGCAAAGTCACAAAATACTGTTTTGCATTTTCTAAGAATGTACGCTCATCGAAACCAGGTGGCAAAGTTGAAACAAAAGCCTCAGGTTCAGCACTAACACCAGCAAATGCATTTGCAGCAGGCGTAAAACCAGGTTCTTGTCTACTTAATGCATCTACAGAAGTTCGTTGCATACCCGAGGTAGGCACATTGGAATTCTGGGTAGCTCCTGATAACGCTGGAAGTAGGCGACGGATGATGAACATGATGACAAAACCGGCAAGCATAGCAATTAGCAAACCAGTAATGAGTGAGGATGCAGCTTCACCCAAACCAAAATGAGATAAGAGATAGCCGATACCTAGACCTGCGGCCAGCCCACCTAAGATGCCACCCATACCACCAAACCTACTTGGGGCTGGAGCTTGTGGGGCTGCGCTTGGAGCTGCAGGTTGTGCCTGAGCAGGTTGTGCTGGCTTTTGAATAGGAGTAGCTTGCCTCTGAATTGGGGCGCTTGGGGCTCGTCCGAAACTTCTGCCGCCACCCAATCGTCCTGCCTCAGCAGAACTAATGGATGCAAATACCAGAATCATGCTCAAGAAAACTGCTTTAAAAAAATGTTGATTCATTTTTACATACCCCTTCGAATAACTTCTGCACTGCTTTAGTTTTTAAAGGCTTAAAAACTATACATCTATCAGTATTTAATACCAATATGTAAAGCTACGATACCCCCGGTCATTCTGTGGGTTTCAACTTCATCAAAACCAACGCCTAGCATCATTTCTTTTAGCGCCTCTGCATCAGGATGCATACGAATCGATTCAGCTAAATAACGATAGCTTTCTGAATCTTGTGCAATTTTTTCACCCAACCAAGGCAATACCTTGAATGAATATGCGTCATAGACTGGCTGCAAAAAGTCATCCGGCTTAGAGAACTCTAAAACCATCACTCGACCGCCCGGCTTGATGACGCGACACATTTCCCCTAGGGCAATATCTTTGTGGGTCATGTTACGCAAACCAAAAGCAACGGTTACAACATCAAAATGATTATTTGGGAATGGAATTTTTTCTGCATCAAATTGTACGCAGGGTAAGGCCATGCCTTTATCAAGCAAGCGATCCCTACCAACGCCCAACATGGACGCATTAATGTCACTTAACCAAACTTGAGCCTCAGGGTTATGACCCCAAGCTGTCGCCTTAGCAAACGCTGCAGCCAAATCTCCGGTGCCGCCGGCAATATCCAATACTTTTTGACCAGGACGTACATTTGCTCTAGCAATCGTTATTTTTTTCCACACGCGATGTAACCCAAATGACATTAAGTCATTCATCACATCATATTTGCTGGCTACCGAATGAAATACCTCAGCAACTTTGCCAGCCTTCTCGCCCTCGTCAACGCTTTGATAACCGAAGTGAGTTTTACTCATTAGTGGCTTCCACAAGAATGCCCCTGCTTAATCATGGGCGCATCACGATCAAGACCTGCAGCGGCTAATTTATCTAAATACTCTTTCCATACTTGCTCGTGGTTCTCGCACAAGAAATATAAGTAATCCCAAGAATAGAGGCCTGAATCATGGCCATCAGAAAACGTAGGTTTTAGGGCGTAATGTCCCACGGGCTCAAGATTCGCAATCAATACATCCCGCTTACCGGTCTGCAGAGTCTCTTGACCAGGTCCATGTCCTTGCACCTCAGCAGATGGCGAAACCACTCTGAGCAACTCAAAAGGCAGGCGATAAGTACTGCCATTTTCATAAGCAAGCTCCAAGACCTTAGTCTGTTGGTGCACAACGATATTCGTTGGAATCATTAAACCAAGACCCTTTCGATGCCACCTTGGTTTGCTTTAGCGACGTAATCTTGCATCCAGTTTTCACCGAGTAGCTTTTGAGCCATCTCAACGACAATGTAATCTGCAGTGGTATCACTATCTGCATCAAAGCGAGTTAAGCCTTGCAAACAAGAAGGGCAGCTGGTGAGTACTTTCACATCACCAGTAAAGTTGTCCTTACGCAAATCGTTGGCGCCTTTTTCCATCTCAATTTGTTTGCGAAAGCGTACTTGAGTAGAAATATCAGGACGTGTCACAGCTAATGTGCCGGATTCACCACAGCAGCGATCATTCTTCGCAATTGCTTTGCCATCTTCTAGCTGAATTAGCTCATTGACAGTCTTCAAAGGATCTTGCAATTTCATTGGAGAGTGGCACGGATCGTGATACATATACTTCACGCCCTTGACTCCAGAGAGCTTAACGCCCTTCTCTGCCAAAAATTCATGAATATCAATAATGCGGCAGCCTGGGAAGATTTGTTCAAACTGATAACCAGCCAATTGGTCATAGCAAGTTCCACAAGAAACAACTACCGTTTTGATATCTAAATAATTCAGAGTATTGGCCACGCGATGGAATAACACACGGTTATCCGTAATCATCTTCTCGGCTTTGTCAAAGTCACCATTGCCGCGTTGTGGATAACCGCAGCATAAGTAACCCGGTGGCAAGACAGTTTGTACACCCACATTCCACAACATAGCTTGAGTAGCTAAACCGACTTGGGAGAACAAGCGTTCAGAACCGCAACCCGGGAAGTAAAACACTGCCTCAGTATCAGCAGAGGTTGTTTTTGGATCCCGAATAATCGGGACATAATTCGCATCTTCGATATCCAAGAGTGCGCGAGCAGTTTTCTTAGGTAAGTTACCTGGCATCTTCTTATTTACAAAGAAAATAACCTGCTCTTTAATGCTCGGCTTACCTACTGTTGCAGGAGGATGGGCAGTTTGTTGCTTTGCAAACTTACGCAGAACATCATTGCCTAAGCGTTGCAGCTTGTAACCCCAACCAATCATGGTCTTACGAGCCAGATGAATACTCTCTGGGCTAGTTGCATTCAAGAAAAACATCGATGCTGCAGTACCAGGATTGAAGCGCTGCTGACCCATCTTGCGCAATAAGTTGCGCATATTCATAGTCACATCACCAAAGTCAATTTTGACTGGGCAAGGAGTTAAGCACTTATGGCAGACGGTGCAATGTGCAGCAACGTCATCAAACATTTCCCAATGTCGAATCGACACGCCACGGCGCGTTTGTTCTTCATATAGGAAGGCTTCGATTAATAGTGATGTTGCTAGGATCTTATCGCGTGGACTGTAAAGAAGGTTGGCGCGTGGCACATGCGTTGAGCAAACGGGTTTGCATTTGCCACAACGCAAACAATCTTTCACACTATCAGCAATCGCACCAATATCACTTTGTTGCATGATTATGGACTCATGCCCCATCAAACCAAAGCTCGGTGTATAGGCCATGCTGAGATCAGCATGCGGCATTAACTTGCCTTTGTTGAAACGACCCTCTGGATCAACGCGATTCTTATAGCTACGGAAGTCTTTGAGTTCAGCTTCAGTCAAATACTCAAGCTTAGTAATACCAATACCATGTTCACCTGAAATCACGCCATCTAAAGAGCGTGCCAGCTTCATAATGCGATCTACGGCACGATGTGCATCTTGCAACATCTCGTAGTCATCAGAGTTGACTGGAATATTGGTGTGTACATTTCCGTCGCCTGCATGCATATGCAGCGCTACAAATACACGCTTACGCAAAATGTTTTTGTGAATCGCTTCTAACTCGGCAAGAATAGGTTCGAATGCTAAGCCGCCAAAGATGATACGTAACTCAGAACGGACCTCTTCTTTCCATGAAGCACGCAAACTGTAATCTTGCAGTTGTGGAAAATAAGTATCCATTTGCAAGAGCCAATCAGCCCAGCGGGTGCGTACCTTTGCAATGAGCTCGAGAGCCTGTTGAACGCGATCTCCAAGGATCTCTGCAGTTGGAATTTCATACTCAGCATCGCTCTTACCTAATGGCAAAGCACTCTTTTTCAAAAAGGTTTCGAGGCCATCCAAAACTTGTAATTTGTTCTTAAGAGAGAGCTCAATATTGATACGATCAATACCGTCGGTGTACTCACCCATGCGCGGCAAAGGAATGACGACATCTTCGTTGATCTTAAAAGCATTGGTATGACGGGCAATAGCAGCTGTGCGGGCACGGTCTAACCAGAATTTCTTGCGAGCTTCAGCGCTAACCGCCACAAAGCCCTCCCCAACCCGAAGGTTGGCCATGCGGACAACTTCACTAGTGGCAGCAGCTACTGCTTCCTCGTTATCGCCCGCAATATCACCAATTAATACCATCTTCGGTAAGCTATTGCGCTTTGATTTTGTTGAGTAGCCGACCGCGCGTAAATAACGATCGTCTAAATGCTCAAGACCAGCCAAAATTGGACCGCCCTGCTTGCTTAAACCATCTAGATAGGCTTTGATCTCAACAATACTCGGAATTGCTTCGCGTGCTTGACCAAAAAACTCTAAACAAACAGTGCGCATAAATTTAGGCATGCTATGCAAGATCCAAGTTGCGCTAGTAATCAAACCATCGCAACCTTCTTTTTGCACGCCAGGTAAACCTGATAAAAATTTATCAGTAACGTCTTTACCCAAACCTTCTTTACGGAAACGCTTACCTTCGACTTCTAATAATTCCGTTTTTAGAATGCGCTGACCAGGCTCACCATTACCATCAGACCAAGTGAGCTGAAAACGCACAGTTGCAACATCGTGAATCTTGCCGAGGTTGTGCTCAAGACGTACAACGTCGAGCCAATTTCCCTGAGGATCCACCATACGCCAGCTAGCTAAGTTATCGAGAGCAGTACCCCAGAGGACTGCTTTTTTACCGCCGGCATTCATTGCAATGTTGCCGCCAATACAGCTTGCATCAGCAGAAGTAGGATCTACCGCAAACACTAAGCCAGCATGCTCTGCAGCATCTGCTACTCGGCGCGTTACTACGCCGGCACCTGTAAAGATGGTTGACACTTCATGATCAACCCCTGGTAGATGTTGAGACTTCACTGCACCAATATCTTGCAATTTTTCTGTATTAATCACCGCAGACATTGCATACAGCGGAATGGCGCCACCGGTATAACCAGTACCACCTCCACGAGGAATAATCGTGAGGCCTAATTCCACGCACGCTTTTACTAAGCCTGGAATTTCTGATTCGTAATCTGGCTTCAAGACAACTAATGGAAATTCAACGCGCCAGTCCGTTGCATCAGTAACATGCGCTGCACGTGATACGCCATCAAAACAAATATTGTCGCTAGCAGTGTGACGCCCTAATTCTTTGCGAGCACGTTTCCGTATTTGCTCGACCTCTTTAAAACCATTTTCAAAATTTTCGATTGCGCGATAAGCAGCCGCCAACAAAACTTCTACTTGCTCAGTAGAGTCACCTTTGTTGCGCTTCTTCACTTCGCCCAAACGATGCCATAAGGCATCAACTAATTGCTGACGACGTTTGGGACTATCCAATAAATCATCTTGCAAAAATGGGTTGCGCTGTACCACCCAAATGTCGCCCAGAATTTCAAACAACATGCGGGCTGAACGTCCAGTACGGCGAACGCCACGCAGCTCATTCAGAACACGCCAAGACTCCTCGCCCAATAAGCGAATGACAATTTCTCGATCAGAAAAGGAGGTGTAGTTGTAGGGGATTTCACGAAGGCGGGGAGAGCCCGCTTCAGCATCCAACAACTGGTTCAAAGCTAGAGGTGCGTTCATAGCGACATATTTTATAAATAAGCATTTTAATAGAGCGAACCTGATAGTGGCAGGAAACAGAGAAAGTTGCTCCCCGAGAAGATAAACCCTTGCAAATCTAAGGGCTTAGGAGCCATCCGTGGTACGCTCATCGGATGGCAACGAACTATTTAAAGAAAATTTTATCGGCTCGCGTCTATGACGTGGCCAGAGAAACAGAGCTACAGCTGGCCCCCGAACTAACTAAGCGTTTGGGCAACCAAGTGCTACTGAAAAGGGAGGACAACCAGCCGGTTTTCTCCTTCAAACTCCGTGGCGCCTATAACAAAATGGCCCATTTACCCCCAGAAGCCCTCAAACGCGGGGTTATCGCGGCTTCCGCAGGAAATCATGCCCAGGGTGTAGCCCTTTCAGCAGCCAAAATGAAGTGCAAAGCTGTCATCGTTATGCCCGTGACGACTCCCAGTCTCAAAATCGACGCAGTAAAGGCTAGAGGCGGCTCTTGGGTGGAGATCATTCTGCACGGAGAGTCCTATAGCGACGCCTTTAAACATTCAGAAGCGATTGCCAAAAAACGGGGTTTGACCTTTGTGCACCCATTTGACGATCCTGATGTTATCGCTGGGCAAGGTACTATTGCGCATGAAATTTTTACTCAATATGAAAAACCAATTGATGCTGTTTTTGTTGCAATTGGTGGAGGTGGCTTAATTTCTGGCATTGGTGAATATATCAAAGCCGTTAGCCCAAAGACCAAAGTCATTGGCGTGCAAGCCTCAGACTCGGATGCGATGAATCAATCACTCAAAGCAAACAAGCGTATTGAGATGAAAGATGTTGGTTTATTTTCTGATGGCACTGCCGTCAAATTGGTTGGCAAAGAAACTTTCCGCATCTGTAAAAAAGTGGTTGATGAAATCATCACGGTCGACACCGATGAGATCTGTGCAGCTATTAGTGATGTTTTCACGGATACCCGTAGCATCCTTGAGCCCGCTGGAGCCTTAGCTATTGCGGGCATGAAGAAGTATGTAGAAAAGAAACGTATCAAAAAGAAAACGCTTGTAGCCGTTGCCTGTGGTGCCAATATGAATTTCAGCCGCCTGCGCTTTGTGGCAGAGCGTGCAGATGTTGGTGAGTTCCGTGAAGCAGTATTTGCTGTAACTATTCCGGAAGAACGCGGATCCTTTAAGCGTTTTTGTGAACTGCTTGGAAAGCGAAATGTCACCGAATTCAACTATCGCATCGGCGATCAAAGTGAAGCGCATATTTTTGTAGGCATTAGCACGCAAAAAGCTGGTGACAACGAAGTCATTGCGAAACATTTTCGTAAGGCCAAGTTTGCAACCATTGATCTCACGCATGATGAGCTAGGAAAGTCCCACTTGCGCCATATGGTGGGCGGCCATTCTGCCCTTGCCAAAGATGAATTGCTCTACCGTTTTGAATTCCCTGAGCGTCCAGGCGCTTTGATGAAGTTCTTGACTAGCATGGCGCCCAACTGGAATATCAGCTTATTTCATTATCGGAACCATGGCGCTGATTACGGCCGCATCTTAATAGGGATCCAAGTTCCTCAGAATGAACAGAAGAAATTTCAAAGCTTCTTAGCAACTTTGGGCTATCCGCACTGGGACGAGAGCAATAACCCTGCTTATCGTCTGTTTCTGAAATAAGGTGTAATTCGCAAGATGTCCTATACGCTCACCGGAAAACTTGTCGTTGCGATTTCATCGCGCGCCTTGTTTGATTTTGAAGAAGAAAATCGCATCTTCGAATCTACTGATGACAGCGCCTATATGAAGTTACAGCTTGAGCGCCTCAGTGAAGCAGCTCAAAAAGGGGTTGCCTTTCCGCTAGTTAAAAAACTGCTCGCATTCAATGATGAAGGCGAGCAGCGCGTAGAGGTAGTAATTCTCTCTCGCAATGATCCTGTTAGTGGCTTGCGAGTCTTCCGATCTGCAGAGCACCATGGTCTGCATCTAGAACGTGGTGTATTTACTAGAGGGCGCCCTCCTTATCACTACCTACGCTCACTGCACGCTAATCTCTTCTTATCTGCCAATGAAGATGATGTGCGGGCGACAATTGACGCTGGCTTCCCCGCAGCACGGGTTTACCCAGAATCTAGTAAGACAGCTGAATCACATCCGAATGAAATTCGCATTGCATTCGACGGAGATGCCGTACTCTTTTCTGATGAAGCCGAACAGGTCTTCCAGAAAAAAGGGCTCGAAGCCTTTGTGGATCACGAGAGCAAGAAGGTCGATATACCCTTGCCTCCAGGTCCTTTTAAACCACTACTTGAGGCGCTTCACAGACTACAACGCTCTACAAGTGAAAACGGTATGCGCATTCGTACTGCATTAGTGACAGCACGTTCTGCACCAGCACATGAGCGTGCGATTCGAACTCTGATGGCATGGGGAATCGATGTCGATGAGGCGATGTTCTTAGGCGGCCTGTCCAAAAGTGAATTCTTAAGAGAGTTCGAGCCAGATTTTTTCTTTGATGATCAAACTGGTCATTGCCAGTCAGCAGCTTCAGTTGCACCAACAGGTCACGTTGTATCTGGCGTCTCTAATAAACCCAAGAATCAAAACTAAATTAAAAAGTATTTCATGGCAACGTTAGCTCTTGGACAATCAACACAATACCCAGATCAATATGATCCGAGCTTGCTATTTCCGATTCCAAGGGCTGAGAACAGAAAAAAGCTTGGTCTCAAAGAAGGTCAGACATTACCGTTCGTAGGTGTTGATATTTGGAATGCTTTTGAGCTCAGCTGGCTCAATAAAAAAGGTAAGCCGCAAATTGCATTGGCAGAGTTTCAGATTCCTGCAGACTCGCCAAATATGATTGAGTCTAAGTCTTTCAAGCTTTACCTCAATAGCCTGAACGGCGCACGCTTTGAAGATGAGCATGAAGTTCAGGAAAGACTCATCACTGATTTATCCGCAGTTGCTGGCAGCAAGATCACTACTCGCATAAACCCCACAGAAAGCATTGCTAAAAAAGGTATGCAGGAGATGGGCGGTATTTTGATGGATCGTCTTGATATTGAAGTAGACCCCAACCTGACTGCTGACCCAAGCCTCTTGGGGGTGAATGAGTCTTTTGGTCCAATTGAGCAATGCTTAGTCTCTCACCTCCTCAAATCAAACTGCCCTGTCACAGGTCAACCCGATTGGGCCAGCGTACAAATACGCTATCAAGGCAGACCCATTTTGGAAGAGGGTTTATTGCGCTACCTTATTGGCTTTAGACAATTGGGCGAGTTTCACGAACATTGCGTAGAAACGATCTTTACTGATATCAAACGCCAGTGTAAACCTGAAAAGTTGTCAGTCTATGCCCGCTACACAAGACGCGGTGGCTTAGATATCAACCCGTTCCGCACGGATCACAATTCACCTTGGCCAGAGAATATTCGGCACGCAAGACAGTAAATAAAAACCCCTTGTAGGAAATCCTAGAAGGGGTTTTTGCTATCCAACTCACCAGTCCGTGACCGATGCGTTGTTTAGTAATTCTTAGAACGGAATATCGTCATCCATTGCACCGAGTGATGCAGCATTAGATGAGGCTGGAGCAGACTGCTCAACCGGCTTTGAGCGCGCATAGCTTTCGCCGCCGTCACCGCTTCCACCTACTGGCTTGCCACCAAGCATTTGCATTGTTTCTGCAACGATTTCTGTGGAATATTTTTCTTGCCCACTAGCATCAGTCCATTTACGTGTGCGCAAACGTCCTTCAACATAAACTTGTGAACCTTTTTTGAGGTACTGACCAGCGATTTCTGCAAGCTTCCCAAAGAATGCAACGCGATGCCATTCTGTGGTTTCTTTCATTTCGCCAGTTTGTTTGTCTTTGTAGCGATCAGATGTTGCTACTGAAATGTTTGTAACGGCGTCGCCACTTGGCATATAACGCGTTTCTGGATCACGTCCTACATTACCTACGATGATGACCTTATTTACCGAAGCCATGTTGTCTCCCGAAGAAAAATACTGCTGTTATTACTACTAAAAATAAACTGCTCGGCTTAATTGAATCAATGAAGCTGCGGTTATGTCTTTGTGACTGCATCCTTGGAGTCTGCTGATCTCGTTGGCATTTCACCCATCGACCAAGCAATTATAAGCCAGCAAACCAAGAGGGATGCACCCATGGCAAAGACCGATAAATCACCATGGCTATCCATCAAATAACCACCAATAACAGCCCCTGAGAAGAGGCCAATCGATTGAGTAGTGTTGTAGATGCCTAAGGCAGTGCCCTTAGATTCTTTAGCAAAACGTGACACCAGTGAGGGCTGTAATGCTTCGAGTAAATTGAAGCCTACAAAATAAACCAGCAATGCAGCTGCGATCGTCATTACTGAATTTGCTTGTGTAAAGATCAATTCTGCAACCAGCAATAAAACAATTGCGGCTAACAATATCGCTCTTAACTGTTGCTTCTTCTCGCCGTAAATAATAGCTGGGGCCATGAAGAAAAAAGAGAGCAGCACAACAGGTAAATAAATTTCCCAATGAGATGAAAGGGGTAAACCCGCCTGCACCAATAAACGCGGCACAACCAAGAACATGGCTACTTGCGTAGCGTGCAAAACAAATACGCCAATATTTAAGCGTACTAACTCTGGCCTAAAAAATACTTCTTTGAGAGGGGCTTGTTGAATTTTGACTTCAGGCTTGGTTGTCGGTAAAACGTAATAAGTCACAAACATCGCCGTTACACCAAGTACCGCTAGGACGATAAAAATTCCGCCCAAACTAATGACGCGGTAGATCGGCGCAGCGATCACCAATGACAAAGCAAATGAGAGAGCAATACTGCCGCCGACCAGTGCCATTGCCCGAGTGCGTACTTGCTCACGAGTTAAATCAGCTACCCAGGCAGAAATTGCTGCTGAGACCGCTCCAGCGCCCATCACCCCACGCCCAATGGCAATCCAGAGTAAATCGTCCTTGGCTGCGCAGATCAGGGCACCAGCCACAAATAGGGACAGACCCCATAGAACAACGGGCTTACGACCAATTCGATCTGATAAACGACCTAAAGGGATATAAAAACAGGCCTGAACAATATTGAAGATCCCCAGGGTAAGGCCTACCCAAAGAGCATGTTCACCGCCTGGCAAGCCCCGCGCATGGATGCTAAAGACAGGCAAAAGCAAGAATAGGCCCAGCATTCGGAGGCCAAAGATGCCCGCTAAGGCCAGAGTGGATCGGAGTTCAGAAGGATTCATGGGAAAGAGCTATATTAACAAGTTACGCTAAAAAATCATGAATAACGAAATTAAGATCCGCGGTGCCCGCACCCATAACCTCAAAAACATCAATCTAGACATCCCTAGAGAGAAGCTCGTCGTCCTTACTGGCTTATCCGGCTCAGGCAAAAGCTCATTAGCTTTCGATACGCTGTACGCAGAGGGTCAACGTCGCTACGTTGAATCCCTCTCCGCTTATGCGCGTCAGTTTTTGCAGCTCATGGAAAAACCTGATGTCGATACGATCGAAGGTTTATCACCAGCTATCTCGATTGAGCAGAAGGCAACAAGCCACAACCCACGCTCAACTGTAGGTACTGTTACAGAAATTCATGATTACTTGCGGCTATTATTTGCACGCGCTGGTACACCGCATTGCCCAGACCATGATCTTCCATTAGAAGCACAGAGCGTTTCACAAATGGTCGACACTGTATTGTCAATGCCTGAAGATACGAAGCTCATGATTCTTGCGCCAGTGGTAAGTGAGCGCAAAGGCGAATTTGTCGATCTCTTCCAAGACCTACAGGCACAAGGCTTTGTCCGTTTCCGCGTTCGCTCTGGTGGTGGCACAACGAATACCGCTAAAGCAGAAATATTTGAAGTGGATCAACTGCCCACGCTCAAGAAAAACGATAAGCATTCAATCGAAGTGGTAGTGGATCGCATCAAAGTACGCCCCGATATTCAGCAGCGTCTTGCAGAATCTTTTGAGACAGCCTTACGTCTTGCTGACGGTAAAGCCATGATTGTTGATATGGATACTGGCAAAGAAATGATTTTCTCAAGCAAGTTTGCTTGCCCAGTTTGTTCATACTCCTTGCAGGAACTAGAGCCACGTCTATTCTCCTTTAACAATCCGATGGGCGCTTGTCCTTCATGCGACGGCCTTGGCCACCAATCCTTCTTCGATCCTAAGCGTATCGTTGCGCACCCTGACCTGTCTCTTGCCTCTGGTGCGATTAAAGGCTGGGATCGTCGCAATCAGTTTTATTTCAAACTCCTACAGACCCTTGCCAAGCATGGTGGCTTTGATGTGGAGAGGCCATTTGAAACGCTCAATAAGAAACAACAAGATTTGATTCTATTGGGCTCTGGCGATGTCACTATTCCGTTTGAGTACATCAATGAGCGCGGCAAGAACAGTATTCGTGAGCATGCATTTGAGGGGATCGTTGCAAACTTCGAGAGACGCTATCGCGAAACTGATTCCATGACGGTGCGCGAAGAATTATCTCGTTATCAAAATGTTCAAACCTGCCCATCATGCAATGGCAGCCGTTTACGTAAAGAAGCCCGCTTCGTTAAAGTAGGCGAGAAGAAACAGTCTCGAGCAATCTACGAAATTAGCGCCTTACCACTCAAAGAGGCTAAAGAATATTTTGAAGCACTTGAACTCAAAGGTGCTAAAAGAGAAATTGCCGATAAGATTGTTAAAGAAATTAGTGCGCGCCTACGTTTCCTAAACGACGTGGGTCTTGATTACCTCTCGCTTGAGCGCAGCGCCGACACACTTTCTGGCGGCGAAGCCCAACGTATTCGTCTTGCAAGCCAGATAGGCTCTGGCTTAACAGGCGTGATGTATGTACTCGATGAGCCCTCGATTGGCTTGCATCAACGTGATAATGATCGACTCATTGGCACACTCAAGCACCTGCGTGATTTAGGGAATAGTGTTTTAGTGGTTGAGCATGATGAAGACATGATCCGCGCATCAGACTGGGTTATTGATATTGGGCCTGGTGCAGGAGTGCATGGCGGTGAAGTCGTTGCAGAAGGTACGCCCGCAGAAGTAGAAGCTAATCCGAAATCATTGACAGGCGCCTATCTTGCTGGACGCGAAGCAATCGCCGTTCCAGAAAAGCGTATCCCCGCAAATGATCGATTTTTAGAAATCATTGGAGCGCGTGGAAACAATTTGCAATCAGTACATGCAAAGATTCCTGTTGGACTTCTGACATGCGTTACTGGTGTATCTGGCTCAGGCAAGTCAACCCTCATTAACGACACCTTGCACCATGCGGTTGCACAACATCTATATGGCTCCAATGCAGAACCTGCGGCGCATGATGCCATCAAGGGCTTAGAGAACTTTGACAAAGTCATTAGCGTTGACCAATCACCGATTGGCAGAACACCACGCTCTAACCCTGCTACCTATACAGGCCTGTTTACACCGATTCGCGAACTCTTTGCAGGCGTGCCTGCATCACGTGAACGCGGCTATGAAGCTGGCCGCTTCTCCTTTAACGTCAAAGGTGGTCGCTGTGATTCTTGCGAAGGTGATGGCGTCCTCAAAGTAGAAATGCATTTCTTGCCAGATGTGTACGTACCGTGTGATGTCTGTCATGGCAAACGCTATAACCGCGAAACCTTAGACATTCGATATAAAGGTAAGAACATTCACGAAGTGCTCTCGATGACAATCGAGCAAGCACATGAATTCTTTGAAGCAGTGCCAGTGGTTAAACGCAAACTCAAAACGCTCTTAGATGTCGGTCTGGGTTATGTAAAACTGGGACAAAGTGCGACGACCTTATCTGGCGGTGAAGCGCAGCGTGTCAAGCTTTCTTTAGAGCTCTCTAAGCGTGATACTGGCAGAACACTGTACATCCTAGATGAGCCAACTACTGGCCTGCACTTCCATGATATTCAGCTGTTGTTGACGGTGATTCAAACCCTCAAGAAGCAAGGCAATACGATTGTCATCATTGAGCACAATTTAGATGTCATCAAGACTGCAGATTGGATTATTGACTTAGGCCCCAAAGGTGGCGCTGGTGGTGGTCAAATCATTGCTACTGGAACACCTGAAGATGTTGCCAAGAATGAAGTCAGCTTTACTGGTCACTATTTAGCACCATTACTAACTCGTAAACCAGTAGCAGCCAAGAAAAAGAAATAGGCGCCTTAGGCGCAGATCTCAGAGTAATTTAGCTTCGGCCAAATCAGTTGCTTCTGAATTACCTGAGATCACCAAAATATCGTTAGCCTCCAGACGCAATTCTGGGGCTAATGCCAACTTCACATAATCGGCGTTGCGACCTTTGCGACGGACCGCTTGTATGCTTACTCCTTCATTTTCTAAATGAAGCTCGCCCAGAGTTTTGCCAACCGCTTGAGAATTTGGCAACAAGGTAATGGAATGCAAACGCCAAGACTCGTTTGAACCAAAGTCATCATCACCTGCACCTCGAAAATAGCCTCTTAACAAGCTATAGCGCTCCTCACGTGCAGTCGTAATACGCCGCACCACTTTACGCATCGGCACGCCCATGATGAGCAAAACGTGGGAAGCAATCATCAGACTACCTTCGATTAATTCAGGAACAACCTCGGTAGCACCAGCTGCCTGTAACTTAGCAATATCAGCGTCATCTCGAGTGCGCACCAATACAGTCATCCCTGGACGCAAATGTTCAACTTGACGCAATACCCGTAAACTGGCGGCAGTATCAGCATAGGTAATCACCACCGTCTTTGCCCTCGAAAGCCCAGCAGCAACTAGATAATTTTCCCGGCTCGCATCGCCATAGACCACATTATCGCCAGCAGCAGCCGCCTCTTTCACGCGATCAGGATCCAGATCTAATGCAATGTATGGAATCCTTTCTTGATCAAGCATACGAGCCAAGCTTTGACCTGAACGACCAAAACCACAAATGATGACGTGATTTTCATTGCGTACGCTTTTCGCAGCCACGCGCGTTAATGCAAGTGATTGCAGCAACCACTCATTACTAGAGAAGCGCATTGCAATACGATCGCTGTATTCAACCAAGAACGGTGCGCAAAACATCGAGAGCAACATTGCAGCAAGTACAGCCTGACTTAGCGTGGGATCAATTAAATCCAAGCCATCAATTTGGGTCAGCAACACGAAGCCGAATTCGCCTGCCTGAGCTAGGCATAAGCCCGTTCTAATGGATATGCCGGGACTTGAGCCGAAGAGTCTAGAAAGTATGGCAATCAAGCCAAACTTGAATATCAATGGGCCAAGCAAAAGCGCCAAGACCAGCATCCATTGTCCAAGAATGACATTAAAGTCGAGCAGCATGCCAATTGTTACAAAGAAGAGTCCCAAGAGAACGTCGCGGAACGGCTTAATATCCTCCTCCACTTGATGGCGATAAGGCGTTTCAGAAATCAACATTCCCGCCAGAAATGCACCTAGAGCAAGAGATAAACCAAAGTGTTCAGTCAAGGCTGCCATGCCAAGAACAATTAACAAGAGGTTCAACATAAACAACTCTTGAGAGCGTAACTTGGCAACCAATCTAAACCAGCGGCTCATGAGTGACTGGCCGATAAAGAAAATCAGCCCTAATGCAATCGTGATTTTGATAGAGGCAGCCGTCAGAGCCACAAACAGATCCTTAGGATTTTTTCCCAAAGAAGGCAGCAAGATTAATAAGAAAACGACCGCCAAATCTTGGAACAACAAAATACCGACTACATTACGACCGTGCTCTGTTTCCAGCTCGGATCGATCAGAAATGAGTTTTGTGACAATTGCTGTCGAGGACATAGCTAAAGCGCCGCCCAGGGCAATCGCTGCCTGCCACGAAATGGGGTAAATCCAATTCATCAACAAGCTGGCAGGCACCGCCAAAAGCATTGTCAATAGAACTTGGCTGCCCCCCAGGCCAAATACGATATTTCGCATTGACCGGAGCTTATGAAGATTAAATTCCAAGCCGATCGAGAACATCAAGAAAACAACCCCAAATTCCGCTAAATACTTCACGGTTGCAGAGTCATTTGCCAAACCCAGGGCATTAGGCCCAATTAATACGCCAATGGCCAAATAGCCCAAAATAGGGGGTAAGCCAAAATAGCGGAAAATAACCACTCCAGCCACACCAGAGGCCAGGAGAATGAGGGTTAATTGAAGGACTGACGGCATATACTTACTCGATGATAGCTAAGACTCGTGAACGTACCCTAAAGCTTGCACGCGATACCCTCACCATTGAGGCTGCTGCACTGCAAACCATGCGTGATCGCCTAGAGGGCATTAACGCAGACGCACTCGTACATGCAGTGGAACTGCTCCATGGCTGTAAAGGCAGAATTGTGGTCTCCGGCATTGGCAAATCAGGTCATATTGCCCGTAAGATCGCTGCCACCTTCGCCTCCACCGGCTCCCCTGCATTCTTTGTTCACCCAGCGGAAGCCAGTCATGGTGATTTAGGAATGGTTACCCGTGATGATGTTTTTGTAGCGCTCTCCAATTCTGGTGAAACCGATGAGCTATTAACCATTGTTCCGATTGTTAAACGTACGGGCGCAAAACTGATCGCCTTAACTGGCGCACCGAATTCCTCTCTCGCTCAATTAGCAGACGCGCACTTAGATACCAGCGTAGAAAAAGAAGCGTGCCCATTAAATCTAGCTCCAACAACCAGCACTACGGCAGCATTAGCCATGGGTGATGCTTTAGCTGTTGCTTTATTGGACGCTCGTGGTTTTCAGGCTGAAGACTTTCAGCGCTCTCATCCAGGTGGTCGATTAGGCCGCAAACAATTAATGCATGTCAGCGGAGTCATGCGCAGTCTTGACGACACGCCAAAAATTTCTATTCAGGCATCACTACAAGATGCCCTATTAGAAATGACATCAAAGCGTATGGGTATGGTCGTCACTTTAGATGAAAAACAAAAAGTATTTGGCATTCTGACTGATGGTGATTTACGTCGCCTCTTGGAAAAAAATACTAACTTGAGCGATATCACTCTACAGAATGCAACTACCGCCAGCCCTCGCACCATTCCACCAGAGCTATTGGCTGAAGAGGCGATCGAGATGATGGAAAAACATCGCATCAATCATTTAGTAGTAACAGATAAAGATGGCCATCTTTTGGGCGCCCTAAATCTACATGACCTCTTTGCAGCCAAAGTTATTTAACGTAGCGGACTATTTAATACAGCCATGCCTAGCGCTTTTAATCCCCACAACACCAATCCGCTGTCCCAATATCCACAAGCCTGGGAGCGCGCAGGCCAAGTCAAGCTACTTGTTTTAGATGTTGACGGCGTGCTCACCAATGGTCAAGTGTGGATTGGTAGTGATGGCAAAGAGTCTTTAAAAGCTTTTGACATTCAAGACGGTCTTGGAATCAAACTCTTAGAACAATGCGGCATTCCAACCGCAATTATTACTGGCAGAAACTCTAAAATGGTTTTGGCACGCTGTGATGAGCTTGGCATTAAACATGTGCACATGGGTGTTGAAAATAAAGCATTTGCTTTAGAGGAGGTAATTAAATCGCTCGGACTCACATCTGGTGATTGTGCTGTCATGGGTGATGACTGGCCTGATTTAGCTATGATGAAAAATGCAGGTCTCCGAATTGCCCCCGCTCAAGCGCATGAAGCCGTTAAGGAATTTGTGCATTTTGTAACCACTCGTACAGGTGGAAATAGCGCAGTACGAGAAGTGTGCGACCTTATTCTGAAAGCACAAAGTCGCTACGAGGAATTGCTAAATAAGGCTCGTAATTAAGTAATGCAACTGAATTCTCAGCATATCAAATTGAGTATTAGCCGTACGCTCTTGCGTCTCATGCCCTTGATACTGATGGGTGCTTTGACCCTGATGACTTTTTGGTTAGTGCAAAGAAACACGCCTCCAGAAAGTTCTATGCTCGAGCGCGTTCGCCTTCATGAACCTGACTACATCATTAAAGACGGCGCTCTCTCCACCTTAAACGAACAAGGTAGTACCAAATACAGAATTTTGGGGAATAAAGTCACGCACTACGATGACGACGCGTCAATTGATATCGATGCACCTCGTATGCGTCTTTTCCAACCAGATAAGGCGCCTGTAACAGTAAGGTCTAATACTGGCCATGTAGATGGGGACCTCACCGTCATTGAGCTCTTTGAGAATGCTTCCATCTTTCGACCTGCACAAGCAGCAACAGCAACAGAGCCTGCAACTCTACGAATGCTCGCTTCATCAAGCTATTACAAGGTTTTAATTAACGATGACATTATCGAAACTGATCGGCCTATTACGCTAGAGCAGGGTATGTCAATCATGCACTCAACTGATGGCGGAACCTTCAACAATGTTCAGCAGAGCATGACCCTTTCCGGTCAGGTTAGAGGACGTATTGAACGTGCCCCGCGGAGTCCTCAATAGAATGTTGTTCATGAGTCGCCTACCTCTTCTCTTGCTTGCGTTGAGCATTCTGCTCATGAATAGTGCCGTCCAAGCTGAAAAAGCAGATCAAGACAAGCCCATCGTTCTTGAGGCCGAAAAAGTGTCGGTAAATGATGTGCAACAGATCTACGATCTCAATGGTCAAGTTTTGCTGATTAAAGGAAGTATCGTCATCACTGGTGAAAGTGGCCATATTCAAGTTGATCCTGAGGGTTACGAGTTTGTAGATGTCAAAGGTTCTGCGGATAGCACTGCTAGCTTTAGACAGCGTAAAGAGGGCATTCCTGATGAATACATGCAAGGTCGCGGCACCCAACTAAGCTATAACGCCAAGACTGAAATGCTCACCATTACTGGTGATGCCAGTTTGCGTCGTTCTCTGAACATGCAAATGCTTGATCAGTTGCAAGGCTGGAAAATTGAGTACGATGATATTACCGAGCGCTATCGAGTAACGCCTCCTGCGGATGCAAAACCAGAGGACTTACCTTTAGCTAGAGCAATCCTTTCACCAAGACGAAAAGCCACACTAGAGAAATGACAACGGATTTAGCTCAAACCAATAACACTCCAACGCTGAGTGCCCACAACCTCCAAAAACGTTATGGCTCTAGAACAGTCGTGCGAGATGTTTCAGTCGAAGTGAAGTGCGGTGAGGTTGTTGGATTACTTGGGCCCAATGGTGCGGGTAAAACCACCTCGTTTTATATGATTGTCGGCCTGGTTCCACTTGATAGCGGTCGCATTGTGCTTGATGGAACAGACATTACTCACTTACCTATTCATGAGCGGGCTCGTATGGGTCTGTCCTACCTCCCACAAGAAGCATCCGTTTTTAGAAAACTTAATGTTGCTGAAAATATCCAAGCAGTCTTAGAGCTTCAAGTACAAGGTGGCAAGCCATTAACCAAGGTGGAAATATCCAACCGTCTTGATGAACTCTTAGGTGAACTCCAAATTAGCCATTTACGAAATAACCCAGCTCTCTCACTTTCTGGCGGCGAGCGTCGACGTGTAGAGATCGCCAGAGCTCTTGCTTCGCAACCAAAATTTATCCTGCTGGACGAGCCATTTGCCGGTGTTGACCCTATTGCTGTTGGGGAGATTCAACGGATTGTTCGCTTCTTAAGAGATCGCCAAATTGGCGTATTGATTACTGACCATAACGTTCGAGAGACCCTTGGTATCTGCGATCACGCTTACATTATTAGCGAAGGAAGCGTTCTTGCAGAAGGTAAGCCAGACGAAATTATTAAAAATGATGCCGTCCGCCGCGTTTACCTGGGCGAAAACTTCCGGATGTAAGCCAGACAAGGCTTCTCCGCATATCTGCAATAAAAAGTACCTTCCCCTCTTGGTTTTCAGCAAATTCGCTGATACGCTGGAGGCTCATGGTTCATTTTCCAAAAAAAACTGCTCAACAAATTAATAGGGGCTTGCTGCGCACCCCGGCATGAGCTTGCGCACGCATTGATAAAAGGAGTTGCGAATGAATTTAAAAATTAATAGCCGCCATGTTGAGGTAACACCCGCCATGCGTACGCACCTTGAGGCTGGTATGGCCAAAATTCGCAAACACTTCGACCACGTCATTGATGCCTCTGCTTTTTTGGTTGTTGATAACGCCAAAGAAAAAGATTTACGTCAAAGTGCCGAGATCACAATTCATCTCAAGGGCAAGGAACTGTTCGCTGAAGCACACAATGCGGACCTCTACCATGCGATGGATGCAGTGGTTGATAAATTAGAGCGCCAAGTCGTAAAACACAAAGAAAAGATTCAGGATCATCATCACGACAAGCATTTTGAGTGATCTAAACCATCAGGACACCTATAATCATTTGTAATGAATGCCCTGACCAATCTTTTTAACCCCGACTGCATTGCATTAGACAACCCTGCAAAAAATAGGGCTGATGCATTTGCAGCTGCTGGGGAGCTTTTTGCCAAGCAAGTCGGCATTGATGCAAGTGCCGTAGTAGAGTTTCTGAATGCTCGTGAAGATTTAGGTTCAACCGCCCTAGGAGCAGGCGTAGCCATCCCCCATGGCCGCGTCAAAGGACTTAAGCAACCTGCTGCAGCTTTTATGAAACTTCGAGAGCCCATTGAGTTTGCTGCGCCTGATAATGAGCCCGTTTCTACCTTAATTTTTTTATTGGTTCCAGAAAAGGCTACTCAGCAACATTTAGAAATCTTGTCATCAATTGCCCAATTGCTTTCAGATTCAGATGCAAGAAATACCTTGGGATCAGCCACGGACCCTTTAAAGGTATGCGCACTATTACAACAATGGAGCGCGACAAAATGACTCAGCCCTTACTCCTAGAGGGGGTATCTGCTCAGCAGATTTTCGATGACAACGTTTCGGATTTAAAACTGTCTTGGATTGGCGGCCTTGAAGGGGCTGACCGTACATTCCCGCCAGAGGCAGTTAAAGCTGCCGCAGCCAGCTCTGACTTGGTGGGCCATTTAAATCTGATTCACCCAAGTCGTATACAGATTTTTGGCGAGCAAGAAGTGGATTACCATGCAGCGCTCGATCCAAAACAAAAACAAGAGCAAATTGCTAGCCTGATTTCTAAAACACCGCCCTGTGTGATTGTTGCTGACGGCAAAGCTGCAGATCCCGATCTTCAACTCTTCTGCCAGCGCTCCTCTACCCCACTCTTTACTACCCATATTTCTGCAGCGGAAGTCATTGACCATCTGCGAATTTATCTCACCAAAATTGGTGCCCCGCAAATCACAATGCATGGGGTGTTTATGGATATCCTAGGTTTGGGCGTTTTGCTAACTGGCGAATCTGGACTAGGGAAAAGTGAATTAGGTCTTGAGCTCATTTCCCGCGGCCATGGTTTGGTTGCTGATGACGCGGTAGATTTCGCACGCCTTGGTCCTGATTACATCGAGGGCCGTTGCCCAGTAATACTGCGCAATCTACTTGAAGTGCGTGGTCTTGGCTTACTCGACATTCGCACTATTTTTGGTGAAACCGCAGTACGCCGTAAATTGAAGCTACGCCTCATTGTTCAACTAGTCCGCAGAACTGATGGTGAGTTCGAAAGACTGCCGCTTGAAGCTCAACATATTGATGTCTTGGGCGTCCCCATTCGGACCGTTAAGATTCAGGTGGCGGCAGGACGCAACTTAGCCGTACTAGTTGAAGCTGCTGTTCGTAATACGATTTTGCAATTACGCGGTATTGATACCTTGAAAGAATTCATTGAGCGCCAGCGCGTTCAAATGAATGCAGAAGCAGATTCGATTAAATCCCAAGGGCGTCTGCTTTAATCCATGCAAATTAATCTGATTACCGGAATCTCAGGCTCAGGTAAATCAGTTGCCTTACGAGCTTTTGAGGATGCAGGTTATGACTGTGTAGATAACCTACCAGTATCGCTTTTAGAAAATCTCATTAGCACTCTTGTAAAAGAAAATAGCGAACGTGTAGCGGTTGCTATTGATGCAAGACGAGGTCAATCACTTACTGAGTTGCCTTCCATCCTGGAAAATCTGCGCGTAGATCATCAAGTTCGCGTGGTGTTCTTAAACGCAAATACCAACACATTGGTACAGCGCTTCTCGGAGACCCGTCGTCGTCATCCTTTATCAACCGATGCCCAAAAAACACAACCTGCAACTCTCATTGAAGCAATTGATAAAGAACGTAGCTTACTCGAACCCCTGCGAGCGCAAGCACATAGTATTGATACTAGCAATCTTCCTGCTCATGCCCTGCGTTCCTGGATTCGGGACCTCATCAAAGATAAGCCGGTTGGCTTGACGGTGATTTTTGAATCCTTTGGCTTTAAAAAAGGGGTTCCGAGTGAGGCAGATCTGGTGTTTGATGTACGCTGTCTCCCCAATCCCCACTATGACAATGTATTAAGGCCACTAACTGGTAATGACAAGCCCGTAAAAGAATTTTTAGAAAAAATTCCTGAGGTCATCAGCATGGAAGGCGACATCACACAATTTATCGAAAAGTGGCTACCCCATTACATTGCTGATGGACGCAGCTATCTTACTGTAGCCATTGGCTGTACAGGCGGACAACATCGCTCCGTGTACCTCGTCAACCGAATTGGTGAGCACTTCCGTGCACAAAAAGATTTAAGCGCTCTGCAGCTTAATTTTTTAGATCGTCACCGCGAGCTAGACTCAATCCCTGCAGCAAAATCTTAATCGGCTGAGGCAAGCCGTATCGCCCCAACTGACTTAGGGGCGCCCACCTAAGATTTGGATTTTCAAGCTCCAGGCTTCTGGAGGCACTTACTTCCCAAATTTGCATCCATAAACGTCGATGCGTAAATACGTGCTTAATTTGAGGGCCTTGATTGACTACTTTATAAACCCTCCCCCAGGCGGAAGGTCGCTCATCGGGCAGCGCAGCCTGAATCAAGTCTTTTAAGTTTGGCAGGTTTTTTCTGGTGGCAGACTTTGCCACCCAAGGAGTTTCTGGCAAAGACCATAAGCCACCCCAAATGGCTTTACTAGGCCGCTTTTGTAAAAGGATCGAATTACCCGATCGAATTAAAAGCATGTCGCAATCAAATTCAGGGGACTTTGCTTTGATTGTCTTTTGCGGAAGATCAAGAACCTGATTGCTGCGGCTTGCCTGGCACTCTTTTTCAAAAGGGCATTTTTTCTCATCGCTTAGGCACACTGGCTTACGAGACGTGCACCAGGTGGCACCAAAATCCATTAAAGCCTGGGTATACACAGGCATATCTTTAGCCTTAGTGGGCAATAGATCATTTGCCAAGCTCCACAACCGATCATTGACTGCCTTCTCTTGAATTACACCCTCTACTGCAAATAAACGCGCCAATATTCTTTTGACATTCGCATCAAGAATAGGCGCTCTCTCATGAAAAGCAAACGCGGCGATAGCTCCAGCCGTTGAGCGGCCAATACCTTTGAGCTGCTCAAGCAATATCGGATCACTGGGAAATTGACCGGCGAACTCTGTCATTACTTGCTGTGCACAAGCATGTAGGTTTCGGGCCCGAGAGTAATAACCCAAGCCAGCCCACTCCGCTAATACTTCATCGATATCTGCACTAGCTAATTTTTTAACTGTTGGAAAACGCTTCATGAAGCGAGGGTAGCGCTCTAGAACTGTAGCCACCTGAGTCTGTTGCAACATAATTTCAGAAACCCAAACTGCATAAGGATCCCGATTGCCTTGCCATGGAAGGCCTGAGCGTCCACTGCGTGCATGCCAAGCGATTAACTTTTCAGAGAAATTAGCGGTTAGCGCTTTTGACATGACGGGCAAAAATAGGTTGAGCGCTGCCCCTGAACGATTTGCTTAATCGGAGTTTTACAAACTTTACACGGCCGATCTTTGCGGTCATAGACTTTGGTCTGAACCATAAAGTGCCCTGGGTCACCATCGCTATTCACAAAATCTTTCAAGCTGCTTCCGCCCGCAGCAATTGCTTTTTTCAAAATCAATCGCACTGCTTCTGCCAAGCGAGAACATTGTGGGCGAGTTAACTTTCCAGCGGCTTTGCTTGGATGAATTTTGGCTTCAAATAGACTTTCAGAACAATAAATATTTCCAACACCAACAACTGCTTGTCCTGCCAAAAGAAATTGTTTCACCGCAACACTTCGCTTACGTGATGTTTGATACAAAATCTCGGCGCCTAGCTCACCAGCAAATTCTGGAGAAAAAGGCTCCACCCCCAGCTTCTGTAAAAGCAAATTTTTTTCAATAGGCCCTTTCGATTTTGGATGCCACAACACGGCACCAAATTTTCTAGGGTCATGTAGACGCAAACTCAATTTGCCAAACTCAAATGTCACCCGATCATGTAATTTCAAGGGATCAGAGCATGGCAATATACGCAAAGTACCGGTCATCCCTAAATGGACCAGCAAATAGCCCGCATCTAATTCAATTAATAGATACTTTCCACGCCTCTCAATGGTATGTACTTTTTGACCAGGCAGAACTGTAGGCAGGCTCTTAGGAACAGGCCAGCGCAAGCGCCCATCAATAACGTTGACGGCACTAATGCTTTGCCCCAGAAGGTGGGGGGCAATTCCGAGTTTTGTGACCTCTACTTCTGGAAGTTCTGGCATAAATGGATTGTAGATTCGCGGATTAGAATGTGCTTATGAGCAAATTGATACTTAGATCCTTTTTGAAGGATTTATTCCTTGGTGCCCTGGCTAGTGGGGTCATACTATCGAGCCAAGCCTATGCGCAAGCAGACGAGGCGCATACGGGGCAAGCCATTTTTGAAGTGCTTGCCTCAGAAATTGCCCTACAAAGAGGTGAAGCTGGGCTTGCCTACAACACTTATATGGAAATGGCTCGCCAATATAAAGATCCTCGTTTGGCACAACGGGCCATGGAAATTGGCATTGCTGGAGGCTCCCCTGAATTGGCACTACAAGCTGCGCAAGCTTGGGATAGCCTAGCCCCTCCTTCCCAAACTAAGCCCAAGGAAGTGCTCATTACCTTGCTGGTTTTGAGTAATCGCTGGTCTGACGCAGTCAAGCCCGCAATCGCCCTACTCAAGCAACAAAACCCTGCAGAACAAGAAAACACCCTCTTGCAATTACAAGCCTTATTAGGAAAGGCAAAAGATGAGTCTGAAGCCTTACGCGCTTTTTATGAAATAGCATCGACTGCAAAACCTGCTCCAAAAGATCCAGGCTTGCTATATACCTATGCCATGTCAGCAGAAAAAGTGGGGCGCATTGATGTGATGGAAAAAACCTTGCGAGAAATTTTGCGCAAGAACCCTAATGATGCAAACTCTTTAAATGCTTTGGGTTTTTCACTCGCCGACCGAAACATCAAATTACCAGAAGCATATGCGCTGATCAATAAAGCACATCAGCTATCCCCTAAAGATGCATTTATTTTAGATAGCCTAGGTTGGGTTAATTTTCGTCTGGGTAAAAATGCACTTGCCTTAGAGCAATTGCAGCAAGCCTTTAATATGAAACCTGAGGCAGATATTGCTGCACACACTGGTGAAGTATTGTGGGCCATGAATCGTCGCACTGAAGCAGAGGCAATGTGGCAAGAGGGCCAAAAATTGGATGCCAATAATGCCACCCTTCAAGAAACTCTCAAACGCTTAAAACCAGATTGGACCAATTCAGATCAAGCCTCTCATGGCTCATGGGACGGGCGCTTTGCAGTAAAAATTACCGGCCTTACTGACAGTCAGAATCAAGGTGGCTCAGGTGGCTTTACCTTGACACAAGAAGCCCTCAAAGATGTTTTGGAAATTCGCAATCCTGTTGGTGGCTCTATTGCAAAAATCACCATCACACCCGGAGAGGCCACTCTTGAACGTGATGGGCAAGTAGTGACTGCAATTGATGCAGATACTCTTGTGCAGAACACCTTGGGGCTTCCACTGCCAGCGCGTGGACTATCAAACTGGCTTAGAGGTGAAGTGAGGCCTGGTGGCGAAGCTAGTGTCGAAAGAAATGCTAAAGGGCAAGTGAGCAAAATTAGTCAGGATGGTTGGAATCTAGTCTACAGCTGGAGCAATAAAAATCGTCTTGAAAAGCTCATGATGACTCGTAGCTCTAACATCGGCTCGATTGATATTCGTCTTGTTTTTGATCAAGCGAATGAGTGAAGTCCAGCAGGCACCTCTGACGCTTCGCTCACCGGCAAAGCTCAATCTATTTCTGCATATAGTTGGACGTCGTCCTGATGGCTATCACTTACTGCAGTCTGTTTTTCAATTGATAGATTGGTGTGACACTATCAAGTTAAAACCAATTTCACAAAATGAAGTTCGCAGAATTAATCCAATTCCTGGAGTGGAGCCTGAACAAGATTTAGTTGTCAGGGCAGCAAAACTGTTAAAAGATTTTTGCAAGATTGACTCTGGGGTTGAGATTGAACTTCAAAAAGAGATCCCAATGGGCGCAGGCTTGGGTGGGGGATCATCGGATGCGGCTACCACTTTAATTGGCTTAAACGCACTCTGGAATCTCAAACTAGACAAGCCCACCCTTTCCACTCTTGGACTACAGTTAGGTGCTGATGTGCCTTTTTTCATTTTTGGTAAAAATGCATTTGTTGAGGGTATTGGCGAGCAAATCGAAGAGCTATCCCTTGAAAATCAGGACTTTTTAGTCATTTTCCCTAACCAAGGGATCTCCACCATTAGCATTTTTCAAGACCCTGAATTGACCCGAAATCACGCTCGGATTACAATAGATGGCTTTCTTGCATCGTCATGGTCGGATCTCTCAAATGATTGTCAGGCTGTAGCGATGCGGATTTGTCCTGAAGTGAAGCAAGCTTTGGATTGGATTAGTCAGGCAGTACCGGGGTCAGAGCCCCGTATGTCAGGCTCCGGAAGTAGCGTTTTTGCCGTCTTAGACCCTAAGACCAATATCGCAAAACTGGAAAATCTTCTACAAAATCTTCCTAAAGGGTGGATAGGTCGGATTGTTCGGGGGCTAAATAAAAATCCCGCTTACAATTTGGTTTCTTCAGATTGATCCGTAGGGGAATCGCCAAGCTGGTTAAGGCACTGGATTTTGATTCCAGCATGCGAAGGTTCGAATCCTTCTTCCCCTGCCAAATACTGTAGAAACGACAAAGATAACCTTTTGAACCTACAAAACCCTTAAGCCCATGTCCTCTACAAACTCCGATTTATTGACTTTATTTACAGGCAACGCAAATCCGGTTTTGGCTGAGGCAGTAGCCAAAGAGCTCAAACTGCCAATGGGCAAAGCTTTTGTGGGCCGATTCTCAGACGGTGAAATTCAAGTAGAAATTCAAGAAAACGTACGAGGCAAAAACGTCGTTGTCATTCAATCAACCTGCGCTCCAACAAACGACAGCTTGATGGAACTCATGATCATGATTGATGCACTCAAGCGCGCATCTGCAAGTCGCATTACCGCGGTGATTCCTTATTTTGGTTATGCCCGCCAGGACCGCCGCCCGCGCTCTGCACGGGTAGCAATCTCTGCACGTATTGTTGCCAATATGCTCCAATCTGTTGCCGGCATTGAACGTGTTTTGACCATGGATCTTCATGCCGACCAAATCCAGGGCTTCTTTGATATCCCTGTAGACAATATTTATGCCTCACCAGTCCTCTTGGCCGACCTTGAGGCGCAAAAGACTAAAAAAGACCTGATCATTGTTTCCCCAGATATCGGCGGCGTAGTTCGCGCCCGTGCGATGGCAAAACAACTGGGTACGGATTTGGCGATTATTGATAAACGCCGCCCTAAGGCTAACGTCTCTGAAGTAATGCACCTGATCGGTGAAGTGGAAGGCCGTCATTGCGTCATCATGGACGACATCATTGATACTGGTGGAACCCTCTGTAAGGCCGCTGAAGCGCTTAAAGAGCGTGGTGCTAAGGGCGTTACCGCTTACTGTACTCACGCGGTTCTATCAGGCGGCGCCGTGGCTCGTATTGCAGCCTCTGAATTAGATGAATTGGTGGTTACTGACACCATTCCTTTGACTGCAGAAGCATTAAAAGTGGGCAAAGTCCGTCAACTGACTGTAGCCCCCCTTCTGGCCGAGACTCTTTCTCGGATTAGCAAGGGCGACTCTGTCATGTCCATGTTTGCCGAATAAGCCAAAAAACACTGTTTTACCCTGTTTTTTGGTATTTTTAGGTCGTTTGTAGGCAAAAATCCTCATTCCCACGATATAATCGAAGGCTTTTCTGTTTGGTCGCGAACGGAAATTAACCTTAAAGGGAATTAATCATGAAAGTTGTAGCCTTTGAAAGAAGCGTACAGGGAACGGGTGCGAGCCGCCGTCTGCGCAATTCCGGAAAAACTCCGGGAATCGTTTACGGTAGTAAAGATCCAGCCTTGGTCATCGAGTTAGACCATAACGCGTTGTTCCATGCTCTCCGCAAGGAAGCATTTCACTCATCTATTTTGGATTTGGAAATTGGCGGCAAAACACAAAAAGTGTTGTTGCGCGATTACCAGATGCATCCATTCAGGCCAATCGTTTTGCATATCGACTTCCAGCGCGTATCCGCAACTGAGAAAGTTCATATGCGCGTTCCTTTGCACTTCACTAACGCTGAAACTTCATCTGCTGTGAAATTACAAGGCGCCGTTATTAGCCACATCCTCAATGACATCGAAGTTTCTTGCTTACCAGCAGACTTGCCAGAGTTCATTGAAGTGGACTTGAGCAAAATTGAAGTGGGTCACGCTATTCACGCTAAAGACCTTGCTTTGCCAAAGGGAGTTACTTTGGTATTGCATGTTGAGCAAGAGAACCCAGTGCTTGTAAATGCCCGTATTCCAGCTGTTAAAGCTGCTGAGACTGAAGATGCTGCTCCTGCAGCTGCAGCCCTAGCCGCTCCTGCTGCTGATGCAAAGGACAAGGCTTAATTCATTAAGCTGCGCTACTTGCATATGAAGGCCCGCGCAAGCGGGCTTTCTTTTTACGCCTCCCTCCTTTTTGTAGAAACACTGTGAATTCTTTAAACTCTCAGCATGACTAAGTTAATTGTTGGCCTAGGCAATCCTGGTGATGAACATGAAGAAGATCGACACAATGCCGGCTTCTGGTTTGTCGACGCCTTAGCAAAACAGTTGAATGCTCGCTTTGAATCTGAAAAACGCTTTCACGGAAAAGTGGCTAAAGCCAAATGGGAGGGCGAAGATCTCTTTCTACTTAAGCCAACTACATATATGAACTTGAGTGGTCAAGCAGTAGGCGCACTTTGTCGTTTTCATAAAATCACCCCTCAAGATATTTTGGTAGTACAAGATGAGCTCGACCTCAAGCCGGGAACGGCGAGACTAAAGCTGGGTGGCGGCACTGGTGGCCATAATGGCTTAAAAGATATTCAAGCCCATTTGGGCACCCCGGACTACTGGCGACTACGCCTTGGCATTGGGCACCCAAGAGATGTAGCAGGCGATGGGCGCCCAATGGATGTAGCAGATTATGTTTTACGGAGACCTCAATTAGCTGAGCAAAAACTGATTGAGTCCAGCCTTGAAAATGGCCTGCAAATTGTGCCGCTATTTTTGAAGGGCGATACTCAAACCGCCATGATGGAGCTGCACTCTAAAGGCTAAGCTACATTTGCCTTTTTGTTGGCAGTCAGCATCTTAAACTTCACCATTAACTGCTCTTGAGTTTCAGTATGAGCAGGATTAAATGGAATGCAGTCTACTGGACAGACCTGTCGACATTGAGGTGCATCGTAGTGACCTACGCATTCGGTACATTTATCGGGATCAATTTCATAAATCTCAAGCCCCATGTAAATAGCATCATTAGGGCATTCAGGCTCGCACACATCGCAATTGATGCATTCGTCGGTAATCATGAGAGCCATGTTTCTACTTTACGGCCTTACTTATTATTTTGATTGGCAGTAGCAATCTTTTGAACAAGCCATTTTTCTACTGATGGGAAAACAAACTTACTCACGTCACCACCCATAGAGGCGATTTCTCGTACAAAAGTGCCAGAGATAAATTGATACTGATCGGACGGCGTCAAAAACAAGGTTTCGACATCAGGCAGGAGATAGCGATTCATACCAGCCATTTGAAATTCATACTCAAAGTCCGATACTGCGCGTAAGCCACGCACAATAACGCGAGCATTGTGCTCACGAGCAAAATCTTTTAATAGGCCATCAAAGCCGACGACTTTCACATTGGAGTAGTGCCCAAGAACTTCTTTGGCAATGGCAATCCGCTCATCCAATGCAAAGGAGGGATGCTTGCTACGACTGGAGGCAACACCCACAATCAGCTCATCAAAAATGCTCGATGCGCGACGAACCAAATCCTCGTGTCCACGAGTGAAGGGATCAAATGTTCCTGGGTATACAGCGACAGTCATAACTCTCCTAAGGCTTTATCAGCTACAGGCAAGAGTTTAGCCCCTTCCGCTCCGAAATAGACAGGCTTTTACCTGTCCAGCCTCTAAGTATTTTCCACAATGCCAGTCTGGCAGCAGGGATTCTATATCTTGACTGGGGCGATTTGACGGGAATTCGACATAAATTCCTCCTCCCCCAGAGTCATCACAGATTCTGCCGGCTTCACGAACAGCTCGATCAAGTAACGCAGCCTCCTGAAAAGGGGGATCAATAAAAATGAGATTGCTTGATTGATCTGCTTGCTGCCTTAAAAATTCCAAACTATCACGCTGCAAAATTTCTACAGACCCAAATACGGGGGAGGATTGAAGTAATGAAAAATTCGCCTTTAAGTTTGCATGGGCTTTTTTATCTTTCTCGAGCAGGACAACCAAACTCGCACCACGAGAGGCAGCCTCAAATCCTAGTGCACCTGTTCCAGCAAACAAATCCAGACAACGTAAACCACTTAAGTCTTGACCAAGCCAGTTGAACAAAGTTTCCCGAATACGATCAGTCGTAGGTCGAAGACCGGGCAAATCGATCACTGTTAATAAGCGACTTCTCCAGGTGCCACCAATAATGCGAACCTTCTTAGGTGGCTCTGTCTTCAGAGTCTTCGGTTTATTTATTTTGAGCCCCTAAGACTAAGATCTTCATACGGTCCATCGCAAGATATTTTTCGAAGGCAGATTTCACTTGATCTAAAGTCACTGCCTCCACTTGCTTAGTCCAAACTTCCATCGTGTCGAGTGGTAAATCATTCCAGGCGATTGAAGAAACGTTATCCAATAATTTACGATTGTTATCGATTCGTAGAGGGTAGCCATTCACCAGATTTGCTTTAGCCGCAACAAGCTCGGAAGTAGTCGGCCCATCTGCAATGAACTTCGCAATCGTATCGCTCATTACTTGCAGTGCTACAGAAGATTGATCATTCTTAGTTTGCAGGCCCGCCTGAAAGATTCCCGTATCTTTGCCTGGAGCAAAATAACTAGACACACTATAGGCGAGGCCACGCTTCTCTCGAACCTCATTCATCAGACGCGAGACGAACCCGCCGCCGCCCAAAACATAATTACCTACCAACAAAGGAAAATAATCAGGGTTATTACGTGCCACAGCCGTCATACCCATAGCGATATGGGCCTGCTGAGAGTCAAAGGGGATCTGAACTTCACGTTGCGCCAATGGCTCTACTGGAGAACGTTGAAATTCTGGCAAAGGTGCAATAACAGGGCCCGATTGGGGAATTCTTTTTAATAAGGCGCGAATAATTTCATTTGCTTCAGTTTGATCTACATCCCCAACAATACTGACAATCATACGATCGCTACGATAAAACTGTTTATGGAATTGAACTAAGTCTGTAGGAGTAATTGCGCCTACAGACTTAACAGATGGAGAATCTGCCAAAGGGTAGGTGCCGTAAACCATTTTTTTGAAACGGCGATCCAATACATACTCGGGTTTTGTTTCTGCCTCAAGTAAGCTAGTGATTGTTCTTTGCTTTTCGCGACCAACAATATTTGGGTCATAAGTAGGTGCAGCTAACATTGCTGATGCCAATTGCACTGCTCGATCACGCAAATCTTTTCTACTAAGGCTACGAATACGCAAAATAGCGCGCTCACCGCCAACTGAGAGGCCAATACTGGCACCTAAATCAGCGATCTCATCAGCGATTTGGGCCTCACTTAGCATCCTCTTATCGTCCTGCACACCATAATTCATCAGGGCTGCGGTCATATCTGCCAAACCGCTCTTACCCGCTGGGTCATAACGATCACCAGCATCAATACTCACCTCAATATCCACCATCGGCAACGCTTTGGTTTGCACTAAATATGCTTTAGCCCCTTTGTAATTTTCGAGTTTTTCAATTGGAAGAATTGCTTGTGCACTAGTAATTACACCGAAAGCCAAAAGGCAGCCTAAGATCATTTGATTGAAGGCTTTCATTGCTTGCCCTCCTTCACTACAGATTGACGTGCCTGTGGATCTAATACCGCAATCGTTAAACCTTCATCCACTAAATACTTTTGAGCCACCGCTTGAACTTGCTTTGGAGTAATCGTTTGCATTTTCTCTAACATGTAGTCGATATCTCGCCAGGAAAAACCTGCCATCTCAGTACTGCCAATTTCCATAGCCTGACCAAAGATGGAATCACGTTTATAAATTTGCTCTGACAGAATCCGTACCTTAATGCGCTTCAACTCAGAATCAAGGATTCCTTTTTGCTTTAGCTCATCTAACGCTTTTCGAATGCTGACCTGCGCCTGCGCAACTGTTTTCCCTTTAGCCATAGTCGCAGCAATTTCAAATAATTCTGGACCGCGAGAAATCATGTCGTAACCAACGCCAACATCATTCACTACCTTCTCTTGTTTGACCAAAACTCGGTTCAAGCGCGCATTGTCATAACCATCTAAAACAGAAGTGAGGAGCTCCAAGGCATAGGGCTCTGGGTCATCCAACTTGCCAACCTCTAGGCGTGGAACTTTCCAAGCCATAGTCAATTGCGCACTATCTGCAGGCGCTTTGACTTGAACCTGTTTTATTCCTTTTTGAGGTGGCTCAATCTGCGGTTTACGAACTGGCAATTCCTGAGCGGGAATGGATCCATAATATTTTTCGACTGCAGCCAAGACCTGCTTAGCATCAACGTCGCCTGTAATAACTACCGTTGCATTATTTGGCTTATACCAACTGCGATACCAATCCCTCGCATCGTTTGCTTTCATATTCTGCAAATCATTCATCCAGCCCACTACTGGATGGCGATAGGGAGAACTCATATAGGCGGTGGCCATAAGGGATTCATTTAGGAGGCTGCTCGGGTTATCTTCCGTACGAAGACGACGCTCCTCCATCACCACCTGAATTTCTTTTAAAAACTCTGAGTCGTCAAAATTCAGATTGGACATGCGATCTGCTTCAAGCTTAATCACTTCGTCTAATTTGGATTTCTCAACTTGCTGAAAATAAGCCGTGTAGTCACGATTCGTAAATGCATTTTCGCGCCCACCTAAGGCTGCAACCAAGCGAGAAAACTCTCCAGCCTTCACGTTGTCGGTGCCCTTAAACATCATGTGCTCCAAAACGTGTGCCAAGCCAGAGCGGCCATTGACCTCATCCATTGAGCCAGCTCGGTACCACACCATATGGGCCACGGTTGGTGCGCGATGATCCTCTCTCACAATCAGCTTAAGGCCGTTGCTCAGCAGGTATTCATGAGTATCCTCGTGGTCTTTGGCAATAGCGCAAGACAATTGAGCAAATATCAAAAATATGAAGGTAATTCGGAGTAAATTGAAGCGCATCTGCTAAATCACCATATCCCAAGAATTTAATTGATAAGATGCAAGGATTAAATTGTATCGATTATGTTCGGCCTACGTAAAACCCTTGGATCTCTATTTAAATCAAGCAAGACTGATGACGCTTGGTTTGATGCCTTAGAAGAGTCGCTCATTCAGAGTGATGTGGGATTGCCTACGACTGAGGATTTGATTAGCAAACTACGCAAAGCAGCGAAATCCGAAAAGGCTTCAAGCCCTGATGAACTACAAGCCCTTCTGATTCAAGAGGTTGCTGCCTTATTAACAGTGCTTGAGCCATCCCCTAACCCACTATTTACAGGGTCTAAAGAGAATATCCCTGAAGTGTGGCTGGTTGTTGGCGTCAACGGTGCAGGGAAAACCACCACCATTGGTAAGCTTTGTAGAATTTTTCAATCCCAAGGTAAGTCCGTTCTCTTAGCCGCAGGGGATACCTTTAGGGCAGCTGCGCGCAACCAGCTACAAGAATGGGGCGGTCGCAATCAAGTGGACGTCATCACCCAAGAAGGTGGCGATGCTGCAGCCGTAGCTCATGATGCAATTCACTCTGCCATCTCCCGCAAAAGCGATATTTTGATCATTGATACTGCAGGTCGTCTTGCTACTCAAGACCACCTCATGGAAGAGCTGAAGAAGGTCAAGCGTGTAATTGGCAAAGCACTTCCTGGGGCGCCTCATCACACACTATTGGTTTTAGATGGCAACACAGGACAAAATGGTTTAAGCCAAGTGAAGGCCTTTCACATGGCTCTGGGCCTGACTGGAATTATCGTTACCAAGCTAGATGGGACTGCTAAGGGAGGTGTTATCTGCGCCTTAGCCCATACCCTTAAAGATGGCACTAAACCAGCTGTTCTAGCACTAGGCAAGGGCGAGGGAATTGACGATTTAGCCCCCTTTACAGCCGGGCAATATTCCTCTGAATTATTCAATTAATTCAATAACTTACAATCCAAATAAACCATTAGCACTCTCTTGACAAGAGTGCTAAAATAGAGCTCTATTAACACCTCATAATTATTTAAAAAATGGTTCAAAAGAAATCTGACAAACCGAATATGCAAAGGCTGCCTGTAGCGCAGGCTGCAGCGGCGTCCGCATTTCCAATGCTGCCATCCCTTGGGGTTGGCACTCTTGATTCGTATATTGCGTACGTGAATCGCGTACCCATGCTTAGTGCTGCAGAAGAGCTACATCTTGCGCAGGAATTTCGTCGCACTGAAAATGTTGAAGCTGCTAAAACCTTAGTGCTTTCCCATTTACGCCTCGTTGTTTCTGTTGCGCGTCAATATCTTGGCTATGGTATTCCACACGCCGACCTCATTCAAGAAGGCAATATTGGCTTGATGAAGGCTGTGAAACGCTATGACCCTAATAATGGTGCACGCTTAGTGTCTTATGCTATTCACTGGATCAAAGCAGAAATTCATGAGTACATTCTGAAAAATTGGCGCTTAGTGAAAGTAGCAACCACCAAAGCACAACGCAAATTATTCTTTAACTTGCGCAGTAACAAACCCACCTTAAGTGCACTTACTCCAGGTGAAGTGGATGCCTTAGCTAAAGCACTTGATGTCAAAGGTTCCGATGTTAAAGAAATGGAAATGCGCCTCGCTGGTGGCGATATTGCGCTTGAAGGCGATGACAGCGATGAAGAAACTGTGTATGCCCCAATTCAATGGCTCGCTGACAGCAGTCAAGAGCCTACAGAGCGTATCGCTAGTGCACAAGCAGACTCACTACAAGGCCCGAAGCTAGATCAAGCCTTGATGGCTCTGGATGAGCGTAGTCGCAATATTGTTCAGTCACGTTGGTTAGCAATGGATGCTGATGGTAATGGCACTAAGACTTTGCATGATCTGGCCGCTGAATATGGCATCTCTGCAGAGCGCGTACGTCAAATTGAGACAGCAGCTCTCAAAAAAATGCGCGGTATGTTGCAAGCTGAAGCGGCTTAATCAAGCCGCGCCTCTCTAGCTCTTACTTTAAAAGTTCTTTCAAGTCATGCGCCAAGGTCTCAGGACCTTGAGCATGTTTGATATAAAGACGCAAATGTCCCTCGGGATCAAATGCGTAGCTACCAGCTGTATGGTCGATGGTGTAGGAACCCGGGCTACTACCGGGTACTTTCTTGTAATAAATCTTGAAGTCTTTGGTCACTTTTTCTAGTGCCGTATCGTCTGCTGGACGCAAGCCTAAGAAACGCGTATCAAAGGACGGAACGTATTGCTTAAGAATAGCTGCGGTATCACGCTCGGGATCAACGGTCACAAACAACACTTGTACCTTATCTGATTGAGGACCCAATAGCGCCATGACCTGCTGCATCTCAGTCAAGGTCGTCGGGCAAATATCGGGGCACTGGGTGTAGCCAAAGAACATCACTACTACTTTGCCCTTAAAGTCGGCGAGCGTCCTTACCTTGCCATCAGGATCCACTAAGCTGAAATCCTTGCCAAATGAAGTGCTACCTGTAATGTCGATATTTTTAAAGTCTGGCTTTGGGCTACAGGCCGACATCGCCATTAGAAAGGCGACGATACAGATATTACGTAAGAAGGTCATTTTCATTTCAAAGAAAGTAATGATCTATGAGCAACGCTGCAAACAGCAATGACAAATAGGTAATAGAAAAGCGGAATGTCTTCTTGGCTAACTCATCACTATAGTTAATAAATAGTGCGATTACATATGCCAAGAACATCAAGCCCAGAATAATCGCTGATACCAAATAAACCAGACCACTCATTCCATAGATATAAGGCAACAATGTTGCTGCAATCAAAATGAGTGTGTACAGCAAAATATTAAGCAGAGTAAAGCGTTCACCATGGGTTACTGGCAGCATCGGCAAACCAGATTGCACATAATCATCGCGGCGGTATAAGGCTAAAGCCCAAAAATGGGGTGGTGTCCAAACAAAAATAATCAAAACCAAAAGCCAGGCTTCAGCAGAAAGCGTATTGGTCACAGCAGCCCAACCCAGTGCTGGCGGCATCGCTCCTGACAGGCCGCCAATCACGATGTTCTGGGGGGTGGCAGGCTTGAGTAGCCATGTGTAGATCACCGCATAACCAACGAAAGTAGCGAGCGTGAGCCACATTGTCAGTGGGTTACAAAAATTCCATAAAACAATCATCCCCAAAGAACCAAGAATGATAGAGAAAACAATAATATGAACTGGGGTCACTTCGCCTGTTGCAGAGGGGCGCCAAGAAGTGCGTTTCATCTTGGCATCAACAGCTTGCTCAATTAAACAGTTCACAGCAAAGGCTGCACCTGCCAATAACCAAATCCCAACAATTCCACCAATGAGAATGGAATAAGGAACCATCCCTGGCGTGGCCAAGAACATGCCAATTACCGCACAGAAAACGGCGAGCTGCGTCACTCTTGGTTTAGTAAGGACCCAGTACTGACGCCAACGTGGCATCGCTGCAGGAGTAGATGTTTTTGATGTGCTCATAATGACTTCCAAGAAGTCCAGTAACTTAATCTGACCAAACAGAATACTAAAGCGGCTGACCCTGCGGTATGTAATAGAGCCGCAAGTAAAGGCCACTGAAAGACTACATTCGATATGCCAGTAACAAGCTGCAAGGCAAGCAAACTTAATAATAGTCTGGCAAAGCGTTTAAGGCCGGGTATTGCGGGAGTTGCCACCTCAAATGCCTTCCAGCCTAGAGTTCCTAGAACCAGAATGAGCAACACCGCAAAGAGGCGATGCGCCCAATGAATGGTTTGTAGCGCCACAGGAGAAATAAACTCTCCCTGGGCATTAAGACCCAATTGACGCCATAAGGTAAAGCCTTCAGCCCAATTGGTTTCTGGCCAAGCTGCGCCAAGACACGTCGGGAAATCAGGACACGCTAACACTGCATAATTTGTACTAACCCAAGCACCTAAAAAGACTTGAATGAACAGCGTCATGAAGGCCATTAATACTAAGCTTGCTGGCAAAGGACGAATGCGCATTACTCTGACTGTAGAAGATGGATCTCCCCAAGTCTGTTGAGCATAAGCAGTTAAACAAGCCAATAAAACCAAAGCCAAGATCAAATGGGTGGTGACAATAATCGGCTGCAATTTTAGGGTTACTGTCCAAGCACCAAATGCACCCTGTAAACAAACTAGGAAGAAGAGCCCGAGACTTCCAAACAATACGGACTTACCCAACACTTTTATCTTGCTAAATGCCAACGCTACTTGAACCACAATGAGCGTACCAACTGTCATTGCGAGATAGCGATGAATCATTTCAATCCATGCCTTCATGACAGTTACAGGCCCTGTAGGCAAGGCACTCTCGGCCTGGCGAATATCTCCAAGCGCATGAAACGGATTGGAGACGCCATAACAACCAGGCCAATCGGGACAACCAAGGCCAGAGTCGGTCAAGCGAGTAAAGGCACCAAATACAATCAGATCGAATGTCATAAAGACTAAAACCCAATTGAGTTTCTGGAAAAAACTATAAGCGGGTCTTGTCCACAAATATGCCAATGGCAAGCCTGCAAAAACGATCGCAATTGCTGCCAATTCTAGGAATAAAACAAAACTAGACATTAAAGACTTTCGCCTTTGTGGTTAAGGCGCAAGAGTTTTTCTAAATCTTTTTTAATGGCAGCAAACTCTTTTGGAGAATTAGTCACTGGAATAAGCATCATTTTTGCGGGGCTTGGATCCACTAATTGAATTTGCTCTCCGGCACTCTCTTGATTGAGCCAAGATAAAAACTCTGCGCGCAACTTTGGATTCGCAGGCAGTGTTACGACCTTAATACCAGCAACTTGTTCGTCGTAGGCCTTAGCAACTTCTGGATCTACCGGCTTTCCATCCATATTGACCCACAACAATTGCACTCGACCACTCTCTCTACCAACAGCAACTTTAACTTGACGCATTAAAAATAGCGCTTCAATACATTTCTGATCTTTAACTTGGCACTCGCCTGCAGGACGAGCAAGCAAGAGGGTCCATTTGCCTTGCAGTGGGACATCAAACCAAGCATTATTTGCTGCTTGAGCTGGATGAACTAAAGTGCCGAAATTGGTTTTTCCACCCTCTGGCTTAATCACGTAATAAGCAAAGTAGGAAGCGAGTACTGGCGCGGCACAGGCCAGTAGCAAGAGCAGCATTTGTATACGGCCACGACGAGTTCGCGCATTGATTGCAGATGAATCCATCTGCGATGCTGGTATTAATAACTCTTTATCACTCACCTTGACCCCTCGCTACATTACTTCGCCAATATTGGCGCAAACCACTGATTAACCAAAATAAGAAACCAGCAAACGCTAAAGCAAACCACTGGAATGCATAAGCATAATGGCGATCGACTCCCGTTGTCAGGGGCGCCCACTCTCGCAGTAGGCCATCAGCAACCCCCATCTCCTCTAAACGCAAAATAAAGGGGGCTTGTGACCAACCATGTAGTTGTCCCTCCCGCTCTAAATCAAAGTTTTGGGCAATCCGAGGTTTATTCGGATCTATATCGCTCTTCTCTGAACCCAATGCATAAACTTTGCCAGGATGAGCGAACACTAAACCCTCAATACTGATCAAGCCTGTCGGCGTCTCAATGGGAGGCAAAGATTCGCGACTCTCATTATTTCGTGGAGCCCACCCTCGGTTTACCCAAAGCACCTCATTCCCACCCTCCAGTCTGAAGGGCATCATCACAAAAAAGCCTGCTTGTGCGGCATTGCCAGTCCCACCAGCAGGAATCGGTCTAGGACGGTTATCCAACCAGATTGCCGCCTCGGGGATGTAACGTCCACGTGCTGTCATACGACGCTCGCCAGCCTCTTCTAGAGTCCATGGGCCAGCATTGGCACTCAAGATAGGCATTTGTTGTCTAGCAGCCAAATTAGCCGCTAGAGCAATTTTGGTTTCAGCTCTTCTTAACTGCCAAGCACCAGCTCCACAGCCAATTGCAATCACGAGCAAGGCTGATAAAGTAGCAACTGCGCGCTTTGCTATGAGAGTGCTAAAGAGATGATGTGAAGATTTCAAGATAAGGATATGAAATGAAGTGGATTATTCCGGTTGTTCTGCTGATGATTGTTGCCAGCCTAGGTTCGGCCCTCTACTTCATGATGAAAGATCGGGGCAATAGCTCCAGAATGGTCCGCTCTTTAATGCTACGTATTGGCCTGTCTCTAGTACTATTTACGGGCATCCTAGTTGCCTATCACTTTGGTCTGATTGAAGCTACCGGCATCAAGGTTGGAACTAACTAAAAGCTCATCTAAAGAATAGACAACTAAAAACGAATCGGGGCTTTAAAGCCCCGATTTTTTATCTTGCTTACATCCAGTAAACAGCGATGTACAGACCAAGCCAGACAACGTCAACGAAGTGCCAGTACCAGGCGGCGCCCTCAAAGGCGAAGTGATGCTCAGCAGTAAAGTCACCGCGAATCATGCGACGCAAAACAATCGCCAACATCGTGCCGCCCAAGAAAACGTGGAAGCCGTGGAAACCCGTCAACATGAAGAAGGTCGAGCCATAGATACCCGAGGTGAGCTTGAGGTTCAACTCATGGTAAGCATGGTAGTACTCAAACATCTGGAAGCACAAGAAGATAAAGCCCAAAGCAACAGTAGCGGCCAATCCGTAGATGGCTTTCTTCATGTGGTTCTCAACCAATGCATGGTGAGCATAGGTAATCGTCACACCAGAACTGAGCAATAAGAAGGTATTGAGTGTTGGGATTGGCCAAGGACCCATGGTGGTGAATTTCTCAACCAAACCAGCAGGACCATCATTAGGCCAAACTGCTTGGAAATCAGGCCAAAGCAATTTGCTCTCAACGTCGCCCATCCAAGGCATTGCAATATTGCGCGCATAGAAGAGTGCTGCAAAGAATGCCCCAAAGAACATGATCTCAGAGAAGATGAACCATGCCATCGACCAACGATAAGAAATGTCAACGTTTAGACCATTCTTGCCGGAGTTAGATTCAGCAATCGTATCGCCAAACCAGTTGTAAAGAACAAACAGGATCCATGCCACGCCAACTAGCGCTAGAGCTCCACCCCAAGAAGTATGGTTGACCCAGCCGGTCATGCCGTAGCCAAAGGCAATTAAGCCAGCAGCCGCCATGGCAGGATGTCTAGATAGTCCAGGGACGAAATAGTAAGGGGTTGAATTGGATGACATCTTATTCTCTCTATTCAATCAAAAAATAATCAATGGGATACAACTGCTTTCACTATCACGAGCAAGATACCCATAAAAATCAAGGCACCAACAACACCCGCAATGATAATGTGAACGAAACTTAATGTAGCAACATCTTCCTGCAAACCAGACTTCTTACGCACTCCTAAAAAACCCCACATCACGGCTTTCATAGACTGCATAAAAGAACTTCTCTTTTTCTCCATCACACCCCTTTGGATTTAGGAGTCGTTGATCCAGCTGGTGGAACGCCAACACCTAACTCAAAGAAGGTATATGACAAAGTGATTGTTTTCACATCTTGCGGCAAACCGGCATCAATAACAAAAACAACAGGCATCTTTTTCATTTCATGAGCAGCCAAAGTCTGCTGTTGAAAACAAAAACACTCTAACTTCGTAAAAAACTCAGTCGCACTCTTCGGGGCATAACTCGGAATCGCCTGAGCATCTACTGAGCGATCCAAATTATTGGTCACTTCATACACAATCTCAGTCATCTCACCAGGATGTACTTCCAAGAAGTTTTTTACTGGCTTAAAAGTAAACGGGCCACGGCTATTGGAATCAAATTCAATGGTTACTTTGCGAGAGTAATCAACCTGAGTATTACCAACCTTATTAGCACTAAAAGCCCGCACGCCGTAATCATTTTTACTGGTCACTACATTAATGCCTGTTACCTTACATAAGGCCTGATACATTGGCACCAATGCATAACCAAAGCCAAACATCATCACTGAAGCAATCAAAAGCTTCAATAAAATTTGGCGGTTAGCAGAATGAGTAACTGTCATGTTAGCAAGGTGGGACTAGCCCAAAACGCTCCACTTCATCACAATGCCAATAAAGAACACTACGGCAATGCTCAAAAGAATCAGCCCTAAGCGGCGATTATTCGCAGCTAGGGCATCTTTAGAAGGCGTATTAAATTCCTGCTTCACGCAACTGCTCCGCATTTGGAGGAGTTTCAAAAGTATGGTGTGGAGCTGGTGAAGGCAAAGTCCACTCTAAACCTTTGGCGCCTTCCCATGGCTTAGCCGGAGCTTTCTCACCATGACCACGATATGCAGGCAATGCAACACAGAACAAGAAGTACACCTGGGACAAACCAAAACCAAGTGCGCCAATAGAAGCAATCATATTGAAGTCAGCAAACTGAGTTGGATAGTCAGCATAGCGACGTGGCATACCTGCAAGACCCAAGAAGTGCATTGGGAAGAAGGTGATGTTAAAGAAAATCATGGAGGTCCAGAAGTGGATCTTGCCGCGAGTTTCATTTGCCATACGGCCCGTCCACTTAGGACACCAGTAGTAGAAGCCTGCAAACATTGCAAACAATGAACCTGCTACTAACACGTAGTGGAAGTGAGCAACAACGTAATAGGTATCTTGTAAACCGATATCAATTGGCGCCATCGCCAAGATCAAGCCAGTAAAGCCACCCATCGTAAATACGAAAATAAAGCCGACCGCCCACAACATTGGTGTTTCAAAGGTCATAGACCCTTTCCACATTGTTGCAACCCAGTTGAAAATTTTCACACCCGTTGGAACAGCGATCAACATGGTTGCGTACATAAAGAACAGCTGACCTGTTACTGGCATACCAGTTGCAAACATGTGGTGAGCCCAAACGATGAATGACAAGATCGCGATAGACGATGTCGCATAAACCATGGAGCTATAACCAAACAAGGTTTTTCTGGAGAAGGCAGGAACAATTTCACTCACAATTCCAAACGCAGGCAGAATCATGATGTAAACCTCTGGGTGACCAAAGAACCAGAAAATGTGCTGGAACATCACTGGGTCACCACCGCCCACCGCAGAGAAGAATGATGTGCCGAAATGGCGATCAGTCAACACCATAGTGATTGCACCGGCCAATACAGGCATCACCGCAATCAACAAATAAGCAGTGATCAACCAAGTCCAGCAGAACATTGGCATCTTCATCAGCGTCATGCCAGGGGCACGCATATTCAAGATGGTGACGATGATATTGATCGAACCCATGATGGATGAAGCACCCAATAAATGGAGAGCGAAAATAGCCATGTCTAAGCCAGGGCCCATTTGCGAAGTGAGTGGAGCATAAATAGTCCAACCACCTGCTGGTGCACCACCAGGAGCCAAGAATGAGCTTAAGAGCAAAGTTGCAGCGACTGGCAGAATCCAAAAGCTAAAGTTATTCATACGAGCAAATGCCATATCGGATGCGCCGATTTGCACTGGAATCATCCAGTTAGCAAAACCAACGAAAGCCGGCATGATCGCGCCGAACACCATCACCAAACCGTGCATGGTAGTGAGCTGATTGAAGAACTCAGGACGGAAGAATTGCAAACCAGGCTGGAACAATTCCAAGCGAATACCTAGCGCCATTGTTCCACCAGCTAACAAGCTGATAAACGAGAAGATCAAGTACATCGTACCGATGTCTTTATGGTTGGTAGCGAACAACCAACGACGCCAACCATGTGGCGTGTGATCATCATGCGCGTGGTCGTGTGCGTGATCGTGGGTAGTAGAGACTGTGCTCATGGATTACTCCGGTTTCGTTTTATCTGAATTAATTAATGGATTACTGGCCGCCGTGTGCGGTAATAATTTCTTGGGTTTGAATCACTTCGCCCGTTTTATTACCCCATGAATTACGGGTATAGGTAATGACTGCAGCGATATCGCCATCAGAAAGCACCCCACCCCATTTCGGCATTGCGTTTTTACCGTTAAGCAAAATATTGAACTGGCCTGCTTTAGGACCATTCACGACTTTGCTGCCATCCAACGCTGGGAACGCACCCGCACCTTTACCATTAGGTTGGTGGCATGCCGCACAGTTCGCTGCATAGACTTTTGCACCGCGCTCTTTTTGCTCATCCAAGGTATAAATCTTTGAAGGATCATCAGAGGATGCAGACATTTCTTTCTTCTTCTCTGCAACCCAGGCGCTGTAATCTTCCTGTGAAACGACTTTGACAACAATCGGCATGAAGGCGTGCTCAGCACCGCACAACTCAGAACACTGACCGCGGAATGTACCAATCGTTTCAGCCTTAAACCAAGTATCGCGAACAAAGCCCGGAATCGCATCTTGCTTTACGCCAAACGCTGGAATGGTCCAAGAGTGGATTACGTCATTTGCAGTGGTAATCAAACGGATCTTTTTGCCAACTGGTACAACGAGTTCGTTATCAACTTCCATGAGGTAAGTTGGGGACTTAGGCTCTAAATTATTTACTTGTGTGCGTGGTGTAGAGAGTGTAGATAAGAAGCTAATACCTTCGCCCTCACCTTTAATGTAGTCATAGCCCCACTTCCACTGATAACCAGTAGTCTTAATAGTGATGTCAGAGTTGGTGGTGTCTTTCATTGCCACAACAGTTTTAGTTGCTGGCAATGCCATGCCGATCACGATGAGCAATGGAACTACGGTCCAAACAATTTCAACCAAAGTGCTCTCATGGAATGAGGCTGATTTATGGCCAAGTGATTTGCGGTGCTTCAAAATTGAGTAGAACATTACGCCAAAAACGCCTACAAAAATCAATGCGCAAATGCCCAACATCATCCAATGCAACCAGTGGATTTCTTGCATGATTTTGGTTGCAGGAGCAGCAAAATTCAGCTGATTTACAGCTGGGCCGCCAGGCATATTCTCGGCTGCGTGTGCAAAAGCAGTGCCGAAGGCTGCTACTAAATAGAGCGAAGCCCTAGTGACTTTTCCAAATAAATTCATCTTATTCTCTGTTTATTGTCGTGAGCAAAGCAGCAAAAAGCGCCACAAAATGCCCAAAATGCGGTCTCAAGCCAATACATCCAGCGGTGATTATAGGGTTAATTAGGCACAACAACAAACTGGGATAACGCAGTCTCATCCAATCTTTGCCGTGGTTTAAATGATAGTAAGTACTTACACTTAAGCAGGATCTGACCTAGTCTTGCGTCCAATTTGATTTGGATCGATATATGCAACATGGTCCTTGGTCTTCGCAAGGTGCTTTCCAATTGCCCAAGCATGGCCATAAACCACCTCTAAGGTGATTTTTTGGGGCAAATTTGTAATTTCATTGCTGCTTGTAGTCGCGATATTTGCCAATTTCAGCGCCTGAATATCGGCCATTAAAAGTGCTGGCTTCTCATAATCCAGAGTCAAATATTCCATATCCATCACAGGATCTGAAAAACGCTCTGTTACCAGGGCATCACCCATATCGTGCATGTCCCAAGGGCTTAATAAATTTTTCAACTGAATTGTTGAAATCTGAAGGTCACGTAGCTCTTTACCCGTATCTGGCCCCAAGTAGCTAAATGCAATCAGACCGCCCTCACGAAGGACGCGCCGACACTCCTGCAAGAAATGCTTTGGATCTGCCAAATCCTGCAATAAGAGAACGCTCAATACCAAATCAACTGAATTGTCAGGAAGATTAAATCTACCGGCCTGCAAATAACCCTGCAAAGTATTCGTTTTAACCGAACGAAATATCGAACGCCAATTAGCGATTGCTTTTCTACGCCATATCTGAAAACAGGATGCACCCTCCTCGGTAACGCTATGAATGCAGGCATTAGGAAAACGCTTTGCAAGAATTGCGAGATGCTCCCCAGGAAAATCGGGAACTACCAAAACATCCTTAGCTATTAATTTGACGATATCGAGTTTTTGCAACATACGAGTTGCAATTTCATCCTGTAACCATCTGATCGGCTGGGTCATTGGCTCAGTATACTCAGCGCCCCATGCGATTTCTAGAGAAAACTGTTCAGTCTATTAGCGAGCAAATCTTACCTACCGCTTGCATTTCTTGCCAGCAGTTTCAAACAGAAACTATTTGCAATGCTTGCCTGGAAAACCTACATTGGAATAGCCTCATTAACTATGAATGCTGTTTCCAATGCGGAATTCCACTTCAGAGTTCAGAGCTACCCAGCAAACGCTGCGATCATTGCACCAAGAGCGAGCCATTTTTTGATAAGACATATTGCCTTGATCGATACGATGGTATTTTGCAAGACGCATTGCATCAACTGAAATACCAAAAGCGCATTGCATGTGCGCATGGGCTTGCACGAGCCTGGAATAAGGTCATCGCGAATCCATTAGATTTCAATGAAGTAGGCTACCTGATCCCCGTGCCACTCAGTCAAGAAAAGTTACATGCCCGCGGCTTTAATCAAAGTTGGGAATTAGCGAGAAGGATTGATTGTGCCCCCATTCAAAAACTCCCGCGGCTCTTAAAGCGCCATCATCATGCCGAACATCAGGTTGGTAGCACCATCACCGCACGACAAGATGCCGTCAGAGAAATGTTTTATATTGATGACCGATACATAGGCCTTATGAAGAATAAAACAGTCATAGTGTTCGACGATGTGATGACGACTGGTGCGACACTCAATGAAATTGCGCGTATTCTCAAAGAATCAGGTGTATCGCTCGTCATTAACTGGGTCTTACTTAGAACAACCAGGCCACCTCAATAAGTTGGAAATGCAGCATGTTTAATATTGTTTTATTTGAACCAGAAATTCCCCCAAATACAGGCAACATCATTCGCTTGTGTGCAAACACGGGAGCAAAACTACACCTCATTGAACCTCTAGGCTTTCCAATGGAGGATGCTAAATTACGTCGCGCCGGATTGGACTATCACGAATTTGCAAGCATCCAAGTTCACGCTAATTGGTCAGAGTTCCTAAAAAATGAGCTGCCTGATGCACAACATCTTTTTGCCTTAACTACAAAGGGTAGCGGTAAGTTTCATGAAGGCACATACACGCCAAATGATTATTTTATTTTTGGCTCAGAAACTAAAGGCATCACAGAGGAAGTACGCAGCTCGATTCCAAGGGAAAATCAAATGCGCTTAGCCATGCAAGACAACAGTCGAAGTCTGAACTTATCAAATACAGTGGCTATTGTGGTCTATGAAGCATGGCGCCAGAATGGATTGCTTGGCGGCAAGTAAAAGCCAAAGTTTTACTCTTAAGCTTCGATCTTTGGATCGCGCCCCATCAGTTTCTTTAAGCCCTCTTTGGGGGTTAGCTTGCCTGCAAGTACCTCACCCATCATTGCAGTGATTGGCATTTCTACATTCAAGCGCTTAGCGAGATCACCCACAGCAGCGGCACATAAGACACCCTCTGCTACATGGCCGAGGCTAGCTAAGATTTGATCCAAAGACTTTCCTGCAGCCAATTCGAGACCAACACGTCGATTGCGAGAAAGATCTCCGGTCGCCGTCAGAATCAAATCCCCGGCTCCAGTCAGGCCCATACACGTTTCAGATTTACCACCTGCCGCTTTAACTAGGCGCATCATTTCAGCAAGGCCGCGTGTTAACACTGCAGCGCGAGCATTTAAGCCTAAATTTAGTCCATCGCCAATTCCTGCAGCAATCGCTAAAACGTTCTTAACTGCACCACCTAATTCAACACCAATCAAATCATCGTTTGAGTAAACGCGCATATTGCCATGATGAAACGCAGTCTGAACAATTTCGCAAAGGTGCGGTGAGGTGCTAGCAATAGTCAATGCACACGGCATTCCTGCGCCAACCTCATGCGCAAAACTAGGGCCTGATAAAGTGCCATAAGCATGTTTTAAACCATGACTATGTAACTTATCCTCACGCTCAACTACTTGATGCGGCAATAGAGCGGTTGTTGGCTCAAGGCCTTTGCATAGCCAGATAATATTCAAAGGCTGATCAGCAACCTTCAGTACATTAGCAATCGTTTCTGAGAGCCCAGACATTGGTGTTGCAATCACGAGAAGATCATCTGCCTGTAATTTCTTAATTGCAGCAGTAAAGTCAGACTCTAACTGTAATCCTTTAGGTAAGGAGATGCCTGGCAGATAAGCTTGATTCTCACCGCTACTACCAATAGCCTGCAGTTGCTCCGAACTGCGAGACCACAAACAAACATCTTCTTCACGCAGTTGACGTGCTGCTTGAGAGGCCATTGCGGTCCCCCAGGCACCAGCACCAAGCAGGGTCACTTTCATAATATGTGACCTCGCTGATGGTGCTTAATTTGGAAGAATAATTTTGCTTTCATCTGCAGCATCGCCAGCATTGTTGCCAGCAGATTTTTGTGCCTCTAACAAACGGTGCTCATACATTCCATGAAAATTAATTTCATTTAAATGGATGGGCTGAAAGCCAGCACGGCTAATGACATCAGCCATATTTGAGCGCAAGTATGGATACAGAATAGTTGGGCATGTAATACCCAACATTGGATCAACTTGTTCAGCAGGAATATTGTTAAATTCAAAAATACCGGCTTGATTAGCCTCAACCAAGAAAAGCACTTTTCCTTCTACACGCGCAGTCATGGTTGAGCTTAAGGCAACCTCAAAGAGTTCGTCGCTAATACGCTTAACTGCAACGTCAACTTCAATCTGGACTTGTGGCTCAGCTACTACCAAAAAAATCTCAGGGGAATTAGGCTGCTCTAAGGACAAGTCCTTTAAGTAGATACGCTGAATGCGAAATGAAGGGTCTTTGGACTCAGTATTTGCTGCGCTAGGTGCAGAAGATTGTTCAGTCATTGCAAACTTTCTTTTATGTTTTTAATCTATCAAACTAGTAGAGGATCCAGCTTGCCAGCTCGGTCCAAGGCAACCAAATCATCGTAGCCACCAACGTGGGTTTCACCAATATAAATTTGCGGAACGGTGCGACGACCAGTTCTTGTCATCATGATTTCGCGCTGGGCTGGATCACGATCAATCAAAATCTTTTCTAAATGATTGACGCCTTTTTTCTGGAGCAACTTCTCTGCCATTACGCAGTATGGACAAACTTGAGTGCTGTACATTGTTACTTGAGGCATTTCACTTCTCCTACTTCACCAATGGAAGAGCGGCGACTCTCCAAGCCTGAACTCCGCCCTCTAAAACACCAACTTCTTCAAAGCCCAGTTTTTTGACTTCAGCCAAGGCCTTGCGCGAAAGGGATCCGGTATCGCATACCAAAACTAGTGGGCGCTTACGATCCAACTTTAGAGCCTCAATTGCTGCGGCCACGCCAGCACCACTAGCCAACTTTGCTCCTGGCAAATGGCCTGCCTTGTAAGCATCTTCTGCGCGAAGGTCTAAAACATGGGCTTTACGGCGGTTAATCCAGATAGTTGCCTCGGTAGGAGACAGCCCCTTCCCGCTAATAAGCGTAGATAATGTGGGGAGGAAGAGCGCTACGCCTGAAACAACCAAAAGGGCGATAAGCGCTAAATTATCAATTTGCGTGAGAAAGTTCATCACCGGATTATAGAATGGCTCTATGAAACAACTTGTCCTTATTCGTCATGGCGAATCCGCCTGGAACCTTGAAAACCGCTTTACTGGCTGGGCGGATGTCGACTTAACCCCTAAAGGTGCAGAACAAGCGCTCGCAGCTGGTGAAAGCCTTCGAAAAGCAGGCTATGAATTTGATGTGGCCTACACCTCCGTTCTACGAAGGGCTATTAAGACCCTTTGGCACGTTCAAGACGCCATGGATCTCATGTGGATTCCGGTTGTTCATAGCTGGAGATTAAATGAACGTCATTACGGTGCGCTCACTGGCCTAAATAAAGCGGAGACCGCTACCAAATATGGCGATGAACAAGTTCACATTTGGCGTCGCTCATATGATGTGCGCCCGCCCCTGTTGGAAACCCATGATGAGCGCAATCCTCAAAATGACAAACGCTACGCAAAATTAAGCGCGGCTGACATTCCCCTTGGTGAGTGCCTTAAGGACAATGTTGAACGAGTTCTTCCTCTTTGGAATGAATCTATCGCTCCTACACTCAAAGCAAACAAACGCGTATTGCTAGTAGCGCATGGAAATAGTATTCGCTCCTTAATTAAGTATTTGGATCAAATGTCCGACGAAGCCATTATGGAAGTCAATGTTCCTAATGGCGTCCCGCTTGTATACGAGCTAGACGATAACCTGAAGCCAATTCAACATTTCTATTTGGACTAAAACAAAAACATGCGTCAATTTTTGAAGAACTTTGCTCTTATTGCAATTGGCCTCATTGCTGGTGTAGCCGCCACTATTCAGCTTTCAGCGACCGCCCAACAAGGCACGCAACTTCCCTTGGATGAACTGCGCACTCTCTCAAATGTCTTTGCTCAAATCAAGCGTGAATATGTAGAGCCGATTGAAGATAAGCAACTCTTAACTGATGCTGTCAAAGGCATGGTGAGCAGCCTTGATCCACACTCTACTTTCTTGGATAAGAAAGATTTTGCAGAGATGCAAGAGCAAACTTCTGGAAAGTTTGCCGGCCTTGGAATTGAAATCACCTCAGAAGATGGTGTCGTCAAAGTACTTAATCCGATTGAAGATAGTCCAGCTGCACGCGCAGGTCTTCAAGCCGGTGACTTAATTACACGTCTTGACGATAAGCCCGTGCGGGGCATGTCTCTTGATAAAGCAGTGCGCACAATGCGTGGCACCCCTGGTACCAAAATTACTTTAACGGTTTACCGTAAGAGCGAAGAACGCAGCTTCCCCGTCACAATCACTCGCGCTGAAATCAAAGTTCAATCCGTTAAGGCCAAAATTTTGGATAACGATATTGCCTGGGTTCGAATTACTAGCTTCCAGGAGCGCACCGTTCCTGACTTAGCTAAAAAATTAACTGATTTAGCCAACCAAGACCCAAAACTCAAAGGCATCATTCTTGACCTTCGCAATAATGGTGGTGGATTGCTTCAAGGTGCAGTTGGCGTTGCAGCCGCTTTCTTACCGGCAGATGCTGTCATTGTGTCGACTAAGGGTCAAGCTCCTGACTCACAACAAGTATTTAATGCCTCACCAGCGATGTATCGTCTTAGTGAGCCCGGCGATCCTCTGGCGGGCGTTCCAGAAATCTTCAAAAAATTACCAATGGTAGTTTTAGTGAATGCCTACTCAGCATCTGCCTCAGAAATCGTTGCAGGCGCCCTGCAAGATTACAAACGCGCAACCATTATTGGTAAAACTACTTTTGGTAAAGGTTCTGTACAAACAGTACGCCCATTAACCAATGACTCTGCACTCAAGATCACCACAGCCTATTACTACACACCTAGTGGTAAATCGATTCAGGCATTCGGGATCAAGCCAGATATTCCTGTAGATCAAAATAAAGATGGCGATCCAGATGATGTGCTGATCACTCGTGAAATTGATAGTGAAAAACACTTACGCAATAAACAATCAGCAGAAGATAAGCTGATTAAGGATCGTGAACAGCGCCGCCTTGAAGAGATGCAGCGTATTGAAGAAAAGAATGCCAAGAAAACTCCTGAGGAAAAAGAGAAGGAGAAAAACAAAAAACCTACTGAACTCGGTAGTGCTGATGACTTCATGCTCTCTCAAGCCGTTGCCTTTATTAACGGTCAGCCAGTGAAGCGCTCTTCATCCAAGCTTGAGTAATTTCTTTCTCTTGACCTGCAAATGAATGATGCGCAGCTCCTTCGCTACTCGAGGCATTTACTGCTTGAGGATATTGATGTTGAAGGTCAAGAGAAGCTCTTAAACGCACATGTCTTAGTAGTTGGCGCCGGCGGCCTTGGCAGTGCCGCTGCCCCTTACTTAGCAGCTGCTGGGGTTGGGCACATCACCCTCCTTGATCATGATGAGGTAGATCTGACTAACTTGCAGCGCCAAATCATGCATACCGAGGGGACTGTTGGAAAAAGTAAGGTTGCCTCTGGTAAACAATTTTTGCAGCAACTCAATCCCACGATCCAAGTTGAAACAATTCAAGCAAAGGCGACTACATCATTACTGGATGATCTATTACCCAGCGTCGATGTTGTTTTAGACTGTACTGATAACTTTCAAACTCGCCAACTAATTAACGCAAGTTGTGTCAAACATCAAAAGCCTCTCGTTTCTGGATCGGCTCTACGCTTCGATGGGCAAGCATCTGTCTTTGATCCACGGGATACGAGCTCTCCCTGCTATGCCTGTATCTTCTCTCCCGATGAAACATTTGAGGAGATAAGCTGCGCCAGTATGGGCATCTTCTCGCCATTAGTGGGCATCATTGGCAGTATCCAGGCAGCACAAGCGCTGCAGGTGGTGATTGGATTTGGGAAGTCTTTGGTGGGGCGTATGTTGCTATGGGATGCGCGGAATACCCAGGTGGATCAGATTCGCATCAGTCGCAACCCTGATTGCCCGGTCTGCGGCAAACCCCATTAGGCTTTTAGGCCAGCAAACGCTCTAAGGCTTTAGCTTGAGCCTCCGGCTCATAGGCTTTTAATACCCTTGGGAATCGGGCTTTTAGCATCCCCACATTAGCCTGAAGAATCTCACGTTTTACCAACAAGAGTTGACTGAAATGCATGGAGAAATCAGTTAATCCCATCGCTAGTAACAACTTGGTTAAAGCAGGGTCACCGGCCATCTCACCACAGACTGCTACCGGAACATTGGCTCGTTTAGCTTGATCAATAATATTGGCGATGAGATTCAGAATAGCGGGATGTAAAGGGTCATACAAATGAGCTACAGCATGGTCTGCTCGATCAATTGCCAAGGTATATTGAATTAAATCATTCGTACCGATGGATAAGTAATCAAAGCGATTGATAAACAAAGGTAGCACTAAAGCTGCCGCTGGAATCTCAATCATCGCACCCACTTGAATATTGGGATTAAAAGATTGTCCACGCTGGAGCAATTGCTGCTTTGCCTTTTCAATTAAGCGAAAAGTTTCATCAATTTCCTTAGCATGTGCCAGCATCGGAATCATGATCCGGGCTTGGCCATGAGCTGAAGCCCGCAAGATGGCTCTTAGTTGCGTTAAGAAAATTTCTGGCTCTGTTAAAGACCAACGGATGGCCCGCAAACCCAATGGAGATGTACCGGTTTGAGAAACATCGCTCCCGCCCGCACCCAATGCCTTGTCAGCCCCAACGTCGATAGTTCGAATGTTGACTGGCAAGCCATGCATCAATTCAATGACGCGACGGTACTCCTGATATTGCTGCTCTTCATCTGGCAAGGCATGCTTGCGGTCCATAAACAAAAACTCAGAACGAAATAGACCGACACCTACCGCACCCAACTTAACGGCCTGGATCGCATCTTCTGGTAGCTCAATGTTGGCAAAAAGTTCAATATCAACTCGATCCAGCGTTTCCGTTTTGGCATGCTTTAGCTGCTGTAGCTTACGAGCCTCTTTTAAGGCTTGGCTTTGAAGTTTTCGGTACTCTGCTAATAACTGCTCATCAGGTGCAACTACGACTACGCCTTGTTCGCCATCGAGAACCAACCAATCACCGTGGCGAATCATTTCGCTAGCATGGCGCACACCCACAACCGCTGGAATTTCCATGCTACGGGCTACGATAGCTGTATGAGATGTTTTACCCCCAAGGTCGGTAACGAAACCGGTGAAAGCATGCTCTTTAAAACGCAACATGTCATGAGGCGCAATATCGTGGGCCACAATGATTGATTCCACACCAATCTCACTGGATGGCAAAAACTCAGATTCATTTAGCGCATCTTTTTGAGCATTCAGCGCCTTGATAACGCGCTCAGCTACCTGACGAATATCATTGGCACGCTCTTTTAAATAAGGATCTTCAATCTCAGCAAATTGCTCTAAGAGATCATTCAGTTCGGTGGTTAAAGCCCAGGCAGCGTTTAGACGCTGTGTACGAATTAACTTGATTGGCTTTTCAGCTAGGGCCGGATCAGCCAAGATCATGCCGTGCACATCCAAGAATGCTGCCATCTCTTGGGGTGCATCCTTGGGCAATCCCAAACGCAACTGTTCCAGCTCTAAGCGAACTTGATTGAAGGCATCTAATAATTTTTGGGCTTCCGCCTCTTCTTTGCCGGGCTCAACTAAATAATGGCTGACCTCTAATGCTGCGCGCGAAATCAATACTGCCTTGCCGATAGCAATTCCTTTTGATACTGGAATTCCGTGCAAGGCAAAAGTCATGCTTACTCACCCTCTCCGAAGCGATCATTAATTAATGCAGTGAGCGCAGCCATTGCTTCATCCGCTTTTTCACCAACGGTTTCCAAGGTGACTGTACTACCAATACCTGCGGCCAACATCATGACACCCATAATGCTCTTGGCATTAATTTGACGCCCATTGCGTGACAACAATATTTCACAAGGAAACTGGGCAGCTAATTGCGACAACTTAGCTGATGCCCTAGCATGAAGACCCAACTTATTAATGATCTCGATTTCAGCGACTGGCATTACGCAAAAACTCCTTTTATTCTTGGCCTACTTTTGCGCCTAGACGCAAAATTCCATGCTGCCCACCTGCTAAAGCCTTTTTGGCTAACTCTTCTAAACTTTCGCCACGATGAGAAATACATCGCATTAGCATCGGCAGATTTAATCCCGCTAAAACAATCACCGGCGCATTGAGTCCTGATAAGGGGCCCAAGCTTTCTAACTTCGATGCCACATTAGCAGGTGTAGCGCCCATGACATCGGTCAAAATAAGTACGCCATTGCCAGTATTGACGCCATAAGCCGCTTTTAAAACGCGATCAAAGCTTGCCTTTGTGTCTTCATGCGGCGGAATATCTACCGCCCTTACACGCTCAGGCAACTCACCAAAAGTATGCTCAACAAAACCCAGCATTGCGCTAGCAACAGGAGTATGTGCAACGATTACGATTCCAGGCATATCAGGACAATACCCTTTCAAGCGCTTTTAACCAAAACTGTGGAACGTCAAATTGACTTTGGTCGGTGATTTCAACAAAACAAGTTGGGCTAGTGACATTAATTTCTGTCAGATAACCGCCTATCAAGTCTAGGCCAACTAAAAATAAACCACGCTGAAAAAGGATAGGCGCGAGCTTTTCAGCAATGCTCTTTTCAGCATCACTTAAAGGCATTGCAACACCTTTACCGCCCGCAGCCAAATTACCGCGAATTTCTTTGCCCTGAGGAATACGCGCCAAGGCAAATGGCACAACCTCACCACCTATCAACAGAACGCGCTTATCACCATCAGCGATCTCAGGCAGAAAACGTTGAACCATCAAAGTTCGGGCACCATTCTCACCCAAGGTTTCTACAATACTAGCAAGGTTCAGGCCATCAGGACCAACTCGAAATACACCCATGCCACCCATGCCATCTAGGGGCTTAATCACGATATCGTTATGCTTGCGATGAAATTCCTCAACTGCACTCAACTCACGAGTCACAAGCGTAGGTGGAATCAAACCTGAAAATTCGGTGATGGACAGTTTTTCTGAATGATCACGGACTGCTGCAGGATCATTAAATACTTTGGCACCCTGCCTCTTTGCAGCAGACAGCATCCAGGTTGTATTGAGATATTCAATATCAAACGGTGGATCTGTTCGCATCTGTACTGCAGAAAAAGAATGAAGTGCTTTTGATTCAATTTCACCCAACTCAAACCAGGGTGAAGAATCTAAGGTAATTCGCAAAGACTGGCAATCAGCAACAACAAGATTGTCTTTCCACAAAATATTGCAGCTCTGACAAAACCACAGACGATGTCCCGCTTCTTGCGCAACTCGCATCATCGCCAAAGTGGAGTCTTTTTTTATCTTGAAAGATTCAAGAGGGTCGGCAATGAATAAAAGATCCATATTGTTCTAGCGAGTGATCAACACTTGAAATTAGGCTACTTCCATGTCTGGATCCGTTCTCTCAAGCTCAAGAGAAGAGGCAAGTAAAGCCAAGCGGGCCACAACACCATACAAATAGAAGCGGTTTGGTGGTGCGCTACCCGGCTTGGCACCCAGATCTGGCATAGAGTTTTGCTCGAAAGCCAAGGGTACAAAATGCATGCCGGGTGCATTGAGGTTTTCATCAGGGCCACGATCGGTATGAACGCGATAGAAGCCGCCAATGACATAGCGATCAATCATATAAACCACAGGCTCAGCAACTGCCTCGTTCACCTTCTCAAAGGTATACACGCCTTCCTGTATGAGTACGTCACTGACTTCAAGGCCTTCCTTGACAACACTCATCTTATTGCGATCTTTACGATTCAAGCCCTTTAATTGAGAGGGATCATTCACAACCATCACACCCATGCCATAGGTGCCTGCGTCAGCCTTTACAACGACATATGGCTTTTCTTTAATGCCGTACTCACGATATTTTTTTGCAGTCTTCTTGAGTACCTGCTCTACTGCTGCTTGAAGTTCATCTTCACCTTTACGCTCATGAAAATTGACATCAGAACAACTAGTGAAATAAGGATTAATCATCCACGGATCAATATCTACTACCTTGGCAAATTTCTTAGCAACTTCATCATAGGCAGCAAAGTGATTAGATTTGCGACGAACATGCCAACCAGCGTGTAAGCCAGGCAGGAGGTATTGCTCATGAATATTTTCTAGGATTGGAGGAATTCCAGCAGATAAATCGTTGTTCAACAAAATAGAGCAGGGATCAAAATCCTTTAAGCCCAAGCGCTGTTTTTTCAGACCTAAGCGTGACAAAGGTTCCATCAACAAACGATTGCCGTCGGGCAACTCAATCCAGGTTGGCTTTTTAATTTCTTCAGAGAAAGTGCCCAAGCGAACGTTAAGTCCAGCCTGACGCAAGATTGAAGACAAGCGTGCAATATTTTGCAAATAGAAAGTATTGCGAGTGTGGCGCTCAGGAATGAGTAATAAATTTTTTGCTTCTGGGCAGATTTTTTCAATCGCAGCCATTGCAGCTTGAACGGCTAGCGGCAACATTTGAGGAGATAAGTTATTAAATCCGCCGGGGAATAAGTTGGTATCAACCGGGGCCAACTTAAAACCAGAATTTCGTAAATCAACCGAGCAATAGAATGGCGGCGTATGCTCCTGCCATTCGAGCCTGAACCAACGCTCGATCGTCGGGGTTGCTTCTAGTACCTTTGACTCCAATTCGAGCAAAGGGCCGCTTAGGGCAGTAATTAGATGTGGAACCATTCCACCATTGTAAGATTTTTAAAAGAAAGACGCGGAATCCTAGGATTCCGCGCTTAAAAACTGAGCAGCCCACTAAGGCCGCCCAGTGAGGGGTAAATCTACTGATTAAGACTCGTATGCAGACTCACCATGTGAGCTGATATCCAAGCCTTCGCGCTCTTCTTCTTCCTTGACACGCAAACCGATCACGATATCGATCAATTTGAATGCAATGTAAGAAACCACGCCAGACCAAATCACAGTTGTAATCACGCCTTGAGCTTGAATCCACAATTGGCTAGCAATAGAGTAGTCAGGAGCAACAGCATTAGCTACATAGTCCCAAACACCTGTACCGCCCAAAGCTGGATCAGCAAATACGCCGGTCAACAAAGCGCCTGAAATACCACCAACACCGTGAACACCGAATACATCCAAGCTGTCATCTGAACCCAAGATTTTCTTGAGACCAGTAACACCCCAGAGGCAGATTACGCCAGCAAACAAGCCAATTGCGATAGAACCCATTGGGCCAGCAAAGCCAGCGGCAGGAGTAATAGCCACTAAACCAGCTACGCAACCAGAAGCAGCGCCCAACATGGAAGGCTTACCTTTGAGAACCCACTCAGCAACAGACCAGCCCAATACAGCAGCAGCAGTAGCCAAATATGTGTTCACGAAAGCCAATGCTGCGCTACCGTTTGCTTCGAGTGCTGAACCAGCATTGAAGCCGAACCAACCGAACCACAATAGTGCAGCACCAGTCATTACATAAACTAAGTTATGTGGCTTCATTGCTTCTTTGCCGTAACCAATACGCTTGCCGATAACGAATGAACCAACCAAGCCTGCGATCGCAGCATTGATGTGAACAACAGTACCGCCAGCGAAGTCGAGAACACCTTTTTGCCATAACCAACCAGCACGAGCAGTAATTGCCTCAAGTGATGCAGCATCTTTGATGTCATCAGGACCAGGCCAAAACCAAACCATGTGAGCGATTGGCAAGTAGCTGAATGTGAACCAAATGATCATAAATACCAAGATTGCAGAGAACTTAGCGCGCTCAGCAAAGGAACCAATGATCAAGCAGCAAGTGATAGTTGCGAACACTGCTTGGAAAGCCATGAATACATACTCAGGAATCACAACACCCTTACTAAAGGTTGCCGCAACTGAGTCTGGGTTCATACCAGCCAAGAACAAGCGATCGAGTCCGCCAATGAATGCTCCGCCTTCTGTAAATGCAAAACTGTAGCCATAGATTGCCCAAAGCACAGTAATTACAGAAAAGACCATAAAGCATTGCATGCAGATCGACAGAATGTTTTTGCTACGTGTCAAACCACCGTAGAACAAAGCCAAACCAGGAAGCGTCATCAACAACACAAGCGCTGTAGAAACTAACATCCAAGCGGTATCGCCCTTGTTGCACTTTTCAGAGCAAAGTACGGGTGCAGGTTCTGCAGCTGCTGGAGTAGCGGCAGGAGCAGTAACTGCAGGTTTTTTAACTTCATCAGCATGCGCTGGTGAAGTAACTATTACACCAGTAGCGCCAATAGCCAAGGCCATAGCACCACCAGCAACGAGTCGTTTCATCCAAGTTAACATTTTGAGCCTCTCTTTAAAGTGCTGACGCGCCGGTTTCACCGGTACGAATACGAATGACGTGCTCAACGGGAGAGACAAAAATCTTGCCATCGCCAATCTTGCCTGTACGTGCTGATTTTTCGATTGCTTCAATCGCACGCTCCAAGATGCCATCTTCAACAGCAGCTTCAATTTTTACTTTAGGTAAAAAATCAACTACATACTCAGCACCGCGATACAACTCAGTGTGACCTTTTTGACGACCAAAGCCTTTAACTTCAGTGACGGTGATGCCCGAAACTCCCACTTCTGAGAGAGCTTCGCGCACTTCGTCAAGCTTGAAGGGCTTGATGATTGCGGTAATTAATTTCATATGTTTCTCCGTTCAGAGTGGAAATTAGAAAGTTTTTGTTAGGGAAATCAAACCTGTTGACTTACCCATGTTCTTGCCTTGAGGGGTAACGTATGCATATGTACCTTGATATGTCTTAGCATTTGTACCAACCCACGCAATCGCAGCAGACAAGCCACCACCAAAGTCTTTTGTTGCGCCGACCTTCCAGTCGGTGTAGCTGTAAAGAGTGTTATTAGACAAAGAGGTTGGGTTGTTTTGATTTCCAGCCACATACTGGTAACCAACGTGACCATTTAATGCTAAACCCCAAACGCCAGTATCGTAGTTCAAAGTCAAATCTGGGTAGTAAGAGCCTGATGAGTTCACGTTGCCGAATAATGGCGTAACGGCGTAAGAAAATTTACCAAAGCCAGTAACTGGGCCAAAAGTAAAGTTCTGTGCAACATAAATTTCAGTTGAATTTGGGTTGGTTTGATTAGAGGTATATGACAAGCCACTAGTTGGATAGTAGTACTGAAGTACGCCAATGTCAGATGCGAAGCCTTCGCCTAGTAATTCTTTCTTGAAACCACCATAGAAGTCCATTTCAATCGGAGCGGATGCATTTGCACCATTTCCGCCTTTGAAAGAATCTCCGACCCAGCTGATAGAGCTGTTCCAGTTACCAATGTACAGACCACTTTCATGGGCATAATCAAAGCCGCCTTGAATCGCTGGCTTAAAGTTTGATTGGCTGAGGCCACGATAGCGATAGTCGTTTACTACTGTGACGTTTGCAGTGATTGGGCTAGCTTCAGGGGCCTCAGCCGCTGCCTCTTCTGCGAATACAGACGAGCACGCCAAGCCGCTCAACAATGCCACTGCTGCTGCAGACATTGCTTTCTTATGTAAAGTTTTCATCTAATGCTCCTTACTGGTTGTAATCAAAAAAATAAAAAATGGGTTCAATGCTTATTGCATGAGGTGATGATGAAGCTTTGCCTCCATGTCGCCTGGAATTGAATCACTTTATTAATGCATATTCACTATATTGGTGCAATAACAAGCACCAATATAGTGAATATATAGGGAATTTTCCCAAGAAACACCTGTTTTAGCCATTATTGTGGGTTCAACATAAAATATGAATGTGTGTGTTTTATACAACTCTTAACCTAACTGAAAAGCCCATCATGCAAAAACCTGGCGAGATCCTCGAACAAATCCAACGTATTGCTAACGATATGCAGAACAAAGTTGGGGATGCGATTCGTAATTCACCAGCACAGGAAATTGAAAAAAATGTGCGCGCCATGATGAACCAAGGTTTTCAGAAAATGGATCTTGTCACTCGAGAAGAGTTTGAGCTTCAGACCAAAGTACTTGCTAAGACTAGAGAAAAGCTAGAGGCGCTCGAAGCCAAAGTCGCTGCATTAGAAAAAGCGTAGTCACTTTTTCAGCATTCACTCTTAAGTTTTACTCTGGATAGAACTCGCTAAAGAAGTTTGCATACGCCTCTTGGGATAAAAATGCTTTAGCGTTATCCACATTACTACCGGCATGTAAAACTGAAATTTGGTAAATCCATAGGCCCCCATTTCCCATGGAACGGGTTATCCAGCGAACGCGCATTACCTGTTGAAATTTTTCATTCGACTTAAAGGCAATGAAATAGTCTTTACTTGGCAAACGATGATGGTCAGCTGTTTGATAAAAAGAGTCTTCAATAGTGACCGAGCCACCAGATGCTTTTGCCCGATCTACTAAATTACTTTGTAGCTGACTAATTAATTTTGGTGCCGGCACAATTTGAGCATCAGTTAATTGAATCGCACTGATTGAGTAAATATCATCTTCAACCTTTACTGCTTCAAGCGTTTGTAAAAACTCTTGATCCTGATACGGAATGCGGCGCTCAAGCTTGTCTGGCTTACCCGGAAATAATGCGTTATAGCCTTGTTCTGGAGACTGAACGGTGCGCCAATTGAGAGTAGGACTACATGCGGAGAGAAGAACAAATGCCGCTAAAAAGATGCAGCCTTTTAAAGTGCCTCTAAACAATGCCGGCTCCATGTGCCTGTTGATCTGCGTGATAACTAGATCGCACCATGGCGCCTACTGCAGCATGAGAGAAGCCCATCTCATAGGCCTTCTCTTCAAACATCTTAAATATATCAGGGTGAACATAACGCGTAACTGGTAAGTGATGGCCTGATGGCGCTAGATACTGACCAATGGTAAGCATGTCGATATTGTGCTCACGCATATCACGCATGACCTCGAGAATTTCTTCATCCGTTTCCCCTAGGCCCACCATCAAACCACTCTTGGTTGGAATATTAGGAAAGCGCTCCTTGAATTCTTTTAACAACTTCAAGGAATGGAGGTAATCAGCTCCAGGACGCGCTTGTTTATACAGACGGGGCACTGTCTCAAGGTTGTGATTCATCACATCTGGCAAACCTTGCGGAGCATGCTCAGCAAAGGTGTCCAGAGCCTTATCAAGACGTCCACGGAAATCGGGCACCAATACTTCAATACGGGTATTGGGAGACTGTGCACGCGATTGCGAGATGCAATCGACATAATGCATTGCGCCACCATCACGCAGGTCATCACGATCCACGCTGGTGATCACGACGTAATTTAATTTGAGTGCGGCAATAGTGCGCGCTAGGTTAGCGGGCTCTTTTTCGTCCAAAGGATCAGGTCTACCGTGACCCACGTCACAGAATGGGCAGCGACGTGTGCACTTATCACCCATGATCATGAAGGTTGCAGTGCCCTTGCCAAAACACTCACCGATATTAGGGCAACTTGCCTCTTCACACACGGTGACTAATTCGTTTTCCCGCAAAATCTTTTTAATCTCAGCAAAGCGTGAGTTACCTGATGCGGCTCTTACCCGAATCCAGTCCGGCTTCTTTAGTACTTGCTCCAAAGGCACAATCTTGATTGGAATGCGTGCAGTCTTCTCGCTCGATTTTTGCTTACGGGTAGCATCGTATTGAAGATCTTGTCGCTCTTCTACTGACTGCTTGATATCGGTCTTATTTATGGTCATGGCATTAGTTGCTTTTGTAAGTGCTCCAAAAGCCTTTGGCTAATAGTGTCTATATTGTCCTTGATCCCAAGGGTTTGCATATCTACCGTCTTTAAGCCCTCATAGCCACAAGGGTGGATACGCCCAAATGCCTCTAAATCAGTAGCTACATTCAAGGCTAGGCCATGGTACGAGCAGCTTTTTGAGACTTTTAGACCAAGAGCAGCCACCTTTGCCCCAACCCATTCAACCGAGACGCCTAGCTGTTGGGATATATAAATTCCTGGGGCGCCAGGCTTTCTTTCTGCCTGAATACCAAAATCTACCAAGGTATCGATCAGCGCTTGTTCAATACGGAAGACCAACTCTTTTACAAAAATCCCAAGTCGTTTGAGATCAAGCAAGAGATAAATCACGATCTGACCAGGCCCATGATAAGTAATCTCGCCACCCCGATCTACTTGCACCATTGGAATGTCATGACTTGGGGAATGCAGATTGCCTGCATCGCCAGCTAAGCCCAATGTAAATACTGGAGGGTGCTCCAAGAGCCATATTTCATCGGGTGTATCGCTATTACGCTCCCTTGTAAAGAGGCGCATTGCTTCATACGTTTGAGCGTAATCTACTAGACCAAGATGCTTTACGAAAACCGTCATGAACTCTGATTAGAGAACGATGCTCACTAATGGATGGGTTGATAACGTACGATAAAGCTCATCTAACTGTTCGCGACTAGTCGCTGTAATGGGCAAAGTAATACCCAAATAATTTCCATCCTTTGATGGTCTCTGCTCTACCTTACTCTCGTCAAAAGTAGGATCAAATTGCTTAGCAATATGCACTATTGCAGGCAAATACTCTGGATTATTTTTTCCCATTACCTTGATAGGAAAAAGAGAGGGATACTCAATCAGTGATTTTTCTTCAGCCATATTTTTCTTTCTTATTCTGATTGTTTTCGATGGTCTGGCATACCTAACCAGGCGCCAGAAATAATATTGCGAATGCAATGCAGACGACGATGGAAAAAATGGTCAGCGCCTGGCACTACTTGAACGGTGAGTTCTTGAGGACGCGCCCAATCCAAGACATCTATTAATGGAATAGTTTCATCGAGCTCACCGTGAATCAAAATCGTATCAGCAGGTACCTGAGCCAATGTCCACTTACCTGCCGCACTTCCTACCATGACTAAGCGCTCTGCAGGACGGCCTAACTCGGCCAATCTTTGGACCAAGTGACTGCCCACAAAACTACCAAAGGAAAATCCAGAAACTACTAATGGCAAAGTATTCGCAGAGGCAGTCCACGCTTGATTGGCGCTAGCCTCGAGTTGAGACCAGCTTGATGGTGTTTGCATCCACTCAGTCACATGTAGCAAATCTTCTAACTCACCAACGCCGTCATCATGTACGCCCTCTGTGCCACCAACACCACGAAAGTTTGGACGCACGCTCACATATCCCAACTGATTAAATGCTCGGGCCATAGTTTGGGCAACTTTGTTATCCATCGTACCCCCCATTAAAGGATGAGGATGCGCCACCAATGCAAGGCCACGCACCATAAAGGCTGGGTTAGTTTTTAATTCATCCGGGAGATCGATGGACATTTCCATCGAACCAACAAGACCATCAATCTGAATTACTTTGTTACGGCTATTCATGAACACACTTTCAACAAAAACTAAATTAACTTAGCTTTTCTAAGCCAATTGCAAACGCTCTACCGGTATACCCTGGATTAAATGGGATTGAATAATTTCTTCGACGTCCTCTTTATCAATCATGGTGTACCAAGTACCTTGTGGATAGATCACCATGACGGGTCCGTCAGCGCAGCGATCTAAACATCCCGCTTTATTCACCCGAATTTTTCCAGGGCCTGCAAGCCCGAGTTCTTTGACTCTATTTTTAGCGTACTCAAATAGGGCAAAAGCATTATGACGATCACAACAGTCTTCACCGTTGCTACGTTGATTCAAGCAAAAAAATAAGTGGTGTGAAAAGCTCATAGAAAAATTATATGCATCAATGTGTTGATTGAAGTTCTTTGGTGTTACGAATCATCCAAAAGAAGGCCATGGGTAACCATATCACTGAAACCCACTGCATCAACTCATTAAAGTGCAATAAACGTCCTTGGTTCCAATGTCTTAGGGTGAGTATGAAATAAGGATTATCGGGCAATACATTGATGGCGATGGTTACGACGACCAAACAGAGCATCGCTAAGTAGTACTTTGTGCTTTGACGTAAACGCAATGCCCATCGCAAAGCTAGGACTGCTAAACACATTCCCCAGAAAGCACCGGTAGTGAGCCATATCAAACTAAACTCTCCTCCAAACTGAAGGGCTGTAAACAATATCTTGAGTAAAACGGTGAAACCAAGCAACCCATTGAGGATTTGCCACTGAGGCGCTTTGGGGCGCATGCCTAGAGACAATAAAAGTGCCGCACCCAACCAACAAAGCCCGGTAATCAGTGTTTCTTGCACCACCTGATTGATCACCGTTGTTCCCCAATCGATCGATCCGAAAATCACATGCCCCCAGCCACCAATGCCCAACCAAGAACTTTGGGGGTAAATCTGTGACCATGGAAATAAAAGACACAACACACAGATTGCCCAATTCAAACCAAACCACTGGTCAAATCTACGCCGAATAGCGCTTCCAGATAGCCACTCGGGACCCAGAGGAATCGCTAATAAGCCGCCTAATAAGCCCCCGAATACATTGGCCCACCAATCCATCAAGCTTGGAATACGGGTAGGAACCCAAGATTGCAGAGTTTCGACACTAAAAGCTACGAGAGCGCTCAGACTAATGGCCATACCCAGGGCAACAAAATTTCGCCAACGTGGATATGCAGCAAAAACCAATAGAAACCCAAAGGGGATATAAGCCAGGATATTCACTGAAACATCAAAGAGGGTAATAAAACGTGGCAAGGGAGCATCCACCCATGCCCACGCAGTAATTCCGTTTTGGAAGTCAAAATCGAATGGATTTAGGCTTATGTACAGGATTAGAAGGGCATACATGAGGCTAGAGGCTCTAGCCAGGGGCATAGCTTGTAGAGGCCATGCCAATTTGCGAGGACGCTGAACTTTCTCGTGCATTCCACAATTCTAGGTCAGACCTTTCTACAATGGCGAAATGACTGCTAATTGCATCCTTGAGCGTGTTGCCGAAACAAAATCCACCAACGATGATCTTCTTGAGCGCTGGCGGGCTGGCGCGCTCATTGACCCCGTTGCTCGTATCACCCAAAAGCAGACAGCGGGTAAAGGGCGGGCTGGACGCGTCTGGGTAGCCAACCCCGAAGACTCCCTCTGCTTTTCAATGGCTTTTCCTTTCAGCAGAAGCCCTGCTGAATTAACGGGATTAAGTCTTGTGGTGGGTTTGGCGGCTATTGAAGGTATTGCTCAGGCATGCCATCTTGAGCAGGATCTTCTTCATCATGCAGGGCTTCGCCTCAAATGGCCTAATGATTTATTGCTGAACAACGCAAAATTAGGTGGTATTTTGATTGAAGGTGGACAAGCAAAATCGGGTGACCCTAGCTGGATGATTGTTGGTGTTGGCGTGAATTTACGGAACGCCAGCGGCATAGAAAAAAATCTTACTCAAAATGACATCAAAGTCGGGTCACTAGACCAGTTACTGCCCCTAGCAATAAAGCCCCCCGAGCCTGAATACCTTTGGCTAAGCTTGATTGATTCGTTTACTAAGCATTTCAAAAACTTTGATCAACACGGTTTTGTAGCATATCAAAGTCAGTGGCTTAAATGGGATGCTTTTGCAGATCAAAAAGTATGCATATCAGGGGCAGGAAAAGATCCCACCTACGGTATTGCAAGAGGAGTTGATGCCAAGGGAGCCCTTATGCTTAAGCAAGAAGATAAAACTGTTGCAATTTATGCTGGTGATGTTTCTCTCAGAATGCAATCATGAGTCTCTATTTAATATTTGATGTTGGCAATACCCGCTTGAAATGGGCTGCTGTTGAATCAAATCAACAGCCATCTGACCAACAAAAAAAATTGTGGGCCTATTCAGGATCTATTAGCAGCGCTTCATTGCAATCGCCCGAACACCGAGCTGAATTAGCCGATTACATTTCTAAGACTCTCCCAATGCCGAGCGCAATTGCCTTTAGTTGTGTCGCAGGTGAAGAAGCAATCATCAATCTCAAATCACTCTTTCCTCAATGGAAAGAGATTGCATGGAAGCAATTAAGCGGTGATAGTACTTTTGAAGGGATTCGCACCTTATACCAAGAGCCTAGCAAGCTTGGCGCAGATCGCATGGCAGCGATCATAGGAGCACGTGCATTATCCAAGAGAAATACTTTGATAATCAATGCCGGCACCGCTACAACCATTGATTTGTTGGGCTCTAACGGCGTCCACTATGGCGGCTGGATCTTGCCAGGCCTTGGCCTGATGCAACAAAGCTTAGAGACCAACACAGCGCAGCTACCCCTGGCAATACGCGGCGATGCTCACCATGGTTTTGGTGTTTGTACCAATGACGCCATTATTGGCGGTTGTGATGCTGCTCAAATTGGTGCTATTCAATACGCGCTCAATATTGCAAAAGAAATGAATCACCCAATTGAAAAAGTATGGCTTGACGGTGGTAATGCCAAATTATTGGCAAAAGAAATTGGGCAGTTGAGCAAGCTTAATGCAGTCAACATTGAAATCAGCGAAGGCTTGGTATTGCGCGGTGTGTGGGCGTGGCTCTTAAAGAGCTTATAAGAAATATTAAGAGCGAATTTTCCCTAGCAAGCTAGTAGTTGATCGCTCGTATAAAAAAGGAATGGCAATCGCCTTCCCGCCCCAGGTTTTTACAAGCTGGGTTTCTGCCAAGGTATCGATCTCATAATCGCCACCCTTTACGTAAATATCAGGGTGAATTTTTTCGATCAGATTAACCGGTGTTTGCTCAGTGAATAACACTGCCATATCAACACTCTCAAGAGCAGCTAATAAAGCCTGACGATCTGCCTCAGAGTTAATGGGCCTGTCATCCCCCTTACCCAACATCCTGACTGACGCATCAGAATTCACTCCCACCACCAAACTTGCGCCTAGCGCTCGAGCTTGAGCTAAATAACTAGCGTGGCCACGATGCAAAATATCAAACACCCCGTTAGTGAATACTAATGGTCTAGGTAACTTAGCAATTCGAGCATCGAGCTCTGCCAAAGGGCAAACTTTAGATTCAAAAGAGGGTGGGGGCAAAGTGCTCATAACTCCATATTAATGGCTTTACGTGAGGCCCTGCGATATTGCTCATAATGTCTTAGACTTGACGCCTAATCTGCAGAACAACGAAGAGACAATATGAACCGCATCGTAAGCAATATAGTAGTTGGCTGTCTTTTTACTCTTTTTATCTTTTTTCCAGGGATGAAGCTAGCAAATGCAGCCCCAAGCTGTAGCCCACTTTTATCCCATACTTTCCCACGCCTACAAGATGAAGCGCCACAAAATCTCTGCCAATATCAAGGTAAAGTCATTTTGGCGGTAAATACTGCCAGCTTTTGTGGATTCACCAGTCAATATGAGGGCCTAGAAAAAATCTATGCCAAATACAAAGATCAAGGTTTTGTAGTGCTTGGCTTTCCTTCGAATGATTTTGGTCAACAAGAACCTGGTAGCAATAAAGAAATCGCAGACTTTTGTAAAAACACATATGACGTGAAATTCCCTATGTTTGCCAAAACCGTAGTTTCGGGCAGCAATCCAAACTCTTTTTTCAAAATGCTGATTGCCAAAACAGGTACCACTCCAAAATGGAATTTCTATAAATATTTAATAGATCGCAATGGCAATGTCGTTGACTCTTTTGGTAGTGTCACTAAGCCTACTAGTAACTCCATAACGGATGAGATAGAAAAACTCCTGAAGGAGAAAGCACAGTGATCAAAAAAAGAATTGCCATTATTGGTGCTGGTATCTCTGGTCTAGGCTGCGCATATGCACTAAGACAGCATCCTGAAATGGAAATCACCTTATATGAAGGTGGAGACCATATTGGTGGACATAGCAACACCGTTGACTTCACTTGCAATATAGCTGGTCAAGAAATTACACATGGCATAGACACTGGCTTCTTGGTTTTTAACCGCAAGACCTACCCCCGCTTAGTCAGACTTTTTGAAGAAATTAAGGCGCCCGTGGCCCCTTCTGAAATGTCATTTTCAGTGTCTATTGATGCTTCCGAAAAAAGTCCCCATCACCCTAAAATTGAATGGGCGGGGAATGACCTCAATTCTTTTTTTGGGCAACGGTCGAATTTACTCTCACCGTCCTTTTGGAGAATGGCATATGACATCTTGCGCTTCAATCGTATGGCTACCAAGCTTGCTCAGCAGCAGATAGATGCCGGCCACCACTACGCTGAGCCAGATGAAACAATTGCTAATTTCTTAGATCGAAACCGTTTTAGCCAAAGTTTCAGAGAGAATTACTTTCTCCCCATGATTGGCGCGATCTGGTCTTGTTCTGTTGAGCAAATGTTGGCATTTCCGATTCAGACCATGGTTCGTTTCTGCCACAACCATGGCTTATTGCAAATCCAGAATCGACCACAGTGGCTCACCATCAAAGGTGGTTCGCGGGAATACGTTAAACGTATTGTGAGCGCCCTCGAGAAACATCAGATTGCGATTAAACGCGAAGCGGTATTGCGAGTCAATGCCAGTCAAGGTGATGCAGCCCAAGTTGAGGTCATTAGCTCATCGGGCTCTGCAATGTTTGATGAAGTGGTGATGGCCTGCCATAGTGATCAAACTCTAGATCTGGTTCATGGGATTGACCAGCAAGCCAGAAATATTCTTGCCGCCGTTCCTTACCAAAAGAATCGGGCCATTCTGCACACAGACACGCGCTTCCTACCCGAAGCAAATCGCTGCTGGGCTGCCTGGAACTACACAGCAAAATCAGGTGCCACGCCCTCCTCTAAACAGCACGTCAGCGTTAACTACCTCATCAATCGCTTGCAACCATTACCTGAGCAATTGAAAAATACACAGATTATTGTGAGTCTGAATCCCGCATCCGAGCCAGACCCTAAGCTAGTTCATCAAGAGATTCACTATTCACATCCAGTATTTGATATGAATGCCATTCAAGCCCAAAAAGAATTACCGCTGATTCAGGGTACATCCTCCATTTGGTATTGCGGGGCTTGGACAGGCTTTGGCTTTCATGAGGATGGATTGAGATCTGGTGAGCTAGTCGCAGAGGCCTTAATAGAAAATATTCGGTCACCACTGCAAAGCACTCCCAAGCAAGATGCCCGTTAAATGAATCAACCAAAGATCAACTTTGGAGTAGTGAAACATCGGCGTCTGCGACCAGCAAAGAATGCTTTTGGCTACGGTGTATTCACCTTATCTATTCCCATGCGGGCAAGAAAGCAAAATCCCCGCCTGCTTCGCGATTGCGGCCTTCACGACAATAGCTTGGGTATCTGCTCCTTCTTTGATAAGGATCATGGGCTTGGTGAGGCTGATAGCCTCTCTTGGATTGAAAATATTTTGCAAGAAAATGGTCTTCACAACATCGATGGAGAAATATGGCTTCATACTTTTCCTAGAGTGTTAGGTTACGTATTTAATCCCGTTAGCTTCTGGGTATGCACAAATTCTGATGGCTTAGTTAAAGCGGTGTTGGCTGAAGTAAATAATACTTTTGGCGAGCGTCATTGCTACTTATTGCATAAAGATTCAGGAGAGCCCCTGCAATCTGGAGAGACACTGAGCAGTAAGAAGGTATTTCATGTTTCACCGTTCTGCGAAGTGCGAGGCGAATATCAATTTCGTTTTTTGTTTTCCGAAGATAGTAGCTCCAAGAAAAACTCCGTATACCGCATTGAGCTTCATGAGGACGGACTGCCACTTATTAATACCAGTATTAGCGGCACGAGTCGCCTCCTTAGTAGGTATAACCTATACCTAGCCCTTTTACGCTACCCCCTCATGAGCCTTGGAGTGATTTTCCGTATCCATTGGCAAGCATTGAAATTATGGCTAAAAGGTGTACCCTTTCACTCAAAACCTAAACCACCGGAATTCGAAGTCAGCAGATGAATCGCCCTGGACAGACCTTACTTTCTCGACTGAATTTTTCACGGCCGCAACCTAATGCGGTTCATTTGCGCAAACAAGACTTGAGCGCCAAAGCACTTTTGGCCATCTTAGCGAAACTGACCAATGGTCACCTTAATCTGACCCTGCCCAACGGTGAGATAAAAGAATTTGGCAATCCATCAGATTCATTAAGGGCAGATATCCAAATCTTAAATTGGTCCGTATTTAAGCAGGTCATGTCACATGGCGACATTGGCTTTGCAGAAAGCTATATTCGCGGGGAGTGGAATACTTCAGACTTAAAAGCGCTCTTGGAATTAGCTATTCGCAATCGCACTATTCTTGAAAAGGCCATCTATGGCAGTTGGTATGGCTCCATCCTCTACCGCCTGAAACACTGGCTGCGGGATAACACCAAAACGGGAAGCCGTAAAAATATTCATGCGCACTATGACCTAGGCAACCCTTTTTATAGCTTGTGGCTAGACCCGAGTATGAGCTATTCGAGCGCCTGGTTTTCTCAAGGTCATCAGCAAACTCTTGCAGAAGCACAACGTGCCAAAATTAAACGCATTCTTGACTCTCTGAATACCAAGATGGGAGATCGAATTTTAGAAATCGGCTGCGGCTGGGGCGGAGTAATGGAAGAAGCATTGCTTAGCGGAAGAAACATTACGGGGCTCACTCTTTCAACCGAGCAAAAAGCCTACGCAGAAGATAGATTAGCAAAAATTCATCCTCAAACATCCCAACAGGCTACTTTTGAGGTCAGACTACAAGACTACCGTGATTGCCAGGAGCAGTTTGATGGCATTGCATCTGTAGAAATGTTTGAAGCGGTTGGTGAAAAGCATTGGCCTGAATATTTTCAGACTATTGCTAAATGCCTGAAAGATGGGGGTAAGGCTTGCATACAGACCATTGTGATTGCCGAAGAGCTATTTGAACGGTATCGCCACAATACGGATTTCATTCAGCAATATGTATTCCCAGGAGGCATGCTCCCTTCGTGCGCTAGCTTTAAAGCAAGTGCGGAGAAAGCAGGCTTACAGATTGAAGAAGAATTTGCATTTGGGACGGATTACGCTAAAACGCTATGCCTTTGGCGCGAGAGTTTTAATCAAAAACTCCAGGAAGTACGTCAACTAGGATTTGATGAAGCATTCATACGTCTTTGGAATTTCTATCTTATGTACTGCGCCGCCGGATTCTCAGAACGTAATATTGATGTTGTGCAATTTACGCTCAGCCACCAAAATATCAAAACATCTCCGGATGCCCTAAAAGCATGAAGCAGCGCGGAATTGATCGTTTCTCAGGCAAGCGTGTTTGGGTCATTGGCGCCTCAAGCGGAATTGGTGAAGCGTGTGCCAATGCTCTGCTAGCACAGGGCGCTAAAGTTGCACTCTCTAGCAGAAGGGTCGAGCGCTTAAATGCAATTGCAGCGCAAGCACAAGCAGATCAAGCACTCGTTATCCCGCTAGATGTCACTAATGATGATCAATTTCACGGCGCCTACCAAACACTCCTCAATACATGGGGTGGGATAGATCTACTCTTGTTTGTCTCTGGAATGTATATTCCTTTGCGTGCTGACGATTTTGAGATTCAAGCAGCAGAGCAAACGATTGAAGCCAACCTCCTAGGACCCATGAGAGCGGTGGCTTTAGTGCTCCCTGAAATGCTTAAAGCACATGCTGGCCATATCGCTATTGTTGGTAGCGTTGCAGGCTATAGCGGTCTACCTAAAGCCTTGGCATACGGGCCAAGCAAAGCTGGCATTATTAACTTTTGCGAAACGCTCTATTACGACTTACTTCCAGAAGGAGTAAGCGTGCACATGATTTCTCCGGGCTTTGTTGCAACCGAGGCTACGGCTCAAAATGATTTTGAGATGCCCGCGTTAATTAGCGCTGCGCAAGCAGCAACAGAAATTCTAGGCGGCATTCAAAGGGGAGAATTTGATATTCACTTCCCCAAAAGATTCTCAAGATTTTTGAAACTCTTGAGAATTTTGCCTTACCCACTTTACTTTTGGATTGTGCGTCGCTTCGTCAAAATCTAAGCAATTACAAAATAGCACTTCAATTTTTTGTAACTACTGCTTGTACTTATCTTTACGAATTTTCTCTTCTAGATAATCCATCACAGCCAGTGCTTTAGCTTTAGTTCCAGCGATTGAAGGGGATGTGACATATTTACCCTGCATCACAATAGTTGGTACGCCATCAATTCGATAGGCCTCTGTCAATTGTTTTGCGGCTCTTGCTTTAGATACCACCGCAAAAGAGCGGTAGGTAGCCAAGAAGGTGTTGCGATCAACCCCTTGTGAGGCAACCCAGTCAGCAATTTCAGGCTCTGTTAATAAGCGTTTATTTTCTTTATGCATGGCGTACATTACCTTTTCGTTTAAGGCATCGCCCTTACCCATTGCCTCAAGCGCATAGTAAAGCTGGCTGTGTGGCAAAAAGTCATCACGAAAAGCCACTGGAACCCTACGGAAGGCTACGTCTTTTGGTTGACGCTTAACCCATGCACTCAACTCTGGTTCAAAGTCATAGCAATGTGGACAACCATACCAAAAGAATTCAATCACCTCGACTTTACCCTTGGTCTCTACTGGCTGGGGGACTGGGAGGACTCGGTAATCAAAGCCTTCTTCAATTTTTTGACCTTGTGCACTAACGATGCCGCTCAAGAAAATTAAAGTCAGTACAAGAAATGCTCTTTTGCTAAATGAGGTCATGATTTTTACTTTATTTGCTAGCTTTAATCAGGGTTGGTTTAATACCCATGCCATTTAATTTATCACGCGCAGGAATGCTTTCCTCAACGCTGCCATAGGGACCAGATCGGACACGCCATAGCGTGTTGCCATCACTAGTCACTTCACTCAATTGCGTTTGGATACCCTGAATAGCTAAAGCAGCTTTTTGTGAATCTGCATCCGCACGCTTTGTAAATGCGCCTACCTGTAAGAAATAAATAGCGTCGCCTTTAGGAGCTTGAGCTGTAGTGTTTTCAGCTGGCTTTTTGCCATTGACTAAATCGCCAATAGGATCGGCAGATGCCGCAGCGGGAGCCTTGCCTTGTAGCGGCTTATTCAGATCCAATGGCTCTGCTGGTGCAGCAGGCTCCCCTTCAGCAGGAGCACCTAAAGATTTAATGGTTAACGGTAAATTAGGAGCCCGTACACCAGGTCTTTCCTGAGGGGTATTTTTAGAGAGGTAGAAGGCAATCACAAACGCAATCCCTAGACCAGCACCCAAGCCTAAAACAAAGCCCAAGATAGTGCCACCATATTGAGCCTGATTGTTCTGCTTCATGAGGCCAGCTTGTTGATTCGGTCTTTTCATCATTTCCTCATCTTACATATTCACTTCATATATTGCTACTACATCTTTGCCGGTGCAGAAACCCCTAAAACCTTCAAGCCATTTTGCAAAACTTGGCGCGTTGCCGACAGCAATGCAAGACGCGCTAGCTTCAAATTCTGATCATCTATCAACACACGATCAGCGTTATAGAAAGTGTGGAAGTCACCTGCTAAATCGCGCAAATAAAAAGCGAGGGCATGCGGAGCTAATTCAGCAGCGGCATCGGTCAATACCTCAGGATACTCTGCAAGACGTCTTAATAAATGATCCGATGCCTTGCTTTGCAATAAAGAGAAATCAGCATTAGCTAGGTCTGCGACCTTACCATCCCATTGCCTCAAGATAGAGCTAATGCGGGCATGAGCATATTGCACATAAAACACTGGATTTTCATCATTTTGCTGTAACGCCAAATCGATATCGAATACAAATTCAGTATCTGCCTTACGAGAGATCAAGAAAAAGCGTACAGCATCTCGGCCACGTTGTAGAGCCAATTGTCTTTCCTCAGGCGTCATTTCTGGAGTGACGCCACCAGACCACTCCACTAAATCACGAACAGTGACATAAGAGCCAGCCCGCTTAGAAATTTTCACTTCTTCGCCGTGACGCATTACCGTCACCATCTTATGCAGAACATAATCTGGATAAGTCTTTGGAATATCCCATCCGCGCTTTTGCGCGACACCCTGCAAGCCTGAGCGAACGCGTGCAATAGTGCCATGGTGATCGCTACCTTGCACATTGATAACTTTTGCAAAGCCACGGCTCCATTTACTTGCGTGATAGGCCACATCAGGCACAAAGTAGGTAAAGCTACCGTCTGATTTGCGCATGACACGATCTTTATCATCACCATCATCGGTAGTTCTTAGCCACAAAGCACCTTCACCCTCATAGGTTTTACCAATGCTCTGCAAGTCTTCTACGATTTGCTTAACGCTACCATCGGTATATAAAGATGATTCTAGGTAGTAGCAATCAAACTGAACGCCAAAAGTTTTTAAGTCAATATCTTGCTCATTACGTAAATAGGCAACGGCAAATTGACGAATTGCTTCAAGATCATCACGGTACTCGGGAGATGCTTTGAATGCTGCAGCAATCTCGGCAATATATTCACCGTTATAGGCTTGCTCGGGCCAATGGGTATCACCCGGCTTTAAGCCATTTAAGCGTGCTTGAACTGATAACGCTAAATTAGCAATTTGTACGCCAGCATCGTTGTAATAAAACTCACGATGCACTTGTATTCCTTGGGTTGCCAATAGGTTTGCCAAGGCATCCCCTAAGGCAGCCTGCCTGCCATGTCCAACATGCAATGGGCCTGTTGGATTTGCAGAGACAAACTCAATCATGGCGCTGGGAACTGAACCACTGCCTTGTTTGCTTTCACCAAAATGAGTGCCAGCCGAGAGAATCTCTCCCACCACTGCCGTTTTGGCGGCATTACTGAGGCGGAAGTTAATAAAACCTGGGCCCGCAATGTCGCATGATGCGATCAGTTGATTAAATCCCGGTTGCTGTTGTAAACGCTCCACCAAGGCCTGCGCCAGCTCTCGCGGATTGAGTTTCCAGGCTTTGGATAGCTGCAATGCAATATTGCAGGCAACGTCGCCATGGTCAACCGCCTTAGGGCGCTCTAAACGGGGTACTGGGGGCTCACCTAAGCCTCGCTCCTGAGCGAGGCTCTTTAGGGCTGCGCTCAGCATTTCAATTAAACGATTTTTATTGGTTAGCAACATAGATAAGTGAGTTTATCAGGTGGTAAGCTATTGAAATGATCTATCAATTCCGCTCCAAAGCTGGTCCAGACGTCATCATGCTGGCGGATCTGACTCAGCGAATCTTTGATATTTTGGGGCGGCCGCTTGAGCCCAGAGGCATTCTGACGGAAGAACAACTTCCCGCACTTATTACCGCCTTGGAAACAGCAATTCTCAAAGACCTAGAAGAACGCTCCCAGGCTAAAGATGAGGCCGACGAAAAAGCTGAAAAACCCAAACTGGCAGACCGTCTTGGCCAACGAGCTTACCCATTTTTAGAACTCATGAAACAAGCAAAAGCCAAAAACGAACCTGTGATGTGGGGCGTTTAATCTATCAGACTTGCTAATTGGCGACGAACATCTTCAACAGACTGGCCGCGTCTCTTAGCTAAATCCTCGACCTGATCAGCAGTCACTTTTCCAACGTTGAAATATTGCGCGTCTGGATGCGCCAAGTAAAAACCGCTCACGCTAGAGGCGGGATTCATTGCCATAGACTCCGTCAGGGTCATGCCAATATCTTCGGAACCAATTACCCTCAATAGATCTTGCTTCACTTCATGTGCAGGACAAGCAGGGTATCCAGGTGCGGGACGAATACCTCGGTACTCCTCATTAATCATCTGATCATTAGTCAAAATCTCATCGGTAGCATAGCCCCATAAATCTGTGCGTACACGATGGTGCATCAGCTCCGCAAATGCTTCGGCCAAACGGTCAGCTAAAGCCTTCAACATAATTGCGCTGTAGTCATCGTGCTTTGCCTGAAACTCAGCAACTTTTTTCTCTACCCCATGGCCAGTTGTTACAGCAAAACAACCAAGATAGTCTGAAACACCAGAATCTTTTGGTGCTACATAGTCTGCCAAGCAACGATTTGGTCGGCGTACACCTTCTACCACGGGACGCTCAGATTGCTGACGCAAGTTGTGCCAAACAAACAAAGGGTGTTCGCGCGCTTCATCGCTATACAAAACAATATCGTCACCAACAGTATTGGCGGGATAGAAAGCAACTACGGCGTCAGCTTGTAGCCACTGCCCCTTGATCAACTTATCTAGTAATGCCTGGGCATCGGCGTATACCTTACGAGCCTCTACACCCACAACCTCATCATCTAAGATTGCCGGAAATTTACCTGCTAGGTCCCAAGTTTGAAAAAATGGCGTCCAGTCAATGTACTTAGCGATATCGCTTAGAGCAAAGTTCTTAAAGACACGACGTCCGATGAATTTTGGTTTTTCTGGAATATAAGCAGACCAATCAATCATCTCGCGATTCTTGCGTGCTGCCTCCAATGAAATTGTTGGTGCTGCTTTTTTATTCGCATGCTGTTCACGAATGCGAACATAGTCATCGCGCAAGTCTTGAATAAACTTCTTGGCACTCTCGTCAGACAATAGGCTAGAGGCAACCGATACGGAACGTGAAGCATCTGGTACATACACTACAGGACCGTCGTAATGCGGGGCGATCTTGACAGCAGTATGTACACGCGAAGTGGTTGCACCACCAATCATCAATGGAATTTGACGCTCACGGAAATAATCATCACGCTGCATCTCTTGGGCAACGTACGTCATTTCCTCTAGAGACGGTGTAATTAAGCCAGATAAACCAACGATATCCGCATTCTCTTCCTTAGCGCGCTTCAGGATATCTGCGCAAGGAACCATCACCCCCATATTGGCCACTTCAAAGTTATTACATTGCAACACTACCGTCACAATATTTTTACCGATATCGTGCACATCGCCCTTAACCGTAGCCATCACAATCTTGCCTTTGGCTTTCGCTTCGCCACCTGCAGCAATATGTTGACGCTTTTCTTCTTCAATATAAGGAATCAAGATGGCAACAGCCTGCTTCATAACACGTGCACTCTTGACCACTTGTGGCAAAAACATTTTGCCGGCACCGAATAAGTCACCAACGACATTCATGCCATCCATCAATGGGCCTTCAATCACTTCGATTGGCCTGCCTCCAGACCCCATAATCTCTGCACGAAGTTCTTCAGTATCTTCTTCGATGAAAGTTGTAATGCCATGTACTAAAGCATGCGTTAAGCGTTCGCGGACTAGCGCCTCACGCCATGCTAAGTTTTCGACTTGCTTTGCACCGCCACCCTTGAATTGATCGGCAATATCTAACAAACGTTCAGTTGGCGTTTTTCCATCTTTTTCTTTAAAGCGATTGAGTACGACATCTTCAACGCGCTCACGTAACTCTGAATCCAAATCAGCGTAGACACCTAACTGACCCGCGTTGACAATACCCATATCCATACCAGCTTGAATTGCGTGATAGAGGAATACTGTATGAATCGCCTCACGTACGCGATCATTGCCGCGGAAGGAGAAGCTTACATTTGAAACACCACCGCTGACTTTGGCGCCAGATAGATTTTCTTTAATCCAACGGGTGGCATTAATAAAATCAACCGCATAGTTGTCATGCTCCTCAATACCGGTAGCAATAGCAAAGATATTGGGATCGAAAATAATGTCTTCCGCTGGAAAGCCGATTTCATTGACGAGGATCTCATAACAACGCTGACAGATTTCTGTCTTACGCTTAAAAGTATCTGCCTGGCCAACTTCATCAAAAGCCATCACAACCGAAGCTGCACCATGGCGACGAATCAAGCGTGCCTGCTTACGAAAAGACTCTTCACCCTCTTTTAGCGAGATCGAATTGACAATTGGCTTGCCCTGAATACATTTCAGACCCGCCTCAATCACGCTCCACTTAGAGGAGTCGATCATGATGGGAACGCGGGCGATATCAGGCTCTGATGCAATCAGATTTAGGAAGCGCGTCATTGCCGCCTCAGAATCCAACATCGCTTCATCCATATTGATGTCGATAACTTGTGCGCCGTTTTCAACCTGCTGTCTGGCAACTGCAAGTGCCTCATCAAATTGATTATTCAAAATCATCCGAGAGAATGCTTTGGAGCCGGTTACGTTGGTGCGCTCACCAATATTTACAAAACCAACAGCCGAAGTGACATTGAATGGTTCCAAGCCAGAGAGCTTCATTGGTGGCATTGCTTTACCTAACTTACTCATACAGACTCCTCTGCATTTTCACGATAGAAAGCGCGGGGCTTGCGTTTAGCAACTGCGTTTGCAATTGCACGAATATGGTCGGGCGTAGTGCCGCAGCAACCACCAACTAAGTTGACCAAGCCATCTTTTGCAAAACCATCAACCAAACTTGAAGTGATATCTGGTGTCTCATCAAAACCAGTGTCACTCATGGGATTAGGCAAGCCTGCATTGGGATAACAAGATACCGCTGTATCGCAAATGCGTGAGAGTTCGGCAATGTAGGGGCGCATCAATGCAGCGCCAAGCGCACAATTCAAACCAAAAGTGAGCGGCTTAATATGACGTAAGCTATTCCAAAATGCCTCTACCGTTTGGCCAGACAGAATGCGACCGGAGGCATCAGTTACCGTTCCAGAAATCATTACAGGCAAGCGTTCGCCCGTCTCTTCAAAAAATTCATCGAGGGCAAACAAAGCTGCTTTTGCATTCAGCGTATCGAAAATAGTTTCGACTAAAAATAAATCCACGCCACCTGCAAATAAACCTTCGATCTGCTCACGATAGGAGGCGCGTAGTGCATCAAACGTTACGTTGCGTGCACCCGGATCATTTACGTCCGGTGAAATGCTTGCCGTCTTTGGTGTAGGCCCGATTGCCCCGGCTGCAAAACGCGGTTTATCAGGAGTGCTGTATTTTTCACAAGCAGCGCGCGCCAGTCTTGCGGAGACTTCATTCATCTCGCGTGCTAGACCTGCCATTTTGTAATCCTCTTGAGCTACAGATGTAGCACCAAAAGTATTTGTTTCAATAATGTCTGCGCCAGCATCTAAATATTGCTCATGAATGGTGCTAATAATTTGTGGCTGAGTCAAAACCAAAAGCTCGTTATTGCCTTTGATATCTCCGGGATGATCAGCAAAGCGATTGTTACCAGGCAAACCACGGTAATCAGCCTCACCAAGCTTGTACTGCTGAATCATGGTTCCCATCGCGCCATCCAATATGAGAATGCGCTGCTTTAACAGATCAGGAATTGCCTGACCGCGGGTGTAAGGCTGGGACAAACCATTAAATTGCATTGCTTAACCGGGATTAATCTCTAGAATCCCTTATTCTATTGGAAAAGCGACTTTTTATTTACCTCGGAGCCCTTATGTTTGGAACCATTCCAGAATTTAATCAAAGCCTAGAAATGTTTAAAACCATGTGGGGTCAAGGTGCAGCGGGTCAAGCTGGGCAATTCCCCTTCACAACTGATGCCTCAAAGGCTGCTGGCGGCTTTGGCTCAGCGTTTCCAGGCATGGATACTGAAGAGCTTGAGAAACGCATTAAGGACCTGAAAAGCGTGGAGAACTGGCTTAATTTGAATCTCAACATTCTCAAATCGACCATTCAGGGCCTAGAGGTCCAACACGCTACGATGATGGCCCTCAAGTCGTTTGGTGATGCCGTATCCGCAGCCGGTGCCGCTGCTGCCGCTCCTAAAGAGGAAACAGCTGCCAAAACTAGTAGCGTCAAAGCTAAACCACGGAAAACCGCAACACGCCGTCCTCGCAAAGCCGGCGATCCAACTTTCCTCGACGAAGTAGGTAATTCAGATGGGCAATAGCCTCACCCATCGCAAATGTGAGTTGATGAATATCTAACTCGCGTTTAAATAAAACCGGCACTATCTCACGAGCAGTTGCCGGTTTTTTACATGCGCCTAGGGCTTCGGCCAAACGCTCATCATGATGGGCATTAAGTTGCGCAATCCTAGGCTTCATTCCAGTAAACGGCTTGCCATGAGAGGGCAGCACTAAAGTATCGTCAGGCAAGGGTAGATACTTTTCCAGTGATTGCAGATACAAACCTAAGGGATCAGCATCGGGGTCAGCATCATAAACACTGACGTTTGTGGAGATGCGCGGTAACAACATGTCACCAGAAATTAAAACGCCCAGCTCTTTACAAAAAAGCGATGCGTGCTCAGGAGCGTGCCCATAGCCCATGATGACCTGCCAAGAATGGCCCCCAATCAAAATCGATTCGCCTTCAATAATCCGACGATATTGACGCGGCACCCCTGGCACCATATTGCTGTAGTAGTTAGAGCGCGCCCGAATTTTTTCTAAATCCTCGGGAGTAGTTAAACCATGTTTCTGAAAGTGATCTGCTGAACCACCTCCTCCAGCACGCGCACCTATCTGAGCGCCACCCTCTTTGTGACTCAACCATTGCGCTGTTAAATAGTCTGTCATAGAAATCCATAGCGGTACATTCCACTTTTCACATAGCCACTGAGATAAACCAATGTGGTCTGGATGCATGTGCGTCACCAAAACTCGAAGCACTGGCAAGCCATCTAATTGGCTTTTGAAGATCAGCTCCCATGCGGCCTTTGTCTCATCATTCGCAATCCCACAATCCACAATGGTCCAGCCGGCAACGCCGTCAATTTCATCGCGCAAGAGCCATAGATTGATATGGTCCAAAGCAAAAGGAAGGCGCATTCTCAGCCAACGCACTCCTGGTGCCACCTCAATGCTTTCGCCTATCTGCGGTAGATTCTCACCTAAGGGATAATGAATAGCACTCTCTGCGGGGATTTGTTTTTGGGTGCTCATGATGTATTTATCGCTCTTCTATTTGATCTAGGCTTGCTTTGACAACAGTTCCATCACCTTGCATTAATTGGTGCGACATTAATCCTGAAAATGGTTTTTGTCGAGGCTGCTATCGCACACTAACTGAAATTGCAGATTGGTCGGAACTAAGCAACCCTGAGAAGCTTAAGATTTGGTCTCAACTAAAAACGCGCAAACCTCAAGCACCCCAATAACTCAATCAAATCATTTCTCGGTTCTTTATTTATTAACATCCACAATCAAACGACCACGCACATTACCGGCCATGAGCTCTTGCGCATATTTCAAAGACTCTTCCAAAGTAATTTCGTGAGAGATCTCGTCTAACGTTTTACGATCAACTAATTTACTCAACTGCTCATAAGCGGCGATGCGTTTTTCACGTGGGACAGTGACACTATTGACACCATACAACGTAACGCCACGCAAAATGAACGGCGCGACGCTTGATGGAAAATCCATGCCTTGCGCAAGACCGCAAGCAGCGACGGCACCATTACTTTTGGTCTGAGCGCAGGCATTCGCTAGAGTGTGACTACCAACACTATCCAAAACTGCGGCCCAACGCTCTTTTGCAAGCGGCTTACCTGGCGCAGATAAAGTGGCGCGGTCAATGACCTCAGCAGCACCTAATTTCTTCAAATAATCAGCTTCAGCCATGCGGCCTGTACTGGCAACCACGGTAAAGCCCAGCTTGCTCAACAAAGTAATTGCGAAGCTGCCAACGCCACCAGCAGCGCCGGTCACTAAAACCTCGCCATCACTTGGCTTTAGGCCATGTTTTTGCAAAGCCATGACACACAGCATGGCTGTATAGCCAGCAGTACCAATCGCTAGAGCTTGCTTAGCGGTAAAGCCTGCTGGTAAAGGAATCAGCCATTCAGCCTTTACTCGAGCCTGCTGAGCCAATCCACCCCAATGCCCCTCGCCCACACCCCAGCCGTTCAAAAGAACCATATCGCCGGCTTTAAAATCAGAACTGGCACTTTCAATGACCTCGCCTGCAAAATCGATACCCGGGACCATTGGGAAACTCCGCACCACAGGGCCTTTGCCCGTGATCGCAAGACCATCCTTGTAATTGAGGGTTGAATACAGCACTTTGACCCTCACATCGCCCTCTGGCAGGCTTGCCTCATCAGCTTGCCCTAACTCAGCACGATAGCCCTGATCATCCTTATTGATCAATATTGCCTTAAACATATCTCTATCTCTTTCTCTCGGTGGAGGTATTTTCCCCGCAACAATTGCTTAATAGGTTTATCCTAGCGAGCATTGTCGATTATGGAGGTTTCCATGAAAAAAATTCTACTATTAACTACAGTTTCTGGCTTGATGCTCTCTGGATGCTATTCCACTCAAATCAACATGTCTATGGGCAATATGCGCCTCATTAGCTCTAGCGCTAACCCGCAAGACGTGATGGATTTTGCAACCAAGACCTGTAAAAACGATTTCTATGAAGGTGCTAGCTTTTTATCCAAAGCCGGCAAGGAATATCGCTTTAAGTGCGTAAAAGCGGAAGAAAACGAAGTATTGATTCCAATTCCGGGAACTACGATCACTCCAGAAGTGAAAACAGAAGCAAAGTAAGCACAGTTGATGACCCCATTTACTTCGCAAGAATTACGCAAAGGCTTTGCATCTTTTGCAACAGGGGTCACAGTCATCACCTGTATGGATGAGGATCAAAATCCTCACGGCATCACTATTAGCTCTTTCAATACAGTTTCTCTTGAGCCGCCACTGATTTTATGGAGCCTTAAGAAGCATTCTCGCCTCATGCCATGGGTCGAGGTAGGCAAAACACACCTCATCCATGTTTTAGAGCGCTCTCAAGAAGATTTAGCGATGCACTTTGCCACCGTCAAGCAAGATCAGTTTATGGGAATAGAACATAAACTAGCCGCTAGTGGCTTAACCCAAATTGATCACTGCGTCGCTTATTACGAATGTGAAACAGTATCCGTTCACACTGGCGGGGACCACAACATCATTGTTGCCAAAGTGATCAACCTCAAAAATCATCCAGAAAAAGAGCCCCTTATTTTTGCTCGTAGTAAATTTGTTGGCCTCGATTTCACGGAAATTCAATCAAACTAGTACCGATTAATACAAGCAAGGAAATGCCATGATGCGTTTATGGGGTCGCAAAAGTTCCATTAATGTTCAAAAAGTATTGTGGTGTCTTGCTGAGCTGGGACTTAAAGAAGGGGTTGATTTTGAGCGAATTGATGCAGGACTTCAATTTGGCGTTGTTCGGTCACCAGAATTCTTAAAACTCAATCCCAACGGTTTAGTTCCCACCCTGGAAGATGGTGATCTGATTCTGTGGGAATCCAATACCATCATGCGCTACCTGGTCTCACAGCATGATCAAAATAAGCGTTTTCCATCTGATATTGCCTCTCAATATGGCTCAGAAAAATGGATGGATTGGCAAGTTGGAACAATGTGGCCGGTGCTACGCCCCGCATTCATAGGGCTAACTAGAACACCCGCAGCAGACCGTAATCATGTTGTCATTCAAAAAGCCTATCAAGATACCAATGAGTTATTTTCTTTACTTGATCAAACACTAGCTTCACAAGCCTATTGCTCTGGCAATCAATTTCACATTGGAGATATTGTGCTGGCCTTATGCGTGCACCGCTGGATATTACTGAATGAGATCTTCCCCAAAGAGACGGGGATCAGAGCAGATCTTAAAAATATCAATCGCTGGCTAAAGCAACTTGCAGCTGAAACACGCTTTCAAGAGTTTGCTGAGAAAGAACTCAACATTATCAGCAAGTGATATTAAGTTCACCCCTAAAGCAGTATTTACTCTTGCTTAAATTTCTTCTGATGGTGATCTGCGCCCATGAAGAGGTACATCGCAGGCACCACAAATAAAGTAAACAGAGTACCAATTGATAGGCCGGTAAAGATCACAATACCCATCGATTGACGACCTGCGGCACCGGCTCCTGAAGCAATCACCAAAGGCAGAACACCTAGGACCATTGCAGCAGTTGTCATCAAGATCGGCCTTAAACGTTCACTCGCAGCTTCAATAATCGCATCAAGCTTACTACGCCCACCTTTTTGCAATACGTTAGCGAACTCCACAATCAAAATACCGTGCTTACTAATTAAACCCATCAGCGTCACTAGCCCAACCTGCGTATAGACATTCAAGGTTGTAAAGCCCAGATTAATAAAGATAAGAGCTCCAAAGAGAGCCATTGGGACGGATACCAAAATCACAATCGGATCGCGGAAACTTTCAAACTGTGCAGCTAGCACCAAGAAAACAATCAAAATTGCGAAGAACATGGTGACCAAAAAGCCGCCAGATTCAGCCATAAACTGACGAGATGGACCTGCATAGTCCATAGAGTATCCATTGGGCGCAACCTCTTTTAAGGTCTGGCGCATATATTCCAATAAATCTGCCTGAGAGATAAATGGTGTACTCACCCCAGAAATCGTTGCTGAATTTAACTGCTGAAAGTGATTGATTGATTGCGGTACAACCTTTTGCTTAATACTCGCGATGGTTCTTGCCTGAATCATCGCGCCACTAGGGGTGCGAATGTAGTAATCCAAAATTTGATCTGGATTCAAGCGGTCCACTTGTTTTACTTGTGGAATGACTTTGTACGAACGGCCAGCAACCGAGAAGTAATTAACATATCCACCGCCCAAGGCTGCAGATAGCGCTGAACCCACTTGTTGCTGAGTCATTCCTAAGGCAGCCACTTTTTCACGATCAATCACCAAAACATCTTGGGGCTTATCAATCTTCAAATCAGAATCTACGAAGAAAAAGTTGCCGCTACGGCGTGCTTTATCCAAAACAGCTTGAGATACTTCATTTAGCTGTTCATAAGACTCCGTTGTATTAATGACAACTTGAACCGGCAAGCCCTGGGCACCAGGTAATGCGGGGAATTGGAATGCTGCCACGCGAGCTCCAGCAATCGTATTCCACTTTTGCTGCATATCTTCTTGGAATTTGGTTGCGTTACGACTACGTGAACTCCAGTCTTTTAACAAAATACCGCCAAAGCTAGAGGTTGGACTCGTAATCTGAAATGCTTGCTCGTACTCAGGTTCAGCCGCAGCAATTGCATAAATTTGATCTGCATACGTCTGCATTTGATTTACTGTGCTATTGGGCGGCCCGGATGCCTGCATTAAAACGATACCTTGATCTTCTGTAGGGGCGAGTTCTGCGCGAGCTGTGGCATATAAATAAGCAACGCCGCCTAAAAGAATGGCCCCCATCACCATGATTACCTGCCAAGTACTCAATAGATCCCGTAAGGTAGTTTGATAACTGTGATGCACCTTGTCAAAAATTCGGTCAATCTTTTGCACAAAGGGAGATGCCTCTTGCTCTTCGGTAAAAATCCTTGAGCACATCATTGGTGAAAGTGTTAATGCAATTAATCCTGATACTGCGACTGCGCTAGCCAAAGTAAACGCAAACTCGGTGAATAGCGCACCAGTTAAACCACCCTGAAAACCAATTGGGATATACACCGCAATCAATACTACGGTCATTGCCAAAATCGGGCTACCTAATTCACGCGCGGCAATTAAAGAAGCCTCAAGCGGGGATTTGCCTTCCTTCATGTGCCTGTCAACGTTCTCTACAACGATGATGGCGTCATCGACCACTAGGCCGATAGCCAATACGAGAGCTAGTAGCGTTAGCAAATTAATGGAATAACCGAGTACCTGCATCAAGAAGAAGGTGCCAATTAGGGATAGCGGCATTGCAATAACTGGAACAGCCACTGCACGCACGCTTCCTAAGAAAAGATAGATCACGACTGTCACAATGACCAAAGCTTCAAGTAGAGTTGAAACCACCTCGTCAATAGAGCTGGTAATAAATTCAGTGGAGTCGTAAACAATTTTCCCATTCATACCAATAGGTAGTTGTTTTTGAATGTCCGGCACAACGTCTCTAACACGCTGTGCAACATCTAATAAATTTGCCTGAGGTGCAACTTTGATACCAATAAATACCGACTGTTTTCCACTAAACGCCACATTAGTGTTGTAGTCCTCAGAGCCCAAAGAGACGCTTGCTACTTGATCTAGATAGACGATATTGACGCCATCTTTTTTCACAACTAATTTACGGAATTCATCAAGTGTATGGAGATCGGTACCAGCTACCAAGTCAACCGACACCATATCTCCCTTGGTGCTACCTACTGCTGATAAGTAATTATTAGCAGACATTGCGCTGTAGACATCATCCGCTCCAACCCCCAAGCCAGCCATCTTTTCACGATCTAGCCATGCGCGTAAGGCAAATTTTCTACCGCCAATAATTTCAGCGTTCTGCACCCCTTCGACCGAATCCAGTTTTGGCTTTACAACACGTAATAGATAGTCGGTAATGGCGTTATTGGGTAGCTGATCGCTATAAAAGCCCATATACATAGCCGCAGTTGACTGGCCAACCTGAACCGTGAGCACCGGCTGCTGAGCTTGAGGCGGCAGTTGATTTTTTACTGCGCTAATCTGGGTCTGGATCTGGGTCAATGCCGCATTGGAGTCGTAATTCAACTTCAAAGTGGCAATAATGGTGGAAACACCACTGACACTAGTCGATGACAAGTAGTCAATCCCTTGCGCCTGCGCTATAGAAGCTTCTAGGGGTTGTGTAATAAAGCCGGCGATGGTTTCTGGATCTGCGCCATAGTAAGCCGTACTGATAGTAACAATTGCATTTTGCGTTTGAGGGTATTGATTGACTGGTAAAGAACCAATCGCTTTCAAGCCAAATACCAATACGAGTGCACTCACGACCAGTGATAGCACTGGTCTGCGAATGAATATGTCGGTCCAATTCATCTGCTGCTTATTCCTGCGGCTTAGGGTCAGGTGAATTTGCAGGCTGCACCTTATTATTCACAATGAGTGGTGTACCGTTCTTCAATTTCAGTTGACCACTTGTAACCACCGTATCGCCTTCATTAATACCTTTGAGAATTGCCACCTGGTCGCCACGAGTACTACCAGTAGTGACAAATACTTGTTGCGCCTCTAACGCTGGATTACCTTGCTTGTCTTTTTTACCAGTAGGCTTAGCAATAAATACAGTTGATCCGTATGGGTTATAGGTCACGGCCGTTTGTGGCAAAGTCAATAACTTCACTTGGTCACCCAAATTAATATTCACATTGGCAAACATACCGGGCAGAATTTTCTTATCTGGATTAGCAATTTGTGCCTCAACCTGAATATTGCGCGTATTAGTATCTACTTTTGGGCTTACCGCAGTAATCTTGCCAGTAAAGCTGGCATCTTTAAATGCATCTGTAGTGACAACTACATCTTGTCCAACTTGAATTTGCTCAGCATTGCTTTGCGGCAAATTGAAATCTACAAAAATTGGATCCAAGGTCTGCAGCGTTAGTAACTTGTCACCTGGATTCACAAACTGGCCAGGATTAATCGACACAATACCCACGCGACCACTAAAGGGGGCCTTTAAATTCTTCTTGGCAACCAATGCGATCTGCTGCTCTACCTGCGCCTGCTTGGATTTGGCATCCGCCTTGCTAGTATCAAAGACATTTTTACTAATCGCCTGAATCGCAAGCTGCTGTCTATCGCGCTCATTAATAACTTTTGCGAGATCAGCCAAGGCTTTTAAGGAATTGAGTTGCGCTACATCAGAGGCATCGTTTAACTTAATAAGTAACTCACCCTCTTTCACATCTTGACCAGACTTGATGGGCACTGTCTGTACTAAACCGCCGATTTCAGTGCTCAGGTCTACACCCCTAAAAGCCCGAACGTTACCAACGCTCGTTAATTTAGGCTGCCACTCAGAAGTAGCAATCACCATTGTGGAAACGCTTGCAGGCGGCAATCCCATTCCTGATATGAAATGCTTAATCATGAAGGTCTTAAATTGATTAAAAGCAAAAATCAAACCGAGTAACAAGAAAACGCCGCATAACATGATGGTCATACGACGTTGGAGTGGCTCCATCGCCATGAGCTTAGCGTGCGCTTTTGTGCCGCGCCACTTGACGCCGATGCGGGCATAAAAAGCCTTTACCTTTTCCCAAAGCGCAATAGCCTTCTCACGCAATTTCCATTGCACGGCTTTCAGTTTCATCCATGCCCATAGGACAAGAACGGCAGCAATGAGCTTGCTCTTAATTGTTTCCAGAAGTTTCATTTTGATCTTTGTTCGCTATGTCTTTTGGTTTGAATGCAGGGCCTTGACGATTCCACCAGCCGCCGCCTAATGCTACAAATAGTGCCGCTGTATCAGAGAAGCGAGTCGCTTGCGCAGCCACAGACTTCACTTTTGCTTGTTGATACTGGTTCTGGTAATACAAAACTGCCAAGTAACTTGCTGTGCCTAATTTGTATTGTTGCTGTACAAGGTCTAGCGTTTCATAGGCATAACGTTCTGCATCAGACGCAGCTTTTAATGCTTGAGCACCCGTCTCAAGTGCACGTAAAGCATTTGCAACCTCTTGAAAAGCATTCAGTACTGTTGCTTGATATTGATAGGCTGCCAATTCATAGTTTGCAATGGCGCCCCGACGCTGCGCCAATAATTGCCCACCCTGAAATAAGGGCTGCAAAATACCTGCGCCAATAGACCATAAAGATGAGTTAGGACCAAAGAGGGCTGCCGAGGTAAGTGCCGCAGAGCCAATTGAGCCAGTGATATTAAATTGTGGCAATAAGTTTGCTGTAGCCACTCCAACGAATGCGTTCTGCGCCTTTAACTGGGCTTCTGCAGCACGAACGTCGGGGCGTTGACGGACTAAACTGGAAGGCACTGAGAGTGGTAATTTTTCTGGCAAATGCAGCTTGGTGAGATCAAATTTAGTAATGGCTGCATTGCTAGGTAATTCACCGACTAGTACAGCTAATTGGTTCCTCGCAAAAGCTAGGTTTCTTTCGTAATTAAATAAATCTACCTGAGAATTTGCCACCAAGGTTTGCTGTGAAGTCACATCAACTTTTGAGACCGTGCCAATACGTAGCTGTTTCTCAGTCACTTCGGCAAGATTCGTTTGCGCTTTCAAAATTTCTTCAGTAGCCTGCATTTGTGCACGTAAGGCAGCTTCTTTCACAGCGCCCGTAACAACGTTTGCAGTCAAAGAGAGGTAGGCACCTTCCAATTGAAATTGAGCGACTTCTGCTTGTGCTTTTGCACCCTCTACAGCACGACGAGCTCCGCCAAATACATCCAGCTTATAGGTCACATTTACTGATGTGTTGTACAGATTGTAGGTATCGGAACCAGATGAAAGACCATAGATCGCAGCTGGTTGAAGTTGACGCGTAGCTCCCGCACCAACACTTACTGCAGGAAAATATTGACCGCCAATCTGAGCATTCACATTTTCTTGTGCGGCTCGCAACGCTGCATCTGCGGCACCTAAATTAGGATTTTGCTCCAAGGCTTTTTTAATCAGGGCGTCAAGCTCTGGAGATTTGTAGAGCTCCCACCATTGCGCTTCAATATCGGCGCCTTCTACAAACTCTTGATCTGTGCCGCCAGGAACGCCCGGGGCTTTAGCAAGCTTCTGAGATAAGGGGCCTTCAGTATATGAAGTAGTTTTAGGGGCGTCTGGCTGTTTAAAGTCAGGGCCAACTGCACATGCAGACACTACCGCTGCACAAATGAGCAGAAGTGAATAAAAACGAGCGCATGAAAGGGCTTTCGACAGAAACATAAATTACAACGAATATCCTCTTGAACAAGAGTTATTTGAACACAAAAATGAAAGAAGAGCCTCGTAAAGCCCTGATTTATCTACCTAAATTTGTTCATAACTGCGAACGAAAGTCAACTTAGGAAAATTATTCGACGGTCACGCTTTTTGCTAAGTTACGCGGCTTATCAACGTCAGTGCCACGCGCACAAGCCGTGTGATAGGCCAGAAGCTGAAGGGGAACAACATGCAAGATGGGTGACAGATTGCCATAATGCTCTGGTAAACGAATCACATGGATGCCTTCACTGCTAACGATTTCAGTATCTTGATCAGCAAAGACATATAACTTGCCACCACGCGCTTTTACTTCCTGCATATTTGACTTCAGTTTTTCTAACAAGTCGTCCTTAGGCGCAACAGTGACCACTGGCATCTTGTCAGTAACCAAGGCTAAAGGTCCGTGCTTTAACTCGCCAGCGGGATAAGCTTCAGCATGAATATAAGAAATTTCTTTTAACTTTAGGGCGCCCTCAAGTGCAATGGGATAGTGCAAGCCACGCCCCAAAAAGAGTGCATTTTCACACTTAGCAAATACATCGCTCCAAGCAATAATTTGCGGCTCAAGCGCAAGTACTGCATGCAATGCCTTTGGTAAATGACGCAGCTCTCTAAGCAGCTCTTTTTCTTTTTCAGCAGAAACTTTTCCTGCACGCTTTGCGATAGAAATAGCCAATAGATATAGCGCCAGTAATTGCGTAGTAAATGCCTTAGTAGAAGCTACGCCAATTTCAGCACCAGCTTTAGTTAAGAAGTGCCAATCCGTTTCACGAACCATGGCACTACTTGCCACATTGCAAATTGCTAAAGTGTATTGATGGCCAAGGGCCTTGGCATGACGTAAGGCAGCTAAAGTATCTGCCGTTTCACCTGATTGAGAAACAACAACAACTAAGGTCTTTGGATTTGGCACCGTAGTGCGATAACGATACTCGCTAGCAATTTCTACCTGAGTAGGTATACCAGCAATATCCTCTAACCAATACTTAGCAACGCAGGCCGAATAGTAGCTCGTGCCACATGCCAGAATCAAAATTTGGTCGAATGCTTTCCAGTCATCTGGATTGGCACCAAATAACTCTGGGCCAAAAGAGGCGATGTTAGCGAGCGTATCGCCAATAGCCCTAGGTTGCTCAAAAATCTCTTTTTGCATGTAATGCTGATATGGACCAAGGTCGACAGAGTCAGCCTGTGCTGGCATTGGCTTACGATCACGCTCTACTGACTTGCCAGACTGATCAATCACTTGAATGCTATCCGCACTCAGGATGACAACATCACCCTCTTCCAAGTACATCATCGAGTGCGCGCGTCCTGCCAATGCTAAGGCGTCTGAGGCTAGAAAATTTTCTTGCTTACCAAGGGCGACTACTAGGGGTGAACCTACGCGTGCACCCACTAAAGTTTGAGGGCTATCTTGCGCAATAACACCAATTGCATAGGCGCCATGTAATTTTGGTAAAACTGCTTTTACAGATTTCGCAATATCTTTTTGATTGCTACCAATGTACTCCTGATGAATAAGGTGAGCGATCACCTCTGTGTCAGTTTCAGAAGTAAAAACGTAACCAGCTGCTTTTAATTCTGCACGAAGTACTTCATAGTTTTCGATAATGCCGTTGTGGACAACAGCAATCAAGCCATTTGAAATATGGGGATGTGCGTTTTGAGTATCAGGCTTACCATGGGTTGCCCAGCGGGTATGCGCAATACCTAAGGTGCCATGAAAATCTTTACCCTGTTCGGCCAACTCAGAGACGCGAGCTGTGGTGCGAGCTCGTTCAATCGGATGCTGAGGGTCATAGCCGTTTATTACTGCGAATCCACAAGAGTCATAACCGCGATACTCTAAGCGGCGCAAACCTTCAACCAAAACATCCACAATGTTTGTATGAGAAGCTGCCCCAACAATGCCGCACATTATCTTTTACTCCTAACCACTTTATTAGGAGCTTTCTTGACAGTCTTTTTGGCTGCTACTTTTTTCATAGCCGCTTTTTTGGGCGCAGACTTTTTAGTCGTCACTTTCTTTACTGGACGCTGCCATTGCAAAGAGATTTGTTTGGCTCTTGATACCGTTAACTGATGTGGAGGCGCATCTTTGGTAAGAGTGGTGCCGGCTCCCAATGTCGCACCACGCCCAACGCGCACTGGAGCAACTAATTGAGTGTCCGATCCAATGAAGACATCATCCTCAATAATGGTCTGGTGTTTATTTACACCATCGTAATTACAAGTAATCGTGCCAGCGCCAATATTGACTCTTGATCCAACAATAGAGTCGCCAACATATGCCAAGTGATTTGCTTTGCTGTTCGCAGCAATTTTGCTGTTCTTCACCTCAACGAAATTGCCGATGTGCACATCGTTTGATAAGTCTGCGCCAGGGCGTAAACGAGCATAAGGACCAATCACTGACTCGTTACCCACTTTTGCGCCATCTAAATGACTATACGCATGAATAGCTACATTTTTACCGATAGCACTGTTACGAATCACACAGTAAGGGCCAACCTTAGTGCCCGATGCAAGGGTTACAGCACCCTCAAATACACAACCTACATCAATAGAAACATCCGTGCCACAGTCCAGCGTGCCACGTATATCAATACGCGCAGGATCTGCAAGTGATACACCCGCATCCATGAGTTGATTGGCAATGTTCAATTGATGAACTCGTTCTAGAGCGGCTAACTGATCTCGACTATTCACTCCAACAGTTTCAAATTCTTTATCTGCTTGGGTTGTACGAATCGGCACGCCATCTTTCACGGCCATTGCAATCACATCAGTTAAGTAATACTCGCCCTGAGCGTTGCTTGCACGCATTCCTTTGAGCCATTTCTTAAGGGAATTTGTTGGCAATACCATAATGCCGGTATTAATTTCTTGGATTGCCTTTTGAGAAGATGTTGCATCCTTCTCTTCAACAATCTCTTTGACAGAGCCATCAGCATCGCGCATGATACGACCATAACCCGTCGGATTGCTTAAGTTTTGAGTAAGAAGAGCAAGTGCAGAATCTTTGCCACGAACGCCATCAGCCAATTTAGCTAATTTAGTAAGTGTCTTTTGGGTGGTCAGCGGGACGTCGCCATATAAAACTAAAGTAGGCTCGTGAACATCCAGTTTTGATAAGGCTTGTAGTAATGCATGGCCAGTGCCCTTTTGTTGAGCCTGTAAAACAGTGCTGACCTTGCCAAACTTAGCATCTTCATTGGTGGCGTTTACGAGGAATGCTTTGACATCTACAGCGCCATGTCCAACCACCACAATTGGCCCATTTTTAGTGGACTTTCCTTGAAGGGATAAAGCAGTATCGAGGACATGCTGCAACAGGGGCTTACCCGCTAAAGTTTGCAGGACCTTGGGCAACGCGGATTTCATCCGCTTTCCTTGACCAGCAGCCAATATGACGATATTCATAGAAGGGGATTATAAGTCCCCTGAATCATGGTTCCACAAGCCTGCTGAAAAATATTTAATCATGTCTAACCTTGTATAGAAGATGGCAAGTCAATGACTAGGCAGTGATGGCTTTTTGTAGGTTCTGCTGTGCCTTAGCGACTTTCTGTCGCTTGCGTTCGCTGTCTAACGCTTTGCTGACATTGTCTTTCTGCGTTTTCAATGCGTTTAAGCGTGCTTGTTGCGGGGTAAGCGGCTTTTTAACGGCGGGTGCAATTTCACTAAAACGCATTGTTAGTGAATCTCCGTTGGCATATGCGGGACATTACTAGCACCGTAGATAGATTTGCAGAGTGCATAGGCTTGCACGATGTTCTGCGCAAACACTATCGTCTCTACCCACAGCCCGCTTGCCTTTACCGTTGCTTTGTATTTACGCATATGAGTATTTAGTTGCGGGAGGGGGGAAGAAATTGTTATAGTATTTAGAAATACTAATATTTCTATAAATGAAAAGCCTACTAATACTTCTCGCCGCCTTCGTCTTAGTTGCCTGTTCTAATAATGAGAACTTGAAACTTTCCTGCTACGGCTCCAGCATAAAAATCGAAGGCAATAATGAAATTGTCTCCTCGCAAATTACTCAAACCTATAAGTTTCAGAACTTGAAGTTTGATAATTATGAATGTGCCACACACTCTAATATTGTTAGCTGTAATTTTCTAAAAGAAGAAAATGGCACAAGAGAACGCAAGCGAATAATTTATGACACAAAAACATTATCGTTTGTTGAAATAATTGTCGTATGGGCTATTGGCGATAAAGTGAAGATGAATGAACGCACTATTATGCGCACGGAATTTATTGGCACTTGCCAAAAGCCTATTCTCAATTAAGCACATCACCTCTTAAATGTTTTACGCACAGCACCGCTTGCAGTCGCTATTTGCGTGTCAAGCTCACCTTGCTCTACAGCTTGTTTAACAAGCTCTAACGCTTTAATTAAACCCTGTGCGCTATCGCACTCTACGCTTGTCTTACCTTTAACTAGTTCAATAATCTGCGTTCCATATTTAATTGCTACGCACAGCTTTCCTTGCTCATTCTTAAACCACCACTCTCTAATACGCTTATTCACTTCCACGCTCTTTTTAAGTCCAGTCTCCTTATCTTTTACGGTGCGAAACTTCTTTACCGTAAAGCTAGTGCCATCTAATTGCGATTTAGCTAGCTGTATTTGTTCCCATATTTTGTTTGATAACTTATTGCGACGAAATACGACTTGCGGAATTTGTGCTGGTTTTTTTGCTGTGCTCAGTTTTAATGTGTCTAGTGTTCCCATCTAATACTCCTTGTTGTGTAGAAATAATGGTTTAACTAAACGCAGGTTTTTTGGTTATTTCTGTAAAAAATCCTGCGTTTGCCTAAACCCTATATAAACAATAGCTTCGAAGGCAATTAAAAACGACTGATTTTTGCCTAGTCATATGTAATAAATGGACACAAAAAATAACGAATGATTTGGTATTGCATAAATATCTATACAAATGAGACATAAAAGTTGGCACGCTGAATGTAATAGTGCCGCGTAATCCGTTCTGATGTGAGACGGTAAGCAAACGAGTTGCTCATTACTCGCTGTATCGCACTACCTAGCTATATGCTAGATGCCTTAAATGCCACACCAATGTGTAGAAGCGTTTGCGATGCTGTAATGGTTAGAGCGTAGTGATACGCAAATGAAGTGAGTGGGATGCCACAATGAAACCCACAAACACTCCATAAGCTACTGATATAGGCTGTGGATGTGTTGCGTTAGACGAGCACTTAAAAGGTGATAGCAAAACCTACCTTCCTTGTTAAATCAAGTTGTGTGTATATCAGTTATGTAAAACCTCAGCAAAAGGTTCTTTATCGCTACGCTCTTAAATGAGCGTGGCTTATGATTCCTAGCAAAAGGGATTAAAAGCAAAGCCAATAAATCTAATCATTAAAAAATATGCTGAGTAAAAGCGAATGCTTTTACGAAAGCATAAGTTAGCGATGCGTTAGCGAAGCTAACTTACTAAACGAATTAGCACCTCAAATCCACGCTACAAGCGTTTTAAGCACTAGTGCGAATATCTGTTAAACAGAAATTATGAAAACAGCTTGCAGAGCTTATATGCAAGTCTGCGTAATTTCGTTGTCTATACCCCACATCACCACTAAATACCTAAATGTAATCAAAACAGCAAAAGATTACATTTAGCGAGAAAAAATAAGCATCTCATTGAATTTAGGAAGATTTTTTATATGACAAACACTTGGCACAAAGAGGTAGGAAAAAATAAACAAAGAAAACATACTTTAGACATAGCAAAACTTTGGTTAGGACACAAAACCAGCACAAACAAGGAGAGCACTATGTCAAAGCAAGCAAAGGTATTAAATCAAATTGAGTTGCGTAGAGTGATGGATTACATAGCTACACGCAAACATGCATCACGCAATAGGGCGATGCTGATGATGACGCATTTAGCAGGTTTAAGGGTGGGGGAAGTTGCGGCACTACGCTATAGAGATGTAGTGGCAGGTGATGGCAAGGTAAGGGATGAGATACGCTTACTAGCAGAACAAACAAAAGGCAGTGAAGCAAGAACGGTTTTTATAAACGAACGCTTACGCAAAGAATTAGAGCAATATGTGGCATTTTTTCGGTTATGCAAACTACAAGACACCAATGTCAAATTCTTCTATAGCCAAAAGCGTGATAGCGATGGCTTTACTGCAAACACACTAGCGCAGTTCTTCCATTATCTTTACAAAAAATCTGGCATAGATGGCGCAAGCAGTCATAGCGGACGCAGAAGCTTTGCATCAAAATTGAGTGAGCAAGGTGTAGGTATTCGTGTGCTAATGAATATTTTGGGACACAAAAACATTACGACAACCATCAAATATGTGGATGCTAATGTGAATATGATGAAACGAGCTGTAGAACTTGCGTGATGGATGACAAGGATGGGATGGTAGGCTAGAACCAAGCCTACCTTGTAAGCCAAGCCAGTCAAGGCTTTGTGGGTAGGTAATATAGGGTTTTACTAAACGCAGGTTTTTTATACGCAAAACGGACAGCAAAAATACCTGCGTTTTAATAAACCATTACCTTTTTCTTTCTTTTAATCCTTTTCGTTCTAGTTTTTCTTGCTCTCTTACTAACTCTAGTTGTTCTCGTTCTTCTTTAGTCATTGTTGCTTTTAATTGTTTTTTTATTGCCTCTTCCATATCCCACACTTCTTTATCTCTTTTTTCTGTGCGTGGGTTGTCATTGCTAAAACCCGCTCTAGTTAAAGCAATATTGCCTGCACTTTCCCTACTATTGCCATCTTCAGCTTTGAAATATGCGTCCAAATAAATCTTCGCTGCCTTTAATTCACGCTGTCTTTGCAGTTCTTTAATGTCGTCTAATGCACTTCCCTTTAAGTCATCTAGCACTTTCTTATAAAACTCTATACGCACCTCTCTTATATCTTTCCAGCCTATAGCGTCTTTCTCTGCTTGTGTTTTTGGACGCTTGTGCGTTTTTTTTAATTGTTGTTGGTGTGCTAGTGCGTCTTTAAGTGCTTGCTGTTGCACTTCATCTAATAGTGTCTTATCTTTTTTTGTCTCAAATTCTTCACCACTCTCCATTTTGTCTATGAGCTCTTGTATGCGCTCTGCAATGTGAGTGTTATTGATTTTTGGCATTCGTTCATTCTATGCCAACTTCTCTGCGCTTAGCATTGGGGTTATTTTGCTGTAATGCTTTTCCAACATTAAAACGCTAGTTCCCATTTGCCTTGCAAGCGTGTGTATATCTACTCCTTTAGCTAACGCTTGCGTAGCGTAAGTGTGTCGCAAGCTGTATAAAGTTCTCACTTGTCCTCCACTATCTTGTCTTAGCTCACTAAACTTCATTAGATTGCGAAAGATATTTTCCATATTACTGATTGTGTGTCCTGTAAGTATTCTAAAAACCAACTTGTCTAACTTGCTTTCAATAATTTCGTCCAAATTTGTATAAGGTAAATCTTGCCAACGCATTAAACCTTCTAATATTGCAATCACTTCATTTTTTGCAATCAAAAAGCGCGGACCAGTTTTGCCACTTACCCATATACGCAAATATTTCTTTTCACCTATGTAATGCCATTGCATATTTTTCCAACGCAAAGGCATTGCCTCTGTGCCGTGTCTTACACCTGTATGCACTAGAAACTGCAAATAAAATCCACACAGCACACGCATTTGTTTTGTTCGCTCTGTGTAAGAACTCTCTACCCACGCAGGCAAGAATGACACCAACTCCTCCAACTCCTTATCAGTAAAGGCTGGGCGGGGCACACTCTTTTCACCTTTAATATCTAGCATAGGTATGACGCGATTAAAACCAATTACTCCACGCTCTCGCGCTAAATTGATTACACGGTTATATGCACTTGCGTGATTACGCTTTGTGCTTGACATCGGCACTTTGCCCATCTCGCTAATGCGCCACCCTTCAAAATCACTCAGTAGCTCAGGTGTAATGTTGTCTAGTGTGTAGTTGCCAAAAAACGGAATGAGATATTTATTGATCGCAAATGTGTAATCACGATATGTTCGTCTGCCAGTTTTGTTTTCCAAAGCTTGCGCCATATTCGCTAACTCATCTATTGCTAACTGCTTAAATGTTTTTGTGCTTGGCGCCAAACCTGCTTCTGTTTTTACTTGCACGGTTTGATAAATGTAAATTGCGTTTGCTTTTGCTTCTTCTAAGTTTGCTGTGTTCGTAGATTGTGAGTGCCACTTGTTGTTTGCTAACTTAAATCGCACTTGCCACTGCGTCGAGCTAGAACGCTTATACAGCGTGGCTTTGCCGTCCATCAGCTTTATACGCTTCTCAGCGTCAGCATCTATTTGCTTGTGAAGAATTTGTTGTAGTAATGACATGCACGCAAGTGTGCTGTCATCTTAAAAATATTGCGACTGCGAATGCGTGTGTCTGTTGTCGCAAACCCACGACTAGCCACGCACCGCGACGCGAGAAGAACTAAATGATTTGTGAAATAAAAAAACTAACAGCCTTATAGAACGATTACGACAAGGTGCGCTTATAAGTCCCTTGAATGAGGGTTCCACAAGCCAATTCGTCCATTTCAGTCTCATCGATTGCCTTATCGCCCGAAGATCTGGCAGCAATTCCAGTTAACTCGGTAGAAATCTCTAAATTTTGGAAATCAAAAGCTTCGCCATCCATTAGATGGGAGGGAACAATGTGATGCATTGAGCGAAATAAATTCTCTACTCGGCCAGGAAACTTCTTTTCCCAATCCCGGAGCATCTCTTTCATTACTTGGCGCTGCAAATTAGGCTGACTGCCGCATAAATCACAAGGAATGATTGGGAAGTTCATATCACCAGCGTAACGCTCTAATAATTTTTCTGGCACGTAAGCAAGCGGCCTAATCACAATATGCTTGCCATCATCTGAGCGCAGCTTAGGCGGCATCCCTTTAAGCTTGCCCGCATAAAACATATTGAGCATCAATGTTTCTAGAATGTCATCGCGATGATGTCCTAAAGCAATCTTGGTAGCACCCAACTCATCAGCAACCCGATACAAAATACCGCGACGCAAACGTGAACATAAACCGCAAGTTGTTTTACCTTCTGGAATAACTCTCTTCACAATGCTATATGTGTCTTGTTCTTCAATATGAAAAGGGATATTCAGGCTCTTAAGGTAATTGGGTAATATCTCTGCAGGAAAGTTGGGTTGCTTTTGATCTAAGTTGACTGCAACAATTTCAAAATGAATTGGCGCGCGCTCGCGCAACTTCATCAGGATATCGAGCATGGCGTAGCTATCTTTACCGCCCGATACGCACACCATTACCTTATCGCCATCTTCAATCATGCCAAAGTCACCAATAGCTTGCCCCACTAAGCGACAGAGTTTCTTCTCTAGCTTATTTTCCTCAAAGACGACTTTGCGAATATCACCCATAGCAATTGAATTCTTCTTTTTTACTCTGAACTTTTAAACTGACTTCATTCGAAACATCTCAACACCCACCGAGTGACAGTCAGGATAAACATCTGGCTTGGCAGTGCTTACTCGTGCAGCCAATACCTTGGGATGCTGCAACATAGCCGAAACGATATCGTCACAAAAGGTTTCCTGTAGCTGAATATGGCCTTGAGAAGCACGTGCCTTAATGGTCTCACGCATAAAGTCGTAATCAACCACTTCATCCAATTGATCGTTTGCTGGCGTATTCACAGCCAGTGGGATATACAAATCTACATTCAGAATGACGCGTTGTTCTGCTTTCTTCTCAAAATCATGCACTCCAATATTGATATAGATCTCATAGTCACGCAAAAATAAGCGGCGACAATCAATGAGGGCGGGGTGAGAAAGAATAGCGTGCATAAATAATGGCTTTATAAATTTTCTAATTTGTTTTAAACATCACATCACGTGATGAGGGCAATAAATGTTGGCCGCCGTCTACATAGAGAGTAGTGCCGGTAATGGCATTGGAGTCTGCTAAAAATACTGCCGCCTTAGCAATGTCTATGGGCGTAGAGGATTTACCAAGCGGAGTCATTTGATGGGCTTTAGAGAAACCATCCTCTGTTTGATCTCCGGAAAGCAGGGAAATTCCTGGCGCAAGCCCAACCACCCTAAGGATGGGAGCAAAATCCATCGCCAACACCTCAACCGAAGTTGCCAGTGCGGCTTTAGATAAGGTATACGATAAATAATCTGGATTGAGATTGATGAGCTTTTGATCCAAGAGTTGAATAACCGATGGAAGAACATCTGATTTAGTGAGATTATTTTTTTGGTACTCAAACATTAACTGAGATAACAAAATGGGTGCAGCTAAATTTATTTGCATGTGATCTTGCAAGCTTTTTGTACTCAGAGGTGAAGCAGAATTTGCGCGATCATATTCAAAAATAGATGCGCTATTTACTAAGCAATGTAAATTGGGAAACTGCTTGCTTACGTCCACAAAGAGTGCCTTAACAGCTTGCTCATTCGCCAAATCAGCCTGAAACGCATTAGCCTTCACACCAAGACCAAGAATTTGCGCTAACGTTTCTTGGGCTTCTTGCTCAGATCGCCCATAATGAACTGCCACATCCCACCCTTGACGAGCAAAATGCAAGGCAATTTCTCGACCCAGACGCTTAGCGGCGCCAGTCACTAAAACTGCTTTTTGTTGCGAGGGCGGGTTGGTTGAACTAGGGTTCAATTAAATTCTCTTAGACTAGCGAGCTATGGATATTACCTTGACCAGCCTTGAAACGGAGCACAGCGAGCTTCTGAAGGCCAAAATAGCCTCTCAAATAGCCTCTCAAGGCGGCTGGATCCCCTTTTCTCGTTATATGGATCTGGCCTTATACGAGCCTGGCATGGGCTACTACAGCGCCGGAGCCCATAAACTGGGCTCTGGGGGTGACTTCACTACCGCGCCTGAGCTGAGCCCTTTATTTGGGGCGGCTATCTGCTCCACCCTGATTCCCATCCTGGAGGGGCTCCAAGCGCAGGGACTACCCACCCAAATCCTTGAATTTGGAGCAGGCACTGGCAAATTAGCCTCCTCCATCTTGACCCGTCTACAGGATCTGGATTTCACACTCGATTGCTACGACATTGTGGAAATTTCGCCGGACTTGGCACAACGCCAACAAGAACACATTAGCAAAACGATTGCACATTTGCATAGCCAAACTCAATGTCATTGGTTAAGCGAGTTACCCAAGGATTTCAAAGGAATCATTTTGGCAAACGAAGTTCTCGATGCGATTCCTTGTGATGCCATCATTTATCACAATGGATTTTGGCATTGGCATGGGGTTTCTTTTGAGAACAATAAACTCATCTGGAAAACAGGTGACCCTGTCACGCAGGAGCTACTTCCCGAGAGCTTAATCCATGGAAGCTTCTCAGACGGCTATGTAACTGAATTACATACGCCCGCAAATGCATGGATACGTCAAGTTGCAAGCCATCTTCATAGCGGCTTGTTTTTAACGTTTGATTATGGCTTTCCAGAGAACGAGTACTACCATCCGCAAAGACTTGAGGGGACGTTAATGGCGCACCATCGTCATCATGCTATCCAAGATCCATTTCACCTCCCCGGTCTATGTGACTTAACTAGTCATGTGGAGTGGTCACAAATTGCTCGTAATGCTCTTGCTGAAAATGTGGATGATGTTTACCTGACAAACCAAGCCGCCTATTTGCTCGATGCAGGCATTGGTGATATCGCTCTTGAAATCGGCGATCCAAGCAATCCAGAAATTTTCTTGCCCATCTCAAATGCATTACAAAAGCTTTTGTCTGAAGCAGAGATGGGTGAATTATTTAAGGCGTTTGCATTCTCTAAAAACCTAGATCAGCTTTTGCCAGGATATGTGCTAGAGGATCTACCCGGACTTCGCGGTAGAAATCGACTGTAAGGCTTAAGCGTCGAGAGCTGAGGCAATAGCAGCCAATCTGGCTACTTCAAATGCACTGCCAATACGCTCGCCATTAGAGCGATCGTGTGCTTCAACCCCAGCAATGATCTCGGCAGTATTCAGCGCTTGTGCATCGCGCATTGATTGAATGAGTGGCGTTACTTTTAATCCAATTTTGTCCGCAAGATCTAAAAGTGCTTGACCACGAGCAGGCTTACGCCAAACATCAGCACGATTAAACCAAGCCAATACATCAAGCGCCCGAAAGGCGTCCTTACTTTTAATCAAGAATGCAATCAGTTCGCTAAAGATTTCACAAAAGTCGCGAGTCTCAATAGGCATTCGTACATGCTCAGCCCATGACCGAATTTCTGCTGCAGGTACATGCATCAAAATAATTGCGCAGCGCGCATCAAGACTATTTCCCAGTGAATCTAAATGGGTAATTAACTCTTCACGAAATTCTTCTTGCGCAAGTTGTGTATTGACTGTTGGCGAAAGAATTGTTCTTGCTGCACCAGTATCTAACAATATTTGAAGCATATGCATCGGCTTGCTAGCAATCAATCCTCTGGCTAACTCTTGCCATATTCGCTCAGCTGAAAGCGCGTTTAACTCACCCGACTGAACAATTGCCTTTAATGCAAGCATTGTTTCGTCAGCAACTTTGAATGCGGGGAAACGTGCTGCAAAACGAGCAATACGCAACAGGCGCAAAGGATCCTCTGCAAATGCATCCGATACATGGCGAAATATCTTGGCAGCTAAATCGTCTTGACCGTTGTACGGATCAATAATCGACCCCACCAAGGCTCCATCGGAATCCACCTCTCTTGCCATTGCATTAATTGTTAAGTCACGACGTTGTAAGTCTTGCTCCAAAGTGACTGATGGATCGGCATAAAAATGAAATCCCTTGTATCCCTTACCAGTTTTACGTTCAGTTCGAGCCAGAGCGTATTCGGCCTGAGTCTCTGGGTGTAAAAAGACTGGGAAATCTTTTCCTACTGGACGAAAGCCTTTGGTAATCATCTCCTCTACGCTAGAGCCCACCACCACATAGTCAATATCGTGGATTGGCAAACCCATTAAGGCGTCTCGAATGGCTCCGCCTACAGCGTAAATCTTCATTACTGCATACCTTCCAAGCTACGACGACTCATTTTGAAGACCTCTACCAATGCATCCGTACCGTTCATGGGTAATACATTAGGCTGTTGCATGGATGCAATGTTATCGCGAGACATAAGAGTTGGGACAGGTAAGAGCTCAAATGCTAGAGCTTGCAAATATCCCACAAATCCTGGCACCGGGATAATTACGCATGAGGTTTTCACTTTGCGCGCTGCAAATTCAACAATCTCTTTTAAGGTGTATATCTTTGGACCCACTAAATCATAAGACTGGTGAATAGTCTGGGGCATAGATAATGCTTTTACAAATGCGCCTGCTACGTCATCAACGCTCACTGGCTGAAACTTTGCCTGATAGTTGGCTAAAGGCATCACTGGCAATAATTTAGTGAGCTTAGCAAATAAGTTTGTGAATTGATCTTGCGCTCCAAAAATTACTGAGGGTCTAAATATCGTCCAATCCAAGCCGCTGGCCTTTACCGCTGCCTCACCATCGCCCTTACTACGCTGATACATTGAGGGCCCCTTAGAATCAGCGCCAAGCGCACTCATATGTAAATAGCGCTTCACTCCATGCAGCTGCATTGCGGTAATAATATTTTTAGGCAAATCAATATGAGCTGACCTAAATACTTCGCCATAAGGCTTGGCAGGCTTATCGTGCAGTACACCAACCAGATTGATTACGGCACCTTTAGGCTTTACTCGCGCGCAAAGATTTTGTAACTCATCAAACTCATGAATGTCCGCCTCTTCAATATGTACTTTAGGCAGCGTACGTAAATCGCGACCTGTAGCAAGATGGCCAGATGGAATTAATACTGAGTAACCAGCTGCTTGTAGTTGTGCAGCTAAAACACGCCCTACAAATCCGTTACCGCCAATCAGCAAAATATCGTATTGCATGGAATCCTTGGTTTAAGTATGTTTAAGGTAATTCAGATGGTGTTGCCGCTTTTGGAGTAATGACGCCTAAACGCTGCTTAAGTGACTGTGCCTGGCCATTCATGACTGATGAGTAGTAATTTGCATTAGACAGGACATTCTTCACATATGTACGAGTTTCGTTAAATGGAATCGTTTCTGCAAAAATTGCACCCTCAGTTGGGCCGTTAAGCTTCTCACGCCAAGCCTTAGAACGAGAGGGGCCAGCGTTATAGGCCGCAGAAGCCAAGACCCATGAACCATCAAGATCAATCAAAACCATATTGAGATAGTTACTTCCCAGCATCAGATTCGTATTGGTATCTGCCAACTTATCATTGGTGTAATTAGTCATGCCAATTTTCTTGGCGACATACTTTGCTGTATTGGGCATCACTTGCATTAATCCCGCAGCACCGACAGATGAAGAAGCATTCATGATGAAACGTGATTCTTGACGGATAAGACCATAGGCCCAAGCAAGATTCAAATCAATCTGTTTTGCAATAGGAGAAAGTTCATCGCGATAAGGTGTTGGATAGCGCAGACTAAAGTCATGTTCCTGCTTAGTGCGATCAGCAGTATTCACTACGCGATCATATAAATTTACCCGCTTGGCATATTCAGCAGCCGCGAGTAATTGCCTGTCACTCATATTTCGTAACTCCCAATTCCACTCGCGATTACCTTCAAAGCGTAAATTCATGGCATACAAACGCTCGCCTCTCACAAAGCCCTTGCGGCTTCCCATTGCATCAATCTCTTGCTCAGTCACTTTAGTGCGTGTTGGGGCATGATTTGATTTACCCAACTCTTCACGGGCTAACTGGCCATAAAAATTGTATTGCTCAGCAATGAGCTCAAAACTTTCTTTTGCTTTTGCATCCTGTCCATCTGCTTTTAAAGCGCGGCCGTACCAATAAGTCCAGGCAGGATCCTTACTGCGTACAGCAGGATTCATACCATCGATAGCATTCTTAACCAGGGTCCAATCCTTAGCGCGCAGCCCTGCCCGCACCTTCCATTCTTGCGACTCAACTGACAATAGTTCGTTATATCCAAGCTCTTGTTGCAGGCGATATGCATCATCCGCATTGGGATCTAACTTCTTCGCTAAAAATTGCCCAATCACACCCCAAGCTACGGCTTGATTCTCTTTGCTAAAGCGCGAAGATGTTTGTAAAAAATCGCGATAGGCTTTTGATGGGTCAGCCTTAGCTGCCTTCACAATATCTGCAATCGGATCATCTCCACCAAGACGCTTAGCCATGGTGTCAAAACCCTTTTCACTCGCAGCCCGACCAATTGCCTTCGCCTCACTTGGCGTCATTCCACCCGCCGCCACTAAGGACGGTACGAGCTCCTGGCATGCCTGACCGAAATAACTCGGGTCCAATAGCACTGAACGTGAATCCATTGCCAACTTAGTAGGATTCTCGCCTTGAGATAACTTCGATAGCAAGGAATAACACTTCACCTGCGTGTCATCATCCAACACAAATTTTGCGTACTCCACATCAAAACGTGCCCAATCTTTACGCTTACCAAGCACTAGCAACCAATCATTACGCAGCCGATCAGCTAAGGCAGTGCCTTGATATTGATTGAGAAAGGCAACTACTTGTGCGTCTGCGGCGTAATCATTGCGCGCACCACCAGCGCTATCAAACAATTGCGGTTTGATACGGAAATAGGCAACATAGTCATCAAAAGGATAGTTGGCTAAATTAGATGACAACTGCTGCGTACGAAAAACATCATTTTTTTTCGCAGCCTCGCGCAAATCGATAAACATACGATCGGTGTCAGTAATTTCAGCCGGAGCAGCTTTGCTTTCATAGGATTTAGGTAAATGTGGCTTTTTTACTTTTTCAGCAAATGCCTGGGGCGCACTTAGGGCTAGACCCAAAACGAAAATTTTGGCCCATTGACAACATATCCGCATTTTTAACTTCTTTTCCACCATCTAACCCTATATCGATGAGTTCAGCATTTACTTTGCAATAACTTGATTACTATATCTCTTAATTTTCGCCTGATAATGCTTGATATGCACGGTAATTCACCAAAAACTCTTCGCCAAGAACTATTAAAGCAACGCACGGAATTTGCAGGGGGAGAAAATTACACCCAAATTGCAGCTACCGTCATTGCTAACTTAAATCAGTTTCTGGTAACAGAGGGAAAATTCTTATCTTCTATCGCACTCTATTGGCCCATTCAAGATGAACTAGATTTGCGCCCCACATTAATTTCTTGGGCAAAAGATACAGCCCATTGCACATTGACTCTTCCATTTGCTCGCCCCGATAAGCGCCTTGATTTTTATCAATGGAAAGATGGGGATAAGCTGATTCCTAGCAAACACGGAGTACCAGAACCGGATCCAAGTAATTTAGATAGACCAGCTATTGATCCTGATTGCATCCTCATACCGTGTGTAGGCTGGTCAAGCTCAAGCGTTAATGGTGAAACACATTATTGGCGCTTAGGTTATGGCGGTGGCTATTTTGATCGAACGCTGGCTGATCTTAGAAAGAAAAATCCCAAGCTTATTTGCATTGGGATTGGGTTTGATTGGCAGAAATTAGATGATTCTCAATGGTCAGCTCAAACGCATGATGAGCCTTTAGATATGCTGCTGACGGAGTCTGGTTTACATCGTTAAATTACTTTGTTAAATCCAAGTTATCAGCAATCGCTAAAACAGCATCCGCTTGATTCAAAGAGTAGAAATGCAAGCCTGGTGCCCCAGCGGTCAACAGTTGATCACATAGATCTGTTACTACCTCTTCACCAAATGCGCGAATGGATGCAATATCGTCGCCATAAGATTGCAAGCGCAAACGAATCCAACGTGGAATCTCTGCACCACAAGCATCAGAAAAGCGTAACAACTGCGTGCTGTTGGTAATCGGCATAATGCCGGCAATGACGGGTTGAGTTACCCCTGAGTCATAAGCCTCGTCAACAAAACGAAAGTAAGCATCCGTGTTGTAAAAGTACTGCGTCACAGCGGAGTTGGCGCCTGCCTTCATCTTTTGTACAAAGAAATCGACATCGCTTGCAGGCGACTTGGCCTGTGGATGGGTCTCTGGATAGGCGGCTACATCAATATGAAACCAATCACCTGTTTCAGTTCGAATAAATTCCACTAATTCGTTAGCGTGATGGAATTCACCATACTGACCCATGCCCGATGGTAAGTCGCCACGCAAAGCCACAATCCGCTTCACACCCAAAGCCTGATACTGCTTGAGCATCTCTCTCACACTTTCACGTGAACTACCAACACAAGATAAGTGGGGAGCAACTGCAGCGCCTGCAGCATGTATATCGCTCACCACCTTTAATGTGCCAGATTGAGTAGAGCCACCGGCCCCAAAGGTCACGGAATAAAACGAGGGCTTGAGTGTTTCGCTGAAACGCTCACGCACTAGATGCAACTTATTCTCACCTTCAGGTGTTTTTGGAGGAAAGAATTCGACGCTTAATTCCATGATTTTGGGCCTAGGTATCTATTGAACAGTGATTGGATTAATAACGGTAATGGTCGGCTTTATATGGGCCTTCCTTGGTTACGCCAATATAAGAAGCTTGCTGATCTGACAACACAGTTAACTCTGCATTGAGGGTCTTGAGCTGCAAACGCGCAACCTTCTCATCCAAATGCTTGGGCAATGTGTAAACACCGATTGGGTATTTATTGGTTCCCACTGCATTCCATAATTCAATTTGGGCAATTACTTGGTTTGCAAATGAAGAGCTCATCACATAAGATGGGTGCCCAGTACCGCAACCAAGGTTTACTAAACGACCTTTAGCCAAAATGATGATGCGCTTTTCAGGCTTACCGTTGGCGGCCGGGAAAATCACATGGTCAACTTGTGGCTTGATCTCTTCCCACTTGTATTTTTCAATACCAGCAACATCGATCTCATTATCAAAGTGGCCGATGTTACAAACAATTGCTTGATTCTTCATCTTGGCCATGTGATCATGAGTAATAACATGGTAGTTGCCTGTTGCCGATACAAAAATATCTGCTTTGTCAGCGGCGTAATCCATGGTGACAACGCGATAACCTTCCATCGCTGCTTGTAGTGCGCAGATTGGATCCACTTCAGTTACCCAAACTTGAGCTGATAAGGCGCGCAATGCTTGTGCAGAACCCTTGCCTACATCACCATAGCCACAAACTACTGCGACCTTACCGGCAACCATTACGTCTGTTGCGCGCTTAATCGCATCCACTAAAGACTCGCGGCAACCATAAAGATTGTCAAACTTACTCTTGGTTACAGAGTCATTTACGTTAATTGCTGGGAACTTCAAGTCACCCTTAGCAAACATTTGATACAAGCGATGTACGCCCGTAGTCGTTTCTTCTGTAACGCCTTTTACTTTTTCTAGGCGTGTCGAATACCAAGTCGGATCTTGTGCCAGTTTTTTCTTGATGGCAGCAAACAAAATTGTTTCTTCTTCGCTTGTTGGATTATTCAAGCAGGCTTGATCTTTTTCAGCGCGCGCACCAAGATGCAATAACAAAGTAGCATCGCCACCATCATCCAAAATCATGTTGGTATAGCCGCCATCCGCCCACTCAAAAATACGGTGCGTAAAGTCCCAGTACTGCTCAAGGGTTTCGCCCTTAATTGCAAATACTGGCGTACCGTTAGCAGCAATCGCTGCAGCAGCGTGATCTTGGGTTGAGAAAATGTTGCAAGAGGCCCACTGCACTTCGGCACCAAGGGCCTCAAGTGTCTCAATCAATACTGCCGTTTGGATGGTCATGTGTAATGAACCAGTGATGCGCGCACCGCGCAATGGCTGTTGTGCAGCGAACTCATCACGAATGGCGATCAAGCCAGGCATTTCGGTTTCAGCGATCGCAATTTCTTTACGGCCAAAGTCAGCCAAAGAAATATCAGCAATTGCGCAACGTGTTGCTACAAAGTTATTTAAATCAGAAACGGTATTCATTAATGCTCCAGCTAAATACGATTCAACGCTGGAGTAGAAACTCGCTAGCCATCGAATCATGGGTTAGCGAGCGCAGTTGCAATGAGTAAACTTCGATTAAAAGTCCGCTCCCTTCAAGCCTGGGGAAGTGCTGGGTCTCAGCATTCCTTGCAACGCTCCTTGAAGGTATGGCGTAATTGTAAACAATTACGCCATATTTCGTCTTAGTACACCTATAAACTACTTATTTACCGCTTAAAGACCTGCTGCAGCACGTAATGCAGGCGCCTTATCTGTCTGCTCCCAAGTAAATTCTGGTTCTTCACGACCGAAGTGGCCATAAGCAGCAGTTTTACGATAGATTGGGCGCAAGAGATTGAGCATCTTCACGATACCTTTTGGACGCAGGTCAAAGTGCTCAGAAACCAATTGAGCAATCTTCTCATCTGAAATCTTGCCAGTACCAAATGTGCTCACCATGACTGAAGTTGGCTTTGCAACACCAATCGCATATGAGATCTGAATCAAGCACTTGCTTGCCAAACCAGCAGCAACCACGTTCTTTGCAACATAACGGCCAGCGTATGCAGCAGAGCGGTCAACCTTAGACGGATCTTTACCAGAGAAAGCGCCACCACCGTGAGGAGCTGCACCGCCGTAGGTATCCACAATAATTTTGCGGCCAGTTAAACCACAATCGCCTTGTGGACCACCGATAACAAATCGACCAGTTGGGTTCACCAAGAAATTAATCGCGCCTTTAATCAAATGCTTAGGCAATACAGGTTTGATGATTTCTTCGATCACAGCTTCACGTAATTTCTCGAGAGAAATTTCTTCGTCGTGTTGAGTTGACAACACAACAGTGTCGATAGAGTCGGGTTTGCCGTCTACATAACGCAATGTCACTTGGGACTTTGCATCAGGGCGCAACCAGTTCAAACGACCATCGCGACGTAATTGAGACTGACGCTCCACCAAACGGTGTGACAAATGAATTGGCAAAGGCATGAGCTCTGCAGTTTCGTCGCATGCGTAACCGAACATCAAACCTTGGTCGCCTGCGCCTTGATCTAAGCCGTCATCATGGGCTTTATCAACACCTTGAGCGATATCTGGACTTTGCTTGTCATAAGCGACTAATACTGCACAACCTTTGTAGTCGATACCGTAAGCAGTATTGTCATAACCAATTTCACGCAAGGTATTGCGAGCTACCTGGATGTAATCAACATTAGCGTTAGTAGTAATTTCACCAGCCAAAACCACCAAGCCGGTATTACATAAAGTTTCTGCAGCAACGCGTGCTGTTGGGTCTTGAGCCAAGATGGCATCAAGAATCGAATCAGAAATTTGGTCTGCTACTTTATCGGGATGACCTTCAGAGACCGACTCTGAGGTGAAGAAGTAATCATTTGCCATTGCATATTCCTTTAAAAATTAACACGATCTATGGGACAACTCGACGTGCCAGGAACCACAACGGCGACGCTTTAGCAGAATTTTTGAATCGCCCTGCAAGTTGTCTTAACTCAGCGATAGGTCAATATTATCTGAAAAGGGCCAAATTCATCAAGGTTTGCTTAAATTTGGTCAATACAGCCGCTTTGAATATCATTGGGGGGTGCGTAAATTCCTACTAAAGATTGCCCTCAATACCATTGCTATGCTCCCCCTAGCGGTAGTGCAGGTATTTGGGGCTATCTTGGGTCTTCTTGCCTACGTGGGCTCTAAACAATATCGCACACTCTTTAGGCCTCAATATGAGGCTGTAGTCAATGAGCACAAGCTACCTTTAAAGCCCTGGGAAGCAGTACGTGCATCAGGCATGCTGTTTTCAGATAGCTTGTGGATTTGGCGTAACCCTCAAAAAGCACTGAAATTGGTTGAGGTACAAAACTGGGATCTAGTTGAAGCAGCAATTCAAGAAGGGCATGGTCTTGTTATGCTGACCCCACATCTGGGTGGCTTTGAAATTATTCCGAGAGTATTGGCGCAACATTTCCCTGCCACCATTTTGTATCGTCCATCCCGCCAAGAATGGCTTAACGAGGTTGTTGAAAATGGTCGTGCATACCCGAACATGCATTTCGTACCAACTAATCTCCATGGTGTTCGTGAAATGACAAGGGCACTTACTCGAGGAGAAGCCATTGGCATTCTTCCAGATCAAGTTCCCAGTGGTGGTGAGGGCGTATGGGTCCCCTTCTTTGGTCGACCAGCCTACACAACACCTCTACCAGCCCGCCTTGCCAATCGCAATAACACGCCAGTAGTCATGTTTACAGCAAAGCGTAAAGCGATTGGCCAAGGTTGGCTCATGCAAGCCACTAGGCTCGCGCGTTTATCCGAAGATGCCAATGTTGCAGCCGCCGAACTCAATACTGCAATTGAAAACGCAGTCCTAGTTGCGCCCGAACAATTCATTTGGTCCTACAACCGGTACAAGCATCCCGCTGGTGCAGAATTGCCTCCAAGCGCCTGATTAACTGTCTATCATTTTTAAATGGTCTGGTTATCTAACCTCTTCAATTTCTTGGCGCTGAATGTATTGCGCTTATTTGCTTTTCTCCCTTATGGCATCACTATCTATTTTGGCTATGGTCTTGGTTGGCTGGCAGCCCACATTCCAAACGATCGCGCAAAAGTGGTTAAGACCAATCTACGCTTATGTTTTCCAAGCTTGAGTGAAAAAGAAATTGATGCCTTAGCACTTGAACATTGGAAATTATTTGGTCGCAGCGTGTTGGAGAGAAGTCGTATTTGGCTAGGTAGTGGAAAACAAATTACAGATATCGTAAGTATTGATTCTGCAATTACCTTAGGCGATCGCAAGCCGCGTCTTCTTATTAATCCCCATTTTGTTGGTCTTGAAGGTGGCTTCATGGCGCTCTCTGTATTGGCTAGCCAACATGACTGGCCAAGGGGTGCAGGCCTTTATCAAAATATGAAGAACCCTTTCTTCAATCAAAAGATGATTGAGTGGAGAAATCGTTTTGGCGGCAAATCCATCGAAAGACAAAGTCGTCTACGCGATCTGATTCGTGAGATTCAAACGGGTAATTTTATTTTTATTGCTCCCGATATTGATCTAGGTCCACGTGATTCTGTCTTTGTACCTTTTTTTGGCATTCAGACCAACACGATTACCTCTGTCTCGCGCCTAGCTAGATTAAGTGGTGCTGAGGTATGTCTGATGACCACGACCCTTAACCAAGATCGCAAAGGTTATACCTGTCACATCAGCAAGCCACTGCCAAACTTTCCAAGCAATGATGTGGAAAAAGATACGGCTCGCCTCAATCAATACATTGAGGAGCTTGTTAGAGAAAGGCCGGCAGAGTACTATTGGGTACATAAACGCTTTAAACATCGCCCTCCTGGCGAGCCGAGCCTTTACAAATAACGAGATATTTTGAGTAATCACCTAAACAATGCCGGACGCAAACTACGCTTCACCAAAATGCATGGTGCTGGCAATGATTTCATTGTGCTCAATGGCATTGATCAGGATTTAAGTGACATCACTCGTGAACAATGGCAATCATTGGCTCATCGACAATTTGGCATTGGTGCAGATCAAATTCTTTTAGTAGAAAAAGCTACTCGGCCAGATGCTGATTTTCGCTATCGCATTTTTAATGCTGATGGTGGCGAAGTCGAGCAATGTGGCAATGGCTCTCGTTGCTTTGTACGCTTTGTACTTGATCAAGGTCTATCCACCAAAAATCCAATTCGTGTAGAAGTCGCACACACTGTGCTTACCCTTAAATCTCATGCAGACGGCCAAGTGGAAGTGGATATGGGTGCGCCTATTTTTGAGCACAGCCAAATCCCATTCAATGGGCATGGCTTAGCCAGCATGCAAGAGTTTCACGAAACACTGTATGCGCTTCCCCTAGAGCATCCTGCGACACACGATAGCTTTGTTGGCGTCCTATCGATGGGCAACCCTCATGCCGTTCAAGTGGTTGGTGATATCGGGAGCGCTCCCGTACTGCAAGAAGGCCCTGAAATCGAGAATCACTCTGCGTTTCCAAAAAAGGTTAATGCTGGCTATATGCAGATTGTTAATCGCAATGAAATTCAATTACGCGTCTATGAGCGAGGCGCTGGAGAGACCCTGGCTTGTGGCACAGGTGCTTGCGCAGCTGTAGTTTCTGGCATCCACAGGGGTTTACTAGATTCACCAGTCACAGTGCACACCCGCGGTGGCGATCTTCAAATCGCCTGGGGCGGAATTACCAATGACATCGTTCAGCCCGTCATCATGACCGGGCCCGCAGTAACTGTATTTGAAGGCGAAACTGCAATCTAAGAGATCGTAGTACGTCGTTCTTAGATGCCGTATTTCTCGCGATAGGCTGTTACAGCCGGTAAATAATTTGTAAGCTGCGTATCGTTAGAAGCAGTTAAAAAAGACATCAAACCAGACAAGTTTGCAATCGAGATCACTGGCAAGCCAAATTCTTGCTCAACCGCTTGTACAGCGGATTTATCGCCAATCTCACTCGCAGTGCCTGACCTTTCCATGCGATCTAATGCAATCATTACTGCCACGGGCTCTGCACCCGCTTTGCGAATCAAATCAACTGACTCCCTGACGGAAGTTCCTGCAGAAATAACATCATCAACGATGACAACCTTACCTTTGACTGGTGCGCCTACCAGGACGCCGCCTTCGCCATGATCTTTCGCCTCTTTGCGGTTATAGGCATATGGAACATTAACGCCGCTATCGGCCAAGGCAATAGCCGTAGCAGAAGCCAGTGTAATGCCCTTGTATGCGGGGCCGTAAAGCATGTCAAATGAAAGTTTAGATTCTTGCAGGGCCTTCGCATAATAGCGGCCCAAGGCACCTAAGCGAGCACCATCATCAAATCCTCCCGCATTAAAGAAATAAGGCGAAAGTCTGCCGGCTTTGGTTTTAAACTCCCCGAAGGACAAAACCTTTGCTTCTAAAGCAAAACGAATAAAGTTATCTTGATTTGAATTATTTGAGCTCATAGGACTACATGTTACGCATCATTTCAGCGAACCTCAATGGTATCCGCTCTGCAGTTAAAAAAGGCTTCCTGCCATGGGCTACTAAGCAAAAGGCGGACTTTATCTGTATGCAAGAGCTCAAGGCTCAGAGGGATGACCTGGAGGATGCCATTCTCAATCCTGATGGAATGCACGGTTTCTTTCACCATGCGGAGAAGAAAGGCTATAGCGGCTGCGGAATTTATACCCCACACAAGCCCGATGAAGTTCTCTATGGATATGGCAACGACGAGTTTGATGCAGAGGGTCGCTATGTAGAAGTCCGCCTCAAAGAGCTCTCAGTAATCTCGGTATACATGCCTTCAGGTTCTAGCTCTCCAGAGCGCCAGGAGGCCAAATACCGCTATCTAGATAGCTTCTTACCCCATCTGATCAAACTTAAAAAGTCCGGACGAGAGATCGTGCTCTGTGGAGACGTCAATATTGCGCATCACGAGATCGATTTAAAAAACTGGAAAGGCAATCTTAAAAATTCAGGCTTCCTTCCAGAGGAGCGTGCATGGCTCACCAACCTCTTTGATAAAGTAGGTTACGTTGATGTGTATCGCAAGCTGGAGCCCGAGGCTGGAGACTCCTGCTACACCTGGTGGAGCAATCGTGGGCAGGCTTATGCAAAGAATGTCGGATGGCGCATTGACTATCACATCAGCACACCAGGTATTGCGGCTACTGCCAAAAAAACGGTTGTCTATAAAGATGAGCGCTTCTCAGATCATGCGCCATTGACTGTGGATTACGACTGGAAACTTTAAGCAAACTAAAAGAGGGAAGTTACTCGCCGTCTTTTTTAATCTGCACGACCTGAAAGTGAATGGTTGCCCAAATCAGCACAAGGACTGGCGCACCAATAATGGCAGTGCCATAGAAAAATGCCTGATATCCATAGTGATCAACAAATACGCCTGAGAAGCCTGCAAGCCACTTAGGCAGGAGCAGCATCATGGAGCTAAATAGCGCGTACTGTGTAGCTGAATAACGAATATTAGTCAGAGATGATAAGAAGGCAATAAAGGCAGCACTAGCAATGCCTGAGCTTAAGTTATCCGCAGAAATTACCCAAATCAAACCATGTAAATCATGCCCCTGCGTAGCAAGCCAAGCAAATAAAAGATTGCTTACAGCAGATAACACGGCACCGAAAAACAAAATTCGTAAAACACCAAAGCGCAGGGTAAGTACACCACCGACAAATGCGCCAACCAAAGTCATTACCACACCAAATACTTTACTGACTGCAGCAACTTCGTCTTTGGTGTAACCCATATCAACATAAAAAGGATTTGCCATGATGCCCATGACTACATCACTAATTCGATAGATGGCAATGAGCGACAAAATTAAGATGGCGTGCCAACGATAGCGATGGATAAATTCTGCAAAAGGCTCAATCAAAGTTTGATAAAGCCATGCTTTTGCATCACGTACCTTTGCCAACTCATAACGTGCGGGCTCTTTACTAAATAAGGTTGTTAGGACGCCAACCCCGATGGAGGCAGCCATACAAAGGTAGGCAAATTGCCATGCACTCGCATCGTAACCGGCACCCGTTTCAACCCTGGCAGCCAACCACAGAGCACCTGCGCCAGCCCAAATCAAAGCTAAGCGATAACCCGTTTGATAGGTTGCTGCAAGCGCTGCCTGATGATCGCTATTAGCGGATTCAATACGAAATGCATCTAAAGCAATATCTTGTGTAGCAGAACCAAATGCCACCAGCAGTGCACACCAAACAATCGAGTTCAAGGCAAGCTTAGGATCTAGCGTCGACATTCCCACTAATCCAAGAATAATGAGCGCTTGTGCAAAAATGAGCCAGCTTCTTCTGCGCCCCAGCAACTTGGTTAAAAACGGAATTTGTACGCGATCGACTAATGGCGCCCATACCCACTTGAACGCATAAATTAAGCCCACCCAGGTGAGGTAACCAATCGTGCTGCGATCAATGCCCGCTTCACGTAACCAGAAACTTAAAGTTCCTAAAATCAATAACAGAGGTAGGCCAGCCGAAAAGCCGAGGAACAACATTCGCAGACAGGGCCATTCGAGATAGACTCGAAAGTCTTTTAGCCAAGATCGAACCGCCATTAACACCTTTGTACTTTTATCCTAGGCACGACATACGCGGAATAAAGCAAGGCTACCAAATAGATTTGGCATCAGAGTGACCTGTCGCCCATCGTGCAAGATGCATTGATCAAGTACTTTGAGGCCAAGACTAGATGCAAGCTTCTCAAAATCAGCTACAGTCAGTACGCGTACGTTCGGTGTGTTGTACCACTGATAAGGCAGACTCTTCGATACAGGCATACGCCCAAGACCTACTGCTAGCCGATGTGACCAATGTCCAAAGTTAGGAAAGGACACAATCGACTCTTTGCCAACGCGCACGACTTCACGCAAAATCTTTTCAGTTTGGTGAATGGTTTGTACCGTCTGCGACAACACAACAGTATCAAAACTATTATCTTCAAAGAGCGCTAAACCGCCCTCTAAGTCTTGCTGAATGACGTTCAAACCTTTTTGCACACAGGCAAGCACGCGCGCATCATCAATTTCTACACCGTAGGCGTGCACTGGTTTTTGCTTTTGTAAAAACTCTAAGAAACTGCCGTCGCCACAACCCAGATCTAGCACCTGGCTATTGGGTGCAATCCACTTAGCAATGGCCGCAAAGTCAGCGCGTTTCGTGACATTGCTCATGACTGAACCTCGCGCATTTGCTGGAAATACGCTCTTACTAGATTGTGATAACGCTCATCATCTAGCAAGAAAGCATCATGACCATGGGGGGCGTCAATCTCTGCGTAAGTCACTTCACTCTTATTACTCAGTAAAGACTGAACAATCTCTCGGCTACGATTAGGGGGGAAGCGCCAATCAGTAGAAAAACTGACGACCAAGAACTTCGCATACACCTCAGCCAATGCGCGATTCAAACTACCATCATAGCGACGTGATGGATCAAAATAATCTAATGCACGCGTGATCAATAAGTAGGTATTCGCATCAAAGTAAGTGGAAAACTTATCACCTTGATGACGCAAATAACTCTCAACCTCAAACTCCACATCAAAGCTAAAGCGATAGTCGTTTGATTCACCATTTGGGCGCTGTAGTTCGCGCCCAAATTTTTCAGCCATATCATCATCAGATAAATAAGTGATGTGACCAACCATACGAGCCAAACGCAGACCACGCTTAGGAACCACGCCATGCTCGTAGTAATTGCCGCCATGAAAATCTGGATCAGACAAAATGGCATTGCGTGCCACTTCATTAAATGCAATATTTTGGGCGCTCAGTTTTGGTGTGGAGGCAATCACCACACAATGTTCTAAGCGTTTGGGAAACTGAATGGCCCAAGCCATTGCCTGCATACCCCCAAGACTTCCGCCCATCACAGCAGCAAACTTTCGAATGCCTAACTTATCAGCTAAGCGTGCTTGAGTGTTCACCCAGTCTTCAACCGTTACCACCGGAAAATCTGCGCCATAAGGCTTGCCGGATGCAGGATTAACGCTCATCGGACCAGTTGAACCAAAGCAAGAGCCTAAGTTATTTATACCGATCACAAAAAAATGATTGGTATCCACTGGTTTACCTGGGCCAATCATGTTGTCCCACCAACCAATATCTTGAGGGTCTTCTGGGCTAGGTCCAGCTACGTGGTGAGAAGCGTTGAGCGCATGACAAACTAGTACCGCATTACTTTTGTCAGCATTAAGTTTGCCGTAGGTCTCAATGACTAAGTCATAGCCAGACAACATAGCGCCACTCTGCAAAGGCAGGGGCTCAGCAAAATGGATAGTATTTCTAGAGAGGTTTAGCTCACTCATTCTGACAAGAGCAAGCGCAAACTAACGTCGGACGCATCTGTTGGCAGCTTCTTAAAGCCGCTACGGGCAAATCGATGCCAACGTCCCAAGATAAAACTCATCAACATCGCGGCACGAATACTCACTTCTTCTTGACCCAGCTGTGCCCATGCACCACCTTGGGTTTGAGCAATACGCAACGCTTGTTTGAGTGAGGCTTCTACGCGATCTAAGACTTGGGTAATTCGCTCTTGCAATCGATCATCTTCTTGCAATAAAGCATCGCCCAATAAAACACGTGTCATGCCAGGGTTCTTTTCTGCAAAGAACAAAAGCATTTGCAAAATACCGCGCGCTTGTGCAAGTCCAGATTCTTCTTTCTGATTAATCTGATTGATTAAACCAAATACGGTTTGCTCGATAAAAGAAATCAAACCCTCAAACATCTGGGCCTTACTCGCAAAATGGCGATATAAAGCTGCTTCAGAAACATCAATCTTGGCCGCTAAAGCCGCAGTAGTAACACGCTCACCCTTGGGGTTTTGCAACATCTCGGCGAGAACTTGGAGAATCTGCAGGCGACGCTCGCCTGGTCTCGGACGCTTACGTGTCTTGCCAGCGTCAGCACTACTGCTGTCGATATCTGCCGGTCCAAGAGATTCACGCATGGTTATCTGCTTATCTAGAACGAATCATCGTACCGAACGCTTGCTCGGTCAAAATTTCTAACAACAAAGAATGTTCAATGCGGCCATCAATGATGTGCACTGAATTCACGCCACTCTTAGCAGCATCTAATGCAGAGGAGATTTTAGGCAGCATACCGCCAGAGATCGTACCGTCAGCAAACAAGGCATCAATCTCTCTTGCAGTTAAGTCGGTAAGTAGCTTGCCATCTTTATCCATCACACCAGGAATATTCGTCATCATTACCAACTTCTCGGCGTGCAAGATTTCAGCCATCTTGCCGGCTACCAAGTCAGCATTAATGTTGTAAGCCTGACCTTCTTCACTAAATCCGATTGGAGAAATCACCGGAATAAAAGCATCATCCTGCAATGCTTTTACTACCGCTGGGTTTATAGCCTCAATCTCACCAACAAAACCAATATCCAGTTTTTTGCCCGGCTCTGTATCGCTAGGAATCATCATCTTCTTCGCATGGATGAGTCCGCCATCCTTACCAGTCAAGCCCACTGCCTGGCCGCCAAAGTGGTTAATGAGCATCACAATATCTTGCTGCACCTCACCGCCCAGAACCCACTCCACGACTTCCATGGTTTCATCATCAGTGACACGCATACCCTGAATAAAAGTTCCGGTCTTGCCAATCTTCTTTAATGCTTCGTCAATCTGTGGTCCACCGCCATGCACAACCACTGGATTCATGCCAACTAGTTTTAGCAAGATCACATCGCGCGCAAAACTTTCTTTAAGGCGCTCTTCCACCATTGCATTTCCACCGTACTTAATGACGATAGTCTTGCCGTGATACGCACGAATGTATGGCAAAGCTTCAGCAAGAATCTCCGCTTTTAACAAAGGAGAAATGTCACTCAGAGTAGGTAAATGCTTAGTCATTACAAATACACTTTATTCGCCAAATAATTTTTGACGGAGCTCGCGACGCTCTTGAGCCTCAAGAGATAAATTGGCTGTAGGCCTTGCAATTAAACGGTTCAAGCCGATTGGCTCACCAGTTTCTTCACACCAACCATAGTCACCAGATTCAATACGGCCCAGCGCTTGCTCTACTTTTTTTAATAATTTACGTTCGCGATCACGAGTGCGCAATTCCAATGCATGCTCTTCTTCGATCGTTGCACGGTCAGCTGGATCTGGAACCAAAATGTTTTCACGTAAATGCTCAGTGGTCTCAGAGGCATTTTTTAGAATGTCCTCTTTCAAGGTGAGCAGTTTTTGACGGAAAAAATCTAACTGCGCAGCATTCATGTAGTCCTTGTCGGACATCTTGAGTAACTCAGCCTCAGTTAAAGGTGTGCCTTTAGCTGTCTTAGTGCTGGTTGCTTTGCTGCTCGCTTTAGCAGCGCCTGCAGGTTTTGTTGCTGTTTTTACCGTCATCTCATTCTTTCTTGGGTTTGAAGCATTATTGCCTCATTCTGCCAAACTTTTGTTACCCATCAGCCAATATTCTTCAGTATTTAACAATCTTGACCGTGGCGGCGGATTGTACCCCAATCTTTTTAGGCCAAACAGCCCTCAAGCCCAGCCAGTAGGGTGTCCTTGGGCAAATCGATGCCGATGAAGACCATTCGGGTTTGCTTATGCTCAGAACCCCAAGGACCGGCCAAATCGCTGCCCATCATCTGATGAACCCCCTGGAACACCACTTTTCGGTTGCTACCCTTCACATAGAGCACGCCTTTATAGCGCAACATCTTCTCTCCAAAGACCTCCAAAATGCCCCCCAGGAAGTCCTCAAGCTTTTTGTGATCAAAGGGTTTATCACTACGAAAAACAAAGGATTGGATGCGATCTGTGTGGCCTGCATGACCATGATGATGGTCATGGCTGTGATCGTGCCCGCAAGTGCTGTGATCATGGTCGTGGTCGTGGGAGTGATCATGGCCACAATTGGCATGATCGTGATCATCCTGTTCCAAAAAATGCGGGTCGATATCTAATTTAGCGTTGAGGTTAAAGCCCTTGAGATCTAAAACGGCATTCAAAGGAACCACACCTTTCGAAATAGCGCTGATCGGAGCTCTTGGATTCATGTGCATCAAACGCCCACGCAAGGACTCCACTTCAGCAGAAGAAACCAAGTCTGTCTTAGTAATAAAGATCTGGTCTGCAAAACCCACTTGGCGTTGAGCCTCTTCATGCTCGGTCAACTGTTGCTGACCATGTTTGGCGTCTACCAAGGTTACAACAGCATCTAAGACATAGTGATCTGCAACATCGTCATCCATAAAGAAGGTTTGGGCTACAGGGCCTGGATTAGCCACACCAGTAGTTTCAATTACAACGCGATCAAAACTGATCTTCTTATCTCTGCGCTGCTCCCAGAGCTCATTTAACGCCTCCACAAGGTCACCACGGATCGTGCAGCAAATACAGCCATTACTCATTTGCACAATATTTTCTTCGTGATCTTGAACCAAGATGTCATTGTCAATATTCTCTTCGCCAAACTCGTTTTCAATCACGGCAATTTTTTTGCCATGGTCTTCAGTCAGAATGTGTTTTAGTAAGGTGGTTTTGCCACTCCCTAAAAAGCCCGTCAATATGGTTACCGGAATTAATGCCATGAATGATCCAATCAAAATCGAGATGTCTTACGTTCCCAGTGCGGGAAACCCACTATCTTACCGAGTTCTTTAGCCTTTGCCAGCCTTTGCCCGCGGATGCGCTTTATCGTATGCCTGAGCAAGATGCTGAAAATCCAGCGAGGTATAAATCTGGGTGCTGGCGATGCTGGCATGACCCAACATTTCTTGGACGGCCCGTAAATCTTGTGAGGACTGCAAGACATGGCTTGCAAAGCTGTGGCGCATCATATGGGGATGTACATGAGTCGGCAGACCAGCGCGTATCGCTAAAGAACGCAAGCGTGCCTGCACGGTTCGGGGCGACAAACGTTTGCCGGTAGCCGATAAAAATAAGGCCAGCGACTCTTGGGCGTAAGAACCGGCATCACGCATTTCTCGCCAAGCAAGCAAGGATTTCATCGCAGGTGAGCCTACAGGCACTGAACGCCTTTTCCCGCCCTTACCTAAAACCGTTACTTCAGCAGCGTCCCAATCTAACCAGCCAGCCGATTCATGCTGACGATCTTTGCTCTGGATCACATCGATGCCCAGTAGCTCAGACAAACGCAATCCCGAGGAGTACAGCAAATCAATAATGGCAGCATCCCGAATAGACTCTGGGTCTTTCTTCTCTTCCGCCTCTTTCACCGCCTGATTAACCAAGGCAAGCGCCTGCTCCACCGATAAGGCTTTAGGTAAAGACTTCAAACGCTTTGGCGCCTTCACATCATCCACTGGATTAGCAATTAAATTGCTTGTTAATTTGCCAGCACGCGCATCACGCCGCGCATCCTTTTCAGTAAGCCAGTCATACCAACCACGCCAAGCTGAGAGCGCCCTGGCAATGCTTCTTGATGATTTTTCTTTGGAATGCAAGCGCCCAGCCCAACGACGTACGTGTGCGTTGCTAACCTTTAATAATTCAACATCATCTTCAAGTGCAAAGTTTTGTAGATCGCTAAGATCCATGCCATATGCTTTGAGTGTATGGGGGGATAGTTGACGCAATACATGTAGCTCATGCAAATACTCCTGCATGAGCGGATGAAGATCAGCCTGCTTTAACTTCATAAGCCTGGATACGATCCAAAGCTGCGGCAGTAAGTTCTGCAATTTGACGCAAATAGAAGGCGCCCATGTCTGCGGTAAATCGGGTTTCATCTTTGCTGGCTAACATTAGCAATGCAGGTGATTGATTGACTCCAAGGCTCTTACCTAGCGGCAGGCCAATGGCCACTAAGCTCTGCCACTCTGGATCAATCGTAGTTTGACTTGCCAATAAATCAACGCTGGCAGCAGCTAGCTCTTTTGCCGAGCCGCACAAAGGAGCGTCAACCCAAGGTCCAAATGCAGAATTTGGTACTAGCAATTGCGCTGACTCCACTTCAAATACCTCGGCTAAGCCAGCAGTAATTGCCGCTTCAACTTCAGACTTGTTGTTCGCCTTCATTAAACGCAATAACCAGGCCACTAAACTTTGTTGAGTTTTATCGTTTCGACTACCAAAGTGCAACATCTCACTTAAACGACGATTGAGCTCTTGATTCTGTGTACGCAGCACAGTCATCTGACGCTCTTGCAAAGAAATCGCACGATCTTCGTGTGGATGCTTAATTCGAATTTCGTTAAAGAGATTGGCATAGCGCTCAAAGAAGCCCGGAGTTGCACGCAACCACTCAGCAACTAATTCTTCTTGCTCGGCCTGCTTTGGATCAATGGCGCTCATCTATCTCTTTCTGAAAATACTTTTGTTAACTTAACTTTTTACGCAGCAATTCATTGACCTGCCCAGGATTCGCTTTGCCCTGAGAGGCTTTCATAATTTGGCCTACCAAGGCATTGAATGCTTTTTCTTTACCTGAGCGGAACTCTTCAACCGACTTCTGATTGGCCGTCAGGACCTGGTCAATAATGGCCTCTAATGCACCGCTGTCACTAATTTGCTTAAGGCCCTTAGCATCAATAATTTGATCAACCGTGCTAATAGATTTGCCTGCAATAGCCTCTTCCCAAAGAATTGCAAAAATATCTTTAGCAATCTTGTTAGAGATGGTGCCATCGGCCACTCTCGTCAGTAAGGGCGCCAAATGTGCGGCTTGCAATGGCGCATCTGCTGTAGCAATACCTGCGCGATTTAAAGAAGAAGCAAACTCTCCGGCAATTAAATTGGCAGCCGCTTTTGCTAAAGGCTTGCCAACGATTGCTAGCAACTCTTCAAAAACTTTTGCAGTGTCGCGATCCTGGGTTAATAACTGAGTATCGTAAGCACTCAAACCATAGTCTTGTTGCCACTGCTCGCGTAACTGAGCAGGAAGTGCTGGCATACCGTCGCGCACTTGAGCAATCCACGCATCATCAATGACTACGGGCAATAAATCAGGGTCGGGGAAATAGCGATAGTCGTTCGCATCTTCCTTGCTGCGCATGCTGCGCGTTTCCTGACGATCGGGGTCATAGAGGCGCGTTTCTTGAACGACTTTGCCGCCATCTTCAATTAATTCAATCTGACGGCGCACCTCATATTGAATTGCCTCCTCCAAGAAGCGGAAAGAGTTCAAATTCTTAATCTCACAGCGCGTGCCAAACTCTGCCTGCCCTTTAGGGCGAACCGAAACGTTAGCGTCGCAGCGGAATGAACCTTCTTGCATATTCCCATCACATACGCCTAACCAAACGACGAGGGTATGTAAGGCCTTGGCATATGCAACTGCCTCAGCTGCACTGCGCATGACAGGCTCAGTCACGATTTCTAAAAGTGGTGTGCCTGCACGATTTAAATCAATACCACTGGAGGGTTCGCCATGAGGACCCAGGAAGCCCTCTTCATGAACCGATTTGCCGGCATCCTCCTCCATGTGAGCGCGAGTCAGTTGAACGACCTTTACGTCATTCCCAACAAGGATTTCTAGCTGTCCACCCACGACGACTGGGATTTCCATCTGGCTAATTTGATAGCCCTTTGGTAAATCAGGGTAGAAGTAATTCTTACGAGCAAAAATACTTGCCGGTGAAATTTTTGCGCCCACTGCCAATCCAAAACGAATGGCATGCTCAACGGCTTGACGATTTAACACTGGCAATACACCGGGCAATGCTAAATCCACCGCACACGCTTGTGTATTCGGCTCTGCGCCAAAGCGTGTACTTGCACCGCTAAAAATTTTAGAATGCGTTTGTAATTGTGCGTGGGTCTCTAGACCGATAACGACTTCCCATTCCATCATGCCACCCCACCAGCTTGTCGCAAATGCCAATCTGTGGCCTGCTGATATTGATGCGCTACTTGCAATAAGCGCGCTTCAGAAAAATAGTTGCCAATGAGTTGCATGCCAATAGGCAGAGAACTTGCATTAAATCCGCAAGGTGCACTCATTGCTGGCAATCCCGCCAAATTGGTTGAGAGCGTATAAATATCTTCGAGATACATTTGCACTGGATCTTTTGACTTTTCGCCCAGGCGCCATGCCACATCAGGCGCTACCGGCCCTAAGATGACATCGCACTCCTTAAATGCGGCCTGAAAATCGGAGGCAATAATGCGACGAATTTTTTGTGCCTGCAAATAGTAGGCATCGTAATAACCATGACAAAGGACGTAGGTACCAATTAAGATGCGGCGCCTTACTTCTGCACCAAAACCTTCGGTGCGTGACTTTTGATACATGTCACCTAGATCTTTGTAATCACTTGTACGATGACCATAACGAACGCCATCAAAACGACTCAAGTTGCTTGATGCTTCTGCAGGAGCTAAGACGTAATAGACCGGAATCGAAAGCTTTGTTTTAGGCAAGCTGACTTCGACCAACTTCGCACCCAAACCTTCTAAGGCTCTTGCGGCTTCATCTACTGACTTTGCAACATCTGGAGCCAAGCCTTCCGCAAAGAATTCTTTTGGCAAACCAACACGCAAACCTTCTAGCGGTTTTGCAGAATTTACGCTTCCCTCTTGCCAAGATTGGTTGAGGTAACGACCATAGTCCTCACCAGAATCCGTAAGCGATGTTGAATCACGAGGATCATGTGAAGACATTGCCGAGAGTAGTAAGGCGCAATCCTCGGCAGTCTTACCCATCGGGCCTGCTTGATCCAAGGAAGACGCATAAGCAATCATCCCGTAACGCGATACGCGCCCATAGGTAGGCTTGATACCGGTCAAACCACAAAAGGCTGCTGGCTGACGAATGGAACCACCCGTATCGGTACCAGTGGCAATCGGAGCCAATCCCGCAGCAACTGCTGCCGCTGAGCCACCTGAGGATCCACCGGCAACGTAAGCAGCATTCCAAGGGTTTAAGACTGGGCCATAAGCTGAATTTTCATTAGAAGACCCCATGGCGAACTCATCCATATTGGTCTTACCCAAGCAAACCATGCCGGCTCCCTTGGGATTATTTTCATCCGGAATCCCAAGGTTAGCCACCACGGTTGCGTCAAAGGGGCTTTGATAGCCAGCCAAAATTTTGGAGGCTGCAGTCGACTTCCAGCCACGGGTAACGAACACATCTTTGTGGGCCACGGGAATGCCCGTCAATTTGCCAGCATTACCAGAAGAAATTAGCAAGTCTGCTTTATTAGCTTGCTCTAAGCTTAAGTGAGCATTCACATCAATGTAGGCGTTCCACTGCTTTCCAGCCTCAATGCGGTCTAAAAAGTACTGGGTAAGCTCCTTGCTAGAGACCTCTTTTGCAGCAAGTGCTTTTGCCATTAATGCGATTGGGGTGTTGTGCCAGCTCATTCAATCACCCTTGGAACCAAGAAATAGCCATCCTGCTGAGCAGGGGCAGATTGCATGTTTTCAGCGCGATGGTCTGACTCAGTGACCTGATCAGCGCGCAAAGGTTGCGCCAACTCACGCAAAAATAGAATGGGATGGGCGAGGGGTTCTAGGCCACTAGTATCGACAGCCTGCATTTCCTCAACCAGAGAAAAAATAGCCTGCAATTGTGGCAAAACTGCCTCTGCTTCTGCTTGGTTTAACTCAAGTCTGGATAGGTGCGCAATGCGCTGGACATCATCAAGTTTCATGGGACGAGAGTATCATTCCTATATATTTTTTATTAACACCTTCTATTTTCCCACTACATCATGTTTGGTTTTTTCCGCAGCTACTTTTCCAATGACCTAGCCATCGATCTAGGAACCGCAAACACCTTAATTTATATGCGTGAGCGGGGTATTGTCCTCGATGAACCCTCGGTCGTGGCAATTCGCCAAGAAGGTGGCCCAAATGGCAAAAAGACCATTTTGGCAGTCGGAAAAGAGGCAAAAGCGATGTTGGGTCGTGTTCCAGGGAATATTGAGGCAATTCGCCCCATGAAAGACGGTGTTATTGCCGACTTCACGATTACCGAACAAATGCTCAAGCAATTTATCAAGCTTGTTCATGAAAGCAAACTTTTAAAGCCAAGTCCACGCATCATTATTTGCGTTCCTTGTGGATCTACCCAAGTTGAGCGTCGCGCGATTCGTGAGTCCGCATTAGGTGCTGGCGCATCACAAGTATTTTTGATCGAAGAGCCAATGGCCGCTGCAATTGGCTCCGGCTTGCCAGTTTCTGAAGCTGCTGGGTCAATGGTGGTTGACATTGGTGGCGGCACAACCGAGGTTGGCGTGATGTCATTGGGCGGCATGGTTTACAAAGGCTCTGTGCGTGTTGGTGGCGATAAGTTTGATGAAGCCATCACCAATTACATTCGTCGTAACTACGGCATGTTGATTGGCGAGCAAACTGCTGAGTTGATTAAGAAGACAATTGGCTCCGCATTCCCTGGCGCAGAAGTGCGCGAGATGGAAGTGAAAGGCCGCAATCTTTCAGAGGGCATTCCTCGTAGCTTCACCGTTACTAGCAATGAAATTCTCGAAGCGCTAACAGATCCATTGAATCAAATTGTCACTGCAGTGAAAGCCGCTTTGGAGCAGATTCCACCAGAGCTAGCGTCCGACATTGCCGAGCGTGGAATGATGCTCACCGGCGGTGGCGCCTTATTGCGCGACCTCGATCGCCTCTTGTTAGAAGAGACTGGTTTGCCTATTCATGTTGCAGAAGATCCGCTCACTTGCGTGGCTCGTGGTTGCGGTATCGCACTTGAGCGTATGGATAAGTTAGGCGGAGTGTTCTCGCACGAGTAAGCGACATACACGTCGAACAGGGAATTGCGACATAGCGCTCCACCACTTTTCAGACAGGGCATTCCGGCCTTACTTAAACTGATTGTCTGTCTGTCGATCAGCATCGCTCTGATGCTGATCGATTTTCGCTTTAAAGCTCTCGATCCCATTCGTAATAATGTGAATTGGATTTTGCGTCCACTTGAATACGTCATGATGGCTCCGCGTAATGCATTCGAGGCTACATCAGAATATTTCACAACTCGTGGAACCTTAGATCAAGAAAATCAAGCCATGAAGGTTCGCCAAGCTGAGCTTTCATTACTTGCAAACCAATCCGAATTTTTGATGGTTGAGAATCAAAACTTACGTGAGTTAATGGCACTGCAAAAACAAGTTCCATTTAAAACATTACCAGTTGAGATTTTGTTTAATCCGCCCAATCCTATTTCACAACGCATTGTGATTAATCGTGGCAGCGATGATGGCCTCAAGCTAGGCAATCCCATTGCCAATGACGCCGGGATTCTTGGGCAGGTGGTTCGCCTTTATGAACGCTCTGCCGAGGTCTCGCTGTTAGAGGACCGAGACTTTGCAGTGCCCGTCCAGGTGGCTCGCAATGGCCTGAGAGCGGCTGTATTTGGTGCTGGGCGTGGCAATGCCTTGGAATTACGCTATTTACCCGTTGCCAGCGATCTAGAAGTTGGTGATATTTTGCTGACCTCTGGGATTGATGGGGTTTATCCCCCTGGATTTGCAGTAGCGGTCATTAGCAAGATCGAGCGCAATGCCGATAAAAATTCTTCTAATGTGTTTTGTGTGCCAGTAGCGGCAGTGAATCGCTATCGCCAAGCGCTAGCGTTTTTGTATGACCCTAAATTTGACGCTAAAGCACCAACTATCAACAACAAGTCTACATCAGGAGTATCCCTGGGTAATAATCCCGGTCGTCGCCAAACACGCGCGCGAGGAATGCAATGATTGATTTCCAAAGCGGCTACATTCTGCGCCCGGTCAATCCGGTCTTTATTTACTTCAGCTTGTTTTGTGCGCTTTTACTAAACCTATTGCCCATTGGTAACTATGGCTGGGTGCCAGACTGGCTAATCATTTGTATTGTGTTTTGGAACATTCATCAGCATCGCTATGTCAGCGTGATATCAGCATTTATCTTGGGCCTGATGATGGACGTACACAACTCAGATTTGCTGGGCTTACATGCCTTTAGTTATTCGCTGGTTGCTTACCTTGCCATCTCTTGGCATCGACGCATTGTGGCGCTGACCGTTCTCTCGCAAGCGCTCCATCTACTCCCGATCTTTTTATTGGTCTCTTTGTTTCCTGTGCTGGTTCATTGGGTACTTAGCGGAGAGCTTTACTGGTGGGCCCTCACTGGCGCTATTCAAGCCGTGATTGAGGCTTTGCTTTGGCCAATCGCAACACGAATATTGCTGGCGCCTCAACGTCGTCCAATTGACGTTGATCACAATCGTCCGCTTTAAGAAGCTGTATGGTTTCTTTTAAAAAACCTGACCTCGATTCGTTCCAAGAGCGCATTCATATTGCGACCCTATTCGTTACTTTTTGCTTCTTACTTTTAGTAACGCGCCTAGTCTGGTTACAGCTAGTGAGCCATGGCAAATATGCTCTACTAGCCGAAAGCAATCGCATTGCCCTGGTACCCGCTCCAGCAAACCGGGGACTGATCATCGATCGCAACGGCATTGTGATTGGTAGAAATTACTCTGCCCTCACCCTAGATGTGAATGCAGAAGAAGTAAAAGGCAATGTAGACCAACTTATTAATGATCTTTCTGAAATCATCGATATCTCACCTAGAGATCGGCGTAACTTCAAGCGCTCCCTCGAGGATTCTCGCAATATGGGTACCTTTCCCCTGCGTTCAATGCTCAATGAGACCGAAACTGCCCGTTTTATGGCCAATCGCTACCGCTTTCCGGGGGTAGAAATCCGCGCAAGAAGCTTTCGAGAGTACCCCTATAACGAATTGGCGTCCCATTTAATTGGCTATATCGGTCGGGTTTCCCAGCGCGATAAAGAACGCATGCAAAGCGAAATTGAGAACTCAAAGGCAGATGATCCTGATGCATTGCAGACATCCTTTTTGCCTGGCATTCAATATGTTGGAAAAATTGGTTTGGAGCAAAGCTATGAAAATGTTTTGCGTGGTGTACCTGGATACGATCAGGTCGAGATTACTGCAGGTGGCAAACCAGTAAGAACACTCTCAAGCTCACCTTCTGTGCCAGGTAAAAATGTAGTGCTCTCAGTTGATATTAAGTTGCAGTATTTAGTGGAGCAGCTCTATGGAAATTTCCGCGGTGCATTTGTGGCGATTGAACCTGAAACAGGCGATGTATTAGCTTTTGTTTCAAAACCCAATTTCAATCCGAATGATTTTGTCGAGGGTATTGACTCAGTAACTTGGAAAGAGCTAAACGACTCACCACAAAAGCCGCTATACAACCGCCCGCTAAAAGGTATCTATCCACCCGGCTCTACATACAAACCGTTTATGGCGCTTGCTGCACTGGAAAACAAAAAGCGCACTGCCTCACAAACGATTTTCGATCCTGGCTATTTTGATTTTGGTAACCATACTTTCCGCGACGATAAAAAGGGAGGTCACGGTACCGTTGACATGCAGAAATCCATTGTCGAATCTTGTGATACTTATTACTACATGCTTGCACGCGACATGGGTGTCAACATGATTGCTGACTTTATGAAGCCTTTTGGATTTGGTCAGATCACAGGAATTGATTTACAAGGAGAGTCGAAAGGCGTCTTACCTTCAACCGAATGGAAACAAAATACCTTCAAAAAACCAGAGCAACAAAAATGGTATGAAGGTGAAACTATTTCTCTTGGGATTGGTCAGGGCTATAACTCTTTCACTATTTTGCAACTAGCCCATGCAATGGCGAACCTCGCCAACAATGGCGTAGTGATGAAGCCCCACTTAGTCAAAGCAATTGAGGATCCATTTACTCGCAATAGAGTGCTAACGACCCCAAAAGAAAGTTATCGGATTGAATTGAATCCAGAGAATATTGAAGTGATTAAAAAAGCGATGATTGAAGTAAATCGCTCCGGCACATCAGCAGCAGCATTTCAAGGTACAGGCTACGTAGCTGGAGGTAAAACAGGAACGGCGCAAGTGTTTAGCTTGAACTCGAAAGATTACAAGCATGGATCTACTGCTGAGTTCCTGCGCGACCATGCCTTATATATTGCATTTGCTCCTGCAGATAAGCCGACTATCGTCATTGCGATGGTTGTAGAGAACGCAGGCTTTGGTGCGCAATATGCAGCCCCCATCGCACGCAGAGCATTGGACTACTACATCGAAGGCAAATGGCCAAAGGAGGTTCCCGAATGGAAAAGAGCCCCTTAAACAAAATTAAGGCCGTTTTCTTTGGCTTCTTTGCTGGCTTGGATCGACAGCTAGGCCTTATTTTGCTTGGTCTGGCGGCTGTAGGCTTTTTTACATTTTTATCTGCAAGTCAAAATACTCCCGTGCAAATTACAGATGAGTTGCGTAATCTTGCGCTGTCATTTGTGGTGATGTGGATTGTTTCTCGCATTCCTCCAAAGTGGCTAGAAATGGGCGCAGTTTGGATCTATGCACTCGGCGTCACACTCTTAGTTGCTGTTGCAGCATTTGGATTAATTAAAAAAGGTGCGCGACGCTGGTTAAATATTGGCGTAGTAATTCAACCATCCGAGATCATGAAGATTGCGATGCCTTTGATGTTGGCTTGGTATTTTCAAAAGCGCGAGGGTCTTCAAAAGACTTGGGACTATGCCGTAGCAATCATTATTTTGGCCATTCCTGTTTTTCTGATTGCGCGTCAGCCTGATCTTGGAACCGCACTATTGGTTTTTGCTGCTGGACTTTACGTCATCATCTTGGCGGGGCTGCCATGGAAATGGATATTGCCATTTGTAGGTGTTGGCGTCATTGGTATTTTGCTCATTATTATTTTTGGTGGCACGATTTGCGCACATGATGTGGTGTGGCCATTTGTACATGACTATCAGAAGCATCGCATCTGCACCTTGCTTGATCCGAGCAGCGACCCTCTAGGTAAGGGATTCCACACGATTCAATCAATGATTGCTATTGGCTCTGGTGGGTTCTTTGGTAAAGGCTGGTTTCAGGGGACACAAGCGCACTTAGAATTCATTCCAGAAAAACACACTGACTTTGTCTTTGCAGTTTTCTCTGAGGAATTTGGTTTGCTTGGCAACTTGATATTACTTGCATTATTTTTTGCACTGATCAAGCGAGGCCTAGCGATTTCTGCAAGCGCACCTAATTTATTTACACGACTACTTGGTGCTGCAGTTACACTCATCTTCTTTACCTATGCATTCGTGAACATTGGCATGGTGAGCGGCTTGCTGCCTGTTGTTGGTGTTCCACTGCCATTTATTAGCTATGGCGGAACCGCTTTAGTAACGCTGGGATTTGGGGCTGGCATCTTGATGAGCATTCATCGTCATCGTCGCCTTGTACAAAGTTAATTCAACCTTACGGATGTGCTTCTTCATATTCCTTAGGAAATAAAAAAGCCCGGCATGCCGGGCTTTTTATCAACAAAGAAAGAATTACTTCTTACGCTTGTTAACTGAATCTTTAAATGCTTTACCAGCAGAAAACTTAACAGTTTTTGCAGCAGCAATTTTGAGTGGCTCGCCAGTCTTTGGGTTGCGGCCCATACGTGCAGCACGCTTACCAGATGCAAAAGTACCGAAGCCGATCAGTTGTACTGAATCACCTTTAGTAACAGCTTTGATAATTGTGTCGATAGCAGAATTCAATGCGAATTCAGCTTTTGCTTTAGAGATCTCCGCGTCGTCAGCAATCGCTGCGATTAGTTCGGCTTTGTTCAAGTGAAGCTCCTTATAGATATTGATGTCGGCGCACATTGCGCTTACATGATTTTAACCACAAAAAATTACAAAAATAAAGCTGCGGACAAGTAATTTTTTACTTCCCCCACCTATTGATCATTCAAAACTTCGATGCCAGAGACAAAATATTCTGTATCGCCAAAACAGGATGTTGGTAGTCCAATATGCTGAGAATATTTTAGGGCTACTTTTTTTCCTAAATTCTCATTGATTTTTTGCGCCACAGCATCTTCATGCACCGTAAAGAAGAATTTTTCCGACATCGTGCCTGGCATCGAAACCATCGCTAATTCACCTTCCCAGGTCTTGCAAATGTATCCGCGCTTGGAGAATTTCTGCACATATCCTGCCCTCTCCCCGCTTCCATAGCTCCAAGTCAGCATCAGCCAGGTATAGGCTGAAATACCCACTAAGCCAATTAAAACAAGGCTTAAGAGCCACTTTATAAAGCTATTCATACGATCCCTCTCGATCTATATCCACATTAACCCTATGCGGGCAGCCATACTGCTTCGCTTTAAGTATATGAGGAACTTATCTTAAGAAATAGTCATTAAAAGGTTTGCTTACAAATTAGAATGTTAGTTATCACTTTAGATTGGCAGATCGAATGCAAGCGCGTCACATCATCTTTTTTATATTTATTGCCTCAGCAATTTATGTCTATTTCAGAGGAAAGGTGCGTTTTGGCGTGGTTCGATCGCTAACTGACTATCAAGTCTTGCTTTCGCCAATCAATGCACTCCTCTACTTATTCTCCAAGGTAAAAGCGAGCGCCTATATTCCAGTAAGCCAGTTTCCTGAAATGAAGCCATTGCAAGATAACTGGGAAATCATTCGCGAGGAAGCGCTTTCTTTAAACGCAGATGGTGCCATTGCGGCGGCAACTGGGTACAACGATATTGGCTTTAATTCCTTCTTTAGGACTGGCTGGAAGCGTTTTCACCTCTATTGGTATGGCAAAGATCTGCCATCAGCACAAGCAAGCTGCCCCAAAACAGTAGCCCTACTTAAGTCTATTCCCTCAGTTAAAGCGGCCATGTTTGCTTCTTTACCTCCTGGGGCAACACTGGTAAGGCATCGAGACCCCTATGCTGGATCTCTGCGCTACCACATTGGATTGGTTACACCCAATGACCCCAAATGCTTTATTGAGGTTGATGGTGAGCGTTATTTCTGGAAAGATGGGGAACCCGTGATTTTTGATGAGACCTATATTCATTTCGCAGCCAATGAAACTGACCATCAACGTATCGTCTTGTTTTGCGATGTTGAGCGTCCTTTATATACAAAAGCAATGCAGCTACTCAATCGCTGGTTTGGGCGCTATGTCATGAGTGCTGCAGCCTCTCAAAACGTCGTAGGTGAAAAAGTTGGTTTTGTAAATGTCCTATTTACTTACTTTTATCACCTGCGTGCTCAAGCGAAAAAACTGAAGGCGAAACATCGCTCTGTTTATTACGTAGGCAAATGGGTGCTAATTTTAGGAATTTTGTGGGCCATCTTTTGGTAGATTAAGGCTTTAATGCATCAGCAATTTGCTCTGCGGTAATAGAGCCCCAAATTTCTACTCGTTTCTTACGACTGTTTTGACCCGAAAGAAATTGAATTTGCTTTTGAGGTACCTTCAGTTGCTTGGACAACCAGGCCAATAAGAGCTCATTGGCTTTGTTTTCAAGGGCCGGAGCCTGCAAAGAAATTTTCAGGCAGCCATCATGCAAGCCAACCACTTTAGTCTGTTTTGCGCCCGGTTGGCAGTGCAAATGAAGGGCAATTCCAGTAGGGGTTTGTTTTAACCAAATCGGCGTCATTAAAGTACTTTAAACTCAAAGCATGCCATACAAAAATTCTCAAGCTCTTGATCACCTGTTTGCCAGTAATCGCCAATGGGCCGAGGGCATGGTTGCCAAAGATCCAGATTTCTTCAAGCGCCTAGTAAACCAACAGGCTCCGGGATACCTTTGGATTGGTTGCGCGGATAGCCGTGTTCCAGCAAATGAAATTGTGGATCTTTTACCTGGTGAACTTTTTGTTCATCGTAATGTGGCGAACGTTGTAGTTCATACCGACCTCAATTGCCTATCGGTCATTCAATTTGCGATTGACCTTTTAAAGGTTAAACATATTTTGGTAGTTGGTCACTATGGATGCGCCGGTGTTCATGCTGCGCTCAGCGATAGGCGCGTTGGTCTTGCTGACAATTGGTTGCGCCATGTAAAAGACGTTCATCAAAAACACGAGCGCTATCTCGGCGAAGTATTGCCTACCGCCAAACGTCAAGATCGCTTATGCGAACTCAATGTCATAGAACAAGTTGTGAATGTTTGCGAAACAACCATTGTTCAGGATGCATGGGCGCGCGGACAAGATCTCACAGTGCATGGCTGGGCTTATCGCCTAGATACTGGCCTTGTAAATGACTTGGGAATGTCAAGTAGCTCCACCGAAGAGATGCTAGAGCGCTACGCCAAATCGATTAAACGCTACGAATCAGAGTAAGGCGCGTTTGTTCAAGTCCTTAGCAAATTACGCGGGGGTTGCATTTCTAAAGCTCCTATCCCTCTTGCCCTATCAGCTCTTAGTGTCTATCGGCTATGGACTAGGCTATATCGCAGCCAGAATACCTGGGGATAGAAATCGCGTTGTTAAAACTAATCTCCGTTTGTGCTTTCCCAATTTGAGCACAACGGAAATTGATGTGCTCAGCAAAAAACATTGGCGCTTGTTGGGTCGTAGCCTTGTAGAAAAAAGCATCATTTGGTTGGGAAGTGAAAAACAATTAAGCAAAATGATTGAAGTGAAGTCTGCAGTAGATCTCTCAAGTCGCCAGCCACGCATTTTGGTCAACATGCATTTCACAGGAATTGAAGGCAGCATCATTCTGAGCGCGCTAGCCAAACGCATGGACTGGCCACGTACCTCTGGATTTTTTCAAAGAATGAAGAGTCCATTTTTCAATAAAAAAATAGTTGATTGGCGCAATCGCTTCGGCGGTAATTCGATCGACCGTCAAGGCAATACCAAAGCTATCATTCGCGAAATTCGCAACGGGGACTTCATCATCATTGCACCGGATATTGACTTGGGTCTTAAGGACTCTGAATTTGTACCCTTCTTTGAGATTCAAACAAACACGATTACTACCATCTCTCGCTTAGCAAAAATTACCGGGGCGGATGTATGCATGATGATCACCACACTCAAGGATGATGAATCAGGGTATCTCTGTGAGATCAGCGCCCCTTTAGAGGATTTCCCAAGCGCAGATCCAAAGGCAGATACCGCTCGACTAAATCAATATTTTGAAAAAGAGATCCGACTTCGACCCGCCGAATATTATTGGGTTCATAAGCGTTTCAAAAATCGCCCCAATCACGAGGCCAGCCCCTATAGCCCTTCTGCGTAAAGGACTTTTGTCCTATCATTAGAGAATGACGGAACGTATTGGGCTATTTGCCGATCTTCACAGTAATTTAGAGGCTTTTGAAGCCTGCATGGCCAAAGCTCAAGAGCTTGGCGTAACTCGCATGGTTTTCTTGGGGGATCTAGTTGGCTATAACGCTGATCCGGCAGCAATCATTGATCGCATTAGCGACCTAGTAGAGTCCAAGAAAGCAATAGCCATTCTCGGCAATCACGATGAAGCCGTATTCAAGGATTGTCAAAACCAAATGAATGCTAGCGCTAATGCCGCGATTCAATGGACTAAAAGCCAGTTAAATGAAGGTCATGTTCAGTTCTTAAAAAATCTGCCATTGATAGTAAATGAAGAGAAATTCTGCTTTGTTCATGCTTCTGCTCACAATCCTGCAGAGTGGAACTATGTGACCGATAGCATGAGTGCATGGCGTTGTGCGCAAAGCTCAGGCAAAAGCTATACCTTTGTGGGTCACGCGCATGAGCAGGCACTCTTTTATCAAAGCGCTGTGGGCAAACTGATTCGTTTTGCCCCTCATCCAGGAGATGAGATTCCCGTCCTACAACATCGTCAGTGGGTTGGCGTTGTTGGCTCCTTAGGTCAACCTAGAGATGGAAATCCAGAGGCATGTTTTGCTGTCTTTGAACCTGAGTCTGAGCTTATTACTTTTCACCGCGCACCCTATGACCATTTTGCAGCAGCCGATAAGGTTCGTCAGGCTGGCTTGCCAGAGGATTTGGCCAATCGATTAATTACCGGCAAGTAATTTAACAATGCCGATCAAAACTGATATACAAGCAGTTGACGACATCTTCCAAGAAGGCAAAGTAGTAGATGGCTTTGTGCTCGGCAAAGAAGTACACCGTGGCGGCATGGCTAGCCTCTTTTCAGCCACTAAAGAAGGTATTGATATACCAATCCTACTCAAGATACCTAGAGTCGGCAGGGATCAACCTGTAGAAAGCTTAATTGGTTTTGAGACAGAACTTACCATTCTGCGATCGTTAAAAAGCCCTTATGTGCCAAAGTATTTGGGCTCCGGAAACATGGCGACACGGCCCTATATTGCCATGGAGCGCGTCGAAGGCAGGCCTCTTGAAGACCTTATTAAAGAGGACAAAGAGTTTACGGTAGACGAAGTAGTGCGTATTGGTGCAGACCTTGCGCAAGCAGTGCAATCGCTCCATGCGCAAGATGCCATTCATTTGGATATCAAACCAGAAAATATTCTGATTGATGACAAAGGAAAATTAATCATCATTGATTTTGGTCTGTCGCACCATGACCGCTATCCTGATTTGCTTGCAGAAGAGATGCGCAAGGGCGTTGGATCTGCACCGTATATTTCGCCTGAACAAGTAGCCGGTATTCGTACTGATTCACGCAGCGATATTTATTCAATCGGTGCGATCATGTACGAGCTGCTCACGCATGAGCTGCCATTTGGTAACCCCCAAACGATGAGTGGTCTCAGAAAGCGCATGTGGGCAGAACCATTTCCCCCGCGTGCAATTCGTACAGAAATTCCGCGTTGGTTACAAGAAGTCATTTTGAGATGTTTAGAGCCAAGGGCGGCGGATCGCTACCAAAGCGCAACCCAATTGCGTCAAGTGCTGCGCGATCCCGATAGCGTGAAAATTACAGGGCGCGGCGAGCGCGTAGAGCCCCCCAGCTTTTGGGAAACATTCAAGCGCTGGTTTAGAGCGGCAGGATATGAACCATCACCTAGCCCGCGCCCCAGCATGGGCAATCAAGATGCGCCTCTCATGATTGCGGCTATTGATACGCGCCAATCAGATGAGGCCCTGCGAGACCGCATGCAAAAGACTGCAACGAATTTATTGCAAGCGTATCCTGAAAGTCGTTTGGTATGTATCAGCACGATTGCAAGCACTCCAACCTATGAAGGCAAGCTTGAAAGTGAAACCGCCAGTGGGATTGTGCGCGGACATTTAGTGCAATTGATGGAGTGGGCTAAACCCCTTAAGCTGCCTCCAGAAAGAATCTCTTATCACGTACTAGAGGCAATGGATCCTGCAGCACGCATTGTGGAGTTTGCAAAAGACAATGATGCATCACTAATTCTGATTGGTGCATCGCATAAGCTGCCCAACAAAGTAACGCCTTGGAGAACCTCAATGACAAAAATTGTTGAGGAAGCTCCCTGCAGCGTTCATATTGTCAGGACTTAAAAGACTACTCTGGAAAACGTGGCAAACGCTCGCCCCCAATGGGCGCTGGACGTCTCGCCATATTCATTTCCATAGCTAAAAAAGTGTAGTACCCAGCAATTCCGGCCAGATCAATGGCACCTTTTTTCCCAAAGCGTTTTTCCGTTTTAGCAAAGGTCACATCTGATACCTGCTTGTATCTTTGTAACTCGATTGTGAAGTCATACACAATGGTTTGCTCTTCGCTCATGCCCTCGGGACGTCTACCCTCTTTTAAGGCCTGAGCAATCTCCGGCTTAAGGCCCGCCTTTAAAGCAATTGGATAGTGAACAGACCACTCATAATCTTGACTCCACTCACGCGCTGTAATCAATATTGCAAATTCACTCAGAGCACTATCAAACGCAGAGTTATAGCGCAGATAGTCGCCCATCGCGCGCGCATTATTCATCAGCTCTGGACTGTATATCAGCATTGCAAAAGGCCCCCAAGGAGCCTTTTTGCGAGCCGCTTCAAATTCTTGTGCGGCCTTTTTTTGTTCTGCCGTATATTGATCGACTGGAATCTCTGGAAGGCGAGTTTGTGCAAATACTGCGCCGCTCAATGCCAATACCGAAAACAGTATTGGCCAAATGAATTTGAGATTCAAGTCGCCTCCAGAAAAAAGAATTACTTCATCTTGTCCTGCTGCTGATCCAGAATCAATTCTGGCTCCTGAGCGTCAATCCAACTGTCTCGATTCAGCACGGTAGTCAGTTGTTTTTGATCCAACTCACCTGTCCACTTTGCAACGACTATTGTTGCAACTCCATTACCAACTAAGTTAGTTAAAGCGCGCGCTTCAGACATAAAGCGGTCGATTCCTAAAATAATTGCTAAACCAGCAACAGGCACATCACCTACCGCAGAGAGGGTGGCAGCCAAAACAATAAATCCGCTACCCGTAACGCCTGCAGCGCCCTTGGAAGTAAGGAGCAACACTAGCAATAAGGTCACTTCCTGCATGAGAGTCATCGGTGTATTTGTAGCCTGCGCAATAAATACCGCAGCCATCGTGAGATAAATAGAAGTGCCGTCGAGATTGAAGGAATAGCCCGTAGGAATCACTAAACCTACGCAAGTTTTCTTGGCTCCTAAGAGCTCCATTTTCTCCATCATGCGCGGTAAAACAGACTCAGATGAAGAAGTGCCTAAAACAATTAAAAGCTCTTCTTTAATGTAGCGCACGAATTTGAAAATATTAAAGCCATTAAATTTCGCGATGAGTCCTAAAACAATAAAAACAAACAGTAGGCAAGTTAAATAAAACGTGCCCATCAACTTTCCTAGAGAGAACAGGGAGCTGATGCCATATTTACCAATCGTGAAAGACATTGCACCAAATGCGCCGATTGGCGCAAATTTCATGATGATGCCAATCATGTCAAATAGAACGTGGGATGTTTTTTCAATGAGATCAAACACCATTGTTCCGCGACCGCCAAACTTATGCAGGGCAAATCCGAAGAGAATTGCAATGAAGAGAACTTGCAAAATTTCACCCTTAGCAAATGCGTCTACAGCGCTGCTAGGAATGATGTTCATTAAAAATTCTGTAGTGGTACCCATCTTGCCTGGGCCCGTATAAGCAGCAATTCCTTTGGTATCTAAACTAGCAGGATCGATATTCATTCCCGCGCCAGGTTGCAATACGTTAACAACAACCAGACCAACAATTAACGCAATAGAGCTAACAATCTCAAAATACAAAAGGGCGAGGCCGCCAGTTTTGCCGACCTTTTTCATATCTTCCATGCCAGCAATGCCAAGAACCACCGTACAGAAAATAATCGGGGCGATGAGCATCTTGATGCCTTTAATGAAAGCATCCCCAAATGGCTTCATATCCGTACCAATACTTGGGTAGAAGTGGCCCAACAAAACTCCAATCACTACAGCTGTAAGTACCTGAAAATAAAGGACTTTATAAATTGGCGGTTTTTTTATAGTGACTGTCATTGCTTCTTCCTTTATTTAATAATGAGCAAATACTGGCGGAATGGATTAGCTAGATATTAACCCGTCCCAGAGTGGTGGTCGATACTCGATAATGCAGGGATGGAAGAAAAAGTACGCGTCTCTAAATTGCTATCCGAGCTGGGCCTATGTTCAAGGCGGGAGGCTGACTCCTATATTGAGCAGGGATTGGTGACTGTAGATGGCGAGGTAGTTAATGAACTAGGGGTTCGCGCCTTTCGCCACCAAAAAATTGAACTTCAGTCTGGTGCAAAAGCTCAGCAGGCGTCTCGCATCACTGTCATCTTAAATAAACCTGTTGGGTATATCTCTCACTTTGATGACGAACAAGAATATCAACCGGCTGCTTCTTTGATTACTCCAGAAAACTATTTCGGGCATCCACTGGATAAAGGCAGAAACCCACGCTTCAACACTAAAGGTCTTGCTCCTGCAGGTCGCTTAGATATTGACTCTACTGGCCTGCTGGTCTTAACCCAAGATGGCCGTATTGCTAAATTATTGATTGGCGAAAACAGCCCGATTGAAAAAGAATATTTAGTTCGCGTTGAGGGTGCGCTCTCTTTTGAAGATTTAGATCGCCTAAGACATGGTCTTGAACTCGATGGCGTTGAACTAAAGCCGGCGCAAGTAAGTTGGCAAAATGAGGATCAGCTGCGCTTTGTATTGCGGGAAGGTCGCAAACGGCAAATCCGCCGCATGTGTGAAATGGTTGGCCTTAAAGTGCTTGGCTTAAAACGCGTCAGAATGGGTCGCATCTCCCTCGGACCTCTGCCACCAGGTCAGTGGCGATTTGTAAGGCCTGAGGAGCAATTTTGAATCAATGCACCCGCTTATAATTGCTCCGAATCCAGAATAACTAGCGCAGAATTACCATCGATACCACTACCCCAAGCACTCCAGCCGCAGAAGTACTCAGACGTCGCAGCTTTGCCATCATCTCTCACCCAGATGCGGGTAAAACTACGCTGACTGAAAAGCTCTTGCTTTACGCAGGGGCAATTCAAATTGCGGGAAGTGTTAAAGCTCGAAAGGCTAGCAGACACGCAACCTCTGATTGGATGGAGATTGAAAAACAGAGGGGCATCTCTGTAGCGAGTTCTGTAATGCAGATGGAATATCGCGACTGCATCATTAATCTTCTAGACACACCTGGCCACCAAGACTTTTCTGAAGACACCTATCGCGTCTTAACTGCGGTTGATTCCGCCTTAATGGTCATCGATGCTGCGAATGGCGTTGAGTCACAAACTTTGCGCTTATTAGAAGTATGTCGTGCACGCAATACACCTATCGTCACCTTTATTAACAAGATGGACCGCGAAGTGAAGCCGCCCATGGAGTTAATGGATGAAATCGAAACTGCGTTAGGCATTGAAGTGGTTCCGTTTACTTGGCCAGTGGGCATGGGTAAATCATTTGCTGGAGTCATTGATATTGCGAACTCCCGCATGCGCATGTTCAAGGCCGGTGAAGATCGAGTCACTGAAGACTCCCATGCGGTTGTAGATATTAATGATCCAGCGCTTAAAGCGCGCTTAGGCACTGATCTAGAAAACGCCCTAGCTGAGGTAGAGCTCATTAAGGAGGCTATGCCGGCCTTTGATCGCGAAGCCTTTTTAGCTGGACGTCAATCGCCCGTATTTTTTGGTTCTGCCATTAACAACTTTGGTGTACGCGAGATTCTGAATACGCTTGTGGAATTAGCGCCATCGCCTGGCTCACGCAAAGCACTTCAACGCGAAGTGAGTCCTGCCGAAAATAAATTCTCAGCAGTCGTTTTTAAAATCCAAGCAAATATGGATCCCGCGCATCGCGACAGGGTTGCTTTTCTGCGGATTTGCTCTGGCCACTTTGTGCGTGGTATGAAACTAAAGATCTGTCGCAACAGCAAAGAGGTGCGTACTAATAATGCACTCTCCTTCTTATCGCAACGCCGCGATATTTTGGATGAAGCATTTCCAGGCGACATCATCGGCCTACCAAATCATGGCTTGCTCCGCCTAGGCGACACGCTTACCGAAGGTGAGCAGCTGCAATTTACTGGCCTACCATTTTTCGCTCCTGAAATTTTCCGTATGGTTGAGTCTGCTGATCCATTGCGATCTAAGCAATTGAGAACCGGCCTCATGCAACTTGGTGAAGAAGGCGCAATTCAAGTATTTAGACCTATGACTGGCGGCACTATGCTACTAGGCGCCTTCGGTCAGCTGCAGTTTGAGGTAGTAAGCCATCGTCTACAAACTGAATATGGCGCTGAAGTGCGCTTGCTTCCAGCACGGTATAGCCTGGCACGTTGGGTTAGCTCTGAAGATCCTGTTGCCTTAAAAAAGTTTATACAAGAAAACATTCATCGCATGGCTGAAGACGTTGTTGGTGCTTCGGTGTTTCTTGCATCCCATAAGTCAGAGCTTGATGTTGCTCAACAGCGCTGGGAATCCATTCAGTTCCATGCTCTGAGAGAGCATGCTGGCCTCATCTACCAATCAGACTTGGCTGGCTAAGCAAAGCTCTTATTGACGAGCTGTATTGCAATTAAAGACGGCGACTAATGACGAGTCATTATTTTTAAAAGAGGCTGTCTTGCCATATTGCGCACAATACGCATTTGCTTTTTGGGTAAGCTGATCAAGCGACTCTCCGCTACTGTTTAAAAAAGTCACATGATTTGCATCTGAAGCATCGGTATACACGGCCGCACATCCCACCAAGGCAAAGACGCCTGTCATGATTAAAAATCTCATTTTTTAACCTTTAATTTTTTTAGTATTTCTGTGGTTACTCTGCTTGCAAAGGGCCTGTAGATCAAGATGCAAATGATAGCTACTGGATAAGCTACGGACCAAACCTCAAACCACACTGAAAAGAAATTATCCGCAGCACCAACGCGAACAAAGGTGGTTGCTAAAGTAATGCTTGATGACATTAACAAGCCCATCACCAAGGAAAAAATAATGCCTGGAAGATTAATCATTCTGCAATCATAGCGCCTACTGTTTTAAGCTGTTATTCTGAATAGTGATCACTATCTCGCGCCCTAATTAGGGGAATCTCTTGAGCCTCACTCCTAGATTCATCACTCCTTTACTCTAGGAATATTCATGGCTGTAGGCCAAAACCAAAAGAACAGAAAAAACGATTCCATGCTCACAAAAACAGGCAAAACACGCCTAGGGCCCCTAAACTCAGCTCAGCTCACCAGCCTGATGGAAAAAAGCACCAAACCAAAAGAAAAGGGCAAAATTTTACGAGCGCTTAGTAAGCTCCAACTTGTTGCAGCATAAACATCAAGCCCCGATTTATCGGGGCTTTTTGCTATAGTCATTTATCTAACTCAAGAGTAAGCCTGAATGATTCAATTTCGCGACGATGCCAATATCACTGCTGAACAAGCAATTGATCTTTATATTCGATCAACTCTTGGAGAGCGCCGCCCCATTCACAATAAAGAAACATTTGAGGCGATGCTCAAAAACGCTAATCTGACTATTACTGCCTGGGATGAAAATACATTGGTTGGGATTGCGCGAACACTGACAGATTTTGCTTATGTTGCCTACCTGGCGGATTTGGCTGTTGATCAACAATATCAACACTCTGGGATTGGCAAACAACTCATTGCTAACACCCAATCTCGCCTTGGGCCAGAATGTATGATTGTGCTTCTAGCTGCCCCCAAAGCAAATGAGTACTATGAGCACATAGGGTTTGAACATAACCCGCGGGCTTGGACGCTCAAGAAATAATTAAAAGCGTATTGCAGCTTTATCATTGCAGCATGACAAAGACTCGATTTTGCTTAGTACGCCACGGTGAGACCGATTGGAATGCTCAGCATCGTCTTCAGGGCCACACAGACATCGATCTCAATCAACGCGGACTTGCACAAGCAGCGCAAATGGCAGCTGCACTCAAGACAATTCAACTTCAGTTTGATGTTTTATACACAAGCGATCTAACGCGTGCCTATAAAACAGCCCAGGCAATAGAAAAAGTCTTTGGAGTTTCTGCAGCAATCGATCCAGATCTAAGAGAGCGGCATCTGGGAGCGCTACAAGGGCTCAGTACTCTAGAGGCGCCGCAGCTTGAACCAGATCTATGGGCTACACACTTAAGCAGAGATCTAGATCACAACTTAGGTGGCGGAGAAAGTATTAAGCAGTTTGCTCAACGCATTCATGGTGGGCTAGAAAAGATACGCCAACGGCATCTTGGTAAAACTATCTTGCTGGTAAGTCATGGTGGCGCACTAGATATGATGTATCGATTGGCTAGCAAACAAGCATTACAAGCCCCCAAGGCTGTCGCCGTTCCGAATGCGTCTCTGAATTGGATCAGTCACGACAGCAACTCTTGGACAGTCGATCGTTGGGGAGATACCAGTCATTTAGAGGGTCTAACACTCGATAACCTCGACTTATAGGGGCAATTATCGGGCCGCCCAAATAGTCTATGATGTTGCCATGAGGTCAATCCTATTACTGCTGCTGCTTGCTTTAGCAACGCCATCCTTTGCAATGGATGACGTGCCAGATGGACTCCCAGACCATGTAGTTGGTGACATTGGCGCCGCTGTCTACACCTCAAATATGTCTATCGGTGCAACTGGCACTCAAAGCTTTGTGATGCCCTATGCATTTTTTGACTACGAACGGTTTTTTGCGCGTATTGATACTTTTGGCATCAAGACTGCCAAGATTGGTTATGGCTATTTGGAGCTAGCAGGCCAAGTGAACCTAGATAACTACAACCGTAAATCTACGATTAATGGCGCCACTTATTCCAAACAAGATCCGATTCCGCTTGGCATCGGAACCTTTCAGGAAACACCCATCGGTGGTTTTTTTATTCATGCCTATCAAGACGTAGCTCGCTCTAATGGACAGCTCTATCAGCTTTCTTATTTTGCTGAGATAGAAACGGTTAAGCAAATCAAGCTCTATCCAGAAATCGCTGTTGAGCGTTATAGCGGCACCTACGCTAACTATTATTATGGAGTCAGCGCAGCCGCATCCAAAAATTTAGGCTATCCGCAATACACTGTGGGAGCAACAAACAACTACACTGCGGGCCTCATGGTGGAAGTGCCAATTGTAGATAACTGGTACTTTAATGTTTTTGGTCGACGCAAATACTTAGGTGGCAATATCAGCAACAGCCCCATCATGGTTCGCTCTTTCCAAGACAGCGTTCTAGGATCTGTGGTTTACCGCTTTAAGTAGCTCCACTTAACTACCAAGGTAGGGATGGCAACAGTGGCTTTAGACCAGCCTTCTGAATGGTTGGAGCAGCCTTAGGCGAAGCCAAATAAGCGATCAAATCTCTCGAGGCATCAAGACTGCTCACATTGCTGGTGATGCCTGCTGAAAACAAAACAGTTTGTTGCACCTCCGCAGGAATTTCGCCGATGAAATCAATACCAGGAATTGGTATGAGTTCGCTGACCTGCTGAAAACCTAACTCAGCATCACCTCTTGCAACGACAGTACCAACGCGCTCGCTGTAAATCTTTTTAGCAGTCTTGCTCATCTGCTCTGCAATACCTAGTTTTGGAAATACTTCTGTAGATAGATAAGTACCGCTTGCACTAGCTGAGTAGGCAATAGAACTTGCATTTAATAAAGCTTGCTTCAGCGCCGGTACCGTGCTGATATCGGGCTTTGGAGCACCAGACTTGACTGCCGCACCGATCACCGAAGCCACTAAATCTACCTTGCTTCCAGGCTGTACTGCTCCGTTCTTAATAAAACCATCCAAAGCAGGTCCTGCAAGAATTAAGATGTCAAACTTTTCCCCCTTAGCAAGCCTGGATGGAATTGAATCAGGAGCGCCACCCATAGAGGATCCATAAGAAATAATTACTTTGTTAGTGGATTGTTTTTCATATTCAGGGACAAGCGATTTGAGCGCTTCAGCAAATGCACCCGATGTAATCACTTGGATTTCTGCTGCAGATACGGGGCTTACAAAAACTAATGCTGCGAGAGCAGCAAGCACAACACTTCTTAAGAATTGAGGCATTTTCATTTTTGCTCCTAAAAAATCAAATTACTTGCAACACCTTGCTTAGCGAATCGCCTTCATACGTTGGTAATTCGCCAATCTCTTCGTATGGATGTCCAAGACGGTTCACCCAAAACACATCGAACCCATACCACCTTGCGGCTAGCGCATCCCACGCATTACTAGAGACAAATAAAACCTCTGTCTTTTTGACCGGAAATGCTTTTAGCAATAACTCATATGCCTGTGGCGCCGTTTTAAACAGGCGCACATCCTCAATGGTGACTACCTGATCAAGGTATGACTTGAGTCCATTGCTCTCAACTACAGTAGAAAGCATTTCTCTACTGCCGTTTGACAAAATAGCAGTGGCAATCCCTTGAGATTGAATTTGCTTAAGCACCTCAAGGCTATCTTGAAAGCTGGTGAGCTTAGCGTATTGATCCATCAATCGCTTTTCATTTTCAGAGCTTAGCTCGAGTCCCATTCGCTTGCATACGTAACGCAAGGAGCGAATAGTAAGATCCCAAAATGGCAGGTAATACTTACTGCCTCCAGGACTTGGATCGCTCATGGTGACAAGGCGCGTATATTCAATTTGACGATCACGCCACATTAAAGCCAATGCATGGCCATGACTAGGAAAAATTTCTTCAGCCAACTCTCCCATGGAATACACATCAAATAATGTCCCATAGGCGTCAAAAGCAATTAATTTGTACATTCAATTTTCGCCTGTTATCGACCTTGACAGGCTAGCGGCATTTCCCACAAAGGCTTGCCTTGGCTAAAGTCACAATTAATGCCAACTGGAGAAATAGTGCTAGCGAGACATCCACCTAAAGTCGCTGCAACAAAGGCGGATAGGCAAATAAATAATAATGTTTTCATGTGGCATCTACTTTTAATTAAATTCCATTCTAATCCTGTAAACAATCAAAAACCATCAAAAATATCCCTCTCTCTCAGATTTAGATGATGTAAATTAAGCTTAATCACAACGATAGCAAACCTCATGAAGCTCAAATTCGTCGGCTTATTTTTTACTGCACTCCTATTGGGATGCGGCCCCAAAGCACCGCAAGCAAATTCCTCACTTTCACTCAAACAAGTGATGGAGTGGGTAATTGATTCCAATGCGGACGTCATATGGGACTCCGTCAAATCGATTTCAAATGTGCAGGGAACCACTGAAATATATCCCCGAACAGATGCTCAATGGGAGGCCGTCAGAAATAGTGCAGCCACTTTGGTGGAGGCCGGAAACCTCTTAATGATCGAAGGCAGAGCTAAAGACAACAAGCAATGGATGGACTTCGCAAATCAACTGAGTAAAGCTTCTGAATTAGCACTGAAGGCCACCCAGGACAAGGATAAGGATGCCCTGTTTGATGCTGGCGGAAATATCTATAACGCTTGCAAGGCCTGTCACGATAGATATGCTGATTTTGACAAGCAAGCTAGTAAATAAAAAAAGACCACCCCGAAAGGTGGTCATCAATATTCAAAATGACTGTCATGAAAATTTTGAATAGCTACTGAACTGTATTTATAACACTGTTAATTTGCTAAATTCTTGGCTGCAATCAAGAAACAGGGATTACTAGAACTAAAGTATTAGTCTTGATTAGCGGCTACATTGCCCATAGCATCTACTTGATTTGTGTGAGCAGAGCGAACCTGCTTGTCAGAAATATTTTTGTTTAGCGCTGAGGCGCTCGCCAAGCCAATTAAAAATGCTGATAAAGCTACGAATAGATTTGTAGTAAGTTTGTTCACTGAGTTTTCCCGTAATTAAATATCAAAAAATAAAGCTAATTTCTTATAGCCAGCAGGATAGTAATCTAATAAGCATTACAAAACTGTGAAATTTACTTGCTGTAGAACTAAAGTATTAGCATATAAATAAAGGCTCTAGAGCTAAGGTTGTATATCGAAACTAGTAAACACTTTCTACGATGAGTTATTGCCAACTCAACATGAAAGGTTGCCAGCAATGAATCAAGAATCTTCTCTAGAGCATGATAAAAATTACTTATCAATGATGAATCATCCTCGGATCCATGAGCTTGCACGCATCGTTGATTTCCCTCAAACGATAGAGGGGCCGCAACATGCAGCTCAAATGAATCCAAAAAATATTGCCCCAGTTAAATTTGTAGCTCTGGCATAGGTGGCAATTTAAGTTTGTCGGCTAAAAAAGAAAAAACCACCCGAAGGTGGTTTCTATTTCCGATTGATAGCTAAGTGAAATAATCTGCGTCAAGGATGTTAGTCCTTTACCTTCACTACTCCCTTGTAGATTAAAACAGTAGCAATTAAGCCCATACCGCCTGCCATTGCCATCCAATAACCCGGGGAAGCTTTATCTCCCGTTGTCTCAATAAGCCAAGTCGATACGAGAGGTGTAAAGCCACCAAACAGCGCTGTAGCCAAACTATAGGCCAATGAAAAGCCAGTCGTTCGAATATGAATAGGAATGATTTCAGTAAGCGCAACGATAGTAGCTCCGTTATAACTGCCATACAGAAATGACAGCCACAACTCCACCGCAAGCATGTGTTCAAAACTTGGATTTGCTACTAACCAATTTAAAGCCGGATAAGCAGTAAACAACGCCAATGCAGAGAACAAGGCCATAATGGGCCAGCGACCAATTCTGTCCGATAGAGCGCCCATCACTGGCAACCAAATGAAGTTAGATAAACCAACAAATAATGTAATGATCAAGCTGTCAACGATGGACAGCTTCATGACACTCTTACCAAATGTTGGCGTATAAACCGTAATCAAGTAAAAAGATACAGTTGTCATCACAATCAACATCATTCCAGCAACCACCAATTGCCAGTTGATCGTTAACGATTTCATAATTTCTTTGAAAGTCGGGTGATGCTTCTTGGCGAGAAACTCTTCGGTTTCCTGTAATGAACGACGAATCTGAAATACGATTGGAATAATCATGCAGCCAATGAAGAATGGAATACGCCAACCCCAATCGGCAATCACTTCTTTGCTCATGGATTCATTGAGGATATATCCCAGCGCAGCTGAAAAGATAATCGCAACTTGTTGGCTAGCAGATTGCCAGCTGACATAAAAGCCTTTATGTCCAGGCGTTGCCATTTCAGAAAGATAAACAGATACGCCACCCAGCTCAACACCCGCTGAAAATCCTTGAAGTAGACGCCCTACCAATACCAATAAGGGGGCAAGCAAGCCAATCGTTGCATAACTTGGAATGAAGGCAACCATTGCTGTTCCTGTTGCCATAATGCCTAATGTCAGGACGAGGCCTTTACGACGACCAATCCGATCAATATAGCCGCCTAGTAATATTGCACCCAATGGACGCATTAAAAATCCTGCTCCAAAGGTTGCAAAGGTCAGCATTAATGATGCGTACTCACTGTCGGTTGGAAAGAATGCCTTTGATATGTAGGTGGCATAAAAGCCAAACAGAAAAAAATCATACATCTCAATAAAGTTTCCGCTAGTAACGCGGATCACTGTTGAGAACTTAGATTGAGGTTTAGCTATAGCGGTCATTGCAGCCTTTGCTTTCTGTAGATGAGATGCCAAAAGAAAATATACCGTCAATCAGATTACTTCGGGAAACTACCAAGCATCGAATCATCAAAAGATGGTCAAGCCACATTCAGTCTTCCTCAATAGCTCAGGGCTCTTTGGTCTTAGATACCCATGTGGCCATCAATACAAACGCAACTAAGGCGCAAGCCCCTGAGAATAAGAATGCATACAACGGTGCAACAGATTCATATACCCAGCCAAAGATGAATGAGGCTGGAAATAGCATCAGTCCCGTGACTAAATTAAACCAGCCAAAGGCTGTTCCAGCCAAGCCCTTAGGGGCCATATCTGCCACCAAGGCTTTCTCCACCCCTTCGGTTGCGGCTTTAAATAATCCATAAATTACGAAGAGTCCAAATATTTGATAGATGGATATGCCTGGTAAACCCATCGCAATGTAGAAAAAAGCAAACGCAATCCAAGCAATCAAAATAAATCGCTTACGACCGAAGGTATCTGAGAGTGCGGATAAGGGGGTGCCAAACAAAGTGGTGATTAATGAGATGGCTGCCCATAACAAAGGAATCTGCTCCTGAGGAACACCCGCCTCTCTTGCTCTCAGCAATAAGAACATGTCTGATGAATTGCCCAGAGCAAAGATACCTGCCACTACTAGATATCGCTTAAATTGATCGGGCATTCCCACTAATGACCAGCTAAAAGGGGCCGCTTTGGCGGCGGGCTCTCTTTGTGGCTCTTTAATACTTAAAGCAAGAGCGATAGTAATGACTGCCGGCACGATAGCCCATAGAAAAATATCTTTGAGTGGAACCCCCATGGACAAAAACAGTGCAGCCAATAAGGGTCCGATAACCGCACCCGCGTTGTCCATTGAACGATGTAATCCGAATGTGAGGCCCCGTTGATTTTCATGAACGCTCTCGGCTAGGAGCGCATCGCGCGGAGAGCTTCTGAGTCCTTTCCCCATGCGATCCGTAAAACGAATAGCCATGACCCATAGCCATGAATTAGCAATTGCAATGAGTGGCCTACCTATACCAGCAAGGGTATAGCCCAGCACAATCCAAGGCTTAGCTTTTTTAGTGCGATCAACAATGACGCCCGATACCAATTTAAAAATACTGGATGTGGCCTCTGCAATACCTTCAATAATGCCAAGCGCCTTGGGTCCAGCCATCAATACGGACGCCAAATAAAGCGGCATTAATGGATAAAGCATCTCACTAGCCGAATCGTTTACTAAGCTAATAAAGCCAATAAGCCAAACGGTACGGGGAAGGGCAAGAATAGTTTTAAACATAACAAGCTCAATTTATCACCATCCTCAACTTTGAGGTCGTTTATAGTGCCGACATGCCTTTTTTACGCCGATCATTGAAGCTACTCAAGCTAGCGCCTTATTTGCTCTGCCTTAGTAGCTGGGCGTTTGCAGCACCCTTTGAGATTAAAGTTCATGATGAACTGATTGCCGATTACCAGCATTCAGCTTTTGAAGTAGAAACCAACTTATTTCAAGCGCCTGCATCTCAAGGCCTTAAGACCAATGTATTTCAAACAAGACTTGAATACGGCTATGGCATTACCGAAAAAAGTGAGCTTGGCGCTAACGTCTACCTTAGTAATTACAACGGAGTGAGTTACGTTAATGGTGGAAAAATTAGCCACATGTATATACCCACTCATGATGAAGAAGGTCTTTGGCATTACGGCGTTAAGAATGAAATCAACTACATTAAAGACGTCGGTGGGAATGAAACCACTTTTTATGAACTAACGCCTATCCTTGCTCTACAACTACAAGCCTGGCGCTTTACCATTAACCCCAGTGTTGATGTGACGTTAAATCAAAACACTTCAGCCACATTTTCACCATCAGCCAAAGTAGCTTATGGGATAACGAACACCGTTGATGTTGGGATGGAATACTACGGTGATAACTTACCCAATAAAAGTTTGTACAACATTAATCAACAACCTCATACAGCCTACATAGTGATGGACGCCAAATATGAAAAATCATCATTCAATATTGGTGTTGGCAAAGGTATTACGTCTAATAGCGATAATTGGGTGATCAAGCTTATAGCCTCACTGAGTTTTAATTAGCTATTTTGTTTGCGGCGTCCAATAGAGGCGAATTAAAAGTGATCTTGGGCTGACAGCTAATCAGAGAATTTTTCCAACGCATGCCACCCAAAACTTAATAGAGGGAGCATGTCCTTGGCAAAGTTAGTGACTTCCTTAATTAAGTCTTTTGAGCAAATCATCGATCGGGGCAACTGCTTCCTGATAATCCACCCTTTAAGCTTCATGGCGTCCTCTACCTCTTTCGGAACATCATCAAAACCCCTGGGAATACGGGCCAAGGAGTATGAATAATCAAGCTCATAGCCCTTTCTTTTTAGAGACTTCTCAAGTGATAGCCAAGCTTTAGGGTTATCTAAAATTCCCTGCCTCAGTTTTTTTAGAACAGGGGGCTCAGGCTGCATATAGCCCGCAGCACATCTGCTTCCGAGCGGATCCAGGCGGAAATACAAAACACCTGATGAATGTTTATCCCCCGTTCTAGTAAACAAGCCGCTGGCATGCATGTTGTATGGGTGCTTAGCTTTTGAGAATCGCGCATCTCGATTAATTCTAAAGAGAGATCTTTTAGGGTCGCCCCATAGTGGCACGTCTTTTTTGGCAAGACTATCAGACAGGGTCTCTGTAAAACACTTCATAGGCTCGCGCACAAACTGTTCGTATTCAGATCGATGTTCTGCAAACCAAACTCTGTTTTGGTTATTAGTGAGCTCTTCTAGAAATTGGAAAGCTTTTGGATTAAAGCTTGTAAACGCGTTCATCAGATACCAGCCTTAATGTGAAACCGTATTAGAGAATAGATTGATTACTAAAACTCCACTAATAATGAGCCCGATGCCTGCTAAGGCTCCCATATCTAATTTTTGGCCAAGCCAAATCCAACCAACAATACCTACAAGTGCAACACCAGCACCAGACCAGATCGCATAAGCAACTGAAATGGGCAGTTGATTGAGCACTTTTGATAAAAAATAGAATGCGCCTGCATAACCCAAGACAACCAATAGAGATGGCATGAGTCTTGTAAAGCCTTCACTGAACTTCAAAGCAGTAGTAGCCATTACTTCTGCGGCAATCGCTATTGCGAGATATAACCAAACCATGGAATGCTCCCGATGAATGTTTTACCTTACTTTATAAATGAAAAAACACCCGAAGGCGATTCTGGCGATTCTTATTGTTACTTGGAGTAATGAAGCAATATCTCAGGAAGCGCCACCCATCTAATAGGTGAGCCCAGCAACATACGCATAGAGCGGAATTCCTAAAATGATATTGAAGGGAAACGTAATTCCCAATGACATTCCCATATATAAGGCAGGATTTACTTCGGGAAGTGCATGTCTTAATACCGCCGGCACAGCAATATAAGAAGCGCTGGCTGCTAGCACCATCAATAAAACAGTATCTCCCAGCGGCAAGCCGAGTAATTTACACAATGCCAATGCGATAGATGCGTGAACTAAGGGCGCGCCGATGGCATACAACAAGGTGATTGGCGGCTTACCCCTTAATCCCTCAAAGTTTTTGGCAGCCATCAAGCCCATATCGAGTAAGAAGAAAGCAAGCATTCCTTTAAATAAATCAATTGAAAATGGCGCCATAATTTTTTGCCCACTGTCGCCACTCACCAAACCTACGATCATCGAACCTAACAACAAAAGCTGTGCGCCATCAGTAAATGATTCGTGGAGAATCTTTGACATGCCTGTGGCTTGCTTTGTATTTGTTGCTGACGCCCTTGCTTTATTTGCTAGCAAAATAGCAAGGATGATTGCAGGCGACTCCATGAGCGCCATTGCAGCTGCCATATGTCCACCAAATGCAATGCCATATTGATCAAGCGCTTGGGTCGCAGTAATAAAAGTCACCGCGCTAACTGAGCCATAGGTAGCAGCAATCGCAGCGGCATCATAGCTATTGAGCTTACTTCTAAGAACTACATAACCCATTAACGGAATAATGATTGCCAGAAATACTGCCAGTCCGAGGGATAAGCCAATCTCTAGAGTAAAGCCTGATTTATGAAGCGCAAAGCCTCCCTTCAAGCCCAATGCCATTAAAAGATATAAAGATAAAAATCTTGCAATCGGCTGAGGAATTTCTAAATTAGATTTCACGGCACCAGCAAAAGCGCCAAAGACAAAAAAGAGAATTGCTGGATCTAAGAAATTGTTCATATCAACATATTAGATAACTTTGGTAATTCTTGCATTAGCACCAGAGACTCTGAAGACTATATGGGTTAAGGTCTGTGTATCTAATGGTTATTTACAAGCTAACGTTTCAGGGGGCTTATATTGGCTGGCTCTTTGTGCCATAGACTCAAATCGTCCTCGAATGTTATTTTTTATAAAGTATTCAACGATTGCCGTGGGCACAATTGAGTTGGGCTCCAGTAGAGAATCGTACTTAAAGACTATTTTGTCTTTTTCTTCCGTCAATTTCCAGGTGCCCTTATACGATTTAGTATCGCCACTAATTTGCTCAAAAGTGAGAGATTTATTTGGTAGCTCTGTATATTCCACCGTTGATTTCATCTCAATAGAGAAAAAGAGAATTTGCTCTTCAATCACTCTATACACGCGCACCTTGTTGCCTGCTCTTGAAATAACTTTTGCCTCAACTATTCCTGGAATATTTTTTGAACCCTCATAGTCCGTAATAAATGCATAGGCACTGCAAATACTCGTCGGCAAAGAATAGCTTGCCTGAATATGAAATCGACCATCAATAGGAGTCACGTTCACCTGAACATCAATGGGAATAGAATTCTCTTGGGCAAAGCCGTGAGAGATAAAGAACGTTAAAGCAAGCGCGAGTAACAGTTTCATTTACGGGTTTCAGGGTCTTATGGATATTCTCATTTAAGACATTATTTTTTGATAAGGATGTCAGAAAATGGCGTCTATTCCTATTGCAATACTGCCTTGATATTACTTCTGGATGATGGCAAATAGCACTACAAAATCAGCAACCAAATTCGCTGCAGAATGAATGCCATCAGCAATCAAGCCCCAAGAACCAGAAAAACACTCGCAGACACTTGGGAAATGGTTAGACAGAATTAATAACGACGCTAACCAATGTGCCCTTCTTAGGAGGTGTTTTTGATTCGTGATCTTCTGCGGCTTTATCCATAGCCTGATACTAGCAAATAAGAGTGAAGTTTTAATGTTGTTTTGAACGAATTTCATTCATGGGCCCAGTACCTAGGCAATACAAACTAGCTACAAGCCGTTTTGGGGCCATGGCGCCTAATCGGCCAGTACCGAGATGTTTTATCCTTGAAACATTGGTAAAAGTACTCATCGCCTCAATCTACTAACCGAGAACAATTATGGATCGCAGACCTTTTATAAAGCTTGGATTATTTAGCCTATTGAGCATTAATACCAAGGTAGCTTTAGCAGGTGAGTACCAATTCAATTTTACCCAGTCTAAGCAAGCTTACTTAAATCGCATCCAATCCATTAAAAAGTCAGGAGCCCTACCAATCATAGATATTGAGAGCTCTTACAACCCCGTGAATTTTGATGCAGAAGATTTTGTGCGCACCATGGACCGAATGGGGATCGCACAATCTTGTCTCTCCCTGGATTCACCTAGAGGCGGACCAATATGGAGTAATGAAAGTAATCAGCTTGTAATGAAGTTCCCTGCGCACTTTATTCCCGCCGGTAATGGCGGGGTTTATCCAGCATGGACATCCAACCCCGAAAAATTTCTTGATGAGAATGAGCGCAACGTCATTCAGCAGAAAATTCCATTGATGGGTGAATATGAATTTAGACATTACCCATCCCCACGGCAAATTGGGGGAAGTACAAATCGTGATGTGGATATACCAATTGATAGCCCTCTTGGACATAGGCTGTTTGCTTTTTCTGAAGAAACAGGTATTCCATTTCAGCTTCACTACGAAATAGAAGATGGGCTATTGGGATCCCTTGAAAAAATGCTAATTCAATATCCAAGTGCTAAGGTGATTTGGTGTCACTTCGCACAGATTAGATATTCGGCTCGATCTACGATCTATTCACCGGAATATGTTGGCGCCCTTCTTGATAAACATAGAAATCTGTATATGGATACCGCTTTTGGTGGGCCCAAATCCATCTATCCGATAAGTGGAGAGCCACATGCTCGCTATTGGGCTAATCAAGTCGCTTGGAATAAGCTGATCATCTCAAGACCCTACCGGTTCTTGGCCGCCTTAGATTTAGCTGGTGACAGAATGGGAATGTTTGAGGCCTACACTCAACGACTAAGAGAAATGTTAAATAGCCTTCCCGAACGAGTTGCCGAAATTATTGCGTATAAAGCCGCCTGGAAATTACTGTTTAATGAGAATATTACTTAACCTAGAGGCTCAAGGCTACCAATGAAAAAACTAAACGAAGTAGGATCTTAATGATCCGGCGATCAAACAAGCGCTGAGGTGTCTGACTCTATTTGATGTTTTTCTCTTTCATTACTTGTTTAATTGTTGGAAGCATATATTGGGCCCATTTTTGACAACCCACAACTGTCATATGGCCCCCGCCTCCGCCTGGCATATCAAATAATCTGTGGTCACTATCAGTTGGAATATTTTTATTCCAGTGACCGTAGTAGTAAGCTCCATATTTCGTTGCTAATTCTTGGGCCTCTTCATCGCTTTGAATCACGGACGTGGATACATAGATTGTGGGTATATTCAATTTTTTAAGGTATGCCAAGATTTCCTCTGAGGGCCCAAGGCTAAATCTTGGATTCTTTTCATTTGGCCCTGGCTCGAAAATAACCATCTTAGTATTGGGATAGACTACTAACCCCTGCTCTAACCTTGTCATCATAAAAGCAGGCCTATCTCCATCTACGCCAGCGTTAATGACATTGGCATTAATCTTATCTTGAGCCAATAACTCATTCAGTCTTGTTGTATAGGCTTGTCCAGAATTTTTACAATTTGTATTACTTGTGCCAAGGGCAAATATCTCAAACCCTAATGAGCTCATTGAGAGCGAACTCAGAACCATTGAAATGATTATTTTTTTCATAATAAAATAATAAAAAGCCTAAATAAAAACCACTCGAGATTAGTTTTGCTGTTTCTTAGTGGCCCGAGCGGAATCGATCAGAGCCAAAAAAATGTTTGATTCTCATGCTTAACGCTCTACCTATAGCCCAATAAATCATCTTGTGTTCTCTTTTATCCTTCCACAAAACGCTTGGTGCATATTCCAGCTCCGCTATGACCACTTTGTTTTTTAGAATCAACTTGCATTTGATAAAGAGCCTCAAAACAATCCCTTCTGTTAACGAACTTTAGGGTATCGGCATGCGTTTGCTTGCCTTTATAAAAGTAGAAGAAATCTAGAGTCCAAAACTTATCGCCCTGAATACCTGCATTGTCTTGCTCAGCAGGCAGTTGATTAATGCAAGAACACAGAAGGGTCGTGAGACAAAAAATAAATGGCTTATACACTTTGATGGAGTACTGCCTACCGAGTTAAAGAAGACAACATTAGTGTATCCAAATCACAAAACTGACAGAATCAAATTCCGTAGGCCCAAAAGTGGACTATTTCGATGCTTAACCTCTAAACATAAAGTAGACCGCGCCCAACAGGCATAAGCCAGCCCAAATATAGTCCGTCTTAAATGGTTCGCCCATATAGAAAACAGCAAATGGTACAAAAACGGCTAGAGTAATAACCTCTTGGGTAATCTTAAGCTGTCCAAGTGAAAAATATTCAAAACCAATTCGATTTGCCGGCACTTGAAAAGCATATTCGAGCAAAGCAATTGCCCAGCTTGCGAATACCGCAATCCACCAAGGCTTTGAAGATAAATTCTTTAGATGGGCATACCAAGCAAATGTCATAAAGACATTGGAAAGCATCAAAAGGCCAATAAAAGAAAGCGGGCCAAAAAGTTTAGGCAAGTTGATCATTCTTCAATGCTACCAACTTGCCTAAGCAAATGAAAACTACCTGAAGGTGGCTTCATTTGTTCTTGGTGGTTCAGGGCATAACTAAGCAGAGCCCGAGAAAATTTAATCCTTATCGGCATACTGCATTTCGCCATTACCAAATGACCAATTTTCTTTACTCACTTCAATCAAGTTTATAAAAATATCTTGAGGTCTGACTTTGAGGTTTTTTACAAGGGCCTCGCAAATAGCTTTATACAGATTCTTTTTAAGATCTGTAGATCTACCGAAGCTAATGGTTGCCTGAATAAAAATGATTTCCTCTGAATATTCAATGCCCAAATAGCTTTTTGGAATATTGAATTCTGATGCGTCGTGTCTAGTGATGATCTGAAATTTATCATCTTCAGGAACGTTAATTTGCTCACGCATCACGTTATAGACAATATCTCCCACTTGCTGCGTAAAGCTCTCAGAGAGTTTTTTACTTAAATCAATTCGGACCAATGGCATCTCTATTCTCCTTAGATCCATCCATCTTAAACAGATCCCATGAATTGTGCCCAGTCTGAGTGAGTGCGCAACAAAAAACTACCCGAAGGTAGTTTTAATGTTTATTGGTGGCCCGCGGCGAAATCGACCAGGACAGAGATTACCTGAATCTAGCTTTAATTATTGACCCTTATTGGCTCAACTTTGAAACTGATATTGCCCTCTTGTCTATTACTAATAATCCTTCACTGGGGCAAATAAGAACATTTCGATATCTGGTCGGGGTGTATTCGTATGCACCACTACTAGACACTTTCCACCTCGTATCGTCATATAGTGTAAATGTATCCATTGGATTGCCATAAAAACTGGCCGGCTCTTTTATGGATGACCTATAGCAAGCAACCTCATTCGCTTTTGATTCACGAGCAATTCCCTGGGGGGTCTGGGAAAAGGCGGGATTAACTAAAACCACAATAATAAAAGTCGCAAATAGGCACTTGGAGCCCTGAGAAATTATGGGTTTACTGGAACGATTGGTTGGCCAAAAAAGCATCCAAGAATGCTATCGGCTTAATTGAAAATGCTCTAGAACTATCGTTACTTAAATTTAAAATAATTATTTAGAATTTATATGTTTTTTAGAACGATAAGGATGATTTTTGTAAACCTAAGTTCTGATCGCCTTGCTTAAGTAGTCAGATAGTTGTTGATAATGCTTTTCAGCTTTGGCAGTAATGTGAACCGATTTTCTTCGGCCATCAGTCTTATCGCTAATAAGCTGGATAAAGCCTTTACCGACCAAGCTCTTGAGGCGGCCATGGAGAGTTGCTTGAGATCCGAATTTCTCCAAAAGGATGACATCGCCAACCAACAACTTTTCGCCATTCACCGAAGCAAGATAAATGTGATTGAGCAGTTGCTCTTCAATAAAATCTAGCCTCTTACTGGCACTCATGCGGTCCAGAGAATCTAAGGCATTTAAGAATCGGGCGTAGGCTGAAGGTTTAATAGCTTTCATATCAAAATTTTACTCCTCCTTCGCAGGGTAAACACCAGTATTCTATATGCTTTTAAATTCCATAATTATTCAATGCCATATTTAAGGGCTTTCAGCCAATTTCTCTTCGAGGTCGCTATTAGCGCCGCTTTATATATGGCATTCTTTTACTTCAATCAATCCATCACAGCCCCACTAGAAGAGGCCAGGGGTGTTAATTGGATCTTTCTACCCGCAGGGCTTCGAATCTTTCTGACGCTGATATTGGATTACTCGGGCGCTATTGGTTTAGCTATTGCCTCTTTATTGATTAACTATATTGGCTTTTATGAACTCGATTTCACATCAACTTTAGGCATAGCTGTTATCTGTGGAGTAGCTCCGCTCCTAGGCAGACATTTTGTGATTCACAATTTAAAAGTTCAGCCTGACTTAAGCAACATTTCATTAAAGCAACTATTAGTGATCATCGTTGCTTATTCATTCCTAAGCTCAGGGTTACATCAACTTTGGTTTGCGGCCAGGGGACTAGACTCTGGAAGCTGGAATCACTTCGTTGCCATGTTCTGCGGAGACATTGCTGGATCAATCCTATTTGTGGCCGTTATCAAATATGGCATTGACCTTGTTAAAGGTAGGCTGGGTAGAGATAATTTGATCGAGTAGTGTCTTTTTAAAAGATATTCAAAATTTACTCTATTGAAAAAACACCCGAAGGTGGTTTTAATCTTTCTTGGCAGCCCGGGGAAGAATCAACCATGGCCGAAGACGTCTGGCCCTAGTTCAAGACTTTTGTTTTGAAAAAGAAAATATTCCAACAATCACCAAGGCCGCCAATAATTCAGCAATTACAAAACCCAATACATCACTGGGAGCAATCCCTACAAATGTATTTGTAAAACTTCTTGCTAAAGCAACAGCAGGATTAGCGAAGAAAGTGGACGAAGTAAACCAATAGCCCGCTGTGACTGTTAAGGCAACAAGCATTGGTACTCGATCTTTAGCCTCTTTGTCTCCAATTCGAATTACTGAGAGTAATACGAGTGTTGATATGAATTCACTCGCCCATATACCTAATCCCGCTCTGACCTTAGTTGACTCTTGAATGATGGGCAGACTGAACATCAAGTGCGTCAGCCATATTCCAGCAATAGCCCCTGTGAACTGACAAACCCAGTAACCCAACATCTTTTTTAGGTCTAGATGGCCTAGTTTCCAGAACATCAAACTCACAACAGGATTAAAGTGAGCTCCGGAAATGGGTCCTAGCAAAGTAATCAAGACATATAAGCCAGCGCCTGTAGCAATACTGTTTCCAAGTAAAGCTACTGCGGCATTACCTGCGCCCAACGTCTCGCCCATAATTCCTGAGCCTGCAACGATTGCCAGCAAAAGGGCTGTGCCAATAAATTCCGAAAGATAAGATTTCATAATCACATCATAAAGCCCGAATATGAAAATACCACCCGAAGGTGGTTTTGGTGTTTCTTGGTGGCCCGGGGCGGAATCAACTGGAGCCTAAGATATACGACCCTCGACTTTTGCTACTTAAAGCAATAAAAGTCACGTGGGGAGAAAAATCACTTATAGTTATTAAAACTATAAGGGGTGCTATGAAAAAATTGTTTGTGCTAACGCTTTTAAGCTTGTTGGTTGCTTGCTCACAAAATCCTGACAACTTAACATTAAGTTGTTATGGTGCGGCTATTAAGACCGAAGCAAAACAAGAGGTTGTTACGCCTCAGGTTACGCGAACTTATAAGTTCCAGAATTACAAGATTGATGATTATGAGTGTGCTCAACGAGCCAACATCATCAGTTGTAACTTCGTTAAAGAAGAAAATGGGGCTAGAGAGCGTAAGCGCATCATTTACGATACAAGTACACAGTCATTCGCAGAAATTGATGCTATTTGGGCTGTTGGCGAAAAGATAAATGCTAATGAACGCAATATAGCCAGAACAGAATTTATTGGTAGGTGCCAAAAACCCATCCTAAACTAAACACTCTTTTTTAGACAATATCTCTAGCCACGGGGAATGATAGAAAACCCAGAAGAAATGGCGTCTAACTCCGCCAAGTCATACAAGAAAATAGCCCATCAAGTGGGCTATTGAGACTCTTGGTGGCCGCAAGCGGGATTGACCAGCGCCGAGGATGCCCAACCCTACTTCAATACAGCTTTCACCTTCCTTCTGAGAGAAGGTAAAACCTCTTCCTCAAACCAAGGATTCTTCTTTAGCCAAATGTTATTTCGAGGACTTGGATGTGGCAATGGAATTGCTTTAGGCCAGTATTCTTTCCATGCCATCACGGTTTCAGTCAAATTCTCTTTACCGCCATTGTCTAAGTGCCATGCTTGAGCATATTGACCAACAATAATGGTTAGCTTGATGTTGGGTAATTGCTCTAATAGTTTGACTCGCCATGTGTCCGCACATTCTGATCTGGGCGGCAGATCGCCTGATTTACCTGTTCCAGGAAAACAAAAGCCCATTGGGACAAGAGCAACCTTCTTGTCGTCATAAAAGATTTCTTTATCAATGCCCATCCACTCCCTAAGACGATCGCCACTAGGATCGTTAAATGGAATTCCGGTTTCATGAACGCGGCTACCAGGCGCCTGACCAACGATGAGAATTTTTGCTGTACTGCTAACCTGAATAATGGGTCTTGGACCCAAAGGTAAATGCTCTGCACACAAGGTACAACAGCGAATTTCTTTAACGAGCTTGGAGAGGACTTGACTCATCAGCTAAGAATACGCCAAATGAAAAAACCACCCGAAGGTGGTTTTAGTATTTCTTGGTGGCCCGGGGCGGAATCGAACCAGGACTGAGGATGTCTGAATCTGCCTCTAGACTGTCCTTTTAAACGACAATAATTAGCAAGGAAGCGTTATTTGGCCACCATCACATCAGAAGCTTTAATAATTCCCCAAACTTGATCGCCCACTTTAAGAGCCAACTCATCAACGGCTTCATTGGTAATTGAAGCAGTCAAGATATGTCCCCCAATATCAATCTTTAGATGGGATGTGGTTTGACCCATTTTGATTTCTTTAAGAGTTCCGGGTAATTGATTACGAGCACTTAGGCTAACATTGAGTTTCATGATTTTCCTTAATAGACATACTGCTTGGCATACACAGCATCATTATAGAGAGCCTCAGGGTACTTATTTTTGCCGTAGTCGCGAATGATCTTTTGTCCAGCATCAGAGCCGACAAACTGAATGAATTTGACCGCAGTCTCTCTACCCGGTGTAGTACCTGCTGGAGCCGCCAATGCGTCATAGGTATTGACGAGAAACTTATCTCCGCGATACAAAATCTCTAACTTAGGAGCAAAGTTCTTTTCTGCTACCCAAGTACTACTGTCCGTCATGAAGTAAGCATTCTCTACGTTAGCTCTTTTTAATGAAGCCGTCATAAAGTCATTAGTAATGATGTACCAATTCCCTGATGGGGTGATATCAGCTTTTTTCCAGATATCCATTTCTTTCACATGAGTGCCGCTTTTATCGCCACGAGAAATGAAGTTTGCTTGTACCCCAGCAATCTTGGCATAGGCATCAGCACCACTGGTGGCTGTTTTTATCTTGGCAGGATCAGACTTGGGTCCAACAATATAAAACTCATTTGAGCCAATAAGAGTTCTATCGGTTGCCCATCCCTCTGCTATGGCTTTGTTAACCGCCTCAGGCGCATGAACCATGATCATGTCTACTTGCTTAGTCTTAAGTAAATTTAATGATGCTCCGCTACCCGCTTTAATCCACTCCATCTTGGCATTTTCTTTTTTGCCAAACGCTTCTCCTAAAGCCTGAAGTAAACCTAGCTCACCTGGGCTACCAGTAGCCAACTTATACACATTAGCTCCCGATCCATATGAAGCTTCTATATTTGGTAAGTTTTGTGACATGGCAAATGGGGAGATTAAAAAAATAAAGATTCCGATATAGGAAGAAAGTTTCATTTGATTTTTATCCAATTATGGGTTGAAGCACAATATACAGCCCTACTTTATGAAAATGCTTACACAAGCAAATTTTGTCGTTTAAAACGACATTGCCGCACAAATGAAAAAACCACCCGAAGGTGGTTTTGGTGTTTCTTGGTGGCCCGGGGCGGAATCGAACCACCGACACAAGGATTTTCAATCCTCTGCTCTACCGACTGAGCTACCAGGCCAAGACTAAAGATTATAAATGAAACTGTGTTTTTGCCTAGAAAACAGGTTAACGGTGCTTAATCTCCCGAATTTACAAGGAATCTAATGGTGGTGAGAATGATTTATGGCTTTTTACTACCAACGTTTTGAACAAACTCCTTAATTTTTCTGTGCATATCATTAGTCGCGGCATCAGATCTACAAACCGCAAAATGATTATAAATATTCAAAGCTTTACTGCACTCACCATCCACTGACGGGGTATGCGCCCCTCTATTTGAAGTATCCCATCCATGTGTTGCATCGGGATAATTCGTCCATGTGGTGGCATCCGTAAAAACTCTTGTGGGGCACTTACTAGGATCAGTAGCGGCATCTTTGCCGCCCGTAAACACCAAAACCGGTCCCCAATACGGACCAAGAGTTGGGTCTGTTTTCCAACCCCTGCTATTGCAAACGGGGTAAAGGCTAAAACCCGCTCGATAAAGTCCTTTAGCATTTTGTTGCATGAATGGTTCATCGGTAAAGGTTCGTAATATCGTCCAACCTCCTTGACTGCCTCCCATTAAGAACACTTTATCTTTATCAACTCCTTCCGCATAGAGCCAACGGGCTGCAGCAATGGTATCGAGCATTCGGGCATTAGCGCCTAAGCGTGTATAAGTTTCCCAGTTTTCTTGTTGGCCTCGACTCCAATAGCTATCGAGTATTAACGTGTTCGCACCCATCTCATCTCGTGCCCACAAAGCAGTTGCAAAATCCCCGGGAATTAATCCATGTCCACCGTGCACCAATACAAAAGTTGGGCGCCCCTGAACCCCTTTAGGATGTGGGTTCCAGCTAGCAATCAAATTGCCTTTGTTATTAAAAGTAGGAACGATAGCGCGCATGGGCGCCAAATTTACTTTAATCGTATTGTTATAAACGCTGTAGTTAGTGATTGGCCTGTCAGGCGCCCTATCCGAAACAATCGGCGGCTGAAAATAATCCACATCGTCTACAGTAAATTGCGTAGCGGCACATCCTAGCAATAAAAACACCAACAATGTCGAGCGGATCATTTCAAATTCATGACTTTTTGAGCATTTTTATATGCAACCAGTTCAATGGTGCCGGTCTTTAGTCGTGACAAGAGTCCGTTACGTATAGCACTAATCACTTTTTCAAAGTCAATATCGTATTTAAAGGTATCGCTACCCACCATAAAGCGGGTAGGATAAGCCTCAATTAAGGCAATCCAATTTGGGTCAGCAAAAGACTCGCTATAAACAATTCTTGATTTAGCAATTTCGGAATCTGGATTTAAGAAATGAAGTGGTGTTCTGGCCGAAAGGTCGCAATAAATATTCGCATTAGCCTTAAGTAGATCAGAGACCAATTTAGTATTTGGCGTCATTAAGCAATGCGACAAAATAATTGGGGTCTTTGGATGGAGATTAGCAAGATGTTTTATTTGAGCAATTGAATCTTCATCATCTTCAGAGTGAATCTGAACAAAACCACCATTTTTGTTTGCAATAGACATCATCCTCTCAATTGGTGGCGAATCGATTGTAACTTTTCGCCTAAAAGAAGCCACTGGATTGGAGGTCTTGTTATTAAGAATTAACTCACCAAAACCTTTTATTTTTTTATTGGCAAAAAGTTCATCAGCATTTGAAAATAATTCTTGATAGAAGCGATTATTTTCATCCTCAATTGCACTCGGGCCAATTTTGAAAAATATTTGGGTTAACTCGGATTGCCCAGCAGTAGGTATATAGGCATCTCCCAATAACTCAAGATAGGGATCCCGATCGGTTTGCCACTCGTAAGGGCCTACTGCTCCTGACCAACCAATGTTATTTGCATTCATCTGCTCCGCTAGGGCCGCAGGGGATACAAACTTATTTACATGCCGATGAACATCGGCGATGGGTACGATCTTAGCAAGTTTTAAGGGATCTTGTGAGTTGACATCAGTTGCAGCTAAAACGAATATCGGCAATAAACCAACAAGTGTGCCGATAAAAAATTTAAATTTCATTTTTTTCGTTTACTGTTAATCTCTGATTCAATTTTAGGGTCTTTTAGACCAGAAAAGTTGATATATGCGTCCCAAACTAATGGATCGTTTGGATTGCTCTTATAGGCGACATTAAGATAGTGCAAGGCTTGTTCTTTGCGACCTAGCTTATCAAGATGGTCTGAGTAGAGAATAAGAAGCGGCGCATAAGTAGGAAATTTTCGTATTCCTTTATGAAAAATTTTCTCGGTATCAACGCTCTTGTTGTGGCCCTGAAGAAATAAAATAACGTCTACATACTGAGACGCCCACGTTGGATTTAATTCAATTGTTGTAAGTAGCTCTCGCTCAGCATCCTGAAATCTGCCTAGCCCAGCCAATGAATCGGCAAGATTGCTATGTGGCTGCCAAAAATTTGGTAGAAGCTGAACGGCTTTGGTTGACCACTCTAACCCCTTGGCATAATCTTTTTCTTCGTTGAATAAATAACTTTGCACATTAATTGCCCATGGAAAGTTAGGATCTTTCTTGAAAATTTGATTTAAATCATCTTGAGCTAAATCAAATTTCTTGCGTTGCGTGTAGCTAGAGGCTCGCTGCAGCAAAGCATAAAGATCATCATCTGAGTCATCGTTTCTCAGGGCCTCGTCAATCATTCTTAAGAAATTTTCAGTATCTTTATTCCATCGATAATAAGATGCGGCTGCGAGTGGATCCATACCTTCAACCAACTTAATTGCAGATGCTTTTATTACTTCTGAAATTTCACCCTGCTTTTCAATATCAACAAGCAAAATATTGTCAGGGAAGCTTCGTATTCTGACCTGATAGATCGGGGCCGAGTCTTTTGTAACCACCGTTATCTCACCCGAAATGCTTGTCCTGCTAATTCCAAAAGTATCTTGGATTAAATTTTGAATGCTTTTAAAGTCAATAGCGCCCACAACAGGAAGTGACTGAAGCTTTGAAATTTCATCACCGGGTAATTTGTTAGAAATGCTCCTCTTGCCCGGAAGCGATGAGGTCGATATTTTATGTATTTTTGAGACCTCATCTAAGAGGTGAACTGTTGTAATTTCTGAAGTAAATCCTTTTTCAAGAAATGAAGTTGGGACTTGTAATGGCTCAACTTTAATATCTGTTGATTTGAATGACTTATACAGCGTCAACAAGATTACAGTAACAGCAAAAATTGAAAGGAGAGAAACTGATGCTGATTTTATTAATTCAAAAGCGTTGTTTGTTCTTTCAAATGAGAAATTTAAATTTTTAATCTTGGCTAAGGCCTGGGCCAAGCACTTTCCAGCTTGAGCATTCAATTTCTCCATCTGCAGCCTCTATAGTATTTTCTGATGTAGAAAATCATAACCCATACCCATTAACTAGATGCTCAACTTTATTGCTCCAAATGGATGGAAAATTATTTAGCCGGGATTACGTTCCCGATACCTCTTTGGAAGCATTTGAAGGTGCTGAAAGTCAAACTTTAGCTCCTAACTAGCCTTGGTTGTAGCCCTAGATCGAGCTGCGTGTAATTTTCTGTAGCTATCAATCATGCGGTGGTGCCGATCAAGGCCCTCTAGCTGCGTGCTGGTTGGAGCCAATCCATAAAAGCGTACGCTACCGTCAACCGAGCCGATTACGGCATCCATTCTCTCATTGCCAAACATTCGACGGAAGTTGATTGCGTAGTCATCGAGCTCTAGTTCGTCATCTAACTTAATTTCAAGTACTGCGTTGAGCGCCTGATAAAACAGTTTTCGATCAACGGTGTTGTCGTTGTATTGAAGAAAGGCGCCAACTAATTCGTGTGCTTCATCCAATTGTTTTAAGGCAAGATGTATGAGCAACTTCAGCTCTAAAACGGTGAGCTGACCCCAAACCGTGTTCTCATCAAACTCAACACCAATCAATGTGGCGATATCACCATACTCGTCTAGCTCGTTATTTTCTAGGCGCTCAAGCAGTGCAGTTAGTTTTTTATTATCCAAGCGATGCAGATTCAAAATATCGGCGCGGAATAACAAAGCCTTATTCGTGTTGTCCCACACCAAATCTTCTACTGGATATACCTCAGAATATCCTGGCACTAGAATCCTACAAGCCGTTGCGCCCAGCTCATCATATACAGCAACATATGACTCTTTACCTAAGCCCTCAAGAATGCCAAACAAAGTTGCCGCTTCTTCGGCGTTGGAGTTCTCTCCTGCGCTAGAGAAGTCCCACTCTACAAATTCATAATCTGACTTTGCGCTGAAGAAACGCCACGACACAATACCGCTCGAGTCGATAAAGTGCTCAACAAAGTTATTGGGCTCAGTGACTGCTTCACTTGCAAAGGTGGGCGGGGGTAAGTCATTAAGGCCCTCTAAGCTACGCCCCTGAAGCAATTCTGTCAGACTACGCTCTAGCGCAACCTCTAGGCTAGGGTGGGCGCCGAAGGATGCAAATACACCACCCGTGCGGGGGTTCATGAGGGTGACGCACATCACGGGATAGACTCCGCCCAATGATGCATCCTTTACCAATACCGGAAAGCCTTGCTCCTCCAGCCCCCGAATACCAGCGAGGATACCCGGATACTTATCCAACACTTTTTGCGGTACATCAGGTAGAGCAATTTCGCCTTCTAGAATTTCACGTTTTACTGCACGCTCAAATATTTCGGATAAACATTGCACTTGCGCTTCAGCCAAAGTATTGCCTGCACTCATGCCGTTACTGACATAAAGATTTTCAATTAGGTTTGACGGAAAATAAACGGTCTCTCCATCTGAGTGACGCACATAGGGTAGCGAACAAATACCACGCTCTACATTGCCAGAATTCGTATCAATCAAATGTGAACTGCGTAATTCACCATCGGGATTAAAAATATTTAGGCAATGCGCATCCAAAATATCTGTTGGCAGCTCATCATTGGGGCCAGACTTAAACCAGCGCTCATTGGGATAGTGCACAAATGCAGCATTAGCAATATCTTCACCCCAATATGCGCCAGCATAAAAATGGTTATTACTGAGTCGCTCAATGTACTCGCCCAAAGCTGATGCGAGAGCGCTTTCCTTTGTGGATCCTTTGCCATTGGTAAAACACATAGGCGAATGTGCATCACGAATATGCAACGACCAGACGTTAGGAATGATGTTGCGCCATGAAGCGATTTCAATCTTGATACCCAGATTCGCAAGTACGCCAGACATATTGGCAATCGTTTGCTCTAGAGGCAAATCCTTGCCCACAATATAGGTAGAGGCATCAGTAGCAGGCTTTAGGGTTAATAAGGTCTGTGCATCTTCATCTAAGTTTTTGACTTCTTCAATAACAAAATCTGGCCCAGCTTGTACAACCTTTTTAACTGTACAACGCTCAATCGAGCGCAAAATCCCTTGACGATCATTGGCAGAGATATCTTCCGGCAGCTCCACTTGAATCTTAAATATTTGCTGATAGCGGTTCTCTGGATCAACAATATTATTTTGTGAAAGGCGAATATTTTCAGTTGGAATATTGCGCGTGTCACAGTACAACTTCACAAAGTAGGCTGCGCACAAAGCTGAAGAGGCCAAGAAGTAATCAAAAGGGCCCGGGGCTGACCCATCACCCTTGTACCGAATAGGCTGGTCAGCGATTACAGTGAAGTCATCAAACTTTGCCTCGAGACGAAACTTATCGAGAAAGTTGACCTTAATTTCCATGCGAATAATTCCGAAAGTAGTGAAACAATGATTTGGGCGCTATTGCTAGCTGCGCTGACTAAAGTGCGCCAATGGGCGTGCGGCTATTTTGAAGCCTTACTGCTCACCTTTATTACGTGAAGTATCGATTCCTAAGGCTTTGAGTTTGCGGTACAAGTGTGTTCTCTCTAGGCCGGTGTACTCAGATATCTTCGTCATGCTGCCGCCCATGATTTGCATTTGATGCTCGAAATAGGCTTTTTCAAAAAGATCTCTAGCTTCTCTTAGAGGCAAATCAAAATAGGTCTTTGCAATTCCGCTAATGTATTCACCTTCTGCTGGGGCTTGCGCTGGTTCAGCGCTCAGAGCTTTAGGAGCCGGGCTTGCGGTGGCGCCAGACTGAACGGCTCTCTGTTCTTCTGGTTCGATATATTTTGGAGAGCTCTCCAGCGCCTTACTCACGGTCTTGAGTAATTTTTGTAAGGCGATCGGCTTTTCTAAGAAGTTGAGCGCACCAATCCGTGTTGCCTCAACGGCAGTATCAATCGTGGCATGACCGGACATCATCACTACTGGCATTGTTAATTGCCCAGTCTTTGACCATTCCTTTAATAAAGTAATTCCGTCGGTTTCAGGCATCCAGATATCTAACAACACTAAATCCGGACGCATTTGCTCGCGAATGGTACGAGCCTGCGCCGCACTCTCTGCTGCGTAAACAGTATGGCCTTCATCCGTGAGAATCTCATTGAGAAGTTCACGAATTCCCATCTCGTCATCAACGACCAAAATACTAGCCATACTTAGGCTGCCTCTTTTGCTAAATTCATAAACAAAATTGATACTTTTGCACCAACCACTTCCTCGCCCTGCATACGGTTTCGGATTTCAATTTTGGCTCCATGATCATCAATAATTTTTTTGACCACCGCCAAACCCAATCCCGTTCCTTTACTCTTAGTGGTTACGTAAGGTTCAAAGGCTCTTGCCAATATCTTAGCTGTAAATCCAACCCCACTATCACTTATTGTTAAGCGCACTGCATTTTGCGTTACGCCATCTTGCTCGCCATAGGGCACTAATTCTGTTTTTACCTCTACAGGATCAGCCTGATGCTTGCCTTCAAGGGTCGCATCTTGGGCATTTTGTAGCAAGTTATGAATTACCTGTCTTAGTTGGGTTGAGTCTCCCATAATGTTTGGGCAACGCTCATCCAACTGGGTACGCAATGGACTGCCTTCGTACAAACCCAAAATTTCTGATGTAAGTGTATTAATTGAGACCGGCTTGAGTTGTGGCGTCGGGGTTTTGGCGAAGTCCCTAAAATCATTCACCATCTCTTTCATGGCTTGTACTTGGCCAATGATGGTTTCAGTACTGCGATTCATTATCTCTTCTTGCTCTGGGCTAAGCTTGCCTGAAAGCTTATGCTGCAAACGCTCCGCAGATAGCTGAATTGGAGTTAGTGGATTCTTAATCTCATGGGCTAAGCGTCGTGCAACCTCACTCCAAGCGATCGATCTTTGTGCGCTCACCACGTCCGTAATATCATCAAATACCACCATCCGTAGCTCGGGTGTTAATTGTGTGCCACGCACGAACACGGTGATACCGGGCTCATTTTCAAATTCGTTGGTAGCGTGAAGTTGGATTTGTTTTTGCCAAACTGGTGCAGCTTGCGGAGCAGCTTGAGCAGTGTCGCCTGCCCCTTCATTCGCCACAGTTAATTTCATGGTTGCAAAGCCCTCTTTGATGGCGCTTTCAAACTCAATCAGTGCTGGGTTACTACTCAAGGGCTTGCCATCCAATAAGGTTAGGTCATGCGCAAATATGCGGTCAGCGCCAGCATTGCTAGAAACTACGTTGTAATTTTTATCAAAGATGCATACGCCTGCAGTCAGGTTGCCCAATACTTTTTCTAGGAATGCCTTAGATTCCTGCAACGAGGTACGGGTATCGGCAAGCTGTCTAGTCATCACATTAAATTGCCGTGTGAGCATCCCCAGCTCGTCGCCAGTATCTAGCTCTGGCTTTGGCGATAGGTCACCCTGTGCAACGGCCTGAGTGCCCTTCAGCAGCATCAAGAGTGGGCGGGCGAGCTGACGCCCTAATAGCAAAGCCAATATCACCGCAACAAATAATGCAAAAAATAGGGTGAGGGTAAGCGTGCCCACAAACATTTTGCGAAGCCCACTACGCCCCAAGGCTTTCTCTTGATATTCGCTATATGCAGTCTCAACTGCAAAAATATTTTTTGCTAATGGCTCCGGAATAAAGCGCACTAACTGCAGGAAGTATTTATCTTCCCCATCTTTATTCGGATCTGCTTTGCTTAAGATGGGCTTCTTTCGCACGATTGGTACAATCGCCCTTACTCGATAGCCTCGCTGGCCGTTCTCGAGCTCAATTTGATCTAAAAAAGTAATGCCTTTCTTCTTAAAGGCCTCTGCAATCACTTCAGCACTAGGAGCCGGTAAGAATTTCTTAGGTCGCGCTTCGCTACTGAAAATAAAACTACGCTGCATGTTAAAGAGGGTAACCTCTTGAATGCCAAATTGGTTCCGAATTTTCATGACCATAGCGCCGACCTGCTCAGAACTAGAGCCTGCTGGTACTTGCACAATTTGCTCGGCGATGAAATTACCCTCGCCCAGAATTTCTTCTTGGGCAACGCGTAAGGTGACTCGTCCTAACTCTAATCCGGAATCCAGGGCTGACTCAACCTTAACGTCAAACCAAGTCTCGATACTTCTCGATACGAATTGAAGAGATACTCCGTACAAAATTAAGCCCGGCACAATTCCGACTAAGGCAAAAATCATTGCCAGCTTTGCAATCAGGCGGGTACCAAAATGACCTCGATACCAGCGGACGGCAATCACAATCACTAAGGTCAAGATGACTAGGGTTAAGCAAACTCCAATAACTACGTTGGCTGCGTAAAGCCAAATGAAGTAACGATCAAAAAACTCAGTGTTAGATGATGCAATCGACAATAAAACTAATAGCATCAATGCAAATGCGCCGATTAAGCCTATGGCGATTGGGAGCAATTTCTTGCGCCAAGCTTTTGATTCAAAAAAGCTTGGCTTGAGCGGTGCTAAGGCTTCTCTCATCGCTTAATCAGCGCCGGGCCATTAGGGGAGAAAGGGAAATGCAGCCAGTCACTCGAAACATTCCAGTCTCGATTATTCAATGCATTGACCTGGAATGGTTTGGGGAGCTTGCTTAAATCTAAGGTCATGCGCAGACCTGCGGTATAGGCTTTACTAGCATCCAGTTGATTGTTGTCAATAACGCGCCAACCACCGACACTGCCCACCGCTTGCAGCGCCTCAGAAATTGTTTTTGCCGAAAAAGTAAAGCCGTCAGATGCAATTCGATATTGTTGAGTAAGGGGCTGATACGACAAACGTGTTTGTCTTTGAACTAGATTAGATTTTTCATCAAACCAATACCAACGTGAGCGCGTGAGATCAAATTCAGTTTGAAAATATAAGACCACACCTTTTTGAACGGCATCTTCTAGGCCTGGAGAAAGTTCAATTTGAAAAGTAGCATTTAATAACCAATCGCTATCAACCTTTTCTAATTCAAAGGATTTGATCTTGATACCTTCGGCGCGGACAGTAGTTGAAAATACACTCAACACCATCAAGCCCAAAAAGATGAATTGCTTAATTCTCTGGCTCATGGCCCATTTTTCTTAAACAAGGCATAGTAAAAACCGTCATTGGCTTCTGTAGGCAAAAGCTGTCCTGGAGCGCTTAATCGTACCGCATTGCTATGCTGCTGAGCAAACCAAACCGCTTGATCCTCCCCCTCTTCCGGAAATACCGAGCACGTAACGTATAGAAGCAGGCCTTCTGGCTTGAGCATCTTCCAAGCTTGGGTCAATATCTCACGCTGCTTTTGCTGCAAAGACCTAATGTCTGCCTCACGGCGTAAAAATGGGATATCTGGGTGACGAGCAACAATTCCCGATGCAGAGCAAGGCGCATCTAGCAAAATTTTGTCAAACAACACGCCATCCCACCAAGCAGCTTTTGAGGCATCGCCACGAAGCACTTTTACTTTTTCAGAATGCAGGCGTAGACGATCTAAGTTGCCCCCAATTTTTCCAAGGCGCTCGCCATCCAGCTCTAACGCCCTCATCTGACAGTCCGCTAACTCGAGCAAATGGGCAGTCTTTCCGCCAGGGGCTGCACAGGCATCTAAGATTAAATCGCCAGGCTGAGGATTCAATAAAGTAGCTGCTAATTGAGCGCCAGCATCTTGTACAGATACAGCGCCACTATAAAAACCCGGTAAATCAGAAACTGGAACCGGATTAGGCAATAACAATGCGCTTGGCAATGAGATCCCTGCAACCGACTCAATGGGCAAAGATGAAATACTCGCATCGCTTAATAGAGCTTGATATTGTTCCCGTGAATATTGCCGTTGATTCACGCGCAAAATTAATGGTGCACGCTTTGCTTGAGCAAATAAGATCGACTGCCATGCTTTTGGATAATTTCGCTTTAAGTTTGCTCGCCACCAAGCCGGGACGAACATGGGAATAGGATCAGGTGGGTAGTGAGGCTGGCCCTCGGGGGGTTGCAAGGCGAGACTCACCTTGCGCAGCACCGCATTTACTAGGCCCTTGGCATACATCGTCTTGTCATACTCTTCGCAAGCCCTAACTGCTTGATCAACAATCGTATGGGCTGCATAACCCTTCCCCTCAGAACCATCGCGGACAAACAGAGCAATAGCAACAGTCAACAAATGATCAACTTCTGGTGGTGGAGCTTTAGGAACAAATTGCTTTATCAGCTCATGAGAGCGAATCCATTTACGCAATGCATCGAAACTTAAGCTTTGGACGATTGGTCTCTCGTGCGCATCTAATTGATCTAACACTTCAGTTAGGGATCGACCACTCATCACCTCACTAATGGCCTGAGCAGCAATAGTGATTGCTTCAGAAAGGGGTAAGCTATGCGGCGTTTTTTGATCTACCAATGGAATTTACTCGGGGTCAAAGCGATGCCTTTGTTTGAAAGCACAACAATTTATCGTCGGCGCTCAATGTTTGCAAATACATCTTTGCACTCATTTTTTTTCCGCCGGGCTTTTGCATCTCTAACACTTCAATGGCTCCAGATCCACACTTCACATACACGCCTTGATCACCCAAGCCCAACACCTGGCCAGGCATTGCTGACTGACTATCGGGGGCTGTCTTGGCAACACGTGAACTCCACAGCTTGATAGAAAGGTCGCCTAAGCTGCTGGTGGCGCCAGGAAAGGGGTTGAATGCCCGTATCCGAGCATCGATTTGCTGTGCATCTAGATGCCAATCGATCTCAGCCTCAGCTTTTAATATTTTTTCCGCATACGAAATACCAAGATTTGACTGGGACATATGCGTTAAATCATGACCGTTTTGTAATTGATCAAGCACATTAACAATTAACTTGGCGCCCAAGTTGGCCAAGCGATCATGCAGCGTAGCGCTGGTTTCATCAGCAGAAATTTCGAGCTCTTCTGTCAATACTGTATCGCCCGTATCAAGACCAGCGTCCATCTGCATGATGCATGCGCCCGTCTTATGATCGCCGGCCTCTATGGCCCGTTGAATAGGCGCAGCACCACGCCAACGCGGCAAAAGAGAGGCGTGAATATTAAAGCTTCCATGTCTTCCTGGGCGTTCACTAATATCTAAAATTTCTTGGGGCAATATCAAGCCGTAAGCAACTACTACCATCGCGTCAAAATCAATTTCTGATAATTGCTGATATGCATCTTGAGCTTGTAACTTTTTTTGAGCATCGACACTGTTTCGCTTTAGTGTCTCTGGCTGAAGTACGGGTATGCTTTTCTTGAGGGCAAATTCTTTAACGGGACTGGCTTGTAAATGCATGCCTCTACCGGCGCGGCGATCAGGCTGGGTAAGCACCAGCACGATTTCATGGCCGGCTGCATCAATTGCGCGCATGGCCTGTGCTGCAAATTCGGGGGTACCAGCAAAAACTATTTTCATTCAGGGCGCTTAGCGCTGACCTACTAATTCTTTGGCACGCTTCTTCATTTTTTGGGAGATGCGAGTTTGCTTAAGAAATGATAGATACTCAACAAATACTTTTCCCTGCAAATGGTCCAACTCATGTTGCAAGCAAACTGCTAACAATCCATCGGCGTCAAGCTCAAACTCTTTACCATTTAGATCAAGAGCCTTAACGCGAATTTCTGCAGGCCTCTCAACTTCGTCATAAAACTCAGGAACAGAAAGACAGCCTTCACGCCAAGATTTTTTCTCGGGGCTTGCCCAAATAATTTCTGGGTTAATAAAAACCATCAGCTCATTTTGCTCATCAGATACATCAATCACGACAATGCGTTCATGAATGTTCACCTGGGTTGCAGCTAACCCAACCCCTGGCGCCTCATACATCGTCTCTGCCATGTCGGCCACTATCTGTTTAATACGAGCGTCTACCTGTGCCACTGGTTTGGCAACTTGATGCAAGCGCGGATCGGGATAACAAAGGACGGTTAACAAAGCCATATAGGAATTATCCAACAGAGCAATCTGTCTGTCCTGATTGCGCAAAATTCCCCGCCCATCAGAATGTTTGATATCTATGCCTATGCCACCAAACATCATCAGCAAAATCGCCAGGGGTGACAAGAACTACCCTCTCAGACTCCACGACCTCTACGATGCCCCCAACGCCCTATATATAAGTGGAAATACAAAATTGTTACGGCTGCCAATGGTGGCAATCGTGGGCTCCCGCAATGCTAGCGCTACAGGGCTCAAAAATGCCGCTCTATTTGCCCATAAGCTCTCGAAGGCGGGACTACTTATCATTTCAGGGCTTGCTAGGGGCATCGATGGAGCGGCTCACCGAGCAGTCCTTAATCTTTGCCAGCCTCACTTCACGGCAGCTGTTTGCGGCACCGGCCTAGATATGGTGTATCCAAGGGAGCATCTTGGCCTTGCAAAAGCAATTGGGCAGCAAGGGTTGCTTATCTCAGAGTTTGCGCCTGGCGTTGGCCCCAAAGCTTTCCACTTTCCAAAACGAAATCGCATTATTGCCGCTTTAGCACTAGGTGTGGTGGTGGTTGAGGCAACCGAGAGATCCGGCTCCCTTATTACCGCTCGTATTGCGGCAGACCTAGGAAGGGAAGTATTTGCATTGCCAGGACCCATCCATGACCCTCTTTTTGTAGGGTGCAATCAACTCATCCAGCAGGGCGCAAAATTAGTTCAAACCCCCAAAGACGTGCTGGATGAGCTCATTTTTCCCTAAAAACCTCATTTAAGAGCATTTAAAGTGGGTTTTATCTAAAAATTGTCTTCACTCGGGGGGTCAAAAATCCTCTAAAAAGGGCTTTTTTGGACTTTTCCAGATTTATCGGTTAATAATAAAAAAGGGGATAGCAATCGGCCAAATCCTGATTTGGTTTAAATTGATCATCCTTTTTCCCTATTAAAAACATTAATTCAGGCTCAAATTTAGGCAAACGCGTGGCTAAAGCATCTACCAAAAGCAGCACCAAGATCTCATCTGTCGATCACCCTAAGGCTCTGATCATTGCTGAAAAGCCCTCGGTAGCTAACGATATCGCTAAAGCTCTGGGTGGCTTTACTAAGCATGAAGACTATTTTGAGAATGATGACTTTGTCATTTCTTCTGCTGTTGGACACCTCTTAGAAATTGCAGCCCCAGAGGAGTATGACGTCAAGCGTGGCAAATGGTCTTTTGCCAACCTGCCTGTTGTGCCACCCTATTTTGATTTGCGCCCGATCGCCAAGACCGAATCGCGTTTGAAAGTGTTGCAAAAACTCATCAAACGTAAAGATGTCACCTCACTCATTAATGCTTGCGATGCGGGACGTGAAGGCGAACTCATTTTTAGATTGATTGCGCAACATGCAAAAGCATCGCAAACCGTCAAAAGACTTTGGTTGCAATCAATGACGCCTGCAGCAATCCGTGATGGCTTTGCAAGCCTGCGCACTGATGACGAAATGCAACCACTTGCAGATGCTGCGCGCTGTCGCTCAGAGGCTGATTGGCTGGTCGGTATTAATGGCACGCGTGCCATGACTGCATTTAATAGCAAGAGTGGTGGCTTCTTCTTAACCACTGTTGGCCGCGTTCAAACGCCAACGCTTTCGATTGTTGTTGAACGCGAAGAACTGATTCGTAAATTTATTTCGAAAGACTTTTGGGAAGTTAAAGCGGAGTTTATTGCTGCAGCCGGCATTTACGAAGGTCGCTGGTTTGATCCCAAATTCAAAAAAGATGTTACTGGGCCCGACGCTCGTGAGAACCGTCTATGGAGTGAGGCAGCTGCACAAAGTATCGTGGCAGCTTGCCGCGGTAAGAAGGCTACTGTTACTGAAGAAGCGAAGCCTGCAACTCAACTTGCGCCACAACTATTTGACTTAACAAGCTTGCAGCGCGAAGCGAATGCTCGCTTTGGGTTCTCTGCTAAAAATACGCTGGGCCTTGCCCAAGCGCTGTATGAGCGTCATAAAGTGTTGACCTATCCTCGTACTGATGCAAAAGCATTGCCAGAAGACTACTTGGATACCGTTAAGCAAACCATGGAGAACATTGCGGATCATTCGCAAGAATATCGTGCATTTGCTAAACAAATTTTGCAGGGCGATCCAAAGGATCCCAAAGCAAAGGCAGGTTATGGTTGGATCAAACCCAACAAACGCATTTTTGATAACTCCAAGATTTCCGATCACTTTGCGATCATCCCAACCTTAGAAACACCAAAAAGTTTAAGTGAGCCAGAGGCAAAGCTATATGACTTGGTAGTGCGTCGTTTCTTGGCAGTCTTTTATCCAGCCGCTGAGTTTCGGGTCACCACTCGCATTACAGAGGCCTCAGGCCATCATTTCAAGACCGAAGGGCGTGTCTTAGTAAACCCGGGCTGGCTCACTGTTTATGGCAAGTCCAATCAAGCGGATGATGAGTTGGTGCCGGTGCAAGAAGGTGAAACCGTCCAAACCGAATCAGTTAACGCCATCCCATTGAAAACTAAGCCGCCAGCGCGCTACACCGAGGCAACCTTGCTATCCGCAATGGAAAGTGCGGGCAAGTGGGTTGATGACGATGAAATGCGCGAGGCAATGGCAGAGAAGGGTCTTGGTACGCCAGCAACCCGAGCAGCCATCATTGAAGGTCTACTAGCTGAAAAGTACATGGTGCGTGAAGCGCGTGAGCTTATCCCAACGGCAAAGGCATTTCAGTTAATGACTTTGCTACGAGGCTTGGATGTTGAAGAATTAACTCGTCCCGATTTAACGGGCAGTTGGGAAAATAAGTTATCGCTCATCGAACAAGGCAAGATGAATCGCGACACCTTCATGCAAGAAATCGCGCAAATGACTCAGCGTATCGTGAAGCGTGCAAAAGAATATGACAGCGATACGATCCCAGGTGATTACGCCACAATGACCACGCCATGCCCGCACTGTAAGGGTCCGGTCAAGGAAAACTATAGACGCTTTGCCTGTGAAAAGTGTGGTTTTACGATTAGCAAAACGCCCGGTGGGCGCGCGTTTGAGTATCCCGAAGTAGAAGAATTGTTGCGTGAAAAAACCATTGGCCCCCTACAAGGCTTCCGCAGCAAAATGGGTCGCCCATTTGCCGCAATTATTAAGCTTTCTGAAATTCCAGAAGATGATTCTGATTATCCAAATGCGGGATTCAAACTCGAGTTTGATTTTGGAAATACGCAAGATGATGAAACTGAAGCGATTGATTTCACAGGTCGCCAGGCACTAGGCGTTTGTCCAAAATGCTCTGGTGCAGTCTACGAAGATGGCATGCGCTATGTTTGTGAAAACAATACCGGGCCAAGTAAATCTTGTGATTTCAAAACAGGTAAGGTTGTTCTACAGCAAGAAGTTTCTGCTGAGCAAATTCAGAAATTGCTAAAAGAAGGCAAGACCGACTTGATGACTAACTTTAAGTCGAACCGTACTGGGCGCGGCTTTAAGGCCTACTTGGCACTTGGTACAGATGGCAAAATTGGTTTTGAATTTGAGGCCAAAGCTGCTGGCGCAGCTAAAGCTCCGGCCAAGAAACGCGCAGGCGCAAGTGCTGCCACCAAGTCTGCTGCAAAACCTAAGCGGGCAAGTAAAGCAAAGTCATCCTCAAGTAGCTGAGCTGTCACTAGCTTGGCTGCTAGGGCTGACCATAAAATTCCCCTGGAGCCCAAAGCAGTAGCCAAAAATATGCCTGGCCGCTGAGTAAGCGCGCCAATGATGGGCAAGCGGTCTCCAGCAACACAGCGCACGCCAACAAATTCACTACTTTTTATGAGGCTAGCAATATCGCCGTTTTCGTAAGCCAGCAAACCTTTGGCTTGCTGGCGATTAAAGTCATCACTACTGGCTCTGGGCGCAAGATCCCCCTCGCCCTCATCAAAACTTGATCCAACAATCCACTGATAACTTCCATCAGAAAGCTGTTCCGCTGGCAGGCAATAACCATCCCCAGAAATTCCGACCCTAGGCAATTTGCTTGCCCAAGCATCATCTGACTTGATAGAAAAAATGCTCAGCTGTCCACGCACTGGCCTAAGCGGCAGTCGAATGCCAAGGCTATTGATTAAATTCTTGCTATCCATTGCAGCGGCAATCACCACCTTGTCAGCAGAAACGATTTCTCGTCCTGCTTCATCTATTAAATACCACTTCTCATTACGCTCTTCTAGTTTTGCAACGCGCGCGTTCCAAAGACAAGTTAACTTTTCGTGCTCTTTTAGCAACCGCTTGCTTGCCTCTTGTAAGTTTAAGCAAGCCCCGCGTGAAATCCAAACGCCACTTTGGGAAATGCCGCAGATTTTCTCTGCCTCTTTTGCATCAAGCGGAATAGCAATATCTTCTTTTAAGCCTAAAGAGTGTAGATATGCGGCGATTTCTTCCCGGTTAAATTCTCTGTCTTTTTTGGTGGGCTGAAAAATACCATGCGCCCGCCAGGCCTTGTTCCATCTGGCCTCGGCCAATAAAAACGCTAAGCGCGTTAAACGCAATAAGCGAGGAGAGCCTTTGCCAATATGTGGATGTGCGATGGCATAAGCGTGACTTGAGCAAGCAGTCGCGGGAGAGCTTGCGGCATCGATAACGCAGACTGACTTGCTGCGCTCGAGCAACTCATTTGTAATGGTTGCGCCGCAAATGCCCGCCCCAATCACCACGATTTCATGGTGTTGGGGTTTGGTCATTAATAAAGTCTTGGTAGAGCTTAAATTACTGCTAATGAATTTACAGCTTATGCATTCAAGCGTTGTTCGATCTTGGCTCGAGTCTCTTTCAACTCTTTAGGCAAACGATCGCCAAGGTGATCAAACAATTCTGTATGCAGCTTCAACTCGTTTTTCCAGTCATCAACAGCTACATGGATGGCTTTGGCAAACTTTTCAGCAGAGTAATCAAGCCCGCCCCAGTGCATGTCAGTGTGCTCTGGGCAAATGCCAAATGGAGTTTCTTTGCCACTTGCTGTTCCTTCGGCACGATTCAAAATCCATGAGAGAACGCGCATGTTCTCACCGAAGCCTGGCCAAACAAACTTGCCATTCTCATCTTTGCGGAACCAGTTCACACAATAGATTTTCGGCAACACGGCGCCTTCAGCCTCAAGCTTCTTACCAATATTGAGCCAATGCTGGAAGTAGTCGCTCATGTTGTAGCCGGCAAACGCAATCATTGCAAACGGATCACGACGAACAACGCCGATTTGACCAGTAATCGCAGCAGTAGTTTCTGAGCCCAGGGTAGCAGCCATGTATACGCCCTCAACCCAATCACGAGCTTCGCTTACCAAAGGAACAGTGTTCGAGCGACGTCCACCGAATAAGAATGCGTCAATTGGAACGCCCTCTGGATCATCCCATTTTGGATCAACTGCAGGGTTATTCGTTGCGGCAACCGTGAAGCGTGAGTTAGGATGCGCGGCTTTACGACCTGCAGCACCATCGGCTGGAGTCCAGTCTTTACCTTGCCAATCGATTAAATGTGCAGGTGGTGTTTCTGTTAAACCTTCCCACCAAACATCACCATCATCAGTCAAACCAACGTTGGTAAAGATCACATCTTGATTTAATGAATCAATACAGTTTTGATTAGTTTGACGGTTTGTACCAGGAGCAACGCCGAAGTAGCCAGACTCTGGATTAATTGCGAATAGGCGTGTCTTACCAGTCACAGGGTCTTTGCGCGGCTTGATCCAGGCAATGTCATCACCAATGGTGGTTACTTTCCAACCATCAAATCCTTTTGGAGGAATCATCATGGAGAAGTTCGTTTTTCCACAAGCAGATGGGAATGCTGCGGCAATGTGATACTTCTTGCCTTCTGGCGATGTCACACCAAGAATCAACATGTGCTCTGCGAGCCAACCTTGATCGCGACCCATATTCGATGCGATACGTAATGCAAAACATTTTTTGCCCAACAACGCATTACCGCCATAGCCAGATCCAAATGACCAAATCTCACGAGTCTCTGGGTAATGAACAATATACTTGGTCTTATTGTTAGGCCATGCCACGTCTTTTTCACCGGCAGCCAATGGCTTACCTACAGTATGAATACAAGGAACGAATTCGCCATCAGTGCCTAGCTGATCAATCACCGCTTTGCCCATACGGGTCATCAAGCGCATATTGATAGCAACATAAGGGCTGTCCGATAACTCAACACCAATGTGTGCGATTGGTGAGCCAATTGGGCCCATTGAGAATGGCACTACATACATGGTTCTACCGCGCATGCAACCATCGAACAAAGGATTCAAAGTTGCGCGCATTTCGCTTGGCTCTATCCAATTATTGGTTGGACCAGCATCTTCTTTTTTTGCTGAACAAATAAATGTGCGATCTTCAACGCGCGCCACATCTTCTGGATCAGAAAGGGCTAAAAATGAATTTTTGCGCTTGGCTGGATTCAGGCGCTTAAATACACCAGCGCTAACCAACAACTCACACAACTCATCGTACTCAGCTTGAGAGCCATCACACCAACGAATGGCATCTGGCTTCGTAAGTGCAGCAACTTCTGCAACCCACTTAATCAGGCCCTGGTTTTTTACGTACGCTGGCGCATTCACATTGATTTGGCCGCTGGTGGTTGAAGTCATATGTTTCCCTATGAAAATTGAATTTTTTAATCCAGTGATTTTAACATTTTGGTCATATTTGACGTATTGACCTAGATCGGGGTTCAGCTCTTATTAAAGGCTTACTTCCCAATACAGAATTGGCTAAAGATTTTTCCCAAAAGATCATCTGGAAGCAGCTTTCCGGTAATCTGCCCAAGGTGATTTTGGGCTAAAAAGAGCTCTTCTGCGAACAATTCAAGCGAATTGTTGCCATTTGCAGCGAATTGTTCAGATTTTTCAATATGTTCAGCAGCACGCTCAATACAGTCAAGATGCCGCCTGCGGGCTACGATTGCGCCCTCCTGGGGCCCATTCCACCCAACCGTTTCAAGGATTTTGTGCTTTAAAAGATCGATTCCATCGCCTTTTTTGGCTGAAATGAGAATTGCCTCAGGATTGACAAGGAGTTCCTTGGACAAAAGATCTGATTTGTTAAGCACCTCCAATATGGGGCACTTAGAGGGTAGAGCCTCCATAATTTGCACCTTTAACTCGCTTGTCTCGCTCTGGGCATCGGCGGCCGTCAAGAAAACCACCAAGTCTGCCAAGCGAATTGCGTCCCAAGTACGCTCAATTCCTTTTGCCTCGACCTCGTCAGCGGTTTGCCTCAGGCCAGCAGTATCAATGATGTGCATTGGCACACCCTCAATCTGAATGCTTTCCTTCACTCGATCTCGGGTGGTTCCCGCTATTGGGGTAACAATCGCAACCTCTTCGCCGGCCAACCTATTTAATAAAGAGCTCTTTCCAACATTGGGGGCGCCAACTAAAACAAGTTGAATGCCATCGCGCAAAATCTTCCCCTGCTTGGCACCATCTCTTAAGGCTTGCAGTTTAGTTTTAACAGCCCCCAGGCGTTCGCGTGCTTGCGCATTTTCTAGAAATTCAATTTCTTCTTCTGGAAAGTCCAGTGTTGATTCCACCAAAATTCTCAGTTGCGTAATTTCTTCAACCAGGGCGTTGATATCGTCTGAAAACACGCCCTGTAAAGATCTTGCCGCGCCTCGAACAGCAGCCTCACTTTGAGCATCAATCAAATCTGCAATAGCTTCAGCTTGGGCCAGATCTACCTTGTTGTTTAGATAAGCGCGTAAAGTAAATTCACCTGGCTCGGCAATTACCAAACCATCATCTTTGCCTAGCTCAAGACAGCGCTTGATAACTAACTCAAGTAACTGCGGGCCGCCATGACACTGCAGCTCTAAAACATCTTCCCCAGTAAAAGATGCTGGAGCAGCAAAATAAATTGCAACAAGCTGATCAATTAATTGCCCGCCAGCATCCCGCAAACTTAGCAAAGTTGCTTGCCGCGGAAGAAGCTCTTTTTGAAAAAGAGCCTGGGTCATTGAAGATAAATTTTGTCCGCTGATGCGAACAACACCAACCCCAGCCTTGCCGGGAGCGGTTGCTACAGCAATGATGGGTAACTTTCTCGTCATCATTGCTGTGCGTTTTCCATTAAATCTTTAGGCCATTACTTATTTAGCAGGCTTTTTTCCAAACAAACGATTGATTTGCCACTGCTGTGCAATCGATAGAAGGTTGTTAGTTACCCAATACAAAACCAAGCCGGCCGGGAAGAAGAAGAACATGATCGAAAACACAATCGGCATGTACATCATTACCTTAGCCTGCACCGGATCAGGTGGCGTTGGATTAAGTTTGGTTTGCACAAACATCGACACCGCCATGATGATCGGCAAAATGTAATAAGGGTCTGGGATTGATAAATCATGAACCCATAGAATCCAAGGTGCGCCACGCATCTCTACTGATGACAAGAGCACCCAGTACAAAGAAATAAACACGGGGATCTGAATCACAACTGGTAAACAGCCGCCCAAGGGATTAATTTTTTCCTTGCGGTACATCTCCATCATTGCTTGGTTAAGCTTTTGTGGATCACCCTTAAATTGCTCCTTCATGGCCATCAAACGTGGCTGCACTTCTTTCATGCGTGCCATGGATTTATAGCTTGCGGCTGAAAGCGGGAAGAATACTAATTTGATCAAAATAGTTAACAGGATGATTGACCAACCCCAGTTACCAACAATATTGTGAATATGCTCTAACAACCAAAAAATTGGCTTAGCCAAGATCGTCAGGTAGCCGTAGTCCTTTAAAAGTTCAAGTCCTGGTGCAATCGTTTCCAGCATTCGCTCTTCTTGTGGGCCGACAAAAAGCTGCGCATTGGCGGTAACCGTGCTCCCGGTTGCTATTACACCCAACTGGGTTTGCATACCAACACGAAATAGGCCGTTATCCAATTTTCCTGAGTAAATATCTCGGGCTAACTTGGTGTCTGGAATCCATGCGCTCGCAAAGTAGTGCTGAACCATAGCAACCCAGCCAGGCTGACCAGCGGCAATTTGTGCTGGCGGAGTAAATTTGTTTTTCTCAATATCAGAAAAGGGGACTTTTTTAAACTTGTCGCCATCGGTATAAATCGCTGGTCCAGTAAAGGTGCTGGCAGAAAATGCGCCACCAAATGGTCCGATTTTTGGCTCCTCAGAGCCATCTCGCACAATTTCTGTATAGAGAATTAAGGGCGCGCCATTAGCCGCAACCTGTGTAACTCGGTGTCCAACGTAAACGTCGTAGCTGCCTGGATTTAAAAGAAATGTTTTTTCTAACTTCACGCCATTGCGCTCACTAGAGAGCACTAAAAATGGTCGGCCAGATCCGTCTTTGCCAGAACGTTCTAACTTGAATGTGCTGGTGTGATTTGGTAGCTCAGCACTGCCAACCGCAACCAAACCAGAGCGTGCTACATAAGTATGTGTAGATGTGTGTCTAAAAATCTCTACGGGTTTTTGATCGGCAGTGAGCTCTTTCAACAACTTCGCATCAACCACATTTGCTCCTGCAGCACTCACCTCTAGAGAGAGGAGGTCATTTTCGAGAGTAAATTTTTCTGCGCTCTCTGTGGCTATTGTTTTGGCATTGGGTGCCTGAGGCGTGGCCGACACGCCAGAGATGGCAGCCGGCATATCTAATTTTGGTGTGCCAGCTTTATCTGTTGCTGTAGCGGCTACATTGGAGGCGCCCCCAAACATTGAAGGCTTGCCCTCATGAACTTGCCAATTGTTGTAAAGCATTAGGCCTGACAGTGAAAACACAGCCCAAAGAATTGTTTTTTTAAAGTCCATTTGTATTCACTTAAATTAATGAGATGTTTGTTTTACCGCAGGATCATAACCGCCGTGTGACAAGGGGTTACAGCGTGCAATCCGCCAAGCTGTCAGACCAAGACTCTTGAAAAATCCATAGTGATTAAAGCAGTCACAAGCATATTGCGAACAGGTGGGCACATATTTACATTGCATGCCCACATAAGGACTGAGTAAAAGTTGATACACACGGACCAACTTCACCGCTGCGCGATTTAAAGTGCGCACCTTATAAAAGCTCCACCACTTGAGAGCGCAAGAGTTCTTTTTCTTTCTTCCTAAGTCTGCCGCGAGTTTGACGACCGATAGGCTTCTTAAGCTTGACAACAACATCTTTGTTTAATGTTGTTGATTGCGCAGACCAAACCAACTCTCGGATCATTCGCTTTAGGCGATTTCGATCTACTGCACGCTTAACCAGTTTCTTAGCAACAGCGATACCCAAGTCCGGCTTTGCACCCTGTGGGGCACCGACGAGATACATACCCCAAGACAAGTTTGTGTTGGGGCGCGTTTTTAGTAACTCAGAAATCCTTGCGCTATTCAACAGCTAAATTAAACAGCCAAGCGTTTGCGGCCTTTGGCGCGACGTGCATTTAATACAGCGCGTCCACTTTTGGTTTTCATACGAATACGGAAGCCGTGTGTGCGCTTGCGACGTGTTACTGATGGTTGATACGTTCTTTTCATGATAGATCCCTGCAAAACCAAGTATTTTCCTTGTTGCGGAGCAAAAGGTCAATCCATCCCTACGAATATCTAGGTGTTTTTCTCTATTTTTGAGTAAATTTTTACTAAAACACTAATTTATAAGGACTTTTTTTCTTTATTCACAAGTTATCCACAGGTTTTCCACGATTTTTTACCTTGTGGATAACTTTCCAGGATAGCTACAATGGATCCTCCAAAAAT